>CAZWSC010000096.1:0-207471 GCA_964636385.1 uncultured bacterium
GGCGGCGCTCGATGCGGCGCTCAGCTACCCATCCGCGGCTGCACAGCCGCGGCCACATTGAAGCTCTGCCTGCACAACGACCAACGCGAAGTTGTTGTAGCCATCCACGGCTGCACAGCCGCGGCCACATTGAAAGTGATGGGCACTGTGCGGGCACACGGAGTGTTCAGGAGTCGTTGACAGACTCCACCGGCACACCCCTACCTGAATATGAACCTCGCAAAATCGCTCTGCGAGTTCGGTTCAGGCGGGACGGAACGCCCATCGCTGTCCGTGGGTGCGGTACGGCTGTAGGTGATGACCCACCAGGTGTACGACCGGCCACTCTGCAGGATCGGGCCGCCATAGGTGGTGGACGTGGTGCCGGCAGGCAGGTTGCCGGATCTCCACAGTTCATCCGAGTATGGCCCCTGGCCGACCACCACCTCGTAAGCCTGTGCACCCGCGACCGCCTCCCAGCGGAACTCGATCGGCTGGGACACCTGCGCGTTTCCGACAGGACTGATGAGGCTGGCTTTGGGAAGGATCCTGTCGGAGGCTGCTCTGCCGATGACACTGCGCAATCCGCCCAGGTCAACGGCGATCAGCCTGTACCAGCGTGTCTCTCCCACGGGGACATCCCTGTCCGTGTAGAAGGTTGCCGCGGTCGAGTCCACGTAGGTGCTCGAATCGGCCTCAAAGGCCGCATTGTCCCCACGATAGATGAGATAGTGCGAAAGATCCGACTCCTCCCCGTGGAGCCACCGGATGTCGATGCCGGTCCCGGGCGGATAGGTCCAGTTCCTGCCCATGACGACCAACCCCCTGGGTTCGACCGGGGGGGAAAGGTTCAGCGGCCGCACTCTGACTTCATGTGTCGGAGGGGACTCATTCCCCACGTGATCGTACGCAGTCAGTCTGTACACGTACGTGGTGTCGTAGTGGAGATACCGGTCGGCAAACTGCGTCGATGTAATCCGTGTAATCTCGGCGAAGGACATGGTTGTGCTCGTGGTGCGATAGAGGATGTACCCGTGCAGATCGGGCTCGGGATTGGGGTCCCACGCGAGCAGGACCTGGCCGTCGCCCGCTCCCACCATGCGGAAGCCTTCCGGGGTCCGCGGAGGGACCGTCTCGGTTGGAAGGCTGTCGTCGGAGCAGGCCGAACAGAGCGCCAGCAGCGCGATCGCCAGTGCCATCCGGTGCTTCATGGTTCGTGTCTCCTCCTCGTTGGAATCCCTCGCTGCTTGCGGGTGTCCGGTCACAAGTCCCGGAAATGGTCCGGGCTAGTCCCAGCGCGACCGCCCGGAAGATGCAAGCCCCCATCGGATCTGTGCGGCAATCCTCTGAATCCCGTCATCCCGGTTGCCCATTGCAGTAGCGCCGGCCGTGACCCATCCCATCAGGTGCAGATCCGCCCCGAACCAGTGGTCGCCAACCTCATCCGCGCCCGGCTGCCGCTCCGCTCCGGCGTACAGGCTGAGCAGGTTGAACGGCCGCACGCGGGCCCCTGCCCTGAACAACACCTCGTCTGCGTCCCTCACCGAGTCCGGGCCGGATCCTTCCAGGCTCACGACAAGCCTCTCCTCGAAGAGAAGCAGGCTGGCGCCACCCCGGATCCTTCTGCCGAGTCTCACGCCCGGTGCGACCTCGGCCTCGGATGCGTTCTCGAGGACTCCGCCGAGCACGAGCCCGGGGATCGGCTGAAGCAGGAACCCGGCGTCCAGGTCATATGCCTTCTTGTAACCCTCGACCCCGGTCACCTCGATCATCCTGACCCTGTTCCCCAGGGAGAGTACCGAGCCTCCGACGGCAAGCGACATGCCGTACACGTGAAGCCTCGCCGTCCTGTCCTCCAGGCCTTCCCTCTGCTCGTGATAACTGAGCCCGAGCCCGCCGATCGACAGCATCACGTTGAGTTCCGGGTGCGCGGCATCTTCGCTGGTGCGGCTGAACTGGAAGAGAATGCCGTTGTCCCCTCCGCCTGCCGCGAGTCCCGCCGGGTTCACGAGGCCTCCCAGTTCACCGCGGCTGTACGACACGAACTGGGTGACCGCGAGGTGATTCCGGAGTTCGATGTACTGGTCATCGGAACCCGGGGCTGCTGAGTGCCGGGCGGCGCAGACGGCCAACGCCATGACAGCCACGCACAGGCTCCGGAGCAGCCTCCTCTGCAGAATCACCTCCGGGCGCGTGTCGCAGGCGAGCACGGAGCACCGGTCGGCACGCCGGCAGCGCCGTCTAGAAGAAGGGCCTGGTTGTGACATGGATCGATACACCCTGGACCCCGTCATCTCCGAAGACCGTAGTGCGCCCGACGCTTGCCCCCACAGCGAGGGCGGGCTGAATCGCGTACTCGAGCCCGGCCCTAACCCCGACTCCGAAGCGGAGGTCGGTTGACCTCTCGTCGGTGCTCGAAGTCGGGAAGCTGAGGTATACCACCCGGGCCTTCTTCCTGACCAGGAGGACATCCAGCGAGGGCTCCAGGTAGAACTGCAGCCTCGATGGACCGCGCATGTGCAGGAAGACAGGGGCCGAAACTGCCAGGCGAAAGACGAAGCTGTGCCCCTCCACCTTCACCTCGCCGGGAATGCCCGATGTGTCGAATGCGTCCCTGTCTATGCCTGAGTAAAGAAAGTCCAGCGTGACCGACCCGCCGACATCGTACGCGTCCCCCTCGATCAGGGGCCTTCTGGGTCCTCCGCCAAAGTAGAAGCCATTCCCGAACTCCCTGCCCATACCAGGCCAGGCACCTGCATGGATCCACTGAAGCAGTTCGCTGACCAGAAGGCCCGGCGGGCCGGGCAGATCAGGCGGCCGGACAGGCTTGTGGGGCTTGAAGGGATCGAACGGAAGCCGGATGCCGTACTCCATCGCCCTCAGGTTCCGCTTATCCACGGCCACCTGCCCAAACTCCGTGATCAGTGTGATTGTTGATGGCGTCTCGGAGAGGATGAACCCACGTTGCCTCGTTCCATCGGCCATGGTCAGCTGAACAGACTCTCCCTTCTCTCCGAAGGGGGCCGAGATGTACTCGATCCTCCGGATGCGGTCCTTGGACAGTGTGAAACGCCCGATCTCGTTTCGGATCATGACCATTCCACGGCTCTTCGCGAGGACGAACCCTTCAAGGGTCGATCCATCATCGAGGTAGACCACCACCTGGTCATTCAGAACGGTGCTGTCCGCCAGTGCGGCTTGCAGGTTGGTGAACGGCGCGTCCATGATGTTTCGAACCATGTCGCGGGGGATTCGCACCTCGCCGATGTCGGTCGAGATGATGACGTGCTCTGCATCCTCGGACAGAAACCTCCCCGCAGCCTGGGCGCCGTTGGCCAGGGTGACGACCACATCGCGGGCGGAAGCGTCGAAGGCCGCCAGACAGAGACAGCAGGCAGCCACGGCGAGTGAGTGAGCGCCTCGGAACCTCATGTGACTTCCTCCTGTCGGGTAGGACCGTCAGGGCCGGGTGGATGGAATCATACGCGACCGGATTGCGGCCGACCGGCGACCTTCATGTTAGGACAGAATCGAGTGGGGGCAAGGGCAAACGCCCCCGCCCGTAAGCCGGGTGACGCTGAGGACTGCAACCTGGCCGTGTCACCACCCTTCGGGTTCCATTCTCCCCGTCGTGTGCCGGGAGTCACCGTGGCTGCGTGTGAGGATCCCGCACAAGGCTGTGCTATCATTGTCGAAGACGATTCGTCCGTCCGTCCCCGCCTGATCCGAGTCGCGGGAGGGCGGCCCGGCAGGAACCACATCCCGGACACTTGAGGCGCTCCACGACATGCCGACAGATCACCTCCTGCACATCCCTTCCGCCACGGGAGGATCAGGAGCCGACCACAGGCGGATCGGTCCGGGCCGGGTATCCGGCAGGGCGGCCTGGGCCGCCACGCTGGTCTTCCTGCTTCTCGCGTGCTCGTCCGGTCCCGCGCTCTCCCAGATCACATATCTCGACAACGGCGTGATACGGGTCGGGGTCGATCTGGAGCGCGGGGGTGCTATCAGCTACCTGGGCGAGCACGGATCGGGATCCAGCGTCGTCAACATCTACGACCTCGGCCGATACATCCAGCAGTCGTACTACTCGGGCCCGGATCCGTTCATACCTCCGGGAGCCACGCAGCACCCGGCCTATGCGGGCTGGGGCTGGAATCCTGTTCAGGCAGGGGATGTCTACGGCTATCCCTCCGCCGTCATCGACTCTTACAACGACGGATCGACGATATACGCCATGTCGGTACCCAAGCAGTGGGCCCTCAGGAACGTGGATTCCGAGTGCACGATGGAGGTGTGGGTCACCCTGGATGAGAACCGCGTCCATGTCCGCAACCGTCTCGTCAACGCCCGTAACGACACGACCCGCTACGGCGGCAGGCACCAGGAACTGCCTGCGATCTACACTGTCGGGACCCTCCACCGGCTGTTCACATACACAGGCTCGGCTCCCTTCACCGGGGACGGACTCACGCAGATCCACAACAGCGGGCCGCCGTGGGCCTACTGGAACAGCACCGAGAACTGGTCCGCGCTGGTCGACAACAACGACTGGGGCCTCGGCGTCTTCCTTCCCGGCGCCACCCTGACGGTGGGGGGATTCGCGGGATCGCCGGGCTGGGGATGGCCGGCTTCCTTCAACACCGGCTACATCTCCCCGCTTCACACCGATCTCATCGACCACGACATCGTGTACGAGTACGAGTACACCCTGATCCTGGGCGATCTGCACGCGGACATCCGGAGCTATGCCTGTGCCAACGCTCCCGCCCCTGGACCGAACCTGCTCTTCCACCGCGACCGCGGGCACTGCCTGCCCCGCCACCTGTCCGACTCCAGCCCGCCCTTCGACGGGTTCTGGCGCCTCATCCTCGATCAGCATGATCCGCAGGTGACATTGCCGCCGGGAATGTGGGATGCATCCGATGTTCCGCGCATCTACATCCAGGCGGCGTGCAGTACCGCGACAGACCATGCGGAAATCTTCTTCGCGCTGGAGGACGGGACATTCTCGGGTGACAGGCGTGTGCAGTTCACCGTCATCCCGGACGGCCAGGTCAGGACCTTCCAGGTAGACCTGCACTCCCACCCGCTCTATTCAGGTGCGATCACCAGGCTCAGGTTCGATCCGATAATCTCCGCTGTGGCGGGGGACTTCGTGGATCTCCACTCGATCACATCGGTTGATCCGGCATCAGTGCCCGCTGTCCGGACAGGCGACGAATCGTTCCTCGGGATTGAGGCTGAGACATGCAGGCCCAACCCGTTCCTGCGCGACACCCGGATACGCTTCCGCCTCGAGGATCCTGCACAGATCGACCTGCGGATCCACGACGCAACGGGCAGGCTTGTGCGGACGCTCGCGAGGAGGGCCGAAACGCCGGCCGGCGTTCACGAGATGGTCTGGTGCGGGCTCGATGCCTCCGGCCGACCCGCACCCTCCGGGCAGTACTTCTTCCGTCTTGAGACGGCCGAAGGCGCCGCAGTCGGAGGGAGGATGCTGAGGATACGGTAGCGACACCTGCCCCAAGCCCGAATCAGCCCGTCCTCCGGGCTCGTGTGGCGCCTGAGTCAGCCCATTCCCCAGGCTCATCTCATTGTTGGAAGACGGGTGCGCTGGACTTCCTCCATTCCCTGCGCTACCATGCCTGCTGTCCGCCGGACCCTTCCGGCGGCGTGTTGGCCCGGACGACGACGCGGAGTCCGGGTTGGGGGTGTCCGGCGCGGATGCGCCGGGCTGAGAAGATACCCGTTGAACCTGATCCGGCTCACACCGGCGTAGGGAAGACACGAAGTCTGCTGATGATGCCAGCCTCCGGTCTCCTGTCCCCAAAGTGTGACGCCGCGACCTTCCACCAAGGAGGTGCGCGATGTCCGTCTTCACTGGCCAGATTGCCATGCAGATTCTACTGCTCCTTGTCCCCTGCCGTGGGGCCCTGGTCCCAGTCGGCGGAGTGCATGCGTGTGTCGCTGCAATTGCCCCGGGCCATCCTGGCGTCTCTTCCGCAACCCTGGCATTCACATCCCCACGCCTGGTTCGCGCGGAGTCGGAAGACAGCCTCCGCGTTTACAGGGTAGACGAAGTTGTAATACAGCGGACACGGGCCCGCAGGCCCGACAGCCCGGTGGCTTTTACCAATCTCGAGCGGGAGGATATCGACAGGGTCTCGTTCGGACAGGACGTGCCGATGGCCCTGACGACCGCTCCTGGTGTTCACGCATACTCGGACGCGGCCAACGGGTTCGGTTACACATACCTCAAGATCCGCGGATTCGACCAGAACCGGCTTGGTATTCTTCTGAACGGGGTTCCCCTGAACGACCCGGAGGCGCACCAGGTATACTGGGTCGACCACGGCGACATACTGGCCGGAGCGCAGAGTGTGCAGATACACCGCGGTCTGGGGGCCAACCTCTTCGGGGCTACCTCCTTCGGAGGCGGCGTAAATGTCGTCACGAGCCCCCTCGCAGTGGAACCCGGATTGCACCTGCGGGCGGGGTACGGCAACTACACCGAATCCGGGCTGGATCTGCCGACGCGCATCTACCGCTTGTCGTTCGCCTCCGGCCCGGTCCAGGACCGCACTGCGGCCCTCTACGCCCGCTACAGCCGCCTGGGGAGCGAGGGATACCGCGTCAGCAGCGGGACCAGGCAGGAGTCATTCGCCCTCTCCGGGCTCAAGAGCGTTGAGAGCGGCAGCCACAAGCTCGACCTGCTCGTCGGAAGTGAACGCACCAACTTCGCCTGGGACGGAATCAGCCCGCAGCAGGGCTTCGATCTGTCGGACAGGCGGGACCGCCGCTTCAACCGTTATGCAGTCTACGAGAACAATGTAGACGACTTCACACAGCGCATAGGTTCTCTCACAAGCGAGTTCCGCATGGGCAGACGCCTCACCCTTACGAACACCGTCTACTACGTCAATGGCGAGGGGTTCTTCGAGCAGTTCAAGGAAGACCGCCGGTTCCACGACTACGGATTCGACCCGGTCGTGGTGGATGGCGAGACCATCAACAGAACCGACCTCGTGCAGAGGCGCTGGCTTGTGAACCAGTACTGGGGTGTCATCCCGGAACTCCGGATCCTGCTGCCGAAGGGTGATCTTCGCCTTGGAGCGGGCGCCCGGAGGTACGACAGCGACCACTACGGCCAGGTGGTCTGGACGCAGGTCGATGTCGGCGGCGCTCCTCTCGACCGCTACTACAGCTACGTGACGGACAAGACCTCGCTCGAGGCCTACGGGCAGGCCGGAGTACCGCTGCGGCCCGGAACCATCGTGACTGCCGCCCTGCAGTACCAGGGCCACCGGTATGAACTCCGGCAGTCTGCGATCGGCAACTTCCGCGGCTACGAGTTCGAGGCGGTCCACCACTTCTTCAAGCCGATACTCGGACTTACACAATCACTGGCCGATGGCTTCGATCTCTACGCCTCCCTCGGCCACGCACAGCGGGAGCCATCCAAGGCGGACTATCTGAAGGGGGACGATCCATCCTCCGTGCCGGCGTTCGAGGACGCCGAAGAACGGATCACGGGCCTGAGCAGGCCGATCGTGAAGCCTGAATCGCTCACGGACTACGAGGCCGGCATCAGCGTCGACCGCGGGGGATGGAGCGCGGGCGCCGGCATTTACTGGCTGGACTTCCGCAATGAGCTGATACCGATCGACGGCAGCCGCATCCAGGAGGAGGGAAAGCTCAAGAGGGCGAACGCGGACAGGACGTCCCACACGGGCCTGGAGCTGGAAGCCTCGGTGCAGCTGCTGCGAAACCTGCGCGCAGAAGGAAGCCTCACACTTTCCCGCCACAGGTTCGTGAGTCATGAGATCCACGCATACTGGCTGAACGACTACGAGGGGGGAATCCTCGATTACGGCGGCAAGGTCATCCCCAGGTGCCCGGAGAGGCTGGCCAATCTCTCCCTCATCTGGACTGGCAGGTCCCTCGGCGCGTCGGGCAGCCTGCGGCATGTCGGCATGCAGTACATCGACGGCGAGAACACGCGCTCCATTGCCATCGATTCGTTCACCACGCTGGATCTCTCGCTGCGGTACGAGCTCAGGGACCGGGTGCGCCTGCCCGGCCCGTTCCGGAGAGATGTACGGGTTCCGCGACCGCTGCGCCTGGAACTCCGTGTCCAGAACGCCCTGGACACTTTGTACGAAACGAGCGGCTACAGCTACTACGACGACTTCCCGGCGCGGCCATTCGCCTTCTACTGGCCCGGAGCGCCGCGCAGCTTCTTCCTCAGCATCGAGACGAGTCTGTAGTCAGAAGCATTCGGGAATCCTTCACCGCGATACCGGAAGGTCGCGAGAATGGTGCGGGCTCGGCCGCACAGGAAGGGCTTGGCTGGTGACCAACGCAACCGATCTGCATCCAGTCACGGACGTGATAGTCCTGCTCCTCTACATGGCCTTCATCGCGTACCTCGTGCTGCGGCTTGCGAAGCGCCCTGCGCAGAACGCGGCCGACTACCTCCTGGCAGGCCGGGCGCTCAGCCTTCCCGCCTTCGTCGGAACTCTGGTGGTGTCGTGGTACGGCGGCATCCTTGGGGTTGGCGAGTACGGCTTTCGCTACGGGATCTCCAACTGGCTGGTGTTCGGCGTCCCGTACTACACGGCGGCGGTGTTGTTCGCCCTGATTCTCGCACGCAGGGCGAGGAGTTCGCCCTTCGTCAGCATTCCGGACGCCCTTCGCCGCACCTATGGAGGCGCAGCAGGCAGGGTGGGCGGCGCCATAGTCTTCGTGAGGACCGCGCCCGCAGCCTATGTGCTGATGCTGGGCACTCTGTTCGCCTACATGTTCGGGATTCCCGCATGGGTCGGGATCCTGGCGGGAACGGCGCTATCCCTGGGGTATGTTCTCCGCGGTGGCCTGAAGGCGGTTGTACACACGGATCTCTTCCAGTTCGCTCTCATGTTCGGGGCGTTCGCGGTCGCCGTCTTCTTCCTCATGGCTACACACGGTGTGCGGCCGCTGTTCGATGGCGTTCCGGACACGCACTGGACCTGGCACGGCGGCAACAGCCCCCAGTACGTCATCGTCTGGTTCTTCATCGCCCTCGGCGCGCTGGTGGAGCCGGCCTTCTACCAGCGGGTGTTCGCGGCCCGCTCCCCCGAAACCGCGCGCAGGGGGATTCTCATCTCGGTGGGGTTCTGGGCATTCTTCGACTTCCTGACCACAACAGCCGCGCTGTATTCCCGCGCGCTGCTGCCCGAGGCGACTGATCCTGTCCTCGCGTTTCCCGCGTTGGCAACGCATGCCTTTCCTCCCGTCCTTGCCGCCTTCTTCTTCGTCGGCCTGATGGCGACCATCATGTCCACCGTGGACACCAACGGATTCATCGCCGCAGCCACCCTGGGCAACCTTGCCTCGAGGAATCCGGATGAGACATCGCAGCGGGCCGCATCCAGAACCCGCATCGGCATTCTGGGCACTGGCGTGTGGGCAGCAGGCCTTGCCATGATGTCGGAGAGCATCGTCGATCTGTGGCACACCCTCGGCTCCGTGGGCACGCCCGCCCTGCTTCTTCCCATGCTGGGCAGCCTCTTCCCGCGACTGCGCATCCGCAGGGAGTGGATCGTCCCCTGGATACTGATTCCGGGACTGGCCTCGCTCGCCTGGCTCATTGCCGGGCGCATCGGCGGATACCCCCTCGGCATCGAGCCGATCTACGCCGGGCTGGCCGCGAGTGTGGTGATGCGGGTGGCGGGAGGAAGGGGACAGAGCGATGGCGGCACCGTCGGGGAGCAGGCCGGGCCGGGGCGTAAGGACACCTGTTGAGGATGTGATGTTGAAGCTCAGTGTCATTGCCGGAGGGGTCCACCGGGAGGATCCAACGGCGGACCTGATCGCATGCACGTCATATCGGTTGCCGGATCTGTCCGCATAATCGTAGATTCGAAGATGGTCTCCGCAGTGGAGTCACCCGGATCCGGACAGCGGGGGGTCGGCCGGGACTGGAGTGTTCGAACAAGGAGCCTGTCGTGATAACACACGAGTATGATGCGGTGATAGTCGGGGCCGGCGGCTCAGGGCTGTACGCAGCCCTGGAGGCCGGCCGTCACGCGCGAACAGCGGTGATCAGCAAGATCCTCCCCTCGCGAAGTCACACAGGCGCGGCCCAGGGGGGGATCGGCGCCGCCCTCGGCAACATCGAGGAGGACCGGCCGGAGTGGCACGCCTTTGATACGGTCAAGGGGGGCGACTACCTTGTCGATCAGCGGGCTGCGCAGACCCTTGCCGAGGAGGCGGTCCGGGCCGTGTACGACCTCGAGAACCGGGGCCTGCCATTCAGCCGCACCGAAGACGGGCGTATTGCCCAGCGCAGGTTCGGCGGGCACACGAGGAACTTCGGAGAGGGCCCAGTACACCGCAGCTGCTACTCCGCCGACCGAACCGGCCACATGATACTGCAGACGCTTTATCAGCAGTGCATCAGGAACGAGGTCGGCTTCTTCAACGAGTTTCACATTGTCGAAGTGATCATGTCCGGGAACCGCCCGGCCGGTATCCTTGCCCTCGAACTCGCGACCGGCGAGATGCACCTCTTCCGCTGCAAGGCGCTTCTCTTCGCGACAGGCGGTTTCGGACGCATGTTCAGGACCACCTCCAACGCCTACGCCAACACCGGCGACGGACCCGCACTTCTTGCCCGCGCGGGAATCCCCCTGATGGACATGGAGTTCTTCCAGTTCCATCCCACCGGCATCAAGGGGATGGGGATCCTGATAACCGAGGGGGTCCGCGGAGAGGGCGGGATTCTGCGAAATCGCGACGGCGAGCGGTTCATGGAGAAGTATGCCCCCGCCCTGCTCGACCTGGCCCCGCGCGACATGGTCAGCCGCGCAATCATGACCGAGATAGCGGCCGGCCGCGGGATGCGCGGCGACAGGAAGATCGACGACTACGTGATGCTGGATGCGACCCACCTGGGACGGGAGACGGTCAACAGCAAGATCCCCGACATCGCCGACTTCTGCAGGACCTATCTCGCCGTCGATCCGGCCGAGCAGCCGATGCCCGTACAACCTACTGCGCACTATGCGATGGGTGGCATCCCCTCCGACATCGACGGCGTTGTCAACACCGGGAAGGTCACATACGAGGGGCTCTATGCCGTCGGCGAGTGCGCATGTGTGTCTGTACACGGCGCAAACAGGCTTGGGACGAACAGCCTCGTGGACCTCGTCGTCTTCGGGAGACGCGCAGGGATGCACATCGCAGACTACGTGAAGAACGCCTCCATGCCACCGGTGCCCGATGGTGCAGGCGAGGCGGCAATCAGGAAGATCGAGCGCCTGCACGACGGCAGGAAGGGCCCGAAGGTGGGGCCGCTGTACACGCGGATGCAGGAGACGATGATGGCGAATGTCGGCGTCTACCGGAACGCAGGGATGATGGCGGAGGCGGTTGAGCTCGTGCAGGCCCTGCGCGGTGAGTTCAGGCAGGTGCGGGCCGAAGACTCGAACCGTGCGTTCAACTCCGATGTCCTGGGCATCCTCGAACTCGAGAACCTGCTCGACCTGTCGCTCGTCACCGCCGCAAGCGCGCTCAACAGGACTGAGAGCCGGGGCGCCCACAGCCGCGAGGACCATCCCGAGCGCGACGACGTGAACTGGCTTAAGCACACTCTCGCCTCCCTGGAAGGAGACGATGTGAAGATCGGCTACAGGGATGTGGATGTCTCGATCTGGAAGCCGAAGCCGCGGACGTACTGAGAGAAGGCAGGGGGAGCCGTCATGAAGGTCACACTCGAGATCCAGCGTTTCAACCCGGAGAGAGACTCCGAGCCGCACTTCCAGAGCTTCGAGGTCGAGGTCGAACCCACAGACCGGGTCCTCGACGCTCTCATGGAGATCAAGAACAACAGGGATGGCTCGCTCGCCTTCAGGCGAAGCTGCGCGCACGGCGTCTGCGGATCCGATGCGATGGTGATTAACGGCATGGAAGCCCTTGCCTGCAAGACCCTGATCCAGGAGGTCGCGTCCGGGGAAGGAGCCACTGTCCGCATACAGCCCGCGCGCCACATGAAGGTCCAGCGCGATCTGATGGTCGATCTGGACGGCTTCTTCGCAAACTACCGCAGGGTGAAGCCGTTCTTCATTCCCGATGAGACCAGGTCCGGATCGGGCAGGGAGTTCAGCCAGAGCATCGAAGAGCGGGCCATGATCGACGATCCGACGAAGTGCATACTCTGCGCCTCGTGTTACTCCGCATGTCCCGTGCTCGACAGCAAGCCAGGCTTCATCGGTCCGGCCGCGCTTGTCCAGGCCGGCCGCTTCATCTTCGACAGCCGGGACCAGGGGCTCGGCCCGCGCCTCGAAGTCCTCGACCAGCCGGACTCAGTCTGGGCCTGTAACAATCACTTCGAGTGCACGAAGGTCTGCCCGCGGGAGATCAAGGTCACGAAGCTGATCAACTCTGCGAAGAGGAGTATCAGCAGGTATCGCGAGGAGCGCGGAGAGAGAGTGAACGACGGCTGATTTTGAAGGTCATGGTTGTTACCCGACGCTGAACCGTCGCAACAAGGGTTGTACAGCATCGTGACGTGGAACCCGCTGTGAGCTCCCCGACGAGAAGAAAGTGATGCCACACACGCTGTTTCCGGTTGCCATCCCGCCTGATTGCTGAGATCATGGTTAAGTCAGTGTAATCCGCGCCGGTTCAAGGCTGATGACGTTTCATGACAGGGAACATCTGCGCATAAGCCTCCTATCGGTTGCGGGCAGTGTGAGTGGGAAGATCGGCATCCGCCGGGTGCCATGCGGAGGCGAAAATGAGAGTTGATACCCAGTCACTGGTTCTTGCCGTCCTGTTACTTCCGGTCGTTCTCTGGGGAACCGCTACCATTGCAGGAGATGATCCCCCTCAATGCGTCTGGTCGGGCGACATTGACGGAGCAGGTCCTCACTACTCGGTGGAGGTCGTCTGCAGTGGCGAAGGCCGCTCTGGACCGTGTCATGTGGACGTCACCAACACCGGCCTCGAACCATGGGGCGATTTCCACTTCGAGATCTACGACCCCATTGGTGGTCAGGACATCTCGAACGTACACTTCCTTGACGCAGGCATGGGCGGAGCAGATCCGGTCAGCTCCCAGTCCGGGCTCGTCTGGATTATCGACAACGAGGTCGTCGGAGCGAGAATCGATCTCTACTACTGCTCCGATCCGGTGATGCCGGGTGAGACGGCATTCTTCGAGGTCTACGTGGACAATCCGGATGAAGTGCCGTTCTACGGGGTCATGCTCTACCCGACACCGGTCCCCCCGATCGCAGTGTGCTGCGCTCCGGACGGAGGATGCACGCTCGTGTGCGAGTACGACTGTCTTCCGCCGAGCACCTGGCATCCCGAGTGGGATACCTGTGATCCAAATCCGTGCGAGCCGGTGCCGGTCGAGGAACCGACCTGGGGTGTGCTGAAGAACCTGTATCGATAGCCGCTCGATCAAGTCTGGGCAAGTCCGGTAGCCGAATGTATCCCTTGGACCCATGCGGTACCGGACTGCCCGCAATCCCGTGTTTTCGCCAGACCGCGGTCCCTTGATCCTCCTGCTGGTGATCTCCCCAGCCTGCTTTCCCAGAAAATCCAATCCATGGCTGAGGATTCCAAGGGTTTCCAAGTCATTCCGTTGCCCACAGGCACCTTTCCGACGATCATATATCTCGCGGTCAGGACAACTCCCGGTCGTGAAACCGGCGGAAATGTCGGCTTGGACCAGGGTCAACTCATTGCCAAACCGCAGTTTCGAGAGTGTGCCGATGGGCGTGATGCCCACGGCGGGGAGAGTGCCAGTGAAGACTCTTCGGCCGGCGCTGCCATAGATAGGGTGTAACTGACAGTTGCAGCGCCGGTTGGAGAATTCTGCAGATTCCCTCTACCAGAACCACCACGAACTGGTTGCCATCACGTGGATTCCGAGTGCCAGGTTGGCGACCATGTGGCTGATCCAGCAGGCGGCCAGGCTTCGGGTTCGCATCAGCAGGAGCGTCCACGCGATTCCCGTGAGGAGCGCCGGAAGCCACTCCGGGTGTGCAAGCGTGAACAGCGGAATGGTCACGACAGCCCCCTTCAGGGTGACAGTCCCGACCGGGAGCTTCGTGAAGTCCGCGGCGGAGATCCAGCGCATCAGGAAGGATCGCCAGAAGATCTCCTCTATCAGGGGCACAACCAGGACCAGGCCGTAGAATCGTGCCACGAGGAAGATGATCCGCCAGCCTCCATCCAGCCCGGCCGGATCGAACCCCGAGCGCCCGCCCAGGAGCGGGATGTCCGGATACCGGCCGTGGAGTCCGACCCATGCGGCATAGACCATGAGCCCCAGGAGGATTGCGGCAGCCCATGCGCCGGCGCCCGTTCCCGACGTGCTTCCCCGCTTTCCCCGGATGCGGAGCCCCAGATCCCTCCATGTCGACCTGCAGAGCCACGCCGTGACCGTCACCAGAAGGATCTTCGACACGTAGGCGGCCATGAAGGCCCGGGGAGCGGGACCACCACCCTCTCCTGCAGGAAGCAGGCTCTCGAGGGATGTCAGCACCAGGAAGACCAGCATGGGGGCGATGTAGGGAAGCCAGGGACGGCGCGGGTTCGGATCGGTCATCGAATCCTCCATTCTCACTATAGCCGGCAGGGTCACTGCAGCCAGACAGCGCCGAATGTTACCCCGGCTGGGACAGGGCGTCCATGCCGTAGCGCTGGAGATTGCTGCGCAGGGTCGATACCATGTCCCCGCGCAACCGGCGCGGAAGGGAGAGTCTGATGGGCACCCACTACGACAGGATGATCATGATCTGCCGCGAGGCCTACGCGATCAGCAAGTCGTCCTCGGTCCTGTCCTGGGACCAGGAGACCCACATGCCGCCAAAGGGGGCCGACGCGCGCGGCCGGCAGATGGCCGTGCTTTCGGGACTGACGCACGACAGATTCACATGCCGGGAGATGGCCGAGGCGATCAGCGGGGCGGAGGGTGAATCCCTTGGTCCCGACGAGGCGGTCAACCTCCGCGAGATTAAACGCGACTACGAGCGGGCGGTCCGTGTCCCGGTGGAGTTGGTGAAGGAGATGAGCCGGACCTCCTCCCGCGCGAAGGAGGCATGGCGCGAGGCCAGGAAAAACAACGAGTTCCCCGTCTTCGCCCCCCTGCTGGAGAAGATGATCGACCTGAAGAAGCGATATGCCGAGGCGGTCGGGTACGAGGGTGAACCCTACAACGCCCTGATCGAGGACTACGAGCCGGGCATGACGGTGGCCAGGTTGTCGGAGATTTTCGGCTCACTGCGGCCGCGTCTGATCGCCGTCGTGGAGAAGGTACGCAACGGAACCCCGCCGCGCTCGGACTTCCTTCACCGCCGCTATCCGCAGGAGAAGCAGATCGAGCTTTCCCGCAGGGTGCTCGAGATGATGCAGTTCGACTTCCAGGCGGGGCGGATGGACGTGTCGACGCACCCATTCACCACCTCGTTCTCTCCGCACGACGTGCGCCTCACGACGCGGTCCAGCGAAGACTTCTTCAGCATGTGTCTCTTCGGGACAATGCATGAAGGCGGTCACGCGCTGTACGAACAGGGCCTGCCGGCCGAACATGACGGCACTCCTCTGGGCGATTCGGTATCCCTGGGGATTCACGAGTCGCAGTCACGTCTCTGGGAGAACCAGGTCGGCCGTGGTCGTCCGTTCTGGCGGCATCTCTATCCGGTCGTGCGCAGGATGTTTCCGGATGCCCTCCACGATGTCACGGAGGAGGAGTTCTACAGGGGCGTGAACGAGGCCAAACCGTCGATGATCCGCGTGGAGGCTGACGAACTTTTCTACAACATGCACATCATGCTGCGCTTCGAGATCGAGCGCGGACTCATCCGCGGCGACATCAGGCCATCCGATGCGCCTCAGGCATGGTGCGAGCGGATGAAGGAGTACGTCGGCATCGTCCCCGGGACCGACACGGAGGGGGTCCTGCAGGACATCCACTGGTCGATGGGGCTTTTCGGGTACTTCGCCACCTACTCCCTGGGGAACCTGTACGCCGCCCAGTTCATGGACACCATCAGCCGCGAACTGCCGGACCTGGATGACATGATCGCTGCCGGCGACCTGAAGCCGCTGCGCGAGTGGCTGCGCGAGAAGATCCATCTGAATGGGAAGCGGATGTGGGCTGAGGATCTCGTGCAGGAAGTGACGGGTGAACCGCTGAACGCAGACTACCTCATCCGTTACCTCGAGACGAAGTTCGGGGAGATCTACGGATTCTGAGCGGGTCGAGTACGAGTAAGGAGAGAGGGTGGGGGGTGAACACGCAGACCGGCATCCGGACCGGCGGGATGTCGTGACGGAGGGAGATGTCGATGCCATTCGCTTATGCAGTCGCACAGGGCCGTCCGCGCTTCGTTCCTGCTCTCCTCTTCGCCGTGCTCCTTCCCGCGTTGCTTCTCACAGCTGCCGGCGATGGCGGTGCATCGGGGGATTTGCGCCCCAGGGGCTGGCTCGGCATCTACTCCGGCGATGTGGGGAACCTCCCCGAGATCGAGCCTGGTGCAGGCGGATGCGAGGCCCTTCAGGGTGCCCTGTCCGGGCTTCGGGTTACCGCCGTGTCTCCGGACTCTCCGGCATCCCGGGGCGGCCTCCTCACCGGGGACATCCTGATCGCGGCACAGGGGATTCCGTTCGCATTCCCGGCGGACAGTGCGCGGAAGCTCTTCCTGGCGGAGGTGGGCCGGCTCTTCGATGGCGATCCGTTCTCCGTCCGGGTGATCCGCCTCGCGGTCGACAGGGAGCTGGCGCTTGACGGCCTGTTTGTCGACCAGGACAAGGCTGCAGGCTTCTGGCGCACACCCGGCGAGTGGCTGGAGTTGCTGGAATCAGGCCAGTCGCTGACAGCACGGGCGGAGAAGCGGCAGCAGGTCCTCGATCTGGAGATCACCCTCGGCGCCCGTCCCGAAGCCCGGTGGCCTGCTCCTCCAGGCAATGACGAGATCTACCCGCCGGACCGCTTCAAGCCGAGCGAGTGGAAGCCCCTCGTGCTGCGGATGGCCGGGGAGGCCGCAGCTGGGGAGCAGACACAAGACCTTCTCGAGCGGCTGGCCCGCTGCCACGTCACTGCGGATCCGTACCGCCTGGACTGCATGACCTACGTCCACCGCGATCCATTCCGCCTGGAATCTGTCTCGCGCGAGATCCTTGATGGAGTCCACCGCGCATCATCCGCTGCGGATTACCTGGAGTGGAGCAGGCAGTGGCTGGAATCCGCCTCAGGCCGCGAGGCGTTTGACTCGTTTTCGCGATCTGAAGCTGAGGTTCCACCGTTACCCGGCCATGACAGCGGCGTTCCTCAGCCGAAGCGGGAACCCGCCGAGCACGGCATCTTCCCTGATGGCGTCGACGCTGCCGGCAATGTGGTGCCTCACATGGTGAGGCCGATCATCCATTGGATCGAGCATGTCCTGGAGGGCGCCCGAACATGGCACGCGCGCGCCTTCCGTCATCTCAGCGAAGAGGAGATGACGTTTCTCGAGGAATCGATCTGGGATCTGGGGGATGTCTTCGCCGAGACGATCTACATCCACTTCGACGATGACTCGGAACGCTTCGCCCGCAACAGGCGCATCCTGGACCTCGCCGCCAGGGTTGACTACGCGGCGCTGTTCGAAGCCGCGTCATGGGCCGCGCGCCTCGCGGATCCAGCGTGGATACGCGAGACGGCCGTCCTGCTGAGGACGGCATACGAAGACCGGATGGAAGATGCGATCCTGCTTTCCCGGGAGACTCCGTTCGGGAAGATCCTGATAGCGGGCGGGGCAGACAACTGGCACCGCGACGCGGAGGTTGCCTTCCTGATGGATCTTGGCGGCAACGACTTGTACACAGGCAACTCGGGGGGGAGCTTCGGGCGGAGCCTCCCCGTCTCCATTTGCCTGGATGTTGAGGGGGACGACGCATACGAGTCCACCGTCAACGGGTTCCAGGGCGCGGGGATCCTCGGCATCGGGATGATGGTCGATCTCGAGGGGGATGACCAGTACATCGGGCCGCAGTGGTGCCAGGGTACCGGCTATCTCGGCATCGGAGTGCTGCTCGACCTCGAGGGGGACGACGTCTACCGCGGCCGTACCTTCTGCCAGGGGGTCGGCCTGTTCGGCGCGGGGCTTCTCATCGACGAGTCGGGGAACGACCGCTACGAGGGTGACGCCAAGGTGCAGGCTGTGGGGCTTGCCAGGGGACTCGGCCTGCTGCTGGACCGCTCCGGGAACGATTCGTACTACGCGAAGGGACTCTATCCCACCGGCTACGGCGACGCGGGGATCTTCGACGCGTGGTCCCAGGGAAGCGCGATCGGGTTCCGGACCCTGGCGTCGGGCGGCCTTGCGGTACTACTGGACGGAGGAGGATCGGACAGGATGGAGGCCGGCAACTTCTCCCAGGGGGGCGGCTATTACTACGGCCTCGGGATCCTGAACGCCCGTGGGGACGGCGACGACGTGTACATCGGATCCCGATACAACCAGGGGTTCTCGGCCCACCAGGCAGTGGGTGCCTTCCTGGAGGATGGGGGGAACGACTTCTACACGACGCGCCAGGGGGTGGCGCAGGGGCTGGCGTGGGACGAGTCGGTCACCCTCTTCATCGACTCGGCCGGTGACGACACCTACGAGGGCGGGGGATCCTTCTCACAGGGCGCGTCGGCGCACAACAGCATCACGGCGTTTCTGGACCGTGGCGGGCGGGATCGCTACGTGTACAGGCCTGGCCAGGCGCGCGCGGGCGGGAACGACTATCACGGCGGGAGCAGCCTCTCCTTCTTCGCGGACGAGGGCGGGGACGAGGACTCCTACAGCGCCCCGAACTCCGCCAACAACGCCTTGAGACTCTCCCCTGAATACGGGATCTTCCTCGACCTTCCCGGGAGTCTCATGGAGATGCAGGAGGATCGCCTCCCCGTCAAGCTTCGGAGGATCGGGGAGGAGCGCTGAGGTTGCACGAGGCAACAGCGGTCCGGCGGAGGGCGTGTTGCCGCCGTTCGGCGGGGTCAGCCGCAGGCGTGGCTGACCAGCTTCAGGCCCAGCTCTCCAGCAGCCCGTCGAACAGGCCCGATGCGTCCAGGACTGCCAGCTGGATCGCCTCTCCCCGCTCGGGATCAAGCCTTTTCCCGGCCAGGTGGTAGTGTCTGAGACCGGCCCAGTGCTCCTGCATCCACGCAGCAACCTGCTCCTCGCCGTACCAGTGGGTATGGTAGTCGCCGACTGTGCGTATGTGCCCGGTGCCAACCGCCTTCGCCACCTCATCCGGAATCCGCGTCAGGGTGTGCTGCTCCTTCACCAGGTTTCCATCGCAGTCGTAGACATCCACGACCACGGTCTGGTCGGGGTCGCGGACGGACTTGTGACGCTGCGCCTTCTGCCTGTAGCGCATGCCGACGAATTCGCCGGGATGAAGCCACCTGGCCTGACCGAAGAGATGGATCAGGCTCTCGTAGAGAGGCAGGGCGTGGGTGGCCACGGCGCCGCGCCTGAAAGCACTGATCACGGCCATTCCCTTCGACGGCTCCACCATCCTGCGCACCGAGCGGAACAGAGCGGCTGCTCCATTGGGGGAGGGAAACAGGCCAATGGAGTTGCACATGCTCACGACCAGGGGCATGGTTTCCGGGAACTGCAACTGCAGGCTCTGGATGCTTCCGGTGCGCATGAGCAGGCGACTTCGCAGCATGTTCGAGAGCCCGGCCTCCACAAGCCGGCCCTCAACCCGGCTCAGCTGATGTGCGGAGAAGTCGACCCCGGAAACGCGCGCAAGCCTTGCGGCCAGATCCGGGTCGAAGGCGAGGGAGGGATCCTTGCTCCTGATCCGCTCCAGGCGGATTGAGTCGGACAGGGATGCCGACCTGGGATCGGCGGTCTTGATCCCGTAGCGGTAGTGCAGCCGGCCTATTCCGCATCCGATGTCGACCAGTTCGATCCTGCCGCTGGACTGACTTGCGACATGATGCAGAAGGCGGTCCATGAATTCATGTTCGAAGGCGAGCATTGAAGCGATGGCGGGATGCTCGGCCGCCATGTCATCCTCGACGGCTATGCCCGGTGCCTCCCATGGCGGTGGATCGGGATCCCGCAGGGAAAAGGCTTCAGGTTCCATGGGCGCCTCGCTTCCGGCATCGCCGGCGTTGCGGGTGGCCTGCGGTGTTCGCGAATCCCGTGAACAAAGCGGGCCGGATCCTCCTTGACCGCGTTATCCAGTGTGTTGGCGCGCGCAGGGCGGGATTCCATCAGTCGATTCCTGTCGTATACTCCCTGTCGCGACAGCCCTGGCGCACGGACCCAACAACTCCGCCAGTGTAGTACTCTCACTGCGGCATTGTCAGCCTCAAAGCGACATGACTCCTGGATGCAGACCGGCGCAGAGTCACGCGAAAGCAGGTCATCTGACCACCGGCCCGCTCTCGCCCTCCCTTCTTGTCCGACAGCTTCTTCGGCCTTATCCTGCTCACTCACAGGAGAGGCTCATGACGAGGAACGACTCAGGCTGCCAGGCGGCGTTCAGCCGCGTTCACGCCCTGGTCCTGCAAATCCCATCGGGGAGGGTCAGCACGTACGGGCGTATTGGTCGGATGGCGGGATGCAGCGCACGCGTTTCGGGATTCGCGATGGCCTCCGTTTCCGAATCTACGGGTGTGCCATGGCACCGTGTCGTGAACAGCGAGGGGAGGATCACCATCCCGGGTCCTGAGGCGCAGGCCCTGCAGCGCAGGCTTCTGGAGTGCGAAGGCATCCGATTTGACGAGAGCGGCAGGGTGGATCTGGCGAGACACGTGTGGCCGGATTGACATGCCTCGGCAGCGAATGACTGTCGGGAGACGTGTGTCAGGATCCCGGTGCGCGACAACGGAGTCGAACTGAACGCTCATAAGCCGACATCTTCGGATCAGGCAGGGGCAGCCCCGATCCTCTGGATAGTTGCAGCCGGAACACTCCTCAGTGCGCTGTCGAGCTCGGCCGTGAATCTGGCGTTGCCTGACATCGGCCGGGAGTTCGGGGCTTCGCTGGAGAACACCCGCTGGATCGTCCAGGGCTACCTGCTCGCCGTGGGGATTCTGCTGCTCGCTGCCGGCAGGTTGAGCGACATGCTCGGTCACGGCAGGGTCTACCTGGGAGGATTCCTGCTTCTCGGGCTCGCATCGCTGGCATGCGGACTGAGTGATGGTCTGACACAGCTCGTTGCACTCCGGATTGCACAGGGCATATCGGGGGCGCTGATCATGTCCGCCGGGCCCGCACTTGTCACCAGCGCAATCCGGCCCGGTGCGCGGGGCCGCTCTCTCGGCCTTCTTTCGACGGCGACCTACGTCGGTCTTACGATCGGTCCCACACTCGGCGGCAGCATGGTATCCACCCTGGGATGGCGCTGGATCTTCCTGCTGAATGCTCCGGTCTGCCTGGGTATCTCGCTCTTCGGGTGCCGTCATCTGATGCGCCTTGCAGGCGGAAGGCGGGCACCGTTCGACCTGCCAGGTTTTGTGCTCCTTATGGCCGGCCTTCCCGCCCTTCTCCTCGGACTGAGCAAGGCGGCGTCATGGGGTCTGCTTTCCGGGCGCACTCTGGGCCTCGTGCTCGGCGGGGGTATGGTCCTCGTCCTCTTCGCGAGGTTTCAGCACGGCCGCGACAATCCTCTCCTCGATCTGGATCTCTTCAGATCCCGCCTCTTCACCGGATCCGTGCTGAGTGCACTGGGCAACTACGTTGCCCTCTTCTGCGTGCTGCTTCTGCTTCCCTTCTACCTCGTGGAGGGACAGGGGAGGAGCCCCGCCCAGGCTGGACTGATTCTCTCAATGCAGCCCCTTCTCATGGCCGCAATCGCGTCTCCGGCCGGGTGGCTCTCGGACCGCATCGGCACACGGATCCTTACCGTGGCCGGAATGCTGACGCTCTCCGCTGGTCTGTTCGCGCTCTCCCGACTCGGACCGGATGCCGGGGCAGGCAGCATCATGGTCCGCCTCGGTATGATCGGGCTCGGCACCGGGATCTTCATCTCTCCCAACTCCAGCGCACTCATGGGATCCGCCCCCCGCGGGAGGCAGGGGACGGCGGGCGCGCTGCTTGCCGAAGCCCGGGTCCTGGGCATGCTCCTCGGCGTCGTCCTCGGGACGGCAGTCTTCGAATCAGCGGGAGGACGAACCGGCCGTCCATGGCTGCCCGAGGACTTCGGGGCGATGTCCATGGCACTCAGGACCGCAGCGGCAGTGTCACTGCTCGGCGCACTGGCCGCGGGGCTGAAGGGGGAATCCGAGGAAGCGAAGGGAACGGATTCCCGGCGTCTCAAGGAGGCCGGCCGCGAATGATCCTGCACCAGCCAACCGGACGGTGGCGGCTGGGCCTGGTCCTGTCGCTGGTAACGGTGCTCTTCTGGGGCGTGCTGCCGATCGCGCTCAAGGAACTGCTGCAGGGTCTCGATGCGGCCACGATCACCTGGTTTCGTTTCCTGGCAGCGGCCCTGATACTGGCTGTTCCGGTTCTGCGCTCGGGGGATCTCAAGCGAATCTCGGGCTCTGGCCGTTCTTTCATGCTGCTCCTGGCCGCTGCCGTACTCGGCCTGTGCGGGAACTACGTGATCTACCTTCTCGGTCTGGAGCTCATATCCCCTTCAGCCGCACAGGTGGTTGTCCAACTCGCCCCGGTCTTCTTCTTCATCGGAAGCATTGTGATCTTCAGGGAGAGATTCCGCGGTGTTCAGTGGGCGGGAGCGGCAATCCTCGTCACGGGCCTGGCTCTCTTCTTCAACAGAAGGCTGGGAGAGCTACTGGCCGGGGGCACAAGCCTGTCAGCCGGGGTTGTTCTGATAGTCGCGGCCGCCGCCTCCTGGTCCATCTACGCGCTTGCCCAGAAGCAACTGCTGCACACTCTTTCTTCCCGGTCCGTCATGTTCGCCATCTACGCGGCGTCTGCCATCATGCTGCTGCCGGCGAGCAGGCCGGCTTCCCTGGCGTCGCTTTCGACGCTGCACCTTGGTCTCCTCGGATTCGCGACTGTGAACACCCTGGTTGCATACGGCTGTTTCGCCGAGGCGCTCAGACACTGGGACGCATCGCGTGTAAGCCTTATCCTCACGATCGTTCCCCTGGTCACGATCGGGATCGTCGAACTGGCGCACCCGCTCTGGCCCGCTCTGATGCATCCGGAACGTCCGAATGCGGCCGGGGTTCTGGGCGCCCTGATGGTTGTCGGCGGGGCAATGCTTGCAACGCTGCAGCGCAGGCGACGCCGGTCGGCCGTGAGAACGAAGGCGGAACCCGGGCTACCCCCTGGAGGGCTTCCATGAGCCGAAGCATCGAAGATGCGGCATCTCTTAACCTTCTGAACTACGTCGTATGCGCGGACGACCTGGCCTCAAGCGGACAGCCTTCGCTTGAACAGATCATCAGCCTTCCTCGATTCGGCTTCGAGGCGGTGATCAACCTCCTTCCTGTTGATTCCGACCATGCCATCGCGGGGGAGGCCGCCGCAGTCCGGGCCGCAGGGATGGAGTACATCGCCGTCCCGGTTCTCTTCGACTGGCCGTCCTTCGAGGATGTCGTCGACGTCTGCAGCGCTCTGGACAGCCTCGCGGGCCGGAGGGTTCTTGTGCATTGCGCAGTGAACTGCCGCGGCACCTTCTTCAGTGCATGCCACCTGATGCTGCGAAGGGGCATGGATCCGGACAGTGCCATGGGGATAGTCGGGCGGGTCTGGTGTCCCCTCGGGATCTGGAAGGAACTCTGGGAAGAGGCGGTCTCAAGCAGGGCCTGAGCCCACACCGGCCTGGAGCCGTCTTGCCCGGGGGGACCGGGGACGCTATATTCATCCCCGCGGGTTGCCGGCGGATGTTCCGTGTGTTCATCCGTCTCGCGGCGGTCGGGCGGAGGTTGGACCTCCAGCCCGGGTCCCGAGGATCCGGGAGGTTGGCATGTCAGGATTCGAGAAGCTGTTCATCGGAATCGCCGGGATGATCGGCGCAGGCAAGTCGACCCTGGCCACGGAGCTGGGCAGACACCTCGACATCGACGTCTACTACGAACCCGTAGCGGAGAACGAATACCTGGAGGACTTCTACAGGGACACTCCCCGCTACGCCTTCGCCACCCAGATCTACCTGCTCAACAAGCGGTTCCGTCAGCACCAGGAGATCATCTGGAGCGGCCGCTCCGCCGTGCAGGACAGGACCATATACGAGGATTCGGTTTTCGCAAAGATGCTGGCCAGGCTCGGGATAATGGAGGAGCGGGACTACCGGACATACCTGGAGCTCTTCACGAACATGAGCAACTTCATGTGCAAGCCGAACGTGATCATATACCTTGATGTATCCGCCGAAGAGTCGATGCGCCGCATACGGTCAAGGGGCAGGGACGTGGAGAACACTGTGACACTGGACTACCTGGTGTCGCTGTATGAGGGATACGATGAGTTCGTCAGGGACATTTCCCGCGTGATCCCGGTGATACGGGTCGACTACGAAAGGTTCGGAACTGCGGAGGAGATGTCCCGGGTCATAATGCGCGACTACCTGGATCACAGCTTCCTGCGGGAGGCGACGAGGTTCGATGCTACCATGTAGGCCCGGATGGATGCCGGGCCCGTGCGCAACGCGGCATTCGCACGCATTTCCGGTGTTGCCGCAGAGGATTCGCGAATGCTGCGGGTCAAGAAAGGAGAGGTGCCATGGCTGTCGAGACAGGCAAGGCGGCGCCCCTGTTCACGCTTAAGGATAAGGACGGTAAGAGCGTGTCTCTGGGAAGCTTCCGGGGGAAGGATGTGATCATATACTTCTATCCCAGGGACAACACGCCGGGATGTACGAAGGAGGCATGCGGGTTCAGGGACCACTGGAGGCAGATACAGAAGCTTGGCGCGGTGGTGATCGGGATTTCGCCGGACAGTTCCGAATCGCATGCCAGGTTCGCCGCGGAGCAGAAGCTGCCGTTCATCCTCCTCTCGGATCCGGACCGCAAGGTCATGACCAGGTACGGCGCTTACGGCGAGAAGACGATGTACGGGAAGAAGACGATGGGGGTGATCCGCTCGACTGTCTGGGTCGGCCGCGACGGAAAGGTGAGAAAGCACTGGGCCAGGGTCACGAGGGCAGAGGCCCATCCGGCCCAGGTGCTGGAAGCCCTAATGGCCGGGGGGGTGTAGAGGGAGGGAGAGCCGGGCCCGGCATGACCGGCTCCAGCGGAGTTGTGGCCTCTCCGGATCCTCCGTCATCTGCAAAGGCACGAGGCCGGCCCACTGTGGCTGACCTCGTGCCCGCAGCTTCCGCCGGCCATCCAACCAGGCGCGGCCGGAATGCTTCTACAACTCCCGCAGGATCAGCGGAGCGAGGCACTGCAGCCTGGACTCGTATCCCTTCGGGTCCAGGAACCAGCCGGCGATCGCAACGCTCGAGAGCAGCGAGTTCCCGTCCTGTGGTGTGAAAGCGAACCCGACGATGGTATTGTCCGGCGTGACGTGCAGCGTCTTCACGGGGATGACGGTCTGCGACAGGATACGGCCGTAATGCCCGTGATCACGGCCGTAGGAGAAGACCTGGTTTGCGGAGGTCTTCTCCGTCAGGGCGATGCGGGTGTTCTCGCCGAGACGCTTCAGCACGGTCGCCTTGTCCATCTTCTCCCTGACCCTGATGTTGAACCAGAGGCAGTGCATGTACTGCGTTGGCAGCTTGATCGCCGACGAGAACAGGTTGAGGTCGTAGTTCATGGTCTGGTAGAGATGCCAGGCATCGCGGGCATGGTGGGTGCCGAACCTCTCATCATCGTGCTTCCCGACCTTCGGGGCCGGGACAAAGGATCCATCCTGGGATATGTCGCTCGCCCGGCGCATCATCACAAACTTGCCCTCGAGCAGGTTGGAGGGATCCCTGCCGGCCAGGGCCAGTGTGTCAACCAGGACCGCAATATTGTGGGTGTTGCATGAGACGACCTGCACGTACTTGTCCCTGCCCGGCTCCAGCGTGCTGTCGTTGATGCCGCGGGCGTACATCCTGCCGAAGCCGAACTCGCTGCCCTGCGCCACGAATCCGAGTGTGTTCGACTCGTACCGCTCGTAGTACTTGTTCTTGTTCTCCTGGCCGACGCCGGACGGGGTGCAGTCGATGACCACTGTTGCGCGGCTGATGGCCTCTTCGGTATCCCAGGTCACCTTCATCCCCATCTCCTCGAACTTGGGGATTGTCGGCCCGTCCGTGACCAGGAGTGCTCCGCGGTTGACCAGGTTGCGTACCTTTGCGCGCTCGTCCAGAAGCGGGGTTCGCTTGTGGAACGAGACGGTCTCGATGCCCAGTTCCTTGCGGAAATCCGAAAGCAGGCCGATCAGGGGCTCACCGATCGTCCCGGTGCCGACAACGTGCACGTGCCTGGTCTCGCTCATCCGATACCTCCAGGGGATTGTGGGCCAACTCCGGACATGTCGCCGGGCCCCTCCGGCAGGCGACTGCGCCAAGACCAGGCAGGGACTCGCGAGGATTCCGGACCGTATTCGGGAACTCGCAGGGCACTATAGGCCGCCCCTGCAGGGGTGTCAATCAGCGGCCCGGAATGCGGGTCCCACGAGCCGGATCCCCTGCCGGGAGCATCCTTGCGGCAGGTATGCACGACCGGGACGATCCCCCGCGAAGGGGGGAGATGCGCGTCACCGCATCAGCAGAACACGCGCTGAGCGGGTCTCACCTGCCGCGTCCAGCCTGCTGAAGTAGACTCCGGAGGGTGCACGGCGGCCTTCATGGTCAAGCCCGTCCCAGATCTCCGCATTCCAGCCTGCGGGGGAATGTGCGTCCCTGAGGATCCTGATCCGCCGCCCCTGGACGTCCCATATGCCGAGGCGGGCCGGTCCCGGCTCCGGAAGCAGGAACCGGATGCCTGCAACGTCCCTGGCCGGGTTCGGGCGTGAGGTCAGAAGCCTCACGCGCGTCCCTTGACCGGGAGTATCCGGCAGGAACTCCCCCAGAACCCAGGACAGGCAGCCCCGCAGGTCGTCCGGATGCCAGCGGTAAGGCCTCCCGCTAAGGAAGAAGAAGCCTCCTCCCCCGGCTTCCCCGGGAAGACGAAGGACGCCGAGAAATGTGCCGGATCCCTCCTCCGCAGCGTACAGGGGTCTGAGGCGGGGGGAATCCTCCAGCCGGAAGAAGGACACCGGCGATTGCCCGCCTTCTATGCGCAGATCAGGGAGCCCGGTATGCAGGGCCCTGTAGGCGATCGCCTCGGCATCCTGTTCTTCCCATGAGATCCCGAGGTACTCCACAAACGGGTCCGGAAGATACGTGCGTCCGCTCAGGGTCATAAGGGCCGCGTTTCCTCCGGCCTCCAGGTAGCCATGCAGGGGAGAGTCGATCCATCCCATGCCATCACCACCGTAGTTGTTGGCGACCCAGACAACCGCCTCATATCTGCCCAGAACATCCGCAGGAATGGCTCCGTGGCCGATCGGGGCGGGCAGCGAGCGCGGGTAGCCGGTGGAGGGCGGCCTGTGGTAGTCCCAGAAGTCGTATGCATAGGCACCTGTGAAGACATGGTCATCGTAGAAGCTCCGGACCTCTTCCCCGGCGGAGACCATCCATGGCACTCCGTTGACGAGCAGAATCTGGCGATCGAAGGCGGGCTGGTCCATCGGGGGGATCACCCGGCGCAGGATCCACTCGTGCGGGTCCACCTCGATCGAGGACGGGAGGAAGTCCGCAGGCAGTGCGTAGGTCGTATCCGCTGAGGCATTGTCGACCCGGAAGGTCTGTGACTGCCCCGATTCCGACGAGTGTACAACCAGGTCCACGGGCATGTGAAAGACGGTCCCGGATTGCAACTGTCGCAGACGAAGCTGAAGCTCGTAGCCGTCTCCGGCCGGCCAGGCCGTCCAGTCGTGGGTGTAAATCGGGAAACCCTCACCGTACACCCACTGGTGGAAGAAGTGATCGAGATCAAGACCCGAGACAAGCTCCGCCGCTTCCCGCAGATCCTCCGTGCGGGCCGTTCCACCCACGTGCCTCTCATAGTAGGTCCCGAGCGTGGCGAAGAAGTCGTCATCCCCCAGAACGCCCCGCAGCATGTGAAGCACCCATGCCCCCTTGTAGTATGAGAGCGAGGTGTCGAAGATTCGGTCGGAATCCTCGATGTCGTACACATATACGCTTCCCCGGCCATAGTAGCGGAACTTCGTGATCTCATCCCGATACGCATCCAGGCCTTCCACCGCTTCCCGCCACAAGGCCTGACTGTACGTGGCGAACCCTTCGTTCAGCCATACGTGATGGAAGTCGGCGCACGTTACTGCGTTTCCCCACCACTGATGGGCAAGCTCGTGCACAACCACGATCTCGCTTCGCGAGCCGAGGGAGGTCATCGTCTGGTGCTCCATCCCGCCGGAGAATGGGATCTGGGCGTGCCCGTACTTCTCGTCCAGGAACGGGTATTCGCCGAAGATCTCCGCGAACACCCCGATCATGGAGGCGACCCTGGACTGCACCGGGGTCCAGTCGCCAACGCTGACGGGGTAGTTGTAGAAGACCAGGGGCATACTCTCGCCCGATTCGGAAGTGTACAGATCCTCGGTGATCTCGTATTCATGGGCGGAGAAGGCAACCAGGTACGAAGCGATGGGATGGGTTTCCTCCCAGAGGAACGAGGTCCTTCCCTCGCCTTCGAACACCCCGGCGAGGCGTCCGTTGCCGGCCACGGCGAACCCTTCCGGAACGGTTACACGCACGCGTACAGTGTCGGCCTTGTCCTCGGGGTGATCCTTGGTGGGCCACCAGCACCGGGCCCCACGCGGCGCGCCGAAGGAGTAGACTATCGGGGCCCCGGCGATGTCCCGGAAGTGGAGGCCGCTCCAGCCGTCGGTTGGCGGGGTTCCGCCGTAATCGATCTCCACCACCAGTTCGTCCCCGACAGGAGGGGGCGGGTCGAGCCGGATCCGGATCAGGTCTTCGTGTCTGGCCGTGGAATCGTGTTCGGCTGCCGCTCCGTCCAGTCTCACGGCAGTGACTTCGAGCTCACGGCGCAGGTCCAGCTCCACCGCGTGCAGCGGGGCCGACAGGCCGAGACTGTCAGGTACGACGCGCATCCGAAGCACCGCCGTACCCTCGATCGTCCCCTCGTCCGGAAACACCTCCAGCGAGAGATCGCAGACAAGCATGTCGATCAGTTTCTGCATCTCTGTCGGCGCCGTGCGGACGCCTCCTGCAAGCCGAAGCGCCGATGACTTCGCTGCTGCGCAGGGGTGAACCGCTCCGCATTGCGGGCAGGGGATGGCCTCGTATTCCCCCTGCTCATGCCTGGGAAGAGCATCCCCGGGAGAGGCGGCCCACAGGGGCGCCGGTACGGCAGCAAGGGCAATCGTGGAGATCGCAAGGGCCCAGGAGAGCAGGGCGGGACGCGCCGGGACTGGCTTCCGTTTCAACTGCATGGAGAACCTCCGCTGGGTTCGTTGCCTGCACGGTTCAGTCCGGCGGGCACGCAGGAGTTGCCGTATCGAGGCGGATTCTACAGCCTCGGTGCTGCGATCTCACCAGTCTTCTGCCGCGACAGATCACATGACTGCCGGGGGCACTGAGATGTGTGGGGAACCCACCGCCTTCCTCAGCGCACCCTCAGAATCCTGCGCACCGCAGACTGGCCCCCCGCCTCCAGGCGAAGGTAGTACATCCCGGATGGAGCCTGGCGCCCGGAGTTCGTGCTGCCGTCCCAGTGTGCTTCGTGCAGGCCCGGGGGAAGAACGGTGTCCATGAGTGACCGCACCTCCCGGCCCTGAACGTCCCACAGGCCCAGCCGCACGGTGTTCCTGGAGGGAAGGACGAATCTGAGCGCGGTCACTCCCCCGAATGGATTCGGTTGTGGGGCGGCCAGAAAGAGCCGGGTTGCTGTTGCGGATTCGGGGATGCCGGAGGCTTCGTCCAGCCCCATGTAGTGGCTCAGTATGTAGTCCACATTGGTGCTGAGATCCTGGTAGTCCCAGCGGTAGGGACGGCCGTTCAGAAGGGCGAACCTGCCTCCGCCGGGGTTGTATGTGCCTCCCGATGCGGGAATCCTGATCACCCCTGCGCCTGCATTGGGATCCCACCCCAGCACTGCCTTGTACAGTAGAGTGCTCTCGGGATGGAGATTGTCCGGATCGAAGCGTGACACGTAGCTCTGCGAACCTGTCCGGCCGATGTTGGTCAGGCCCGGTTGAACGGCTACGCAGTCGTAAACGCTGTCGGTTCCCAACCACTCTATGCCCAGATACCGCCTGTACGGATCCACAAGGAATGTCTCGGCCATCCGGGTCATCAGGAGGACATTCCCCCCGGCCTCCAGGTATCCGTAGATCGGGGTGTCATACCAGTTCTGCATGTCTCCCAGCAGGTTGTTGCCCAGCCAGATGACGGTTCTGTACTGCCCGAGCACACTCCCGGGAACGCTGCCATGACCGATCGGCTGGGGTACGGTGGGGGGATAGCCGCCGGACGGTTCGTCGAAGCAGTCCCAGAAGTCGAACGAGTACGATCCCGTAAAGGCACTGTTCAGGTAGGCGTTTACAACTTCATCGCCGTGCGTGGTCCAGTGCAGACCGTTTACGAGCAGCAGGTGCTTTTCGAATGTCGGCTCGTAAACGGGCGCCAGGACCACCCTCAGGATCCAGTTGTCGGGATCAAGGGCCACTTCCCGGGGTTCTGCGGAGACGTGGAGTGTGTAAGACTCCTGCTGAAGCGAGGTTTCGATGCGGAATCGCTCTTCGCCATCCGCCGTTGTTACGGCGACTTCGACCGGCATGTCGAACAGCTGCCAGGGCTGGACCTGCTCCACATCGAGTGCGATCTCGTGTCCGTCGCCCGTGGGTGCCGCATCCCATGAGAAGGCATAGATCGGGTAGTACTCGCCGTAGATCCACTGGCTGAAGAAGGCGCTAAGATCCCTGCCGAAGGAAGCCTCGGCGACAGCCTGAAAGTCCTGCGTGGTGGCGACTTCATGTTCAAAAGCCTCCCGGTAGTCAGCCAGAAAGGCGAAAAACGCCTCGTCGCCGAACATGCCACGCAGCATGTGCGGGATCCAGGATGCCTTCCTGTAGGAGAGGTCCTTGTCGAAGATCCGCATCCGGTCTTCGAGGTCGGGCACGTGGATGGTTCCGGGGCCGAAGTACTGCGTCAGGCGCATGATGTAAGAGTAGGCTTGCGGTCCATAGGCGGCCTCCGCCCAGATTGCCTCGCTGTAGGTGGCCATTCCTTCGTTGAGCCAGATGTCGTGAAAGGTTGCACAGGTGATCATGTCGCCCCACCACATGTGTGCCAGTTCGTGTGCTATCAATCCCTCTCCGAAGTATCCCAGGCTTGTACAGGTCTGATGCTCCATGCCGCCTGCCCAGGAGATCTGTGCATGCCCGTACTTCTCGTCCGGGAATGGATACTCCCCGAATACCCGGACGAAGGCCTCGATCATCTCCCGGACTCTGGCCTGAACAGGTTCGACGTCAGGGATGCTGCCAGGGTAGTTGTAGAAGACGATCTCCATCGGATCACCCCCGGACAGGGGCGTGTACCAGTCGCTGTACTGGTGGTATGGATGCGAGGCGAGGAAGACAAGATAGGTGACAATCGGGTACTTTTCGTGCCACCAGGCGAAGGAGACGTCCCCGTCGTCCCACTGCTCCCTGAGAAGACCGTTTCCCGCGGTGATCATCCCGGAGGGGGCCGTTATGCGCACATCGACCGAGTCGGCCTTGTCGCAGGGGTGATCCTTGCAGGGCCACCAGTCCCGGGATCCGAACGGCTGGCTGTGCGTCCAGATGACCGGCTGACCATCATGGGTGTGTGTTCTGAAGGCGGGAGGTTCCGGGTTGCCAGAGTAGTTGACTGTGACGGCGAAGAGATCCTCACTTGCGTAGGGCCGGTCGAGGCGGACCGTCAGAATATCGTCGGAGTGCCGAAACTTCGCCGGTGAGCCTGCTGTCACGACGCATGACACGGCAAGATTGGAAGACAGATCCAGTTCGATCTGCTCCAGGGGTCCCGCGACGACCCGGGCAGTCATGGTGACCTCCCCGGTCAGGATCTCGGCGTCGGGGTCCAGATCCAGAGTCAGATCCAGGTCGTAGTGGATGACATCGTAGAGAAGCTGGTTCGGGGTGGGCTCCGTGTTGAGCCTGGTCCTCTTGAGCTCGTCAGCCATGGAGGCGGAAGCCGCCTTGTGAAAGGCGGCGTAAGGGGCCGTGTCCCATGCATCCCTGACCTGTGCAGGCCAGCCCGCCTCGCTCTCAGGGAAGAGGGCAAGGCGTCCGGGCGGACCATGTGGCCACCTGTCCAGGAGCGGCACGTGGAGATCATCCACCGAGGCGTGCACAAATGTGGTCCCGAAGATGGCCATGAATAGGCCTAACCCCAAGCGCAAGAACAGGTGGCACACTACCGGGAAGCTGCCTGCCCCGGGGCTCGGACTTGAGCTGATCAAGCTACACCCCCTTGCCGGTCCGGTCCGGCCGCAGAATTCGCAGTAGTCCGGGCGGTTCCGGGATCGGATCCCGCACCCCCGAGACACCTCTCCCGCCTCTCACAACTCCCCGATTGTAGCATGATGAATGGCAGGCTGCCGCTGCCTCAGGAGATGCCGCCCCCTGGGTTCGGGTGGAGATTCCGCATGCAAGGCCCGGATAAGAGAAGCCCCGGGGAAGCTACTCCCAGGGGCGCGTGCTTCGGGACCGGATCCGTGTCAGATGCAATCCTCAGTCCACAAGGCGAACATCAGGAACCGAAGAAGTAGGTTGATTCGCGCAGGGGCTCGTCCTGCCGTTCCGAGAGATCTTCGTATGCTATGCGCGAGAGGCCGTTACGGATGCGCTGGATGGCCTCAATGGTGACCTTTTCGCTTGGACTCGTGCCCCTGCGGCGATGGATCTCGTTGATGCGCTCCGACTCCTTGGCGGCCGACATCACAAGTTCATACTTGCTGCGGACTTCACAGTAGTGCGGCTCATTCGCTTCTGGTTGTTCCTCAGGGCCTTTGTCTTCGTCGAGCATCAGCGGATGACTCCTATTCGGTTTCAGAACGAGCCGCGCCGCCCCCTGGACGGCACGGACTGCGGAGTATACTACTCAGGAACTCTGACAGCGAGGAAAATCTCCGAGCCGTCCCGCCAGATCAGAAACAGTGCCGGCCTGCCCCGATCCACGCTGTCGAGGGCCCGCTCCAGGGAGGGTGCACTCAGGACCTTCTCTCCAGCGACCTCAAGGATGACATCCCCTGCCCTGATACCTGCCCGTCCCGCGGGCCTGGTTCTGTCGACGTCAGCGACGACTACACCGTCGACGGAAGGAGGCAGGTCGATCTGTCGCCGGATTCTCGCCGTCAGCTCCTCGACGGCCAGCCCAAGATCCTGTGCGAGGTTGCGGGTCCGTGCCGTCTCTTCCTTCTCGAGTCCGGCTGCAGCCAGGTCGCCGTCCAGTTCACCCAGTGTGGCGCGCAGCCTCTCCCTCCTGCCGTCCCTCAGAACGACGATGTCCACCCCGGACCCCGGATCGTAGGCGGTCACCCTGAGTTGGAGGTCCTCAACACCGGCGATCTGCTGTCCGTCCAGTTCCAGGATCACATCCCCCTGCATCAAACCAGCGTCTTCAGCCGGGCTGTTCTCGACCACACGTCCCACAAGGGCACCCCTCGGGCGATCCAGTTCGAAGATCTCCGCCATCTCGGGTGTGAGGTTCTGAATGTTCACGCCAAGCCAGCCGCGAACGACCCGCCCGGTTCTGATCAGGCTGTCCATGATCCGCTGAGCCATGTTAATGGGGATTGCAAAGCCTATCCCCTGGTATCCCCCGCTGCGCGTGGCGATGGCTGTGTTGATCCCGATTATCCTGCCGTCCAGGTTGACCAGGGGACCGCCAGAGTTCCCGGGGTTGATCGCCGCGTCCGTCTGAATGAAGTCCTCGTAGTCGGCGACGCCGATCCTGCTCCGTCCTGTTGCACTTACTATTCCCGCCGTTACCGTAGAGGAGAGGCGGAACGGGTTCCCGAAGGCCATGACCAGCTCGCCCACCTCCAGAGCGTCCGAGTCGCCCATCTCAACCGGATGAAGATCCGGGGCGTCGATCCGAATCACGGCTACGTCGCTCTTGGGGTCCCTGCCCACGATCTCACCCTTGAATGAACGGCCGTCGTGAAGCATGACCTGGATGTCGTCAGCGTCGGCTACCACGTGATTGTTGGTGAGGATATAGCCGTTCCGGCTGACGATCACCCCGGATCCGCTGCCGACCTGTGGGATATCACGCGGGGCCTGGAAAAACCTGCCGAAGAACTCATCCCCGAAGAAGCGGAAGCCGTCGGGAGCGGGCATACCGCTGACGCGGATGCTTCTCTCGCTGGTGATGCTCACCACACCCGGAAGCACGGTCCTTGAGATCTGAACGAAGGCCCGGCTTTGACTGCGAAGCGCCTCGATCCCTTCGGAAGCGGATTGGGCCGAGGCCGCTCCGGAGCCGATGCTGAATGCTGCCGCTACGGGTTGCCCGCCGCGCGAGATCTCAACCCTCCAGTCGAGTGGGTTGAGCAGAAGGGTTGCGAGCCCGAGGGCTCCGATTGTCAGGGATATCCAGAAGAAGCGCCTGTTCATGGCTCCTATCCTCCATCCAAATGTTGGGTAACTCGACCAGGGGCCTGCGTTGTCACCATTGCCCGGATCCCGGCGCCTGGCATTCCATCTGGTCAGCGAGGGCAGCCGTCCGAAAAGAAGAAAACCCTTCGGATACCGGATGAGTTCCAGGGAAGCCTGAGGCCGGACGGCAGAGAGCTGTCTGCCACTCACGACGGGGGGGCTCGGTGGCGGCTCCCAGGCCAGGCTTCTGCACCGGTGCCGACGGGGAGATCTGGTGGGGGACTCTCCGCCTCAGTGTCATCAGCTCCGATACTTGGATGGGATGGAGGCCGTATCGAACTTCCTGTCGGGATGGATCTTCTTCACCTTCTCTATGAGCGCTTCCTCGGTCTCGGATCTGTCCGGATCCGGGACACATGCGCCCGTGGGGCAGACGGCCGCGCACTGCTCCTCGCTGTGGAAGCCCACGCATTCGGAACAGAGATCAGGATTAATCGAGTAGATCTCCTCGCCTTCGCTGATGGCTTCATTCGGGCACTCCGGCTGACACGCGCCGCATGCAATGCACTCGTCGGTGATCTTCAACGCCATGGTAGCTTCTCCCTGCCGGCATGTCCGGGGTTCGCGGTCCACCGTCCGCATCCGATGCCGGGCGACCGGCCCGCTCCAACACCGCACACTGAAGCTATCAGCGGGGAGATACCGAGTCAATGCGCACGAGGTGCCGGAGTTGAGACCACACACATCAGGTTTTCCCGGTGATCCGTGGGAGTGTGTTGACCACGGACGGTGTACGTTCCTAGAATCCGGCGAATCCGATGGCTTGCGTGAAACCCGACCTGGATGGGGCGGGCCGTCTCGCCCTCATCGCCGCGCCCGGAGACTCATGGATGACCCTCTCCACCAAGACAGCCCGCGTCATGGCTCACCGCATCCTGGCCAGGGACGTGCACGAGATCGTGCTGCGGCCGGAGCCGCGGGAGGGAGAGGCGTTCCGGGCAGGCCAGTACATCCTGGTCCATGCCGGAAGCACGGCAACCCGTCCCTTTTCGATCGCCTCCTCTCCCGCATGCTCAACCAGCCTGTCGTTGTGCATCAGGCGCTACCGGGAGGGGACCGCCACGCCGGTTCTCACATCCCTGGAGCCGGGTCAGGTTGTCCGCTATGAGGGTCCGACCGGCGAGTTCCGGCTGGATCCGATGGACCGCGCCCGCCTCTTCATTGCCACCGGGACCGGCATTTCACCCCTGAGGTCCATGATCCTTCAGCACCTGGAGTCGGGGGACGACCGGCGTGCCTGGCTCTTCTTCGGCAACCGGTCGCGCGAGGACTGCATCTACCATGAGCAGTTCCGCGAGCTGGAGTCGGCGTACCGGCAGTTCAGGTACCTTCCCTGTCTCAGCCGCCCGGGCGCTTCCGCCTGGGATGGGGAGACAGGGCGTGTGACGGACGTGATCCCACAATGCCTGCATGGCACGACGCCATGGACCGCGTACATATGCGGCCGGGACGAGATGATCGCCGACGTCACACAGCTTCTGGGCGAGTTGGGAGTTCCGCACGGCCGATGCCGCAGGGAACCCTGAGAGGCGGGAATGCAGCTTCGCGTGTTCGAGATCTTTCACAGCATCCAGGGGGAATCGACCTGGGCCGGCCTGCCCTGCGTCTTCGTGCGGCTGGCGGGTTGTCCGCTGCGATGCGTCTGGTGCGACACGGCGTACGCATTCGAGGGCGGTGAACTGATCTCCGTGGATGATCTGCTTGCCAGGGTGGCCGGCCTTCGCTCTCCTCTTGTCGAGGTGACGGGCGGAGAGCCGCTGGCGCAGGAGGGCACTCCGCTTCTTCTGACACGGCTGGCGGACGAGGGGTACGAGGTTCTGCTGGAGACCGGCGGTTCGCAGCCGATCGATGGGATCGATCCGAGGGTTCACGTGATCATGGACCTGAAGTGCCCCGATTCGGGGGAGTGCGACGCGAATCTCTGGAGCAATCTGGATCGCCTCAGGAAGACCGACGAGCTCAAGTTCGCCATAGCCTCGAGGCGTGACTACGAGTGGGCCCGGAATGTCATCGGGCAACGGGGTCCGAAGGCTGAGTATCCGGTCCTGCTCTCGCCAGTGTGGGGAGTCTTGGAGCCCAGGGAGTTGGCGGGCTGGATGCTGGAGGACCGCGTTCCCGCTCGTCTGCAGATCCAGTTGCACAACGTAATCTTCGGTCCCGACGCAAGGGGTGTATGATCGGGCCATCTGGTTGCACAGGCCTGACCGACATGGAGTGTTCATGAGCAGGACGGGAGGCGACAGGACTCGGCCGGCTGCCACACGGGGTCGTTCCGGCGGCGGAGACACATCTCCAGGGAGTGCGGTTGTTCTTCTGAGCGGCGGGCTGGACTCGTGCGTGACCCTGGCGATGGCAGTGTCGGAGGGGCTCGCCTGTCATGCGCTTACCGTCCGCTACGGGCAGCGTCACGGTGTCGAAGTGGATCGCGCCATTCTCGTGGCGAAAGCTCTTGGCGCCGTGGAACACCGAATCATCGATCTGGATCTGGCCGGCTTCGGGGGATCCTCCCTCACGGGAGAAGGCAATGTCCCCAGAGGCGGCCGTGACGGCGCGGACGCCGAAATCCCCTCCACGTATGTTCCGGCCCGAAACACCATCTTCCTGTCGCTTGCACTGGCATGGTCCGAGGTCCTCGCGGCGGATGCGATCTTCCTCGGCGTCAACGCCCTCGACTACAGCGGCTATCCCGATTGCCGCCCGGAGTTCATCGAGGCATTCCAGTCGCTTGCCCGGGTGGCGACGCGGGACGCCGTTGAGGTGGGTCCTGTGGAGATCCGCGCGCCACTGCTGCGCTGGACCAAGGGCCGTATCGTCCAGGAGGGGGTCCGCCTGGGGGTCGACTTCCGGCTGACCTCGTCATGCTATGATCCCGCACAGGATGGCAGGCCATGCGGGGAGTGCGACAGCTGCAGACTTCGGGCCAGGGGCTTTGCAGACGCCGGTGTCCCCGATCCCCTGCTCGACCGCTGACGTGCGCTGAACGGCCCGCGGAGCCGGGCCGGCAGAACAGGGAGGGTGCAATGCCCCATCGTCTGAGCAAGATCTTCCGCTTCGAGGCTGCACACTTCCTCTCCAAGGTACCTCCGGATCATCCATGCCGCAGGATACACGGGCACAGCTACGAGGTGACAGTGACGGTTCAGGGGGCGTTGGATCCGTCAACCGGCTGGTTCATGGACTACAAGGAGATGAGCCGGGCAGTGCGGGCCGTACTCGACCCTCTGGATCACAGCTTCCTGAACGCAGTGCCGGGCCTGGAGAACCCGACGTCCGAGATCCTGGCTGTCTGGATATGGGAAAGACTGGCTCCCGGTCTCCCGGGGCTCAGGCGCGTACGGGTCAAGGAGACCCCTGCCTCGATCTGCGACTACAGCGGGCCCTGACGCGGTGACGCAGGCTGGTTCAGCGATGACGCAGGGTCATCAGCAGGGCTGACTTGCTGCGCTCATACAGGGACTTGATCACCCCCCATGTTGTCTCAACGTCTTCTTCCTGTTCTTCCAGGGCGGCGAGAATCGCCATCTCGATTGCGTCAGGGTCGAATGCGGAGTCGTCGGGACCCGGCGCCAGGTAGCGGACGAAACCGCGGCGGTTTAGCACGAGGGTGCTGTTGTAGGACAGGTCGTAGACCCTCGCGACTGACGACCCACCGAGCAGGATAACGTAGTCGGCCCCGGTCATGTCGCGGAAGTACCGGACATCGTCGAGAGTGCCGTCCCAGCAGTCAATGCCGATGACCTTGACTCCGTCCGTCCGGTACCGGCTGTACATGTCCTGAAGTATGCGGGCGGACTCGAGGCAGACGGCGGCGTTGTGCCCAAGGAAGTACAGGACTACGGCGTTCCCGCGGAAATCAGACAGCTTCCGGACCTGGTAGTCGAGGTCGTAGAGGGAGAAGTCTGGAGCCCGATCGCCTACCTGCACCGCACCGGAGGTGACTGCAGTCCCGGCAGCAAGTGCTGCCAGAATCAGGCTTTGCCACCACCGAAGTGTGCGCACCCCAGGCACAGGCACCTCCTTGTCCCGGTCATCGCACCAGGTCTAGTGTCCAACGACGTGCTCGGTCCAGCTCCCCGATTCCGTGACGGGATGAAGAGGCCGAGCGATGATGATTGTGCCGGGTGCAGTCTAGCGTGGTTTGCCGACAGGGGCAATGGTGTCGTGGGACGGACCCTGAGGGTCCCGGCCACCTGCTGTCCAGGCGTGCGGAGCGCCGTCTCCTGGCAGAACAGCACCTGACCCCTGCCTGCACGGGTCAGCGGAGATCGTAGTGCCGCATCGCCTCCGGGATCTGCTCCCTGATCTTACGGGTTCTGGTCTGATCCGATGGATGCGTGCTGAGGAACTCCGGGGGGATGCGCCGCCCTTGAGGTCAGCCATTCGCTGCCAGAACCCCACCGCTTCTGTCGGGACATCCCCTGATCCCTGAAGTACCTTTCCACCGCAGCCTGCAATCTGGTTCCGACCCGGCGCACCATTGCCGTCCTCTCCGCATCCCGGCTTGCCGGGTTCGAGGAGATGAACGCGGCGTACTGGTCGAACCTCATGGCGTTCAGGGTCGCTGTCGGGATCAGGCTCAGCTGTCTCCGGCCTGTGATCGGAATGGTGGCGCACGCGGCTGCCGGGAGCGCGAGGATCAGGAGGATACCGGCGACGGGCTGAATACGCGATGGCATGATCTGACCTCCCTGCGGGGTCCTGGCCTCACCTGCGGCCCACATGCACTGATTGCGACCCGGGAATGCCCCGCAGCCAAGGCCAGGGTCTCTTCTTCGGATCAGTGCCGGGAATCCCGAAGTCGGATGAAACAGATTCAGCCGGTGGTTCGTACGGCCGATCTGTTCCCCCGGGTGACTTTTCACTTGGAGGTCCGGAAGCGGGCATGTATAGTCCGCGGGAGTTCAACAGGTCAGGCGCCTGTCGCCAATAGATACACTCGAGGCCAGGGAGTCAACTGAGAGGGTCCACCCGGATGAGCCGCATTTCCATCTTTCGTGCAAATGCACACCGTGCGATTGATGCGGTGGGAGGAGTGTACCCTTAGGCTGACGCCATACCAGTAGCCGGTACGCAACCCGCCGCTCCCTGGAGTCCGGCGGGTTTTCTGTTTCTGCCCGCCGAAGTCCATAACTCAAGTCGACCAAAGGCCATTTCGGATTGAGGCGGACAGATATGAGTACGCAGTTTCTCGATTACGAAACCCCGGGCGAGGAAGCCCGTGGGATGAATCCCCGCGATGCGTTCCGGCAGCTCTTGCCGCTTCTGCGGCGTCACCGGTCACGGCTGGTCTTCAGCCTGGCGCTACTGGTTGCGGCCACCGGCCTCTCGCTCGCGTGGCCATGGCTCATACAGCAGGGGATCGACGGGCCGCTTGCAGGGCAGCTCGGGCGTCCGGCGGGGGAGAGGCGTTTCGGCCCTCTGCTCGCTCTGGGTCTGGCGGTGCTGGCTCTTCAGACCGGTTCCCTCGTCCTGCTCTACCTGCAGCGGATCCGGCTGGAGACGGTCGGGCAGGATGTGATGCTGGAGCTGAAGACGAGGCTCTTCCGGCACATCCTCTCCCAGGACGTCTCCTTCTTCGACCGCAACCCCGTGGGAAAGCTGCTGGCCCGCGTGGAGTCGGATGCCGAGTCCCTGAGGCTCCTCTTCACCAACACCGTTGTCCTTATCGTGGGCGACGTGCTGATGATCGCCGGGATCTGGGGCCTGATGCTGTGGAAGCACACGGGGCTGGCGCTTGTGGTGTTCGGGTCGATGCCTCTCATCATCGTGCTCGTGTACACATTCCACAGGATGACGACGCACCGTTTCCTGGAGGTGAGGCGCCGCATGGCGGAGGTCACCGCCACGCTGACGGAGTTCCTCCACGGGATGTCGATCGTCCAGATCTTCCACAGGGGAGCGTTCGCAAGGCAGCGGGTCCGCAGGGCGAACGAGAGCAAGTTCCGGGAGGACGCCTACGTCAACGTCGTCGTCTGCTGGTTCTTCAACGCCCTCTTTGCGATGGAGACGGTGAAGGTGGGGCTTCTGCTCCTTCTGGGCGCCTACTGGAATGTGACGCCGGGGATCATCGTGCTTTTCGTCCTTCTCATCTGGAAGGAGTTCGAGCCGATCGCCCGCGCCGCAGACCAGCTGGGCAGCTTCCAGAAGGGGCTGGCCGGAGCGCGGCGGATCTTCTCTCTTCTGGAGGAGATGCCGCAGATTGTTGATCCGGCTCTTCCCGTGCCCGGCGGCGCTCTCGGAAGGGGGATCCGTTTCGAGAACGTCTGGTTCTCCTATACGGATGACGGGAACTGGGTTCTGAAGGATGTCAGCTTCGAGATCGAGCGGGGAAGACGTGTCGCGCTCGTGGGCGTTACCGGAGGTGGCAAATCCACCGTGATATCTCTGCTGCTGCGCCTGTACGACCCGCAGCGCGGCCGGATCACGATCGACGGCGTCGACATCAGGGAAATGGAGCGCGCCGATCTGCGCAGCCGGATTTCCCTTGTCCTGCAGGACATCTTCCTCTTCCCGGGAGACGTGGCGTGGAACATCTCACTGGGGGCTGACGGGATAAGCCGGGACCAGGTGGAATCGGCCGCCGGCACCGTGTCGGCCGACCGTTTCATACGACGGCTGCCCGCCGGCTACGAGACCGAGGTGTCGGAGAAGGGAGCGAACTTCAGCCGCGGCGAGAGGCAGCTTCTGTCCTTCGCACGCGCTCTGGTGCGCAACCCGGACCTGCTCGTGCTGGACGAGGCCACAAGCTCGGTGGATCCCGAGACCGAGAGGGAGATCCAGGAGTCGCTGAAGAGGCTGCTCGCGGGAAGAACCTCCCTCATAGTGGCGCACCGGCTCTCCACCATTCTCGACGCGGACCGGATCCTGGTCATGCGCAACGGCAGGATCGTGGAGCAGGGCGCGCATGAGGCGCTGCTGACCAACAACGGATACTACGCAAGACTCTTCGCCCTGCAGTTCGCGGGCGGCAATGGAGAGGCATGTCATGCATAAGAAGGCAATCTGGCTCTGGCGATTCTACCGGGATTATCCCGGGGTGCTGGCAGTTCTTCTGCTCCTCACTCCGGTGCAGACGGTGATCCAGGCGACCATCCCGCGGATGATGGGCTTCACAATCGACTACCTGAGGACGGGTCAGGTTCCCGACAGCGGCCTGGCGCAGGCCATGATCGGGATCGGCGGCAGCCTCGGGCTGTCGGTGACGCCATCCTTCGCGGTCGGCTACATGGCGATGGGCGTGTTCGCGTCGGTGCTGTACGCGATCTTCCAGTCCGTGCGCTCGTGGATGAACTGCCGCCTGGAGTGGCTGTTCCGGCAGGATGCGTTCGACAGGATCACGGGCAAGGGGCCGGACTTCTTCAACAGGTTCCGGACCGGCGATCTCGTCACCCGGATGACGGACGATGTAGCCGACAAGCTCTCCTGGTTTGCCTGCTCGGGGATCTTCCGGCTGTACGAGGCGCTGTTGTCGGTGACCTTCATCATCATCATGATGGCGAGCATCGACCCGGGGCTGACGCTGTGGACCGCGGGACCGCTGCCGGTGCTGATCCTGATCTTCTTCAGGAGTTCATCGCTTCTGGACCGGCGCTATGACGAGCTGCAGAAGCGGATATCCAGGGTGAACGACGTCCTGGAGGCCTGCTTCTCGGGGATCCGCGTCGTCAAGGCGTACGTCCGCGAGGGCGCGCAGCAGGCGTCGTTTCAGGCAGCATGCGAGAAGAGGCGCCGTGCGGAGATCGCCGCGGTTCGCTCCGGCACCGTGATCGACTCCATGTACAGCTACATCTGGCAGCTTGGGGTGGTGGTGGTCTTCCTGGCAGGGGGATACCGGGTGCTGCAGGCGAACCTGACCATGGGGGAGATGGCCACGTTCATCTACTACGTGAGCTGGCTTGTCTTCCCGATGTTCGATGTGGGGCAGTTCCTGGTGAAGTCCAGGCAGTCGGCGGTTTCCATCGACAGGCTGATGGAGTTTGACACCGTCCCGGACATGGTGGACGACGCAGGGGCTGTCCTGAAGGCGCCCGGCGCGGACGGCCCTGGTCGTGTGGTTTCGGGCGCTGCCGGAGAGCTGCGCTTCGAGGATGTGCGGTTCAGCTTCCCGGGTTCGGACCGGCCGATTCTGCATGGGATCAACCTGTCTGTGCGGCCGGGCCAAACCGTGGCCCTGGTCGGGCGGGTCGGCTGCGGCAAGAGCTGGATGACCCACCTGGTGCCGCGGCTGATCGACCCGGTCTCCGGGCGCGTCACGCTGGACGGACGGGACCTGCGGGAGTATCCGCTGGAGAGCCTGAGGTCCCTGGTCGGATTCGTCCCGCAGGAGCCTGTGCTGTTCAGCGACACGGTGCGCAACAACGTTCTCTTCGGACGGGAAGGGATCCCCGATACGGTGCTGGAGTGGGCGCTGGAGGTTTCTCAGCTCAAGACCGAGGTCGACTCCTTCCCGAAGGGGCTGGACACGCAGGTCGGAACGCGCGGAATGTCGATCTCCGGCGGGCAGAAGCAGAGGCTTGCCCTCGCACGCGCCCTTGCAGGAAGGCCGGGAGTCCTGATCCTGGACGACTGCACCTCGGCCCTCGACTCGAAGACCGAGGCTGCGTTGTGGGACAGGCTGCACGAGGTCCTGCCCGGGCTGACCGCGATACTGGTGACCCACAGGCCGGACACCCTGCAGCGCGTGGATCGCATCGTGGTGCTGGAGGACGGCAGGATCGTGGAGCAGGGAACCCATGCCGAGCTGACGGCATTGCGCGGCGAGTACGCGCGCATGTACCGCAGGTACGAACTGCAGATGAGCGTGGCGTGACCCTCGCATTCCATGCCACCGGCGGATAGGATCTCCCCGGGCCATTGTCCGGGGGGATCCTCTGCACTCAACGCACGATGACACGCTCAAGGTCTGGAAGAGCGACGGCCTGCTCCTCATCACCGCTTCCATATGGGGCTTCGGCTTCGTGGCCCAGCGGGCGGGGATGGAGCATGTCGGGCCCTTCTTCTTCAACGCGGTCAGGTTCTCGCTGGGCGCGCTCTCTCTCCTGCCGTGGATCCTGATCCGCAGGCCGGCATGGTCATGGCGCGCCAGCGGAGTCATCATGGTGGGACCCCGCAGTTCACCGCTCCCTGGGCCCGGGAGCTCACCGTCCGGAGGACCGCCGGCTGAGCGCCCCTTCAGACTCGGTGTTACCCCGGCGGTGTTGCTGCTGGGAACGGTCCTCTTTCTGGGCGCGACCATGCAGCAGATCGGGCTGGTATTCACGACCGCGGGAAAGGCCGGCTTCATTACGGGGCTGTACGTGATCTTCGTCCCCCTCCTCGGGCTGTTCTGGCGTCACAGGCCCGGAACGGGCGCATGGGTCGGCGCCGTGCTCTCGGTTGCGGGGCTCTATCTCCTGAGTGTGAGGGAGGGGTTCTCCCTGGCGCCCGGCGATGCGTACGTGGTGATGGGCGCCTTCATCTGGGCGGTGCACGTGCTCCTGATCGGATGGCTGGTCACGTGGCTGGAGCCGCTGGTCCTGGCAGCGCTGCAGTTCGCCGTCTGCGCCCTGCTGAGCTGGATCGCCGCCGTGGTTCTCGAGGAGATGTCGCTTGCAGCGCTTCTGAGTGTGGCCGTGCCGGTGTTGTACGGCGGCCTTGTCTCGGTTGGGATCGCTTATACACTGCAGGTGGTTGCCCAGCGTCATGCAAAGCCGGCCCATGCTGCCATACTGATGAGCCTCGAGTCGGCCTTCGCCGCGTTGGGCGGCTGGCTGATCCTTCGGGAGAGCCTGGACGGCCGCGAGCTCACAGGCTGCGCCCTCATGCTGTCAGGCGCTCTCCTGGCGCAACTCTGGGGGCTGCGCCGTTCGTGACGAAACGCCGGCAAGGATGCGGTTGACAGGACGCGTACCAGTCCCGGCCCCGGGATCGGGTCAGCGGGTAAGCGTGACCTTTGCTTTCGATGCAGGCTGCCCGTCAACCGAGAGGCGGACCAGGTATGTGCCGGCCACCGCATCCACGCCTGAGTTCGTCCTTCCGTCCCAGCCGACCTTGTGACCGCCTCTGTTGAGCCTGCAGTCCAGTAGACTCCGCACCAGGCGCCCGCCAGGATCGTACACCGCCAGCGATGCCTCGCCGGGAGCATCCATGTGGAGATGCAGCACCGTGTGCGGATGGAACGGATTGGGGGCAGCCGCGCGGATTTCTGCCGTAGCAGGGACAGCCCGCGGCCCAGGGCCGGTCGGATCCACCGATGCGGGACCGCCCTGCCGGATGCTGAACGAACCCGGCGTCACGGCAATAGCCTCCGGATCCGTGCCCAGCCGGAAGCGAAGGCGGCAGTCTTCGGAAGGAGTGATCCCTGGAGGCACAATCCACTGATGACGACCGTTGCAGGGCACGCTGTCCGCGATGACGGTCCAGGGGCCGTCCGGCCCGGTGGTCGAGAGCTCGATTGTCATCGGGGGCAACGGCTGCACATCGGCGGGGATGGCCGCGTGCCAGTCGATGAAACGGACGCTGCCGGCGATGAAGACCTCACCGCCCCGCGGGTACACAGGATGCACCCAGGGGGTGTCGGGAGTGGAGCCTTCCCTGAAGAGGTGGAGTTCGTTTGTGCCGCCGATCCACCAGTGGCAGTCTTCCTCGGCGACGTAGGCGAGGTCGGCGTAGCCGCTGTGGTCGATATCTGAGCCCGCTGTGAGGGCGAGAACCCTGCATGCGCTATCGGTGGGTGTGCTCGCCGCCAGGGTCCAGTTCCCGGCGCCGTCTCCCAGGTATACGCGGGTGTTGTCCTTCGACAGTGTGACCATGTCACCGTAGCCATCGTTGTTCATGTCGGCAATCTGTGTGAAACGGTAATCCGGGCCAATCGTCGCTAGGTCTCCCGAGAGATCCTCCCACAGGCCGTCCACCCACCTGTACACAGCGACCCCTCCGGATGTGGTGAATGCGAGTTCGTCCCGGCCGTCGCCCGTCACATCGCCCAGTGACACTCCGCTCCGCCAGGAGGGGCCGGGAAGGTTGGCGTCGGCAGGGGTGAACCCGCCCTCGCCGTCGCCGAGATAGACGGTGCCGTCGCCGTGGCCGGCGGCGAAGTCGGAGTGGCCGTCGCCGTTGATGTCGCCGAAGACGAAGATCATGTCCGAGTTGCCGCCCAGGAACCCGAACGTCCGCGTCCACGTACCGTCAGAGTTGTTGCGGTAGACGTGTACGCCCGCGCAGCAGCCGAAGCTGATTGAGCCGACATCCAGATGGCCGTCATTGTCGATGTCGGCGAAGTCCGTTCCGAACATTCCCCAGGTCTCGCCGCTGGTGGCCAGGCCGTCGTCCCACGGGGTCCAGTTCATCCCGGTACCGTCCCCAAGCGCCACCTCGAGGAGCTGATCGCCGAAGTCGGTCCCGGAGTAGTTGTGGTGGATCCCGTACCCGACATCCATGAGCCCGTCGTTGTTGACATCGCCCAAAGCCACGCCGCCGTATCCAAAGAGGCCCTCCATGTGAAGAGTCCAGTTTCCGGTTCCATCGCCGAACCAGACCATGACGCCGTGCTGGTCGCTGTTGATGAACGGGCTGCCGTGATCCCCGACGCTGACCATGTCGGGGTGGCCGTCCCCATTCACGTCGCCGAATACGAGCTCCGTCCGTCCGTTCTCCATCCCCGGCAGGTGAAGGCCGTTGGAGGCCTCTACGTATGAGGGCACGTGTGGGGACTGCGCTGAGATGGAGGCAACGCCGGGCGGCAGTGCGAGAAGCAGGGCGGCGGCGAGCATCGGCCACAGGCAGGTCCGCTGCATCAGGATGAGCAGACGCGGTGCCAGGCTGCGCGGATGCGGTACCGGGAGTTGAAGAGGCGGTGTAAGGGTGCCCGGGGTGCCATCCGTTGAAAGCACCGAAGAGTGGAGCATGGGTATGGATTGTGCGGGTGAAGTGTGCATGGCAGCCCCCTGTCTCTGTTCCACCCGAGGAACGCGGCAGCTTCAGACGGTGCAGGATCCTGGATCAGCCTTCTTGGTCCGGGTCCAGGCCCGGTGAGTGGTCCGGGCCTCCGCAATGTGCATGGCCGATGATAACAGATCCCTGGATCAGGGCATAGACCCATCCTGAACGAGGATCTGCGCCGGAGATCGGGCGTATATGACGGGATCCCCCTGGTACCACTCGATCACGCCCGAGGCGCGCACTGTCATCCCTTCGCGGTAGAGCCCGGCCACGTTCCGGCCCATCCTGCCATCCAGGCCCGGGAAACTGCTCCAGTCGCTCTTCCTGATCATGACCTTGAACGTCCCCGCGTGCGGATCATCGAAGCCCAGCAGCATCGCCTTGCCGTTGTTATGCACATAGCGCAGCGTTCCTTCAAGATCGGCATGCCGCCCGCTGTGAACGGCCGCCTCGTGCAGCCGGACCAGCGGAGATTCTGCGGGCAGTGCCCCGGGATCTGTCGTGGCTTCGCGACGCACATCCCGTCGGAGATGCGTCTGTGTCGATTCGGGGCCGGCAACCCTGTTCGCCTGTCCATCGCCCCGGGGATCGCCGTGCTCAAGTGCCACGATAGCCCCGTCGCAGCTGCGGAAGTAGACCGTTCCGTTGCTGACTGTCCAGACAGCGTACTCGCTCCAGTACGTGTCGTACACGGTCCCCTGTCCATGGTAGATGTAGAAGCCCGGGGGGAAGCTCCTCGGGTCGCCGTCCTGCACCAGGTTGATGCTGCTGTAGTGCGAAGGGCTGTAGGGCACGACGCTGGTGGATGTGACGATGTGGGGCAGGTTCGCGGATGTGATCGGGCTGGTGTAGGTGCCGCGGTTCTCCGAGCGGTCGAGGATCCGGAGGGGTTGTCCGGCCATCCAGTGGCCACCGAAGAGGTGATCGCCGGCCATGGTGACATTGTGCTGTTCGTCCGTCGGGGCAGGATACCCGCCGCTGCTTACACTGCCGTCATAGTTGATCCACCTCACGTGGCCGGCCTGCAGGCCGGGGATGGTCGCATCGTCCAGGACCATCTCGCCGAAGTTGGTGTCCCACCGCCCGTCTATGCCGGGCCCTGACTTGCCGCGGATCATGATGTATGCCGTCTCCGTGTTGTCCGGGAAGCGCCTGACCACCGGTTGCGGGCCCATCGGCATGTAGCCGCCGTTGCCGTACCCGCCGTGTCCGATGTTGCAGACGAAGGGCACCGAGCCGTCATCCAGACTGAGAGCATGGAGACACTGCTGGTCCGGCTGGCTCAGGAGGTTCGCGCGGATTGCGGCGTTCGTGGTTGGCCATGGGCTCCAGTTCCACATCGTGTTCCAGTCCAGGCGCATCTTGACGAGGACGAGGCCGTGAGTCTCGGCGATCACAGGCCATCCGTTCGTGAAGTTGACGTCCCCGGACGGATTGCGCGGGCTCGGTTTGACGCGCCATGCCTGCTGGCCACTGCTGTTCTCGATGGCGTGGACGTAGAGGTCTTCGGTGCAGACTATCACCCTGTCCCGCGAAGGGGAGTATGAAGGGGGCGTCTGAACAGCGGATCCCGCATCGTAGACCCATACCGGGGCGAGGCTGCTCTTGCCGAGCGCATGGACACTGGCGCCCGCCGAGATGAACAGGCGATCGCCGATGACACAGGGTGGCGTCGTGATCGGTGCGCCTGCGTTGAAGGTGTTCAGCGTGCTGCCGGTCGACGGATCGAGCCGGTACAGGATGCCGTCGGACCCGGGCACATAGAGGCTGCCTCCGGCGTCATAGGCGACGGTGGCGTTAACGCTGCCTCCGAGGCTGCGGCTCCAGATCACGCTGCCGTCATCCTCCGACAGCGCGATGACCCCGTTGCCGCCGCGGGCGATGTAGACCCTCCCCCCGCCTGTCACCGGCTGGACGTTCCTCGGCAGCGAAGTCTTGCCCTGGGATATTCCGCCGGATGAGTCCGGGCCGTTCCAGGACCACTTCCACCTCCACGGAGCCGGCACGTACTGCCCTGTATAACCTGTCCTCTGGGGGTTGTGGGCGTGCTGGCTCCACTCGCCGTTCGGAGGGGCCTCCTGCGTGATGAATGCCGTCCTGGCGAAACGGAACCCCGTGCCCGCGTCCGCATCGCCGGGCTGGAGGCCGGCCCGCGCGGCAGAGCGGCAATCGCGTGCCTGTGCGTACCACCTGCCTCCGCGATTCACCCGGGAGTCCCCGGGGCTGCCTTCATGCACGGGATCGACGGCGTCGAGGTTTTCGTAGGCTGCAAGGTACGCATCCCACACCCAGTCGGAGGACCCGCCGTGCATGTCGTACAGCCCCCAGGCATTCGCCGGCTTCTGCCCGACGGGCATCGGTTCCGAGGTGTTCCCGCAGTACCAGCCGATCGCATCCAGGACTGGATCGAGCGGCGTGCAGCCGATGCTGGAAATCGGTCCGTTGGCAAATGCCTCCTGCGATCCGGCCCTGCAGGCGTACTCCCACTCGGCTTCGGTCGGCAGGCGGTACCCGTCGGCATCCCTGCTCCACACGACATTCCCGCCGGGTCCGTTGATGAGATACACAGGCTCCAGCCCCTCCAGAAGCGAGAGCGCGTTGCAGAACTCCACTGCCATGTCCCAGCTGACCTGGGTCACCGGGAGCTGCGGGTCCGAGGGAGTGCCTCCCATGACCTGGCTCCACAGCTCCCCGGTTACCGCGTGGCGTGAGATGAAGAGGCCTTGTGAGATGGTGACCTCGTGCAGGGTCTCGTCGCCGTATCGGCCCGGTTCGTCCTGTGGGCTTCCCATCAGGAAGGCGCCCGGAGGGATGAAGATGAACTGCTCCGCATGTGGCGAGTCATCGGCCATGACCCGCAACCGGCAGGCGGCCTCGGTGAACCCCGGGAAGTCGACGCCGGCGTTCCACTCGATCTGCAGTCCGCTGCCCGGAAGCACGCCCGCGCCGGCATGGCCGCTGACGGTCAGGCACTGGAGCGGGAATGTCTCCCCGCTGTCAGTGGAGAGGAAGAGCCTGATCATCACAGGCATGTTGCCGACGGTCTGGAGATCGTAGGTGACGTCTATGATACCCGTGCCCGGGCGCTGCTCCGCCTGGACATTGGTGACAGCCAGTTCATCTGCCGATGCGATGGGGGGCAGGGGTGCGAGCATGGCCATGACAGCGGTAAGCAGTGATCGGACGCGCATCGGGTTCCTCCGGTTGGTGGATCAATGGAGACAGGGATCGCAGCGACATGTCCTTATGTCGGAATGCCGCATGCAGATCTGTAGCCCGGCCTCCTGGTGCAGAGGCGATCTTAGCAGATCGCGGAGGGCCGGAGGGCGCGGATGGCCGCACGCAAGGTTTTGCGTTTCGCGGGCCTTATGAGCAGGGATATCCTGATGCGCGCCGGCGGGCGTCCGGTGTGGAGGAGGATCATCCGACGAAGGCCGGTCCCGGGAGAGTGGAGGAATCAGGCATGAGAAGATCCATCAGGAACCTGTGTGCGCTTATCCCTGCTATCACTGCCGTTTTGGCTGCAGGTATCACTCAGGCATCCATCGGCTCTGCGGATGCCGGCGGCAGCGGCAGTGTAACGGTGTTCGACTCGGCGATGATCCACTTCAACCCGGATACGACCGCGAAGTACTCGCTCCCGAACCTTGACCACGAGGACAAGGGACGCATCGCCGTCACACATTCGGTGCTGCCGGATGATGCACCTCCGGGGCGGACTCACGCGCGGTTCACCCTGCACCCGGTGCCGAAGAGCGCCCGGGAGGTATGGGATCGATGGGATCGCGCAGGCAGTTTTCGCCTCGCCATCGAGGGGGAGCCCGACCTCGAGATCGTGCGCTTCATCACGAGCTACGGCGGCCGGACCGATCACGTTGTCGATGTCTCGGAGCTTGCGCCGCTTCTTCGCGGGAAGCGGATCATGAAGGCATTCGTCGACACCTGGTCCAGCCCCGGCTGGCGCGTCGACTTCGCACTGAACTTCGAGCCGGACAGTCTGTACACGCCGCCCGTGTGGGTACAGCCGGTCTTTTTCACCGACTCCTTCAACGCTCATGACTTTGGTGACGGCGCGGAGGTCGCCGTGTCGGTGCCGGACGGCCTCTCCCGGGTGGTCCTGCGCTATCTGACCACCGGCCATTGCACAGACGGGAGGGGCGCTGACGAGTTCGTGCCAAAGGCGAATGTCATCTCGGTGAACGGATTCGTCGTTCATCGCTTCCATCCGTGGCGCGACGACTGCCGCCGCTTCCGCGATCGCAATCCCTACACAGCGCGCTGGACGACCGGGTACTGGTCCAGCGATTACAGCCGAAGCGGCTGGTGCCCGGGCGACGAAGTCCTTCCCCTGGAACTCGATCTCAGCGATCACCTTGTCGCAGGCGATCACACGATTCGCTTCGTCATCGAGGATATGCGACCGCGGGATGAGGATGGCCACTACGGATACTGGCGCGTGTCGGCCGCGCTCGTGGGGTGGGACAGGCCGCCGAACCTCTGGCGGAACTGAGGCGATGTCCGAGCCTGCGCATGTCCGTCTGGCGGGCTGGTCCTCTTCGCTCGCCGGGAAGACGATCGAGTACCACAGCCCCTATCCCGGTGTCCGGCGAGCCTTGCTCTGCCGCGCCATGGGGAGTCGGATGGCGATTGCGTGGCGGACGGCGCCGTGCCCGCGCGCGGCCGTACGGACGTCCGACGCCCCAGTCTCCTTCCTATGGCTGGCCGGCCTCGCGACCGGCAAGGGAGCGCACAGCTTTACGCTGACGGCCGGCGGGCTAAGGGGAGGCCCCGCTGTCTTCACCTTCCGTACCGACGGGGCGCGGGAGTGGCATGCTGGCTCGCCCTGCGGAGCCAGCCTCTCTTTCACAACAACCCTTGTCGACCAGTTCGATGAGCTGTTCGGCATCATGTCCCTGACTCTGCCGGCTGCGGTGCCGTGTTCCGGCAGTCCGCTGGAGATAGCTGTCGAAGCCGGGGATGCCGGGAGTGATGACTGGTTCATGACATTCGAGCACCCCCTCGCCGATTGGGTGCACGCGGAGGCTGAGCCCGCACTGCTGAACGGCCCTGCCGGTCTGCTGCAGCCGATTCTCGTCGAGATCAGCAGGCTGGGCGCTCCGACCAGGGTTGCGGTAGAGGTGCGGCGTATGCCCGGACGGGATGCCTGCGAGGCCGGAGAGGCCGGGGATGCCGGAACCGTAGTGGATGCTGGAGACGCCGTGGATGCCGACGCCATTGCACTCTGCGCAGAAGCCGGCGCAGTGGTCGAAGACGGGTTCACAATCGCCACAGGCCACAACGAGATCAGGGTGCCCGTTCCCGCGGTCGACTCTCCCGCCGTGACGGGGCTCATTGTAAGGTTCGCAGATGGCACACCGGATGCGTTGCTGACAGTTGAACAGCGTCCCGTGCGCATGAGGGAGATATGTCTGCTCCCGCATCCACATCTCGACATCGGTTACACGAATCACCAGGACGAGGTGGAGAAGCGCCACTGGGCTCACCTGGATGATGCGCTGAGCCTGGCGCACAGTAGCGGCCGGCTCCCGGAGAAGGCTTCCAGCCATGCCGGCAGTTCGTGTGAGTGCGCGGGGAAGGTTTTCAGCCTGACCGGCAGTACGGGCCGACATCCACGGGAGGCGCGTTTCCGCTGGAATGTCGAGCAGCTCTGGGCGGTGGAGAGCTGGTGGCGCCGGGCCTCGCCGGGGCGACGGGAGGAACTCGCCGAGGCCGTTCGCCAGGGCTACATCGGCCTGCAGGCCATGCTGGCGGGTGTTCTGACAGGCCTCTGCGGTCCTGAGGAACTGCGGCACCTGACCGACTTCAGCCGCGAGCTGTCCCGGGAGATCGGGGTCGTCATCGACACAGCGATGATCACCGACATCCCCGGGCAGAGCTGGGGGCTCGTGCCCGCGCTTGCAGAAGCCGGCGTGCGGTATCTGTCCAGCGGACCGAACTACATGCCCGGCCTTGCCGACGGGGGCGACAGGATCGGCGGCATCCTGAAGGCCTGGGGCGACCGGCCGGTCTGGTGGGAGTCGCAGTCGGGAGAGGAGCGGATCCTCTTCTGGATGGCGGGCCGCGGATACTCCTGGTTTCACGGCCTGAACGGCGCTTCGATCGATCCTGAACGGCCGCGGCCGCTGATGGAGTATCTTTCACAGCTCGAAGAGGCGGAGTATCCATACGACCTGATCCAGGTGCGCTACACGATCGGCGGCGACAACGGCCCGCCCGATCCGACGCTGCCGGGCAGCGTGGCCGCCTGGAACGAGCGCTACGCCTCGCCCCGGCTGCGGATCGCCACGACAGGCGGGATGTTCCGCGAGATGGAGAGGCGCCACGGGAATGAGATACCCACGGTGCGCGGGGATTTCACGCCGTACTGGGAGGACGGCGCGGCTTCCAGCGCCGCCGAGACGGCGATGAACCGTAACAGCGCAAACCGGCTTGTACAGGCTGAGTCGTTGTGGCGGAGCCAGGATGCGGAATCGGCGCCTGCGGAGGAGTTCACGGCTGCGTGGCGGAAGGTGGTCCTCTTCAGCGAACACACATGGGGGGCAGCGGAGAGCGTGAGCGATCCCGACAGCCCGCACGTGCGCGCCCAGTGGGAGTACAAGCGCGGCCTTGCCCTGGATGCTGACCGGATGTCACGGGAGCTTATGGGTCGGGCGATGGAGACTGCGGCGGGGACGCGACAGGTGGCGGGAAGAGGTCCGGGGGCAGAAGCAGGGCCAGGGGCAGGTGCAGTGCCGGGGGCAGGATCCGGGGCAGACACAATGCCGGGACCTTCCGGAAGCCCCCGGGGATCCTATGGCCATCTTTCGGGCGCTTGTACAGTCACGGTGTTCAACACACTCGGGTGGCCGCGCTCGGGCGTTGTCAGGGTGCCGGAGCGAAGATCCGGGGCAGGAGATCGCGTGCTTGATTCTGACGGCAGACCTGTGCCGTCTCAGCGTCTGACGGGCGGTGAGCTGGCCTTTCTCGCGGAGGATCTGCCTGCCGGAGGTATGCGGCGCTACAGCGTCGTCGCGGGCGGGGCCTTTGCTCCTGCAGCAGGAAGCGAGGCGGATTGCGATGGTCTGAGCATGCGGAATGGCCGGTTGAGCGCGGCAGTGGATCCTGAGACAGGGGCGGTCTTGAGCCTGATCCGGCTCTCTTCAGGAGTCGAGCTGGTCGACCGGTCGCTCTGGCCGGGCCTGAACGCCTGGCTCTACATTCCTGGTCGGGATCCGCGGTTGGCCATCGGGATCACCGGGCAGGACAGCGTCGAGGTGACGATCGGGGAGAGAGGGCCGCTCGTGGCGTCGCTGCGGATCCGGTCCGAAGCTCCCGGGGCGATGATGCTGCAGCGCGAGCTCAGCCTTGCCGCGGGGAGCGACTGCCTGGAGATCGATAACCTGATCGACAAAATCGCCGTGCGGGAGAAGGAGAGTGTGCACATCGCCTTCCCGTTTCTGGTTCCGGGCGGCCTCGTGCAGCTGGACCTGGGCGGCATTGTCGTCAGGCCGGATCTCGACCAGGTCGCCGGCGCCTGCCGCGACTGGTTCTGTGTGCACAGCGGGGTGGAGGTGGCGAACCGGGACATCGGCGTGATCCTGACAGCGCGCGATGCCCCCCTGGTGGAGATCGGCGCCCTGACGGATGAGATGCCTCGGGCCTGCGGCAGGCGCGGATGGCGGAGCGGAGTGGGCGAGAGCCAGACCATCTTCTCCTATGTCATGAACAACTACTGGCATACGAACTACAGGGCGGAGCAGGAGGGGTTGGTCAGGCTGCGTTATTCAGTGCGTCCGTTCAGCGGGAAGGGGCCGGGGCTGACCGCGCAGGGGAGGTCGGATGTACAGCCGCTGCTCGTGTTCTGAGGCGGCAGGGGCAGCAACAGGTCTGGTCCGGACTACTTACGAGTTTCGTAAACAGCCCTGGCCACGAGCGGGGGGTCGTCCCATCGTTTCACGGAGCTTTCCAGACCGGCTGATCGTCTTCGTCAAGCATCCACAGGCGCGGACCGACATCGAATACTCCCAGGCCGACCCTGGTTCTCCGGCCGCTGTCGTTCAGCACGAGGCCGGGGCCGAACTCCGAGACATCCATGTCCAATCTCAGGTTGCCCACCGTGTCGTACATGAGCAGGCGGGCTCCGCTGTCCGTCGCGCCGAGGGTCGCGCGGACCAGGCCGTCCTCGTCCACGATGACGAGTCGCCGGCCCCGCAGTTCTTCCAGGGCTTCCGGCCGTGACGCCTGTCCCATGAGGACGACGGCCGCGGCGATCAGAAGCGCGGCCAGCCCTGCCAGCTTCATGCTCCTGTTCTGGCGTTCAAGCTTCGCCATCCGATCTTCGAGTGTCATGTCGGGTCGCCCTCCTGCCTGTCGAGCATTTGCGAAGAGTCTTCCTTGATAACGTGTCCCGGAACCCTTCTCTCATCTCGCCGTCTGCAGTATAGCGGAAAGACGTGTTCGCCTGCATCTTCTGCGTGTCAGCGAGGTGTCAGGACAGGCCCGGGAGACAATCCGGGCGGGGCCATGCGTTGCGGGGCGTTGTTCGACGGGCAGATAAGCCGGTTACATCTGTCACCGCGTTCGTGCATAGTCGGCTCATGTTCAGGAACAACGGGATCACCGACAACCGCAGCCGTCTTCTGAGGATCGCTCAGGAGGCGATGCTGGAGAGGGAACTGCTGCCCAGGTTCTCCACCAGATCCCAGGCTGAAGCCGGCCGGCTACTGTTGCCGGAACTCCTGAACGGAGACGGGCGTCGGGATCTGCGCCATCTGCTCTGGTCCTCCATCGACAATGACGACTCCCGGGACCTTGACCAGCTGACTGCGGCGGAAGAGCTCGAAGAGGGCGTTGTGAAGATCTATGTGGCAGTGGCCGACGTAGACGCTCTGGTCTCCCCTGGCTCTGCCGTGGACAGCCATGCCCGTCACAACACAACATCCGTCTACACCCCGCCGACAGTTTTCCCCATGATTCCCACCGAGCTCTGTTACGACCTCACCTCACTGAATCAGGATGAAGACCGTCCGGCGATGGTGGTCGAGATCCTCATCGGCGGGGACTCAAGGATGAAGCCGGGGAGCATCTATCCTGCGGTGGTGCGGAACAGGGCCAGGCTGGCTTACGGCGATGTGGGGTCCTGGCTGGCGCAGGAGGGACCGCTGCCCCCGGCCGCGGCCGGCATTCCAGGTCTGGACGGGAACCTCAGGCTCCAGAGCCTCGCGGCACGCCGCCTGCGGGCGATACGGGAGGAGCAGGGCGCCCTCGAACTGCAGACTGTCCAGGCCAGGCCCTACTTTCGCGAGAATGACACGCTGGGTGTTTCGCTGGAGAAGACGAATCCGGCTACGGAGCTGATAGAGGATCTGATGATCGCGGCCAACACCGTGACGGCCCGCTTCCTGCGTTCAAGGAAGCGTCCCTCCCTTCGCCGCGTGGTCAGGGAGCCGGCGCGCTGGGACCGGATTGCCGATCTTGCCTCGGAGTATGGCAGTGATCTGCCGTCGAGGCCCGACTCCAGGGCCCTGGCCGGATTTCTGGTGGAACAGAGGGAACGGGATCCCCTGCGTTTCCCCGATCTCTCACTCTCCGTGATCAAGCTCATCGGCTCGGGGGAGTATGTTGTGGAACTCCCGGGTGAGAAGCCTGTCGGCCACTTCGGACTGGCCGTGCGCAACTACACGCACTCTACAGCGCCGAACAGGCGTTACCCCGATCTTATCACCCAGCGCCTGCTGAAGTCGGCCCTGGCTGACGAGCGACCTCCATATGAAGTCACCGAACTGACGATCCTGGCCCGCCACTGCACGGGAAAGGAGGATGACGCTGACAAGGTCGAGCGGAAGGTGAACAAGGCAGCTGCGGCACTTCTCCTGGAATCCCGTATCGGGGAGCGTTTCGATGCCCTGGTCACCGGAGCCGCGGCCAAGGGGACGTGGGTTCGTGTCCTGGATCCTCCAGTGGAAGGGAAGCTGGTGCGGGGAGCGGACCGCGTGGACGTGGGTGACAGGATAGAGGTGGAGCTGACAGGCACCGATGTGGAGCGGGGGCACATCGACTTCAGGGCGGTGTGATGCCGGTCCTACGCGCGCTGGAACACAACCTCAACCGTCACGATCTCGTGCGCCGCCAGTTCCACGGCGACCTTCCGTGCGGTGTGGGACAACCCATTCAGATGATCGAGCGCCTCTCCCCCGCTCCGGCTTGAGTCGACTGCGGTGCTCATACCGCTGCGCTCACGCGTCTCCGCCATATCCGGTCGTATCAACTCCTCCAGCCGTTCCTCGAGCAGGTCCAGCCTCCACGCCTCTGCAACCGGCAGTCCTGCGATCAGCGTCTGTCTCTGCGGCCAGTCGGTCTGATTCCAGATGCGCACGACCAGGGTGTCTCGCTTTGGATGGCGTCGGATGGCGGTGACTGCGACTTCGGGGTTGCTGATTTCCAGCAGCGACCCGCCTTTCGCGGCGCCCGCCACAACACCCTGCCGGGTCGGCGGAGGACTCAGGAAAGCGCGGCTGCGCCAGCGTAGATCGCCATTGCCCGGGCCATGCGAACCGCCGGCGTGCGGCAGAAGGGGAGCGAGCGCATAGCGGAAGAGATGCACGCCCTGCAGTTGAGCATCGGGGGTTGCGATTGTCGGTCCGGCATTCGTGTTGCGGCGCGTCGGGAAGTCGTCGCGGGAGAGCCAGCCGACACAGCGAATCAGCGTCAGCGCCACGCCGGCGCTTCCGTCAGGATTCCGCACAGGCGCGACTTCCGGAAGGCCGTCGGCGATCAAGGCCAGTCCCATCCCGGATTTGTCGCGCAGAAGGGAGAACTCCTGCTGCGGATATGTGCCGGGATGCGGCTGCGCCCAATCCTCTCCGGATGGAGGCGTCATGGGGCGGGCGGCGAGCGTGAACTGCCCGTCGCTGACAAGCTGATCCGTGCTGACCATGCCACAGAAGACTGAGCGAAGACGGTGGTCGCAGGCACGGTTGTCAAATCTCGTCGTGATCCCGGCGACATCGGTCCCTGCGGTGAGCCGAACTGTGACCTCCACTGGGCAGGCGACGGTGTCGGAAGAGCGCGCAGTGCGATTGGCATTCAACGCGCGGGGAGGCGCCAGGTCGAAGCGGGCCGTCAGCGAAGCTGCAAGGCCGGTGTCCTCTGTTACAGCGACCGATCCCGCGATTCCCTCGGCACTGATCGTGAGGCTCTGCGTACATGGCGACCAGTCGTACTCATCGCCCGCATCCTCGGTGTCCTCAAGCCTGTTCAGGCCTGTCAGGGAGAGACCGCTGCGCTTGTCCAGCAGATCGATGAGGCCGTTCGGGTGGATGGTTATGCGGAGGCATTCGTTCTCAACCGATGCAGTATCCGTATGTGAGTCCTGTTGGACGCGGACCAGTGCACGGCCGCGAATAGAGTCGCACCCGGTGGGGACAGGTTCGCCCGCAGCTGCGTCCTGATTACGCTTCCCGACCCCCTCGGTATCCGGGTCTGCGTCTCCGGCAATGACTCCTCCGACAGCCTTTCCACCAACCTCCCCGTCATCCACTGGGCCATCATCCGTCAGCCTGTACACAGTGTGTCCGCAGGCCGGAAGATCGCGCGCCAGAAACTGGATCTCCAGGAAGCAGTCGACAAGGTCGTCATCTCGATCATCCTCCGTCCGTACGATGCGATCTGCGAAGGTCTCGAGATATCTGTCCAGGAGTTCCCGCTGCGAGCCGGCACACAACTCGCCGCGGTAGTCGATTCCCCAGAAGCGCTGCAGGAAGCGCCGGGATTTCACAACCCATGGCACCGGACGGCCATCGGCATCCAGGAGTCTCAGGCGGTCAAACATGTATCGCATCGGCTGCAGTATGACGACCCTGTCGATAACTTCGGTGCGGCGCCATGGAAGCGGGTTCGCCACGGTGATGATTGTGTCGCGATCGTCGGCATGCGTGGGGCCGAATGCGGGTGTCAGCCGTTCGAGGGTGCGCGAGATCAGGTGTTCTCCGGTTTCGCAGATTTCCGAGAAGCGCGTTTCCATGTCCCGGTGCACCTGGTCGATCGAGCAGCCGCCGATGCTGTCGTGCGCATGGTTCTCCAGCAGCCTGCGCCAGAGAAGCTCCACAAGGTCGGTGCGGGCAGGTGCGCCGTGCATGAAGTACGCATAGGCGAGCAGGGGCTCGAGCTGATGCGAGAGCAGATCCTGGCACCCGGCGTTGGCCTGCTTGAGCGGCATGCGTGATGACCACACACCGGAGAGGATCAATGCTTCCCTCCCGCCGAGCAGCTCACCTTGCCATGCAGGGAGTTCGGGCAGCGTGGGTCGAAGGGCGGCGAGGTATTCGCCGAAGCTTCCTTGCAGGAACTCCGTCTCCGGGAAGGCCTCGCGCAGCGCGGAGAGGATGCGGCCGAGTTCCCGCTGGGGGGGATGGTGATCGCATCCGTTGCTCAGCAGCCACACGTCGCCGCGGCTGCGGGTCTGCATCTTCCCGAACAGCGAACGTACGCCCTCTACCGCTGCAGCGGGATCGAGCGCCCGCCTGGTGTGCGCGTGCCACAGCTCCGAGTGGCCGAGTGCCGCCGCATTCACGTATCCGTCAACCTGGTTCACTGCCAGGACGCGGCTTCCATCGGGCGCCTCCCACCACCACTCAAGTCCCAGGCCTTCAGCTTCGTCTCCGTGACCCCGCCAGTAGATGAAGCTGTCGATCCCCGCCCGGCGCAGGATCTGTGGAAGCTGGGCGATGTGTCCGAAGGTGTCAGGCAGGTATCCGACCTTCTGAACGCCCCCGAGGCTTTCACCCACGGCGTGCCCGATCTGCAGGTTCCGTACAGTCGCCTCGCCCGACACGAGGAACTCATCCGGGAGCACATACCACGGACCCAGCACAAGCTTCCCCGATTCCACCAGGGCCCGCACCCTGGCGGTCTGTCCCGGTCTCGCATCAAGGTAGTCGGAGAGAGCCAGAAGCTGCCCGTCGAGGCAGAACCGGCGCCAGTCGGGATCGTGCTCGAGGAGATCCAGAACCTCGTCGATCGTCTCCAGGAGTTGTACACGGAATCGCGGGAAGGTCAGGTACCACTCGCGGTCCCAGTGTGTGTGGGAGACTATGAACGCCTGTCTTGGGTGCCGGGGCATGGCGGTCTCCGTGTGGATGATCGGCGTCCTCTTCGGGCTCAGCCGAAGCCCGCGTCCGTGTCGGATCCGGGTCGGGTTCGCGAACTCTTCGTGTCTGAAGCCCCTCAGTTGCAGGCGGTGACCAGCTCCTGCACCGTGGCAGTGGCGGCGCCCACGCAGCTGTCGGCCGCGCCGTAGACGACCTCGATTACGTTGTCGGCCGGGAGGAAGCCATCCGGGTCGTGTTCGCCGCAGATCAGGCCGCTGGGGAAGACCACATTCGGCACCTGGCCTACCATCTCGTAAAGCTCGCGCGGCTCGAGAATGTTGTCCCGTGTCCGCCCAAGCACGACACCTGGATCGTCGAGCTTCAAGAGCACGGCGCCCGCCTGGTATATGAACGCGTTCAGATGAGTGGCGACTCCGTGATACAGAAGAAGCCATCCATCAGCTGTCTTCACGGGCGGCGGACCGGGGCCGATCAGCTCGTCCCAGAAGTGGCGGCGACCGGAGAAGACCGGCCCCTCGCTCTTCCAGCGCACAAGGTCTTCCGAGCTGAGCAACTCAATCGCATCGCCGCTTGTCACACCGGTTGTCGAGTGGACAGTGTTCGGCCGCTCCAGCAGGAGATACCTGCCGCCTGTCTTCTCGGGGAACAGAACACCGTTGCGGACGTCCACATCGCCTGTCACGGACAGAAGCTCGAGGCGGGAGAAGTCGTCGGTTGTGAAGATGCCGACCCGGCAGCCGCTGTTTGTGTCGATGGAACATGTGACGAACCAGCGTCCCTCCAGCCTTGTGATCCGCGGATCGTAGATGTGGTGGATCCCGCCGGCCGGCCTTCCCTGGTCCCCGGCTTTCGCGGTTTGCGGCTCGATGCGGGCACTCTCTCCCAGCCTGTCCAGTCCGCTGATCTGGACAATCCGGGGCTCGACGCTGAACTCCCCGCGGTCGTTGCCGAACGCCCGCATGAAGATGGTGCGGCGGCCGCGGGTCTGCACACGCAGGAGCAGGAGCGGCTGTTCCGTTTCCAGACGGCAGGCGCCAGGGTTGAATACGCTTGTTGCGTCGACCAGGCAGGGTGGCACATCCGGGATGTCGTGGCGTGTCAGCAGTGGGCCGTTACGGCGACGGAGCATCTGTCGAAAATCCTTCCCGCAGTCAACAGTCCGGGCTGATGAGCGCTACTCCCGCACAATGCCGTCATCGTCAGGATCCTGTTCCGTTTCGCGGAGACGGGCGAACATCCGGCGCAGATCACGGATGCCGCCGATGGTGAACCAGACGAGCACGATGCCGGCCATGGTGAACTGCACACCCATGAACCAGCGCCAGAACCGCGTCCAGCTCGCATCATCGACGCTGTGTGTAAGGTTGTAGATCGTGCCTGTGACGAAGATCGTGAACCAGGCGAATGTCCAGCAGTAGGTGGCTATGTAGAAGATCTTGTCCCGGCGTGAGAACTCGCGGGTGAACATGAAGATCTTCGCCGCCCGGGAGACGACCCCTTCGCCTTCAACGCGTTCCGATGCGACCTGCCAGCGGCCGCGGTGCAGGAGGCGGTCCAGGTTGAACTCGTGCCCCGGGCCGAGGAGCGAGACCATGGCATAGACGATGAGCGATGCACCCATCGACAGCGCCCAGAACTGCTGGCCATTGATGGGGAATTCGTCGTAAATCTGGTGGGCGACGATTCCCCCGACGGCGATCCCGGATCCGGTCAGCATAGCCGCCCAGGCCGCAGGAGTGGTGCCGCGCTTCCAGTAGAGCCCGCCGATTATGATCGCCCCGGAGCCGCCGGCGAAGATGGCGCCCGTGATCGCGAAGAAGAGGAAGATGTACTGGTTCTGCTGGAAGAGCAGGGAGAAGAGAAAGATGAAGAGGGCCACTCCCAGGATCGAGAGCCTCAGCGCACGCAGGTGTGTCTTCTGATCCAGGGGCCTGCTGCCGCGAAGAGGAAGGAGCACATCCTGCACGAAGATCGACCCCCACGAATGCAGGTACGTGTTATGGGTCGAGATGAAGGCGGCCAGCATCACCGCGGCGAAAGCGCCGAGAAGACCATGCGGGAGGATCTGCACCAGCACAAGGGGGGCGCGCATCTGGCTTCGGATCGCCTCGCGCTCCACTCCGGCCATTTGCAGGTTCACCCCCTCGGCGACTGCCGCGAAGTCGGGATGGTGGAGGATCGTGTAGATGACAATCGGCACGAAGACAAGGAATAGATTCTGAGGGGCGAACTTCCACATACCCAGGGCTTCGCCGATCTTGGCCTCGTGCGCGCTGCTTGCGGAGGCGTTGTACGCCTGGGTGCCCTGCCAGCTCATCTTGCCGTATATGAGGCCCGCGATCCCGATGAGGAAGTACCAGAAGTTGAAGTCCTTGACGTGGCTTGTCTTGAAGGGGTTTATCAGAGACGCGTTCTCGGGCGCCATGGCAAGGGCCCCGAATACCTGGTCCCAGGTCACGACCTTCCAGATCAGCCAGAAGCACATGAAGACGAACACCACGTTGACAAAGGCGCCCTGGAAGAAGTCGGTCACTATGACCGAGATCTGACCTCCCTTGAACACGAAGAAGAGGGCGATCAACAGCAGCAACGCCATCAGCAGCGGGTAGACAGGAACAGCAAGCGGGCCGAGGGGGATGTGGGACGGGAACCCGCAGTAGTGGATGAAGAAGCGGGCGCCGACCGCCGGGAATATGCCGAAGTTGATGATCCCCGAGATCCAGCAGACGGTTCCCGCGAAGATGCGGAAGTTGCGGGAGTACCTGCGCTCGAAGAACTCGGCGAGGGTCAGGCAGCGGGTCTGCCTGAAACGGTAGATGACCCAGCCGCTGAGTGTGATGACCATGATGACGACGGAGGTGGTCATCCCCCACCAGGACATCGAGAACCCGGCGATAAAGTTCATCTCGAGGTTGCCGACGATCGTTATCGCGCCGAGCCCTGCAATTCCGCTCGCGATGCTGACCAGGTAGCGGCCCGCGCAGCGCCGCGCCGCGAGAAAGTCCGCAACAGATCGTGTACGGCCGCTGCTGCGGATTACGCCCGTCAGAAGGAGGGCGAGCATGCCCAGGATGATGAGCCAGTCCCAGAGTATGAGGTTCACGGGCAGGATCCCTCACATGAGAGGCGGCCTTCGTGGTCCACGGACCATCTTGCTCCGCCTGCCGTGTGCAGTGTCGCGTGAAAGACGTGGGTGCCGGCGTCCATCTCGAGACGAAGCGAGGACAGCTCGCTGCGCACGGCAGGAGGCAGTGTGGCCAGATGCGCAAGGCCGGCCGCAAACCATCCGTACTCGTCCCGGAAGAGACGCTGTGCGTAGTAGAGCGGCATCAGGAGCCCTGCGCCCGGCCGGGCCAGGGGGCGCGGGTCGGCTGGCGTGTCTTCCGGATCGCCCATGAACGTCACGAACCCCCACCGCTCCGGCATGTGCATCGCGACAAGGCCTTGTGGTGACCAGACCCAGTTGTCCTCGCCGATCCAGCCGCGTCCCTCCACGGGAGTCTTCACGTAGCGGTCATCATCGATGATGTGCTCCCACTGCACGCGCGAGAAGTTGATCCGCCATGTGTCGCCCGGCCCGGGAGGGGATGGCCGCGATCCGGCAAGCTCCTTCAGGGCAGCCCAGGGGATCGCGATCTCGACCGTCCACCCGGTGTCTTCGTCGGATGGGTCGTCCAGTGTGCCGTCTACGTGTACGGCGGTCCGCAGGCCAGCGATGTCCCATCCGTTGATGGCCGGGCCTCCGTCACGGTAGGGCCGTACGAGGAGGAGGTCCCACTCCGTGCCCAGGGCGTTGATCTCGAGTTCGCCGTAGAGATGGTTGCTGCCGTCGGGGTCGATGAAGACCTCGAAATCGTTGTCGTGGAAGAGAACGGCATCGCGCTCGGTCAGTGTGCCCCATACGTGCGGCTCCTCCATCTCGGCTGCGATGTACAGGGCGTGCTGATCCCACAGCATCCTGGCGCGCGTGCGGTAACGCGGCGTCACGAGGCGCGCCTCGCCTTCGATATCGACGAACTCCTCCGTCCAGGGCGCCAACTCCCAGACGGCATCGTCAAGACGCCCGTCGATGACCGGCGGTGTGGGAGTGGGCGGGCACTGGTACCAGCGGGGATTCCAGGGCGTGGTGGGATACTCGAAGGCGGAGGCTGTGGAGACCGCCGCCGGGAGGAGAAGCAGCGTCACCAGGAGCCTCACCCGGCCTGAAAGCTTCATCGGGCGTTCCCCGCAGGTTGAGGGTGCATTATGGGTGCCGATTGTAGGGGCACGGTTCAGGGGAGGAAAGCAGAACCTGCCGGGAGCCAGTCCGGGGTTGCGGTGCCCCGTTGTCCCACCCACCATGGCCGTGGTCTTCGGGATCCGGCGTGTGCCGGGCAACCCGATGGCACATCGGGCAGATTGCTGGAGGCACCCTTAAGATGAGTGGGCAGGAACCAACCGTCATACCTCAGCCGGTACGGATGACCCGGAGAGGCGGCACATTCGTCATCCACGAGCGAACCGTCGTGACGGCCTCGGGCGCTGCCGTGTCTGAAGCGCGGAAGCTGATCGAGGCGCTGGCCCCTGCCATGGGATTCGAGCTTCGGCTTAAGGTTGATGCTGCTGACGCCGATCCGCCCGACGGGTTCATCCGCCTTCGCCTGGGCGATCCGGCAGCCCGCCTGGCGGATACTGCGGAGGATGGCTTCCCGGTGGAATGTGGTCTGCGCAACCGATCCCTGGCTTCCGAGGGGTATCGCCTCGAGGTGACTACCGGGCGGATCGATCTGGAAGCACCCGGCGCGGCTGGACTCCACAACGGCATTCAGACAATCCGCCAACTCCTGCCGGCCGGGGTTTTCGGGAGCGGGCCGGCCGCCGGTGTGCAGTGGACCGTTCCGTGCGTCTCCATCCGGGATCGCCCGCGCTTCGGGTGGCGGGGCCTGATGCTGGATACGGTCCGCCACTTTCTGGCTGTCGACGACATCCTATCCTTCATCGACTGGATGGCGATGCACAAGCTCAACAGGCTTCAGCTGCACCTCACAGACGACCAGGGCTGGCGCGTGGAGATCCGCAGGTACCCCCGCCTCACGGAGGTCGGTGCTTGGCGGGACGAGACGCCTGTCGGCCACGCATCGAGTCTGCCGAAGGTGTATGATGGCCGCAGGCATGGCGGCTGTTACACACAGGAAGACATACACAGGATCGTGGCGCACGCGGCGCGGCGGCACATTGTCATCGTGCCCGAGATCGAGATGCCGGGTCACGCCCGCGCCGCCATCGCCGCATACCCGCATCTTGGCGTGTTCCCGGATGAACAGCACGGACTGCGTCCCTGGACCGAATGGGGGATCAGCGAGCAGATCTTCTCGCCACGCAGGGAGGCGATCGACTTCCTGCAGGATGTGCTGCTCGAGGTCATGGAGCTCTTCCCGGGCGAGTTCATCCACATCGGTGGGGACGAGGCGGTCAAGGATCACTGGAAACGGAGCGCGGAAGTGCAGGCGCAGATCCGAGAACTCGGGCTCGCCGGCGAGGAGGAACTGCAGAGCTGGTTCATCCGGCAGATGGATGCCTTCCTCACCTCGCACGGACGAAGGCTGATCGGCTGGGACGAGATTCTGGAAGGCGGACTGGCGCCCGGGGCCGCCGTCATGTCATGGCGCGGTGAGGACGGCGGGATCACAGCCGCGCGTGCCGGACACGACGTCGTGATGGCGCCCGGGCGGCCGCTATACCTCGATCACTACCAGGGGCCGGAGGTTTCCGAGCCGCTTGCGATAGGGGGGATGAACACCCTGGAGGACATCCATCGCTACGAGCCGATTCCCGGCGTGATATGCGGGACCGAAGCCGGGCGGGTTCTGGGGGCGCAGGCGCAGCTGTGGAGCGAGTACATCCCGGACTTCCGGCACCTGCAGTACATGGCCTTCCCGCGCGCGTGCGCCTTCGCGGAGGCTGTGTGGTCTGCGCAGGATCGTCCCGGACTCGACGACTTCATCCGCAGGTTGAGGGTGCACACCCTGCGCCTGAAGAGCCTGGGTGTACACTACCGGCAGGATCCCGGACGACGCCTCTGAGGAGAAGGCCGCCCCCCACCCGGGGAAGCGGTTTTCGGGAGTCCTTGACAGGGTCGTCCCATACTGTCCAGCCCGGATTGTGCTAAGCTGCGTGCCAGGGCCGGTTCCTCGTCTCCGGGTGGAGCCTTGAGCCGGGATCTTACTCGAGGTGTGACGAACCATGGCAGCGAACACTCGACATGCGCGAAGTCACCTCCCGTTCCCCGGATGTCCGCGCAGGCGTTCCTGTGGCCGGGTGTTATCGGCCGGCTTATTGACCGGAGTCCTGCTGCTGCTCATCCTGCCCCTGGCTGTTCAGGCGGAATCGGGATTCGGACGTCCTGTCCAGATTCCTCTTCGTGCTCAACTCGGCTGCAATCCAACAGTATTCTCGCTGGGCGACACACTGGAGATTGTGGCCCGCCGCCGATTTCTTCTGTCCGCAGGGAAGACTGTGCCTTTGGGCCTGCTGACCGCAGCTCCCGACACCGCTCTACGGCGCAGTCATGCGCTCCAGATGATGCTCCAGCCCAGCGTCCACGAGCGATCCGCAATCGGCCGGGTCGTCTTCGGGGCAGGAAAGCTTGCGGGAACCGGGGCCGCCCTGGGCGGAGCGGGCATGGTATGCGGGTTGTGGGGCGAGAAGACCGCAGGCTGTCTCATGGGAGCGGGCGCCGTTCTGGGCGCACTGTGGGGCGGCACAATCGGCTCCGACAACCCGGGGCTTCGTTTTGGAGTCGAAGTGGAATGGGATCCCGGCACGTCACCTGTACGAAGGGCGATGGATCCCGAGGAGCGCCACTAGACCATATGGAGCAACCGAGAGCACAGGAATGCCGTCGCCAGGGGAGGTTGAACAATGGACTCACAGCTCAAGATCCTCATGGTGGACGCATCGAACGGCTACTACCGCGTCCAGCGCCACGAACTGGGTCGCTTCTTCGGTCCCGTGGATGCCGGGCTGCATCTCTCCGGGCAGCATAACAGCCTCAACATAGGCGGCGGTATCCTGGCCGGCTCGATCTTCCCGGGGTCGAATCGACTCATCTTCAGCGGGTTCTCGCCCTGCTGGGGCGGCTTCTACATCTCATCGATGGGCGGCGCGGCACTGGTCTTCGACAATCTCGGTCTCAGCATGGTTTCGATCGTCGGGCGGGCCCCGGTGCCTTCGGTCCTCTACCTCAACCGGACCCACGGCGAGGAGATCCGGGTCGAGATCGTCCCGGTCGATTATGTGCGCGTGTGGAAGCGCGGACGCGGTGGCGTCTACGCGGTGATGCAACACCTGCTCGATCGCTTCGGCGAAAGGTACGAGACCGACCCGCGCGCCCTGGCCGTGGGCCCGGCGGCCGAGAGCTCAGATTGCGGTGCGATCGCCTCGGCGCCAATAAAAGGCGATGAGGTGACCTACGTCGATACCTGGGCCGGCCGCGGCGGTCTCGGATCGAAGCTCTTTCAGGAGCATGGGATCGTGGGGATCATCTACGGTGGCACATACGTCGATGAGGACTTCCGCGACCGGAAGGTAGCCGACTCCTGGTTCGAGCAGCACTACCAGCAGCGCATGGCGGCAAAGGACCTGCAGGCCACGAAGAAGTACAGGTTCGATCCGAAGTTCGGTACCGGCGGCACCTTCGGCGTGAACTACGCGACCCTCGGAGGCCGCGTCATAGCGTTCAACTACCGGTCGATCTACTGGCCCGAGGAGGATCGCCTCAATCTTCACAGGAACCTGATCGTCGATCACTACCTCAGGCAGTTCAACGAGGAGACGATCGAGCCTAAGCATCAGAAGACCTGTGGCGAACCGTGCAGCGCGGTGTGCAAGAAGATGCGCGGGGAGTACAAGAAGGACTACGAGCCGTATCAGACCATGGGGCCTCTGTGCGGGATCTTCGATCAGCGCGCCGCGGAACGCCTCAACCACAAGGCCGATACCTACGGGTTTGACGGCATCTCGATCGGCGGGGTGCTGGCCTGGTTGATGGACAACCTTGCTGAAGGGGACATTCCGCCCGCGGCCTTCGGTCTGACGGACCGCCCGGTATTCGAGCTGGACGGTTTTCGCGTGGAGGCCGACTCGGCGCACAACAGCGCGATCGCCTGCCGGCTGATCGACGGTATCGTCGAAGGCAGGGGTCTCCTCGATCTCTCGGGCGGCGCCCGCGAGATGGCCCGCCGCCTGTCCCGCGAGTACGGCCGGCAGGGCCTGGACCGCTTCGTATGCTGCTCCTTCGGCCGGCGCGGGTGGATGGTCCCGAATCAGTACTGGACGCCCGGGGTGCTCTCGCCGATGGCCATCATGGGCAAGTACTACATGTACTACGGCAACGACTTCCTCCCGCCCCGCGAACTCGGCCGCCGCAACGCACAGCGCATGACAGCCGAGCTCATGCTCGACACGCTGGGCACATGCCGCTTCCACCGCGCCTGGGCCGAGACGATGCTGCCAGAGGTGGTCGACTCACTCTGGTCCCTCAAGGATGAGCTGCTGCGCACGATGGAGATCACCGCCAGCCATATCAACAGCCGCAACGCCTCGGTCTTCTGGGAGTCCACCCGCAACGCGGACTTCGTCAGGACCTTCCTCGAGCGCAAGCGCGAGGTCGACGGGGATCAGGGAGCCGAGCTTGCGGACTGGATCAGTCGTTTCCAGGCCGATCCACGAGAAGCCGGCATGGACTTCTGGTTCGAGATGCAGAAGGGGATTCAGGAGTCGCTGCGGGAGTTCTAGGCGGGGGCGCTCCCTGGGCCGCCCGCACAGGCCTCCCCTCGATCTACCCCCGGTATCCCTCGGGACTAAGCCGGAATCGAGGCACGTCCTAATCGGCCCATACGACTCTGCGAATCTGCATGCGGCGAACTGCCCCGTACGGAAAGCGGGCCGCGGCTTTCCACCGCGACCCGTTGCCGTACGATGTAGCGGGGGTTGGATTTGAACCAACGACCTTTGGGTTATGAGCCCAACGAGCTACCAGACTGCTCCACCCCGCATCAATTTCCAAAGCGATCTCGAACTCTAGAGCGCTTCTCCGGGATTGTCAACAGCTGTGTGACACAATATTCCTGACGCTGTCGTTACCAGGGATCTCTGCGATCGCTCAGGGATCCTGACTTCAGATCTCCGACGAGGAGGAGCCCGGGCTTACTCCACTCCGGTGCGCGGCGGTCCGTCTGTCCCGGGAACCCTGCCCGGGCCGGCGCCGCCCTCCGGCTGCAGGATCGGACCGGTGGAGTCGCCTCTGCCTCTCCTTTCGATCCGGTAGATGATCTCTCCGGGAAGGCTGCGCTGGTACTTCTCCCTCATGACGCGCTCCATCCGCAGCCGGGGATCCTCGTTCAGCTCCTCGATGACCTCGTTGTACTCCAACTGCATCTGCGCGTACCTGGTCTGAAGGGCTGCCTCGGTACGCGAGAGGGAGTAGAGCTGCAGTACCCCGCTGCGGCTGCCAACAAGGTGGTAGAGAGCCCAGACGGCCAGGGCCAGAAGAGCGACCCTGATGATGCCGCTCTGGCCCCTCTCCCAGGCCCTGCGCAGTCTGCCTCCACGCATCCTCGGGCCGACTGCGGGGCTCATGCCGGCGTCCGGCAGGCCAATCCCGCCTTCTCCCAGGCGCCGCGAACCCCGGTGGCGTCCCCGGTCCGTCGGCAATCCTCCGTTCCCGTGTCTGTCGGAGCGCGGATCCATCCGGCTACCCTCCGTGGAATGAGCCGCCGGGCAGGATCAGGCCCGCCCGGCCGGCAGATCTATCTACATCCAGCGCGCCAGGGCCTCGCGCCCCATGTACACAGCCTGGGAGCCCAGCTCCTCCTCGATGCGGATCAGCTGGTTGTACTTGGCCACACGATCAGAACGGCAGAGGGAGCCTGTCTTGATGAAACCCGAGTTCATGCCCACCGCCAGATCGGCTATGAAGGTGTCCTCCGTCTCGCCCGAGCGGTGTGAGACCACATTGGTGTAGCCGTTGGCTCGCGCGAGGTCCATGCACTCCAGTGTCTCGCTGACGGTTCCGATCTGGTTGAGTTTGATCAGGATCGAGTTCGCGGTGTTGAGCTCCAGGCCGCGCCTGAGGCGTCTGGGGTTGGTTACGTACAGATCGTCGCCGACCAGCATGATCGAGGAGCCGAGTTCGGTGTTCAGCTTCGACCATCCGTCCCAGTCGTCCTGTGAAAGCCCGTCCTCGATGGAGAGGATGGGGAAGTCTCGGATCAGACCCCGGTAGAACTCGGTCAACTCCCCGGCGGAGTACTCGGTCTTCGACTCCGCGTTCAGGATGTAGTGGCCGTCGATGAAGAACTCGCTGGCAGCACAGTCGAGGGCGAGGGCCACCTCTTCCCTGGGCTGATATCCCGCCTTCTCGATCGCCTCGACGAGAAGCTCCAGAGCCTCCCGGTTCGACTTGAGATTCGGCGCAAAGCCGCCCTCGTCCCCCACGGACGTGGAGTAGCCGCGCTTGTCGAGGACCTTCTTCAGGTGGTGGAAGACCTCGGAGCCCATCCGCACCGCTTCGGCCATGTTGGCGGCGCCGATGGGAAGGATCATGAACTCCTGAAGGTCGACATTGTTGTCTGCGTGCTGTCCGCCGTTGAGCACGTTCATCATCGGCACCGGCATCACCCGTGCCCTGACTCCTCCGAGGTATCGGTAAAGCGGAAGGTCGAGCGCGTCGGCGGCCGCGCGCGCAACCGCCATGGAGACACCGAGAATGGCATTCGCACCGAGTACAGCCTTGTTCTCCGTGGCATCCAGGTCCAGCATGATCTGATCTATCTCGTTCTGGTGCAGGGCATCATGGCCGACGATCTCGGGGGCGATCCTCTCCAGCACGTTGACCACCGCCCCCCGGACACCCTTGCCCAGGTACCGGTCGCCATCCCCGTCGCGCAGTTCCAGCGCCTCGTGCTCTCCGGTGGACGCACCTGAAGGAACCGCCGCACGCCCACGCGATCCGCATGACAGCTGGATCTCGACCTCCAGTGTAGGATTGCCGCGGGAATCGAGGATCTCTCTCGCCGCTACCTGTTCGATCATGGTCATCTGGTACCACCTCCTTGAGGATGATCCACCCGAAAACGAAGGTGACGGAAATCTAGCCCTCCGCGTGTGCAGGGTCAAGGAAGACCCTCCTGGACCGAAGGCGGCCGGGCGAATCCCCTTCAACTGGAGGCCTCCCTGGTCTACGGTAGTGTCGCATGAAACATGCCCCCGGTCCGGGTGTCCCGGGAGTCAGATCCGGGATCCTGAGAAAGGAGCCATGAGATGAGCGTAAAGGGGAAGAGGCGTCGCGGGGGTCTCGCGCTCCCGCTCGTCCTGATTACCATTGGTCTTGTCTTCCTTCTGAACAACCTTGGCGCTCTCCAGGGTGACCTGAAGACCGTGGTCTTCCGTCTATGGCCGATCCTTCTGATCATAGGAGGAGTCGACTATCTGTTCCGGAAACGAGGCGTCCTCGGACCGGTGCTGATGATCGGGGGAGGATTCGTCTTCCTCCTGGGCGGGTTCGATCTGCTGGGAGGCCGGGGCGCCTGGTCTGTGGTGCTGAGCCTGTGGCCCGTGCTGGTGGTGGCATTCGGCCTGGAGATGCTGGCCGGCAAGCGGTCGCTCTGGGCCACCGTGATCTGCGTGATCATATCGCTTCTGGTGATGGGCGGTGCTCTCTGGCTTGGCGGTGTCAGGATCCCTGGCGACCCGCCGGGTTCCACGCTGGATACCGGCCTGCAGCCGGCCCCTTCATTGCTGGCCTCATACCGGCCTGATGCAATCACGACGCACCGTACCTGATACGATGCGCCGCCTTTGCCTCCAGCCCGCCGCTCCTGTCTGCGGAGCGGCCGGCTGTTCGTGAGATACCCCCGGTCTACCTGTAGGTGTTCCAGTCGATCGCCCAGATCGCATCCGATCGGAACGGCCCGGTCAGGTGATTCCATACCGAGAACAGCATCGCACCGAACCCGCCTGTGCGAAGGGCTTCCAGCGGGCTCTTCTTCTTCGGGAAGCGGACGAACTCCACCTCCTCGTCGGCGGGAATGCCTGCCTTTTCCTTCAGAAGCGACACTGCATCGTAGAAGGAGCCAAGATCGTCGATGAGGCCGTGCTCCAGCGCCTGCTCGCCCGTCCAGACCCTCCCGCGGGCCATATTGTCGATCTGCTCGCGGGTCATTCCCCTGGCTTCGGCGATGTCATCCACCCAGATATAGTAGCTCGCCCAGTGCCTCTCTCTGAAGGCGGCCCACTGCTCGTCGGTGAAGCTCGCGTAATCGGACCACATCCCGGCCATTCGACCACGCCTCACGAAGTCCTTTGTGACGCCGATCTTCTCGTACAGGTCGCGCATGTTGAACTTGCCTGATATCGAGCCGATGGAGCCGACGACTGAGGTTCTGTTGGCCACAATATCCGGCAGGGGATAGCAGATCATGTAACCGCCCGAACCCGCCATGTCGCACAGCGAGACGACCATCGGCTTCACACCTGATGCCTCGAGGGCGGCCCGCTGGATCTTCCATGACGTGTGACTCTCTCCGCCTCCGCTGTCGACACGGAAGACGATCCCAGCCACATCCTTGTCGCGGACGGCATCCCGAAACGCCTGTGCGATTGTTGCCGATCCCATGGTGACGCCGAAGGGGAAGCTGAAGCCGCTCTCCTCCCCCTGGATCGCCCCTGCAGCGTGTACAACCGCAATCTTCTTCCTGGCCTCGATCCCGGCGTCCTTCCGGGAGACCTTTGCATACTCGCCACCGGAGACTGTACGTGGCAGTGAGCGGATCTCCCCGTCGGTCCGGCGCTTCTCCTGCTCTTCGATCCCCTCCACTTCCAGAAGGAGCTGCTCAACCTCATCCCAGTAGACAAGCTGGTCGGCCAGGCCGAGCTCGTGAGCCTCGATCGGGCTCAGCGTTCCAAGGGAGAAGACCTCGTTCTCAAGGAAGCCCTCGCCCAGGTTCCTTCCACCTTCCACGGTTCTGATGAAGTTGCCGTACAGTTCATCCATGATCCACTCGGCGTTCTCCCGCGACTCCGGGCTCATGTCCCTCCGCTGGAAGATCTCCGCCGCGGACTTGTAGCCCTCGATCCTGTGGAGATTCTGCACCACGCCCAGTTTCTCGAGAGCGCCCGCCAGAAACATGCGCTCGGAGGAGAAGCCCTCAAGCGAACAGAACCCGTGCCGCATCAGGAAGGTCCTGTCGGACGCGGAACCGATGTAAAGCGCCCCGAGTCCCATCATCTCCGTGTAGGTCCAGACAGGTTTGCCGGCATCCCTGAGCTTCGCGATCTGTTCACGAATCTCATCCATCTTCGCGAACCCGATGCCTGGTGATCCGATTTTCAGAACCACGGCCCTGATTCTTTCGTCGTGCCGCGCCTTCTCGAGGTTCTCCAGGATTGCCGCATGCGACAACGGCCTGTCGGCCCAGGGCATGGCAAGGCCTCCGGCGGGATCGGACTCCGGTATCGCTCCGTCAAGGGTCATGACGAGCGCGGTACCGTCACTCAGATCAACCTTGTCGTCCATCCTGCTCATAACGGCGCCGGCCACGACGATGACGACCAGCCCGGCGATGATCGCATGGCCGACCATAACGGCCAGGATGGTCCTGAGAAATGACTTCATGACAACCTCCAGGAATGCTGCGGGTACCCGCCTACCTTGTGAAATCGACCTTGTCCGTTATCTCCTCGCATGTCGCGGCCAGGAGCGCGGCTGTCTGCTCCAGATCCTTCAGATCCACCACCTCGACCGGGGTGTGCATGTATCTGTTGGGAATGGAGATCAAGCCCGTGGCTACACCGCCGCACTTGCTGAAGATCGCATCCGCATCGGTCCCGGACCGCCGGGGCGTTGTGTCAAACTGCACCGGGATCTTCTTCCTTTCCGCAGCCTTGATCATCAGCTCACGCATCTTCGGGCTGATTACCGACCCAATGGAGAGGGCGGGCCCGAGGCCCAGCCGGGTTTCTCCGAAGCGCTCCTTCCTGGAGTCCGGCGTGTCCACCGACTGTGTCACATCGACCGCAATGGCCGCCTTCGGTTCGATGGCGGTAGCGGCGATTGCGGCACCGAAGGCGCCGTTCTCCTCCTGCACTGTGGCAACGCCGTACACGGCGGCCTTCAGGCGCCTGGAAGATGAGAGAATCCGAAGGGCCTCGGCCACCGCCCAGGCTCCGATTCTGTCGTCACATCCCCGGGCTGCTATGCGGTTGCCCACCAGCTTCCGGTAGCCGATGTCGAAGACTACGGCATCCCCGATGGCAATGCTCCGTTTCGCCTCGGCCTTGCTCTTCGCGCCGATGTCCACGTAGACCTCATGAAGCTTGAGAGGCTTGCCCCGCTCCTCGGCGTCGGTCATGTGGATCGCCTTGCGCCCCAGGACCCCGGGGACCGGCCCCTTCGCACCGTGGATGATCACCGGCTTCGAGACTGCCACCGCGGCATCCACCCCGCCAATTGCGGACAGATAGGCGAAGCCGTCATCGTTGATGTAGGTGACCATGAACCCAATCTCGTCGATGTGTCCCGCCAGCATGACCCTCGGGGAACCCTCCGGGTTGAGGGTCGCAATCGAGTTTCCGTAGACATCACCCCTTACGGTATCAGCGTACGGTGCAACGTACTCGCGCCATAGAGCGGCGCCCGGGCCTTCGAAACCCGAGGGAGTGGGCGTGTTCAGGAAAGCTTCGAGGAACTGCAGGGATTCCTTTCTCATGATCAACCTCTCCTTGTGTGCAAATGGGGAACGCCGGAGACTCGGAACACACTAGCGACGGCAGGGGACCAATGCAAGGGAGTGTGGTCGGGGAGCAACGGGCAAAGGCTACTGAAGCCGAAGCAGGCGCGCCGATCCTGTTCCGGCGGGTGTCGCGGCCAGCGCCCAGTATACACCTGACGGGACGGCGCGGCCGGTGTCGTCAAGCCCGTCCCAGAGATATCGATGCACGCCCGCCGCATGCTCCCGATCATCGAGGAGGCGCACTCTCCGCCCCCGTACGTCGAACACCTCGAATCTCACACGCCCCGCCCTGGGAAGGTCGAGCTGGAGGAGCACTTCGCTCCTGAACGGATTCGGCCTGCCCGGATGCAAAGCCAGCCTCGAGGGGACTTCGGGGTCGAAGGTGGCCTCGAAACCGTCAAACACGAGTGTCACACCAGAATCGAGTACGACGAACATGCGGTACGCATATGCACGTCCCGGTTCGGCACCCTCCCACCGGTCCGGGATCCAGCGGTCTGTGGCTTCCACCACTCCGGTGGCGGCGTCATACCGGGACAGATCCGAAGGAAGCTCCACCCACACCGAGTCCTCACCGGAGCGTCTCTCCCATGCGATCGAGCTCACGGGAACAGACAGCTCCGGAAGCACTGCCCTCAGAAGGACGGAACGGTCCGTGGAGATCGCCTCCTGAGCCGGCAAAGCCTCCATCTGTGGACGGTATACGGCGTTGAAGGGGCCGTAGTGGTGAACTGCCGCGTCCGACCGTTCGACGACGAAGCGGTACTCGTATCTCTCCTCCTGTACAACCTCGGAGTCGACCAGGGTGAGTGCCTGTCCGGGTTCGTGGGCAGTCGGACCCGCCACTCTCCTCCACTCGCCGCGTCCCCTCGGTCTCCGCTGCAGCTCCAGGGTGGCAGGACCGGTTTCGGGCTCCAGGTCAACCGTCACTCGTATGCCTTCCAGGTCATAGCTGAACTCCCGGAGAGCCAGCCGGGCAGGGAACCCCCTCCCGACATGCATGACAATGTCCACCGGTATCCGGGGGTTCCGGGAATCGTTGGTCTCCAGGATGATCCGCCCCCGGTAGGTTCCGTTTACCAGTCCTGCGGCATCCAGCGTGACCGACAGCGGCCTGTCCTGCGCACGCGGCACGGAAACAAACCGCGAGGTGCGGTCCAGCCAGTCCACACCCTGCGGCAGGGGCGGGATCTGGCCCCAGGGCCCGGCGTTCATGTCATCGCCGGCCAGCACCGCCAGCTGAAGCCGGCGCGAGTCCCCAATCCCGTTCACCGGGATCGAGAAGGCTATCGCGTCGCCGCCTGCGGGCATCTCCATATGTTGCAGCGGAAGGGGGGGGTGCTCCCGCCGGGCGTCTACGAGCACGGCACCCGCATCCCCGGAGTAGCCGACTTCGGAGACGAGTTTCCCGAAGACCACCGCGTACTCGTATCCGATGTTCCTGGCATCTCCCCATCCGGGAAGCATCCCTCCCTGTGAGGTGCTGAGATTACCGTCCGTGTCGATCAGAAGGTAACCGCCCCAGTCCCTTCGGGGGTCGCCCCGGGGACCGTCGTACAGGATGCGCACTTCAAGCATCTCCCCGTCCATTCCGTCCATCCACTGTCGAACCTCCAGGGCACGGAAGCCGTTCGCCGCGTCATCCGCCTCCCACAGGCGCGCCGCGTCCCCGGGGTGCTGAGCAGGGAGATCGCAGGTCAGTCGGACATCATCCGGTTCCGACCCGTCCTCCGCCACGAATGCATTCAGAGTCAGGATCCCGCCCCCGTCGTTGCTGACCGTCAGGCTGGTATCGACCGGAGTGAAGCCTTTCACCTCGACCTCCAGGAGCCGGCTGCTGAGACCGACACTGCCGCCGACAGCGGCGGTTGTCGATACGATGACACCCGGGCTCATGCCGGAGTTGTACACAGCGTGCAGGCGATACGTATATGTTCTGCCGCTTTCCACCCAGTGATCCACGAATCGGGTTGAATTGAGGGGGGTCGGGGTCACCGGGAAAGTGTCAAGTGGAGGGTCTCCCTCGCTCCGGTACAGGGCATAACCCAGGAAGCGGGGACTCTCCACATCGACTGCCGGAGGCCGTCTCCACGTCAGGGTCACACTGGGGCCGAAGCCCCCTGATGCCCTGAAATCGGCAGGATCGGAGTGAACCTGGAGTCCAACGATCGACATCCCGTCCAGGTACCATCCGGTATCGGCAGCATGGGCATCAGTGCCGACACGGAACTCCAGCCAGACCTCCTCATCCAGGTGATGATCCAACGCGAACACAGCCTTCTCCCACCCCTCCGAGATCCCGCTGTACCCCCTCTGCCGCAGGGAGACCAGGAACTCGGGATAGCCGCCGTCCGGGACCAGAAGTGTCCATTGCGGGCTTGACCTGCTGCGTACCGACACATTGCCTCCGTCGTAGAAGAGCTCGAACATGTAGCGGTGGAGGAACTCCAGCCGGGCTGTCTCCATGGACGAGAGGTCGAGCGGTCCCCAGGTCAGGGTGGAGAAGGTATTGTCCCTGTACTCGCCGTCCAGGACGGTTGCCCAGGCATTAGGACCGCTGAAGGAGAGATTCCCGCCCGGAGGCGGGGCGCCCCACTCCCAATCCCCAGTTGCGGCCAGCCCTCCGTCATTCTGCTGGAAATCGAGTGTGATTCCCTCAAGGATCCCGATCACGGCGTATCCGTCATCCGGCCAGGCTGACCGATTCGGCGAGTGAGCGTCGTCGAATGCGATGACCCTGTACCTGATGGTGTCGCCCACTGCGGGGGAGTAGCGGCCGGCAAATCCGAGGCATCCGCGGTACAGATCGGGAGCCACAGGGGATAGCCGCAACCCGGAGGGCTCCGAAGCGCCAGGGAAGAGAACCTCGGCCTCCACGGAGGAGATTCTGCCCGAGTTGTCCGTGACCTTCGACTGAACACAAAGCCTGCGTGAGTCATCCCCCATTGCATGCAGGGGAAGAACCCTGAGCGTCGGCGGCTCCGTGTCGGACAGTACCGTGAACACATGCGGATTGTCAGGCGCCCCCTCGGGCAGGGTTCCCAGCCGCCCTTCGGAGCTTTCGGCCGTCCAGTAGCAGGCTATCTCGGTTCCGGGCGCAGGGGAGGGAATCCGGGCGCGAAACATGTTCGGGGCTCCGGTCGGCTCGGCGGGAATGGTCACGAACTCTGATCCCTCTCCGAATCGGACACGCAGGCCCACACTTCCGGCGCGCAGTCCAAGGAGGGCCCACACCCGTGCCTCCGTCTCGATGTACGGGTCGGGATCGTACTGATCGGGCGGCAGATCAGCGTCAATGCTGACGTCGTAGTCACCGATTCCGCGCGCAGAGAATGACTCTATGATGGCATCCCAGTTCGGAGTTCCGTTCCCCAGATCGCCGTCATCGTCGTCGAAGACGAGAAGGTCCAGCATGTAGTCGTGAAAGCTCGTCGATGCGCCATAGCGTGCGAAGTGGAAGAGCGAATCAGTCCTTGCGGGCCCAAGCACCCTCCGCAGGTCCCAGAGGGCTCCGGCCAGGATAAGGCCCTCCACGTGGGGAATGGGGCTTGCGTCTTCTGGCCAGACCCTGTGTTGGCTGATGTCCCGAAGGAAGGTCCCCGGGCCATAGGCCCCCATGCCCCTGACGGGATTGTCCGTCATCGTTGCGGCCATGTAGTCGCTCCAGGCCTCGTCCATTGACCTGGGCGCCAGTGTCGGGAGGTAGATGTGGTGAGTCACAGCGTGTCCGTACTCGTGGTACACGCTGTCGGCAATTCTTGCGAATGACGGGCATCTCTCCCGCGCAGCGTAGAAGTTGACGGCAAAGCCGTCCCACCACGCGTTGCAGTAGAAGTTCGGTTCGGCCGTGGGGACATCCACCCGGACCACCATCGGCCTGTCGAGTGCCTCCAGGACGGGGCCTTCGTCCAGGGCCCTGATGAAGGCATGCGCCCGATGGGTGTGCGCGTAGGCGTTTCTGAGCTGTACGGAGCTGTTGGAGTCGTCCCACTTGAGCAGCAACTCCTCCGATGGCGGCACCAGTTGCCGGATGCCCGGGATTCGTTCGCCGTCCGAGGCGTCCTGAACCCTGACGTAGCTGCCGAGCAGACCGGCACGCACATGCAGATCCTGGCCGGACGGAAGGTCGAACGCGAACCGGCCGTCGGAATCGGTCCAGTCGACTGCCGCTCCGTCCTCGCCGGCTTCCACCCTGACCCGTTGCAGGGGGACGGTCTCCCTCACGTCTCCCGGGTAGCGCGGCTCTATCTCAGCCAGCATGACTCCGTTCCAGGTGTCCATGCGCGCAAGGTTCTCCCTCAGGAGCAGGGTCCCGGTTTCGCCGTCAATCATGGTGTTCCACCAGCCGGGAGGGTGGAGCGTGCGGAACCTTATGTTCCAGACAGGCACGAGCTCCGTCCCGGCGACCGTTTCCACGGGAAGCCAGCCGCGTTCTGAAGAGTCCCACTCAAGCCCCTCCAGCAGGCCGGGAAGACCCGCCAGCGCAGCGGGGCGTGCATCATCCCCGGTAATCCAGGATCCTTTCCATGCCGGCGATACGTGGGAGGCGTCCAGTTCGGGGCGGGTGTCGATTCCGGCCAGTCGAAGCAGGCCTGCATCGTCCCACTGGAAGACGGCGTGGGTATTGAGGATCGGCAGGCCCATGAGATGCCGGCGAAGATGGACATAGGTGATCCCGGGCGCCCGCTTGACCGACCAGACCTCCATCTCGCCGGCGGGCGCACCTGCCAGGTCCGGGTCTGCATCCATCGCTGCGAATGTTGCTGCCGCCGGGTCCGACTTTGCGGCAGGCTGCACAGGAACGGGGGGGGAGACGATTCGCCGTGATTCGCCGGGCGCGACAGAGGCGGCGACCTCGTACTGGTCCGCCGGGGCAGCGTCAGCGCCCGATCGGACGGGGTGGGGAACAAGCAGACAGAGCAGGGCCGCCATCAGAACACGACCCGGAATCCTGTCTCGGACCGCGTGATTTCGACATCGCAGCAAGGCCACTCCAAGTATCTCCCAACCCCGGCTCTGGAAGAAGTATATGAGCCCGTGAGTCCCGGCCGCAACGGCCGTATCACGCATCAGACCGAACTCGTCCCCTTACGCAGGTCCGGCCGAAAGTGTTATCGGCGTACGGGGATTTGATGCGCGGGAAGCGGTACCGGGATGTGCAGGATCGATCCGGTTCAGGCCTTACGGGCATCCGTCAGTTGCATGGCGGCACGGGTCTCTGATGCTCTGAGCTGTCTCAGGGCCAGAAGCAACCCTGCCAGAAGCAGCGGCACGGCGGTCCCTGCCAGGAAGACCCGCTCCAATCCGATCGCTCCGCGAAGTGGCCCGACGGTGAATGCCCCGATGCCGAGCCCCACGATCACCGCGGCCATCATCCCTGCGCTGACCTGCGGCGTGTGGTCCGGGTGGTCGTCCGACGCTATCCCCATGAGCACGGGGAAGAGCGCCGAGCAGGCTATCCCGGCGAATGCCATCCTCAGGATGGCGTCGGTCGACCCCTGGGTTCCCAGCACGGCCGGATAGGCCAGGGCCATCAGCCCGCAGAGCAGGAGCGCCAACCCCACCGCACGTACCCTGCGCAGAACGAAGCCGGCGCCCAGGCGTCCGAACGTCATCGCTAGCCAGTAGGCGGCCATTGCGGCGGCCGCAGCTTCGGGGCCAAGGGCCTTGTTCTCGGCAAGCAGGATCACCGCCCATGCGGCAAAGACCGACTCTCCGATTCCGTACAGCACCGCCGTCAGCGAGTGCAGCCGGAGACTTCGAGGGATCATGGACGAAACTGTCCTCAGCGAGCGCTCCCCGGTTACTCCGCGGATCGGGCGCGACCGGACGACGGCCAGCAGGATGAGCGGAAGCAGACTGGTGGCGAGGGGCGCTCCGGCCCAGAATCCAAGCCCGATGAACGCCGCAATCAGAAGCGGACCGAGTGTTGCGCCGGTGCCGAACATGCCGTGGAGGGCCGACAGCGCGCCGCTTCGCGCGGCAGGGAAGAGCTCGATGGCGGCGGTGTTGATGGCAAGCCAGATCAGGCCGGCGACTGCGCCTGAGAGGCACAACCCCGAGATCAGGACCCCCAGGCCAATCCCCGGCCCGAGGCGCTCTCCCGCTGCCAGCAGGCACAGGACTATCGCCTGCATACCGAGGCCAAGGAGATAGAGGCTCCTCAGGCTCCATCTGCGGAGAAGCTTCTGTCCGCTCAACGTAGTCAGAAGGCTCAGACTCAGCCCAGGGATGAACATGGCGCCGTAAAGGGTGTCGCTTATCTCCAGGCGTTCCTTGAGCAGGGCGCCGGATGCGGCGAAGGTAACGCCGATCATCCCCTGGATAATGGCAGTGATGTAGACCGCGAGTACGGACAGACGGATCCCGGGGTCCAGGATGCCTGTTCTGTGCATTGGCATGGCGGCCTACTCGTCCAGCAGGTTCAGCCGGGTCCGCTCATCGGCGACGATGGTGGAGGCCCTTCCCAGCACGCGCTCCACGGTCTCCAGATAGAGCCTCTTTCGCATCACCTGAGGATTCTGTCTGTACTCTGCGAGAAGGTCCCGGAACCGAGCAGCCTCTCCGCGGGCCTGCTGAACACGGAGATCGTGCCTGCCGGAGGCCTGGGCGACGATTTCGTCAGCCTCGGCCCTGGCGCGGGGGAGGACCTGGTTTGCGTACATCCGGGCGTTTTCCGCCAAACGCTCGCTGTCCTTCTTGGCCGCCACGACGTCGTTGAAGGCGGCAATCACCGGTGCGGGGGGGGAGACGATCTGGAGGTTTCCGCCGAGCAGCGCTACTCCCGCACCGTAATGGTCGAGCAGTTCCTGCGCATCCTGCACTGCTTCGATCTGGATCTCGTGCTTTGCGCTCGTAAGGACGTCATCGACCGTGCGCCAGGAGATCGCCTGTGACATGGCCGACTCCACCGCCCTTTCCAGCATCCACTCCGCCTCCTCCACGCCGAAGAGATACGCGAGAGGGTCCCTGATCCTGTACTGCACGACCATCATCAGCTTCAGGATGTTCTCGTCCCCGGTCAGCATGTCTGAGCGTCGTGCGTCAGCCTGTCCGGGCCACAGTTCTCCGAGGTGGCGGAATCCCACCTCGATCCGCCTCACCTCGGTCGTCCTGGCGGTATAAACGCGGTCGATCGGCCTCGGAAGTGAGTAGTGAAGGCCGGGGCCTGTCTGGGCCGCCAACCTGCCGAACCGCAGCACAACGCCGCGCTCGTTGGAGTCAACAGCGTAGAAACCGGTCGACAGCCAGATCAGGCCGAGTACAGCCACACCCCACAGGGCCGGCCGGCGTCGTCTCAGTGCCGTCATGGTCTTCATGATCCGCCGGGTCCCTTGTTCATGCCGGTCTTCTCGTACATCGTATAGTCCCTGCATATGACCCTGTTCAGTTTCCCTTCCTTCCGCCACGGCCCGGATCGGCCAGGAGTCTCAGGTAGTCCATGTCGCCCGGAAGGATGATCGTCGTCTTCTCATCCAGGGTCTTCTCGTAGGAGGCGAGTGTACGGAGGAACTCATAGAACTCCCGGTCCCTGCCGTACGCCTCGTTGTATATGCGGGCGGCCTCCGCCTCGCCGTCCCCCTCGATCTCAAGCGCCTGGCGGTTGGCGTGCGCCAGGATTTCCAGTCGCTCGCGATCGGCCTCGGAGCGAATCGAGGCGGCCTGCTGTTCACCCTCACTGCGGTACCGCGTGGCGATCTGCTTCCTCTCGGCCCGCATGCGCTCGAAGACGCTCTCCCTGTTCTGCTCGGGCAGGTTGATCCGCTTGACCCGGAAGTCGACGATTTCGACGCCGCACTCCCGGCGGGCGCTTTTCCCGCACACGTCCCGGACCGCGGAGGCGATCCCGGTCATGCGCAGATCATCCGGCTCGGTGGAGATCAGGTTGTTGAGGTTGTGCCTGCCCAGCAGTTTCCCCAGTTCGGAGATAACGATGTCGCTGATGTAAGCCTCGGCACCCTGCCTGTCGCCCACCGTCTCGAGAAAGCGCAGGGGATCGATCACCCTCCAGCAGGTGTAGACGCTGACTTCGATGTTCTTCTTGTCCAGGGTCAGCAGTTCACGGGGAGGCTCCTTGGCCCTCGGGATGTCGAATGTCAGGAGGCGCCTGTCGAACTTCGCGGCCCGGTCGAGAGGCCACGGCAGCTTGGCGTACAGCCCCGGTTCGCTTACGGTCCGCACGGGATCACCGAACCGCAGCACAACTGCGTACTCGGTTACGTGAACCGTGTAGAACATGGTCAGCAGGATCCAGACACAGACAGCGCCTGCAAGGATCCGGACAATGCGCTTCAAATCACCACCTCCATGCCGGACCGATCCGGAGCCCCGGCGGCAGGATGCCCCGCACGGCAGCTGCACGGGTTCATCATCTTGTTCTGTCGCCCCTTTCCTGCCCGGCCGGGGAATGGAACGGCGTTGGGCCGTAACCTGGACCTCTGCGCAGCCAGATGCTCACCCCTTCGCCTGCCCTGCCGGTCAGATCCACGTACTTGCGCCGGCCAGGGAGTACTGAGTCCAGCTGCTCGAGATGCAGGCGGGAGCGCATCAGAACGGGATCGGCCCTGTACACCGCACTCTGCGCTCCGAATGCCTTCGCCTCTCCCGCCGCCAGCCCCCTGTGTGTTGCTGCGTTGCCCCTGGCCAGCTGCACGCTGCGTGTCGACTCCGCCCTCGCCTGCCGCACAAGATGCTCGCGGTACTCACGCGCCCGGTTGATGCTCTGCTGCGCATCCTCGGCGGCGCTGGCCACATCACGGAAGGACCAGTGGACCGGATACGGGGCGTGAACGGAGTTGAGCCGGACGGAGATCACCTCCAGCCCCGACCCACACGCATCGAGGACCGGCTGCAGGTGTTTCTCCCTGACGGCGTGTTCCATCCCGTCCCTTGCAACGGTCAGGAGAGAATCTATGGCCATGCCGGCAACCACCTCACGGACAGACCACTCCGAGGCGGCGCGAACAAGGGCATCGGGGTCTTCCACCGCGTAGAGATGCCGCATCACCTCTTCCCTGGAGTCCCGGACCCGGTAGTGGATCACACAGGCGAGGTCTATGATGTTCTCGTCCCCGCTCAACATCCACGATTCGGCCGTTATCTCCGGCCGCGACCGGGAGGTTTCAAACTCGCCTGCTCCGAAGAATGGCTGGGCCCGTCCGTCAGCAGCTGCGTCCTCCGTCTGTGGAACACCGCTGCGGAACCCGACTTCGACACGGCGGATCTCCGTCACGGAGACCTTGTCATATCCTCCGAACGGATATGGCCAGTGTGCCCGCAGCCCGGGACCCAGATGGGAGAAGGTCACGCGGCCGAACGCGGTTACCGCCGCCCGCTCTCCTGGTTGTACAACGAAGAGACCGCTCAGAAGGTAGAGCGAGAGAGCCACGGATGCGGCAGCGGTGACGAAAGTACGGGCACGTATACGCAGGCGCAGGCGTTCCCCGGTCCAGGCCGCAGCCCTCTCCGCAACCCGCGTGCGCCGGAAACTGAGGAGGGTCAGGGTAATGATGACCGCCATCGCGGCCACACCCGTGAGGCTCCAGGTTCTCTCCTCAGGAGGAAGGGGATCGATCGACATGAACCCGATTCCGGCCACAAGAGCATCCAGCAGGATGCCCGCAGCCAGGCTGACCACCATTATCGATCCGAGGTGGACTGCGAATACGAGCCTTCCGAATCGCTTCGACAGCACCATCAGGCTGGCGGCGCTCTCGGCAGGCCCCACAAGCAGGAGGATCAGCGCGGCTCCAGGGCTGACCCCACCCGCTATGAGGCCGGCCGCAACAGGGGTAGAGGCTGTCGCGCAGGTGTACATCGGGATCCCGATGACGAGCATTATCAGGTAGGTGATCCACCTGCTTCCTGCAATGCCGGCGATGTCGAACGAAGGAAGCGCCGCGGCGAGGACTGCCCCGATTACGATTCCGACGACCAGGTAACCGATCAGCCTGTCGTAGAAGTCGACGAATCCGAAACTCAGGGCCTCCCGCCACCACGCCTGGCGGGCCGGCACCGGACTGCCGGCACCAGAATCTGCGGAGGCGTCGACGCAGCCGCACTCAGATTCAGGCGATCCGGCCGGGGGGACGGGCCGGCCCTGCCCTGCGGGCGCGGGAACCGGAAGGCCGGAGGATCGTGGATCGGATGCCTGGTCTTCTTCGCCCCGCCATCCCTTGCCCAGCCTGGGAGCGATCCTTCTGTCCGCGATATCGACCAGAAGCCCGGACGTGATGCCGGTGGCAAGGGAGGCTACCGGGCGGAATATGGCCATTACGGGACCGATCAGGGCATAGGTGAGCAGCACCGAAACCACGCTGATCTCGGGGACGGAGATCAGGAACGCGGACGTTGTGCCCTTGCTTGCGCCCCTCTCACGGAGGGTCAGGGCGGTCGGGAGGACGCTGCAGGAACACAGGGGAAGCGGGAGCCCCAGAACGGAGGCAAGGAGGATCGGCTTCCTGCCCGGACCGGTCAGGGGAGAGAAGAGGCGCTCCTTGCGGCTGATCACAACATGCAGAAGCCCGGCCAGGGCGAATCCCAGAAGGAGGTAGACCGCAGACTGATTCAGAATCCGCAGGGTCTCTACAAGAATCGTCAGCATCTACCTTCCTGGTTCACTGCAGATCCGCTCCTGGAACAGACTGCCGAAACGGATGGCCCGCAGATCAACAGCCAATCCCGTCAGGCATACCGTGCATCCCCTTCTCCCGCCGGTTCAACCGCGGAGTATACCCCGTAGTCCGCGGGTCAACCAGAGACAATCCTGCGTCTTCCCTTTCTCACACCTGTGATGACGCTCGCGATCACGTAGACAGCTGCAGCCAGGATCACGGTTGTGGCGCCGACGGGCAGGTCAGGACCATAGCTGAGCCCGAGCCCGGCGGTGGTGAATGCGACGCAGAGGACGGCGGACAGGAGCATCATCTGCCACAACCTGGAAGAGAACCTTCCGGCTGTGGAGACCGGCAGTGTCAGAAGGGCGATCACCATCACGATCCCGACGACATAGATCAGCGTGACTATGGTCAGGGCGGTCAGGCACAGGAGCAGTGTGTAGAAAAGCGAAACCCGGATTCCCCTGAGCCCGGCAAACTCCTCGTCGAAACAGACGGCAAGCAGTGGATTGTGGAATATGGCCACGAGGCCCAGGATCAGGATGTCCAGGCCGATGAGAAGCCGTATTGTCGGGAGGTCGACCATGACGATGTTACCGAAGAGATAGGTGAAGAGGTCGGCCTTGTAGCCCGGAGTGCGGAAGAGGAAGAGCACGCCGACAGCCATGCCGACCGCCCACAGCGCGGAGATGACGGTGTCCTCACGCTCGGAACCCCGGGCCCGGACTACCCCTATGATTACGGCCGAGAGCAGGGCGGCGGCGACTGCGCCGTAGAGCGGGTCGAGCCAATCCCAACCCTGCACGACACGAAGGTAGTAGGCAGCTCCCATGCCTCCCAGGACGGCGTGTGCCAGGCTGCCGGCAATAACCGTTATGCGCCGGGTCACTACATATGTTCCCACGACGCCGCAGGCGATGCCCGAAAGCGCTCCCGCGGCAAGGGCATGGCGAAGGAAGGCGTGTTGGGCAACAGCCTGGAAGAACTCAATCATCCATCTCTCCAGCAGCGGGGTGCGACCTCTCCGCCGCGGGTGCCGGGGCGGCACTTCAGCCGGCCGTGCGCCGGACGATGCATGCTCCCGCGTCTGTCATGCCGGGAGCGGCCGAAGCTCCGGTTACATTCGATGATCATGTCTCACCAGCCGCGCTCCGTCACCGTAATCGAACATCCGTGCCAGCTCGCCCTGGATCGCCGAAGAGCTGTGGACCGCAACATCGATGTTTACGCAGATGACCTTGTTGACATGCCGGGAAACCACGCTGACGTCGTGGGAAACCAGAAGGACGGTCATCCTCTGGTTCAGCCTCTCCAGGAGTTCGTAGAGATCGTCCTGCACCCTTGGATCCAGGCTGGCGGTCGGCTCATCGAGAAGCAGCAGCTCAGGATCACCGGCCAACGCCCGTGCGATCAGCGTCCTCTGCCTCTGCCCGCCCGACAGGGAGGCGAAGGGCCGGGTGCGCAGATCGAGCAGCTCCACGTCAAGGAGAGCCCGTTCCGCCGCCGCACGTCTTCGACCTCCGTATGGTCCCATGTTCCGCCCACAGCCCAGGGTCCCCATCAGTACCACATCCATCACTGTGACGGGGAACCTGGAGTCGAGGTTCACATGCTGGGGCATGTAGCCGATCCGCCTCCTGACCGCCGCGGGCGGCCTGCCGAAGACCCTGATCTCCCCCCTGCATGGCTGCATAAGGCCGAGGATGAGCCGAAGCAGGGTCGTCTTGCCCCCGCCGTTCGGTCCGATCAGGGAAACGAAGTCCCCCTGTTCGATCAGGAAGCTTGCGTCCCTCAGGACCGGATGCCCGTCGTATGTGAACCACAGCTGCCCGGCCTCGATCACCGGGCGGGGGCTCCCGGAACGGGGTCGATGACAGTCATCCCTCTGCACATCCGGATGCGGCGTCTGCCCCACGGTATCCCTTCCTTCCCTGGTCGCGATTCTCAGCCCCGCGCTTCGTAATTCCGCGGAGCAGCGCGGCGTGACCTCCCGCGGGGATTTGTGTCGTACCGGGGCTAGTCCTCGAGCGAGTCGCGAATCGTCCGCGCCATACTGCGAAGGTTGTTCATGTAGTCGCGGGCAAGAGGGTCGATTACCACAACCTCTGCGCCGATCTCCCGGGCCACCATCCGTGCCGATGCCTCCGAGAACTGTGGCGACACGAAGATTGCGCGCACCCCCTGCCGGCGGCCCTTCTCGATCACCTCCGCCAGATACCTCGATCCAGGATCCAGACCGTCCCGTTCTATTGCCGTCTGTGTCATACCGTAAGCCGACGCGAGATAACCGAATGCCGGATGGAAGACGAATATCGATGTGCCGGCCAGAGGCGTCAGAGTAGCGGAAAGCTCGGTGTCCAGCGAGTCGAGATCGATGACCAGTTGCTCGAGATTCTTCTTGTACAAGGGTGCATGCCGCGGATCGGCTTCGATCAGGGCATCTGCCATGATCACGGCCTGAACTCCGGCGATGCGGGGAGAGAGCCACACATGGGGGTCAATGGAATCCGCAGGGTGGTTACAGTCCTCCCCGTGAATGTGGACATGGTCACCTGCGCTGCCCGAAGCATCATCGCCGGGAAGCTCGATGCCGAACAGGGCGGCGTAGGGGTGATCGTGATCGCAGTCGTCTCCGTGGACGTGCCCCGCTTCGTGCCCGGTTGCGGCCGCATGCTCTTCATCGACTGCTTCACGCGGAACCGGTTCGCCTTCCATCGTCTGCAGGGGCAGTCCCCTGGTGAGGTCCACGACGTGGATGTCCGGGAATGAGCGCCGGATTCTGGGGAGCAGCAGGTTTTCCATCTCGACGCCGGTCGCGAAGTAGATTGTCGCCTTCGAGAGGCGGGCCCATTGCCTGGAAGTCGGATCGTAGGTGTGGGGCGACTGACCTGGTCCCACCACCACCTCGATCTCGACGAGATCGCCGGCAAGGCGCTCCACGAAATCGGCATGTGGAAGAATGCTTACAGCGACTCGAAGCCGCCCGTGTGCGCTTGACAAGCCGGCCGACAGGAAGAATCCAGCCGCAAGCACCCCGATCATCAGCAGGAAACGCCGGCACTGGTCCCGGCGCCCAGGGCTCTGCTCATGATGAGAGTTGCCCATCCGGGTCACCTCACTAATCCTGATACTCCATGCAGTCCGGTTCCAGGACGTTCCGGAGAGATGGCCGGATCTGCCCCCGGTTGTTGATAGTCAGTTATTGATATCAGGAAGTCAAGCATGCCTTTGGTTTGCTACAGCAGTCACACAGGCCGTAGAGGATCAGCTCGTGATCATCCGCCCGGAATCCTTTCGGGGCCAGCCTTTCGGGGTTGCCCATACAGGCGTTGACCGCGAAGTTGCGATTGCACAGGCGACAGTGGAAGTGGTGATGGTGATGCCTGCCCGGGAGTTTGTACCGGACGTGCTGGCCCGGCACGGTGACGGCGATTATCTCGCCGGAATCCAGCATGCTCCTGATAGCGCGGTAGACAGTGGCGATTCCAATGGCCGGAACGGTTCTGGCAGAAATGCGCTGGAGCTCCTGTGCATCCAGCGGGGCATCTGCCTGTTCGAGGGTTTCCATGATTGCCCTGCGCTGTCTGGTATTGCGAAGCAAATGGACCTCCTCCGTGCGTCCTGAATTATACCCTCCGGACCCAGAACTGCATCTCCTTTGGGTCCGAATCCTGCGTTTGCCGGTGGTCATGGACATCTGCTCGACACCAGACCGGATAAGGCGGCCCAACTGGAGAAGCATGGTCAGCTGCCCCGGTGCCGGGATGAGTACTGAAGGCGCCGGGTACGGGCCGTCGTCCACGGTGACCGACAGCCGGGGCATTGGTGTAACTATGCAGGGCGATGGGGCGTTAGCCGCCGCTCAGGCCCTGTGGTGGAAGCTTCCCGCAGCAGCAGATGCAGTTCCGGGTCCACAAGGTCATGGAGCCCCAGAGATCTGTCCGGCCCCACGCCTGGAGCCATTCACCCCAGGCACTGGACATCCGCGTTCCCCTGTGTCAGTCTCTACCGGCGTTGTGAGCTTGCTGCAACACTTCGACGTTTCCGTCACCCATGTCACGCGGCCCCTCCCGGTTGGCATGCCGGCCGGCATCCGGGTCGGTATCGAAGTTGCAGGGCAGTGGGCTGGATCGACCGCCGGACTGACGCAACGGCGGCGAGCCTGCAGGAGGAGCGACCAGAATTGACTCAGGGATCGACCGAAAACAACAAGGCTGCTCGGAAAACCCGCAACATCTCGAAGAAGGCGAAGGACTCCCGGGCAGCCGATACCCCCAGGACGGCTTCGAGGAAGAGGGCACGGCCGGAGGACCCCTCCCCGGACCGTCGGGCCAGGTCTGCCGCGGCACCGGACTCCGGTACCTCAGGGGGGCGGTCTGCGTCAGAGGGCAGGGCCCGGCCCCGAAAGGGCCGCTCAGAGAAGGGGAGGAGCCCATCTGCCGCCGGTACAGGGGCAGCCGCCAAGCCTGCGGGCGCATCGAAGCCATCCCGCAAGACACCATCCGGTCCGGATCCGCGGGTCCTCGCCCTTGAGGCGCTTCGCCGCTGCGCGGCAGTGACGAGAGAATCCCGCAGTGGACAGGGGCATCCGGATACGGCAATGGATTCCTCCTCGGGGAACGGCGCCCAGGCCGGCGTCGGGGAGACGGTCCCCCCGACGCTCCCTCCACCCTCCTCTGAAGTCATGATGAGGGGCGCCGGAGCTGATTCTCCCCCGCAGGATTCGCCCGCGGCGGTGCACGGAACAGGGTCTTCCGGGTTCGAAGCATTTCCGGTCATATTCGGAGAACTCGACCTGTATCTCTCCGCACAGGGGACTCATCAGCGTCTGTACGAGAAGATGGGCGCTCATCCCCACACGCTGGACGGGGTACGGGGGACCACCTTTGCCGTCTGGGCACCCAACGCCTCCGGTGTCAGTGTGATCGGGGACTTCAACAACTGGGATGGCCGGGCTAACCCCATGAACTCGCTGGGTGGTTCCGGCATCTGGTACACCTTCATGCCCGGGATCATGCCGGGGCACTTGTACAAATACGAGATCCGCACAAGGGACGGCGACCTCAGGATCAAGGCTGATCCCTTTGCCTTCGCCGGAGAGCTGCGTCCCAGGAGCGCCTCGATGGTGTGGAACACGGACGCCTACCAGTGGAATGACTCCGGGTGGATGGAGTCCCGGGCGGGACGCGATCTCCGAACCAGCCCGATGGCAGTCTACGAAGTCCATCTCGGTTCATGGATGCGCGCACCCGAGGATGATAACCGCTGGCTCAACTACCGGGAGATCGCCCATCGCCTGGCAGACCACGCCAGGCGCTACAACTTCACCCACGTGGAGTTGTTGCCCGTTGCGGAGCACCCGCTGGACCAGTCGTGGGGATACCAGGTCACTGGGTATTACAGCCCCACAGCGCGCCATGGAAGCCCCGATGACTTCAAGTACCTGGTCGATGTGCTGCATCAGGCCGGGATCGGCGTGATACTTGACTGGGTGCCGGCCCACTTTCCCAAGGACGACACGGCCCTCCGCTGGTTTGACGGGACATCTCTCTATGAACACGCAGATCCGCGACAGGGTGAGCATACGGACTGGGGTACGCTCATCTTCAACTACGGCCGCCACGAAGTGCGGAACTTCCTGCTTGCCAACGTCCTTTTCTGGCTCGACAAGTACCACATCGACGGGCTGCGCGTGGATGCGGTCGCCTCGATGCTGTACCTCGATTACAGCCGCAGGGAGGGTGAGTGGATCCCCAACGAATACGGCGGCCGTGAGAATCTTGCCGCAATCGACTTCCTCCGCCGCATGAACGAGCTCGTATATGGCACCTTCCCCGGCGCCTTCACGGTCGCCGAAGAGTCCACGGACTGGGGAGGCGTGACCATGCCCACCTATCTTGGCGGGCTCGGCTTCGGTTTCAAGTGGGACATGGGCTGGATGAACGACACCCTCCGCTATTTCACCAAGGATCCGATTCACAGGGCTTACCATCACAATGATCTTACCTTCGGGATGCTGTACGCTTACAGCGAGAACTTCATTCTTCCCCTTTCACACGACGAGGTGGTTCACGGCAAGGGATCGCTTCTGTCAAAGATGCCCGGAGACGAGTGGCAGAGGTTTGCCAACCTGCGCGCCCTGTACACTTACATGTATACCCGCCCGGGTAAGAAGCTTCTCTTCATGGGTTCTGAGTTCGCAATGGGCGACGAGTGGAAGTGCGACCACTCCATCGACTGGCACCTTACCCGGTATCCGCTGCACAAGGGAGTCGAGATCCTGATGGAGGATCTCGGCAGGCTCTACCACTCCAGGGATTGCCTTTGGGCATGGGATGCAGAGCCCCGGGGTTTCCAGTGGATCGACTGCTCGGACAGCGCATCCAGCGTGATCTCGTACGTACGGAGGGGCCCGCAGAGCAGCCTGGTGGTGGCCATGAATCTGACTCCGGTGCCCCGGGCCGGTTACCGGGTGGGAGTGCCGCATCCGGGATTCTACCGGGAGATCATCAACACCGATTCCGAGGTGTACGGTGGAGGGAATCTGGGCAACAACGGAGGCCTTGTCTCCGAGGATGTGCCCTGCCACGGCCACCAGTGGTCGCTGAACCTGACTCTCCCGCCGCTGGCCTGCGTCGTGCTGGAGCCTGTGCAGTGACGGTCCCTTGCTGACGCCCGGAAGATGCCCTGGGTATCCAGCCTGTATCAGGCAACTGACCCGTATCGGCCAACTCGCAGTGCCGGCCGCCTGCCGTATGTCAGGCTGCGCCACACCCATTCCATCGGCCCATACCTGAAGCTTCGCAGCCAGAGCGGGCTCACGGTGAGTTGAATCGCCCACATCAGAGGGACGAGCACAACCAGCTCCGTGCGGTTCAGCTTTCCGAAGATGCCGAATCCGTAGCCATAGAAGAGCGTTGTGAAGACCACCGAATGAAGCAGGTAGTTGGTCAGGGCCATCCTGCCCACGGATGACAGCAGGCTGCAGCACCACTTCAGGAACCTGAGACGTACAGCCAGCATCACGATCCCCACGTGCCCGAGGCACACCGCCAGGCTGCCGAAGTAGTTGTACAGGAAGCCCGCCCGGAACACGTAGACGAGATCGAACTCGACGGCCATGAGTCTGCGTGCCCCGATCTCCACGGCGGGCAGCCCCACTGCGTACCCGATGGCCGCCATCCACGCATAGAAGCGGGTGGTCCGGGCCCCGCAAAGCACACCCAGCTTCAGGAGACCCATCCCCACAAGCATGAGTCCCCCGGCCCGCCAGATACCGAAGATCAGCAGCCCACCTGTCTGCATCATGACCGACTGTGGAGCCCGTGCGCGGAAGACTGACCAGAATCCGCCCCTCATCGCGGCGATCTCGGCCGCCACCTCTTCCTCATCGGGCGCCATCCCGGAGCGGATCCCCTCCCATGCCTCGTGCATCCCCTCCTGGAACGGGGTCAGTGAGCCGCCTTCGGCCAGGATCGTCTCGGCCTCGGTATGCCTCTCCCGCAGGTAGGCGAACTGCGCACCGATTCCGCTCATGATGAGTCCCCCAAGGATAAGGGCCGCGCAGCCGGCCAGCACGAGAGTTCGCGGGCGGCGGTTTCGCAGAGGGAGGATGAGCAGGCCGCAGATGCCATAGGTGAAGAGGATATCTCCGAACCAGAGGAGATAGGCGTGCAGGAGTCCGAAGACGGCCAGCCAGATTGACCTTCGGGTGAATATCCTGCGGAACTCGCCTTCTTCCCTGACTGTGGCTCCGGCCCTTCCCGCCATCATCACGAGGCCTGCGCCGAAGAGCATCGAGAAGATCGCCATGAACTTCTCGTAGAAGAACAGATGGCTGATCCTCCAGACGAACATGTCGACCGGCCGTTCCGCGCCTGCAACGAGAGGGTTCTCCAGTGCCGCCATCGGCAGGCCGAAGACGCCTATGTTTATGACCAGGATTCCGAGCAGGGCAAAGCCCCGCAGGACATCGATCTCCCGGATCCGTTCCGACGTCCCGACAGGCGCGAGGCCCTGTCCGGGCGCTGAACCCGCCCGAACTCCATCGCCCTGCGTTTCCATGCTGCTACCGGCGTCCGGCTTCATCCCATCCTCCTCCGGCAAAGTCACCGCATTATGCCGGAGGAGATCCTCGGGGGCAAATCGTCATCGGTTCCGGGCCCCGTGCGTGATCCTGTCGCCGGATCCCTTGCTCACACGTGGTCCTGTCGTGGGATCCATGGTCCATGCACCGGCCTCATTCGCTGCAGGACACCCGGCAAGGATCCTGCATCGACGCAGGGGACGGTGATTTATCTCAAGGCGCCCGGTATTCGGTCGATCTGACTTGGAGAAAACCTGTTGACGATTTCGTGATAGGGGCTTACTTGTAGCGGTGCGCGGATCGGCTTCCTGACTCACCACCAGCCGCACCTGAAGTTGCGTCCAAAGCTAAAGACGGGAGAACTGCCTGATGGCTCAAGAGTTGCAGCACCTGATCGACAGGATCCAGTCGGAAGCAGTGGCCAGGGCCGAGAAGGAGTCCGACGATATCGTTAGCAAGGCCAGGGAGCAGGCTGAAAGCCTGGTCAAGGATGCCGACCGGGAGGCCGAGGCGATCCTGGCAAAGGCCCGGCAGGATGCCCGGCAGTACACCGACAGGAGCATCCGCACTCTGGAGCAGGTGTCGCGCGACCTTCTCATCACAGTCGGCAAGGGGGTGCAGGAGATATTCGACGGCCTCGTGCGTGAGTCGGTGAAGGAGGCGATGGACATCGAGGTCGTCAAGAAGATGTTGACCAGCATGGCCGAGGCCTATCTGACACGCAGCGGAAAGGACAGGCGCATCGCCATCCTCGTGAACCCGGATGACGAGAAGGCCCTGATGGACTTCTACGCCGGTCGCTACCGGGAGAAGCTTGGCGACACGGTGGAGATCCACTCCAACGGATCGGTTACGGGCGGATTCCGTGTGTCCCTCATTGATGAGCATGCCCAGCACGACTTCTCAACCGAGGCGATTGCCGAAGCAATGTCCAGGTTTCTGCGGCCCCACCTGTCGGAGATAGTCCTGCGCGTTGCGCGGGAGGCGCAGGACGGTCATCGGCCCGCTCCAGAGGCCGGCAACTCCTGATGTACTACTACCTGGCTTCCAGTCTGCCGCCGATCGCACCCGGCGATCCGCCCCCGTGGACTCCCGGGGAGTACCTCTTCCACTGTCAGGGTGTCCTGGTGTCGGAGGACTGGTGCGAGCTTTCCCTGGTCGTGGAGGGTCGGAGCCGGGAGGGCACCTCCGACTTCGCCGCCTGGTGGCACGGTCTTGACACGCAGATCCGGAACCAGATCGCGCGCGAACGGGCTGGCCGCTATCACACTGATGTTCGCTCAAGCGCGCGCATGCACTCAGGCCACGACGTTGCCGTGGAGCACTGCGTGACGGAAGCGATGTCCCTCGGCAACCCGCTCGAGCGGGAGAAGGCTCTCGACCGCTGCCGGTGGAGGGCGCTGGATGAGTATGTCAGCGCAGACCGTTTCGGGTTCGGAGCAATACTGGCCTACGCGGTCCGTCTGCGGATTCTCGACCGGAGAAAGGGGCTCACCGACGAGGCGGGCATGGAACGGGTCGAGTCCTTCCTGGCAGAGCAGGCCGACAAGTCCCTTGACCTTGAAAAGCATGGTGATTCATGAGCATGAACACAGGAAGCATCACGGGCATCAACGGCAACCTGATCAGCGTCCGCTTTGATCAACCCGTGATCCAGAACGAGGTGGGGTACGCCGTCCTGGGTGAAACCAGGCTGAAGTCGGAGATTATCCGCATCCGTGGGACCACGGCCGAGATGCAGGTCTTCGAGGACACAACCGGCCTGAGTGTGGGCGATCCGGTTGAGTTCAGCGGAGAGATGCTCTCGGTGGAACTCGGACCGGGGCTGCTGAGGCAGATCTACGACGGACTGCAGAATCCTTTGCCTGCGCTTGCCGAGGAGTGTGGTTTCTTCCTGGAGCGCGGCAGGTACCTTCCGCCCCTGGATACATCCGTAACCTGGGAATTCACACCGGTCGCAAGGGCAGGAGACAAGGTGCAGGCCGGCGACACCCTGGGTACCGTACCCGAGGGGATCTTCACGCATCGTGTCATGGTTCCCTTCCGCATGCATGGAGCTTATACAGTTGAGAGCGTGATCAAGGAAGGGGAGTACACGATCCGTGAGAAGATCGCGAGGCTGAAGGATGAGCGGGGAGAGGTTCACGAGATCACCATGACCCAGACCTGGCCGGTCAAGGTCCCGATCAGGGCCTACGAGGAACGCCTGCGGCCCACCGAACCGCTCGTCACGAAAGTCCGGATCGTTGACACGCTGTTCCCTGTCGCACGCGGAGGCACCTTCTGCATACCCGGTCCCTTCGGCGCCGGAAAGACCGTGCTGCAGCAGATCACGAGCCGCCACGCCGAGGTCGACATCGTCATCATCGCAGCATGCGGCGAGCGCGCGGGCGAGGTCGTGGAGACCCTGCGCGAGTTCCCGGAGCTCACCGATCCCAGGACCGGCAAGAGCCTCATGGAGCGCACACTCATCATCTGCAACACGAGCTCAATGCCGGTCGCAGCGCGCGAGGCTTCGGTGTACACCGCAGCCACAATGGCGGAGTACTACCGCCAGATGGGCCTGAACGTGCTGCTCCTCGCCGACTCGACCTCCCGCTGGGCGCAGTCCCTCCGCGAAGTATCCGGCCGGCTCGAGGAGATCCCGGGAGAGGAGGCCTTCCCGGCTTACCTGGAATCGGTTATCGCCTCCTTCTATGAGCGCGGCGGAGTTGTCCGCCTCAGGGACGGATCGATCGGGTCGGTCACGATCGGAGGGACGGTAAGCCCCGCCGGCGGGAACTTCGAGGAGCCGGTTACACAGAGCACGCTGAAGGTCGTCGGCGCATTCCACGGCCTCTCGCGCGAAAGATCCGACGCCCGGCGCTACCCGGCGATCGCGCCGCTGGACAGCTGGAGCAAGTATCCCAGCGTCGTGTCCGACGAGGATGTCGGCTTCGCCCGGACCGCCCTCAGGCACGGCAACGAGATCAACCAGATGATGAAGGTGGTCGGCGAGGAGGGCACATCGATAGAGGACTTCGTGATCTACCTGAAGTCCGAGTACCTCGACGGGGTCTACCTGCAGCAGGATGCATTCCACGAAGTCGATGCCGCCACAACGGCCGACCGGCAGAAGTATGTCTTCTCGCACATAGTCGGGACGCTGAAGACTCCAATGCGGTTCGATGACAAGGAGTCCGCCCGGCACTTCTTCCAGGGGCTGACACAGGTGACCAAGGACTGGAACCAGGTGCAGATGGACGACGCGGAGTTCAAGACGATCGAGGAACGGATCGGCCAGATGATCTCGGAGGTCACGGTCAATGCATAAGATCTACACGAAGCTCGACCGCATCGCAGGAAACGTCATCAGCCTGACCGCGGAGGGCGTTACCTACCGTGAACTGGCCATGGTGAAGTCCGGACAGGGATCGTCCCTGGCGCAGGTCATAAGGATCGAGGGGAACCGGGTCTTCCTGCAGGTCTTTGCCGGCAGCCGGGGCGTTTCCACGGCATCGGAGGTCCGGTTCCTCGGCAGGGTGATGCAGGTTCCCTTCTCCGAGGCGCTTCTCGGGCGCATCTTCACCGGGTCGGCGGAACCCAGGGACAGCGGGCCGGACATAACCGAGAATATGATCCCGATTGGCGGGCCTTCGGTGAACCCCGCCAAGCGGATCATCCCCCGCAACATGGTCCGTACCGGCATCCCGATGATCGATGTCTTCAACACTCTGGTGGAGTCCCAGAAGCTGCCGATCTTCTCCATAGCCGGCGAGCCCTACAACCCGCTGCTCGCCCGCATAGCCCTGCAGGCGGAGGTGGATGTGATCATCCTGGGCGGGATGGGGCTCAAGCATGACGACTACCTCTTCTTCCGTGACACGCTGGAGGAACACGGGGCGCTGTCCCGGACGGTGATGTTTGTACACACGGCGGCGGATCCCACGGTGGAGTGCCTTCTTGTGCCGGACGTTTCGCTGGCGGTGGCGGAGCAGTTTGCGCTGCAGGGGAAGCGGGTTCTCGTGCTTCTGACCGACATGACCAACTTCTCGGATGCCCTCAAGGAGATCGCCATAACGATGGAGCAGATCCCGGCCACGAGGGGATACCCCGGCGATCTCTACAGCCAGCTTGCAGCGCGTTACGAGAAGGCGGTCGACTTCGACGGGGCCGGATCGATCACGGTACTGGCCGTGACCACGATGCCCGGTGACGACGTCACCCATCCCGTACCGGACAACACCGGGTACATCACGGAGGGGCAGTTCTACCTGCGGGACGGCCGCATCGAGCCTTTCGGTTCGCTCAGCCGCCTGAAGCAGCTGGTGAACAGCAAGTCGCGCAGCGACCACCGGACCATCATGACCGTCATGATCCAGCTCTTCGCCGCCTACCGCGAGACCCTGGAGAAGCAGTCGATGGGATTCCGGATGAGCAGGTGGGATCAGAAGCTTCTGAAGTACGGCCGACGCTTCGAGGATGAGATGATGGACCTCGGCGTCAATATTCCGCTGGAGAAGGCCCTCGACCTGGGGTGGTCGATCCTGGCCGACTGCTTCGAACCGGAGGAAACGGGGATTCCGAGCCGGTTGATTGAGGAGTACTGGCCGGAGTCGAAGGCGGCCAGGGAAGCCGCCGTGGAAGCCTGAACAGGAGATGACGGGCGCTTGAGTGCCGGGTGGAAGCATGGCCAAGATCAAGTACAGCAAGACGGAGTTGAAGCATCAGCGGGATGCCCTGCGCCGTTTTCAGCGCTACCTTCCGACCCTCCTGCTGAAGAAGCAGCAGCTTCAGCTCGAAGTCAGAAGTCTTGAGCACGAGATGGAGCGCAAGACCCGCGAGGAGAACGACGCCCGCGGGGACCTGGGTTCCTGGGTGAAGCTCTTCGCCTCTCCGGTTCCCCTGGAAGAGTATCTGCGCATCTCCGGAGTCCGCTGCTCGGACAACAACATTGCCGGAGTCAACGTGCCGGTCCTGGATGAGATCATCTTCGACCGCACCGCTCCCGACCTCTTCCTGACCGACCCGTGGCTGGACGACGCGATTGATTTGCTGGAGCGGCTCTCCAGGCTGCGCATCGAGCGTCTGATCCTCGAAGAGGAACACCGCCTCCTGGAGCAGGAGCTGCGCGTCACCACGCAGCGCGTCAACCTCTTCGAGAAGGTGAAGATCCCGGAAACGAAGGAGAACATCAGGGTCATCAGGATTTTTCTGGGCGATCAGCAGACCGCGGAAGTGGCCCGCGCGAAGCTGGCCAAGGGCCGTTCGGTTAAGCCGGAGGATGCGCAACCGTGATCACCAGGATGAAGAAGGTCTACGTGATCTGCACCGGTGAGCAGCGGGATGCGACCCTCATGGCCCTGCATCAGATGGGGCTCCTTCACATCGAGCACATCAGGGAGCCTGAGGGTTTTCCGCTGGATGATGCACGCGGATACCACTCCGACATCATGCGCGCAGTGGAAGCTCTCAGGCAGCATGCGCCCGACAGGCCCGCCGTCAGTGAGGAACCCGGCAGCGGAACGGATGCCGAGGAAATCGTAAGGGACGTTCTGGAAACGCTGCGTCTCCGCAAGGAGCAGGCAGAGATGCTCGAGCATCGCGAGCACGAGTACGATCGTCTTGCTCCATTCGGATCCTTCGATCCGGAGGCGATCAGGAGCCTTGCCGCCGGGGGGGTGCATGTTCGGCTGTACAAGGCCTCGCCCCGGGAGAAGATAGAAGTGCCGGACGATGCCGTATACACGGTTCATCACAGGGACAGGATCGCAACCTGCTTCAGCGTGATATCCCGGACCCCGCCGGATCTGCCTTGCGAGGAGGTGCGGTTGCCGGAGTCCTCCCCCGCACGGATACAGGCCGACATAGTGGCGTTGCGGGAGAAGCTGGCGGGGAGCGACCGGTCCCTGACGCGATACGCCGCCGATCTTACTGCCGTGCTGGATCTGGCTGATTACGCCGAGGACAAGGTCCGCTTCCTCGAGGCCCGCGAGGGGATGGGGGCATCCTCGCCGCTGGCCTACATATGCGGCTACTGCCCGGAAGGGGAGGTCGGCCGGTTCAGGACGGATGCTGCCGAACACGGTTGGGGCATTCTGATCGAGGATGTCCAACCGACCGACCGTGTGCCGACGAATATCGAAGTGCCGGGGTGGGTCAAGCCGATCCGCGTGGTCTTCGGCTTCATAGGAGTCGTGCCCGGATACGACGAGGTCGACATCAGTGCGGTCTTCCTGCTATTCTTCAGCCTCTTCTTCGCCATGATCGTCGGCGATGCGGGATACGGCGCGCTGTTCCTGGGCGCCACCTTCCTCGCGCACCGCAGGTTCCGCAGGGCCCCGGCGTCCGCGTTCCATCTTCTTTACATCACCAGCGCGGCCACGGTCATCTGGGGTGTGCTCACGGGAAACTACTTCGGCATAGCGGGAATGCCGGCGGTCTTCCGGTCCGTCAGGATCGACTGGCTGAACCAGACCGAGAACATAATGCTGGTCTGCTTCCTCCTGGGGGCGATACACCTGACCATCGCGCACGCCTGGAACTTCGTGCGCAGGATCGGCTCCCTTCAGGCACTTGCGCAGCTGGGTTCCATATGCGTTGTCTGGACGATGTTCTTCCTAGCCCGCTTCCTGGTTCTGAACGAGGAGTTCCCGAGGTTCATGCTCGCCGTCTTCGCCGCGGGCGTGGTAATGCTGATCCTGTTCATGACGCCGGTGCGCAGGATGAAGACCGAGTGGTTCAACCACGTCATGCTGCCGCTGAACCTCGTAGGCAACTTCGTCGATGTAGTGTCCTACGTGCGTCTCTTCGCTGTTGGAACCGCCACCCTTGCAGTGGCCTCCGCTTTCAACGGCATGGCCATGGAAATCGGGGCTGGGAGCAGGGTGGGCATCGCCCTCGCCGTGTTGATCATCTTCCTGGGACACGCATTGAACATTGTGCTGGCGGCGATGGGCGTGCTGGTGCACGGTATTCGCCTCAATACACTGGAGTTTGCCGGACATCTGGGGTTGCAATGGACCGGGATCCGCTTCCTGCCGTTCGTGCGGAAGTCCGGACGCCCGATGTTCCCGAATCGCAGCAGCAGCCCGGAGGGTGCGGCGAACGGACAGGAGCAGAGAGAAGAGGCCTCATAGCAGAAGCCCGGGCTTTCAAGGAGAGATGAGATATGGACATCGAAACAATGGCCGCGTTCGGGAGAGCAGGTGGAGCAGCCGTTCTGGGGCTGGCTGCCGTGGGATCGGCGATCGGATGCGGCACCGCAGGCATGGCCGCGGTCGGCGCATGGAAGAAGTGCTACGCGCAGAACAAGGCGGCGCCCTTCATCCTGATCACCTTCATAGGCGCTCCGCTCTCGCAGACGATCTACGGCATGATCCTGATGCTGCAGATCAACGGGGCCATTGACGCCCTTCTGGAGGGGGGCGCGACATTCGTCGGATGGCCGATGATGCTCAGCATGGGGATCTTCGGCGGTCTGGGAATGGCCGCGTCCGCAGCGTTCCAGGGGAAGGCGGGCGCCGCCGGCGCCGACTCTCTCGCCGAGACCGGCCAGGGGTTCGGAAACTACCTGATGACGATCGGAGTGGTCGAGACCGTCGCCCTGTTCGTGCTGGTCTTCATGCTGATCCTGCTGTAGACGGGCTTATCCATCGGGCTTCTGCATGCACATCTTGCCGGGCTGAATGCGCTTATGCTCCCGCCCGGGGCGTCCGGCCCGGCATGTCCCGTACTGGATCTGCAGCATAGGCTGTCTACGTAAGGGAGGCCCGATTATCGGCCGACTCTCTTCTGCACAAGGTGCTTGTTGTCCCTGACCCAGTTGTAGTACTCGGTACGGACCAGATTCGAGGCGGCCTGCTCATCGAGCACGACTGTTGCGTAGCTGTGCAACTGAAGCGCCGAGGCGGTGATCTGGCTGGTCACAGGCCCTTCTATAAACTGGGCCACCACATCCGCCTTCTTCTCGCCACAGGCGATCAGCAGAATCTTCCTCGCTTCCAGGATCGTGCCCACTCCCATCGTGATCGCAAAAGGGGGGACGTCGTCGATGGAGTCGAAGAACCTCGAGTTGTCCCGGATCGTATGCATGTGAAGCGCCTTGATACGTGTGCGGCTGGCAAGTGATGAACCCGGTTCGTTGAACCCTATGTGCCCGTCCGTTCCGATGCCGAGTACCTGCAGATCAATCCCTCCGGCGCGCCTGATCTGCGCCTCGTACCACTCCGCAAACTGTTCGGGATCATCTATGTTCCCCTGGGGGACGTAGACATTCTCGGGATTGATGTTGACGTGGTTGAAGAGGAGATCCCGCATGGTGTAGTTGTAGCTGTTGGGATGTACCGGCGGCAGTCCAATGTACTCGTCAAGATTGAAGCTCTTGACCTTGGAGAAGTCCAATCCCTCGGTCTTGTGCAGATTGGCAAGTTCGCGATAGGTCCCGGTCGGCGTGTCGCCTGTGGCAAGGCCGAGGACCAGATCGTGCTTGTGCCTGATCTCGCATGCGATTATCTGCGCCGATACCGTGCTCATTTCCTCGTAGGTTGACGTGATGATGACTTCCATCCTACCCCCCCCCTGGGCACTGGATCGTACAACCCGGTAATCTGATGCCGGCTGGGTTCCGGCCGGCCGTGGCGACCTGCAGTATTGCCGAGTTCCCCATGCTCTTACAAGAAGGCAATCATGAGCCCTCAGGCCGGTGCCGGCCAAACCCCATTCCCTCGGGCCGCGGCGTCGCGTATGCTTTCCCGCGGTACACCCTTGAGCAGAAAGGCGGGAGGATGAGGGTCAGGATCGCGGGAGTGGGGCACTTCGTCCCCGAGCGGGTTGTCACGAACCACGACCTCGAAGGGCTCATGGATACGACCGACGAGTGGATCGTCGAGCGCACCGGCATCCATGAACGGCGCTTCGTACGCGAGGGACAGGGAACGTCGGAGCAGGCCGAACACGCTTCAAGGGCCGCTCTGAAGATGGCGGGGCTTAAGCCGAAGGACCTCGACTTCATCATCTTCGCGACCCTCTCCCCCGACTACATGTTCCCCGGATGCGGCTGCCTGCTTCAGCACAGGCTTGGTTGCCGGACTGTCGGGGCCATGGACATCCGTACGCAGTGCACGGGTTTTGTCTATGGGCTTGCCGTTGCCGATGCACTCATCCGTGCAGGGACCTACAGGCGGATACTCCTCGTCGGTGCGGAGACGCAGTCCATGGGCCTCGATCTCACGACCGAGGGGCGGGACGTGGCTGTGATATTCGGCGATGGAGCCGGCGCCGCGGTCCTTGTCCCGACGGAGGAGGACGGCCGCGGCATCCTGGCCTCGGTCCTTCACTCGGAGGGCAGGCACGCCAAGGAGCTGTGGATGGAGGTGCCGACCTGCCTGGTTCCGACGACACGGACGCCGGAACTGGTGGCCGAAGGCAGGCACTTCCCGAAGATGAACGGCCGCGAGGTGTACAAGCACGCCACCCGCCAGTACGTCGCAGCCGCCGATGAAGTACTCGAGAAGATCGGTCTCACCCGGGCCGATGTCGATCTTCTTGTGCCTCACCAGGCCAACAGGCGCATCATCGACGCTGTTGGCGAGCGCCTGGACCTTCCACCGGAGAAGATCGTCCAGAACCTCGAGAAGTACGGAAACACGACTGCCGCGTCCATCCCGATAGCCCTGAGCGAAGCGGTTCAGGAGGGGCGGGTGAAGCCGCGGGATCTCCTGCTGATGGTCGCGTTCGGCTCAGGCTTCACGTGGGGAGCATCGGCCGTGCGCTGGTAGGGCCCGCGCAGGAGAAAGCAACTCGCCGCCGGAGCCGTTTCCGCATCCAATGGGGTTTCATACTCATATGCGGGCGTCAGGCAGTTGCCGCGCCTGCACAACCTGGAGACACGCACAGTGGTGAGCAGTCAAATCACCTCGGCCGAGATCCGGATTACCGGCATGCGCTGTGCCGGATGTGTCGCATCGGTCGAGAAGAGCCTCATGAACCTGCCCGGCGTTGTGAATGCCGGGGTGAACCTGGCCAGCGAGCGGGCATTCGTCGAGTTCGATGCCGGGGCCTCAAGCCTGGAGGCTCTGGAAGATGCAGTCCGCTCCGCGGGATACGGCGTTGCCCGCCTTCAGCAGGATGAGGCGGCCGCGGAGGACGAAGAGCGCGCCATCAGGCGAAGTGAACGCGAACGTCTCAGGAACAGGCTTCTGACGGCGTGTATCCTGGGTTCCATTGTGATGCTGGGCGGCCACCGGCACTGGTTCCCGTTCCTTCCGGGATTCCTTGCTGATCCGCGCCTGCTGTTCCTGCTCACGATTCCCGTGCAGTTCTGGGCCGGCAGCACCTTCTACAGCGGCGCGCTTCACGCATTGCGAAGACGCACAGCCGACATGAACACCCTCATCGCTGTGGGCACAAGCGCAGCGTTCGGCTACTCCACGGTGGCGACCTTCCTGCCGCACCTGTTCCCGGCCGCGTTCCTGCATCACGGAGGAATGCCGGCTGTCTATTTCGACACATCGGCCATGATAATCGCCCTGATACTCCTCGGCAGGTATCTCGAAGCGCGTGCGAAGACACGCACCGGCGAGTCGATCCGCAGGCTGATCGGACTCAGGCCGACGACAGCCCGGGTCGTCCGGCACGAGATGGAGGCGGACATACCGATCGGCGAGGTCCGGGTGGGGGACATCGTGGCTGTGCGCCCCGGAGAACGGATTCCCGTCGATGGCGAGATCGTTGAGGGCTCCTCGGCGGTGGACGAATCGATGCTGACCGGCGAGCCGATGCCGGTCGGGAAGAAGCCGGGAGACCCTGTGACTGGGGCGACTCTCAACGGAAGCGGTTCCTTCCGGTTCAGGGCCACCCGCGTCGGGGAAGAGACCGTCCTGAGCCAGATAATCCGAATGGTCCGACGGGCCCAGGGGTCGAAGGCCCCGATCCAGCGCCTTGCGGACACAATCGCCTCGGTCTTCGTGCCTGCTGTGATCGTGATCGCGCTTGTAACACTGGGAGTCTGGCTCACTGCAGGCCAGTCCCCCACCTATGCGCTTCTGAACTTCGTGTCGGTACTCATCATCGCGTGCCCCTGCGCCCTGGGGCTGGCGACTCCCACTGCCATCATGGTCGCCACCGGCCGTGGTGCGGAGGCGGGGATCCTGGTCAGGGACGGCGCCACATTGGAACTGGCGCACAAGGTCAGGACCATCGTCATCGACAAGACAGGAACCCTTACACAGGGACGCGCGGTGCTGACCGACCTGGTTGCGGGCACGGATCTGCCCGCCGAGTGGAGCGGGGACCGGATCCTGTCGGTCATGGCCTCCGCCGAGAGGGACAGCGAGCACCCGCTGGGCGCCGCGATTGTGGACGCGGCGAAGGCGCGCGGTTTGAGCCTCAGCCCCTGCGAGGACTTCCAGGCGATCCCCGGAGCGGGAGTAGAGGCGAGTGTGGATGGAATGCCGGTCCTGGTTGGGAGCCGGCGGTTCCTGGAATCCAGGGGTATTCCGGCAGCGGAGAATGTGGTGCGGGTGGCAGACGGGCTGGCAGGTGAGGGCAAGACCCCTGTTTTGGCCGCTGCCGGAGGTCTTCTCCTTGGAGTACTGGCGGTCGCGGATCCTCTGAAGGATGAGGCCCCCGAGGCCATTCGGGAGATGAGGCGGCTCGGGCTGCGCGTGGTGATGCTGACCGGTGATCAGAAGCGCACTGCAGAGGCGATCGCATCAGGCGCGGGAATTGATGAGGTGCTGGCCGAGGTCCTTCCGGAAGGGAAGCGCGACTCCGTGGCGGAACTGCAGACCAAGGCAGGCCCGGTCGCAATGGTGGGAGACGGCATCAACGACGCTCCGGCCCTCGCCCAGGCCGACATCGGAATAGCGCTCGGCTCGGGCACGGACGTGGCGATGGAGACTGCGGACATCACGCTCATGCGAAGCGACCTGCGTGGCGTCCCGGGCAGCATCCTGCTCAGCCGCCGGACCATAAGGGCGGTCCGGCAGAATCTCTTCTGGGCCTTCTTCTTCAACTCCGCCGGGATCCCGATCGCCGCCGGCGTCCTGTACCCGTGGTTCGGGATTCTTCTCAACCCGATTCTCGCCTCTGTCGCCATGGCCGCCAGCTCGCTGCTGGTCCTGGGCAACTCGCTGCGGCTGAGGTATACGCGGCTGGTGTAGACCGTGACCTCCGAAGGAGTCCTTTCCCCGACACACCCGGGCGTCGGGCGATCGCCGTTCTGAACTGCCGGGGCCTCGACACCACTTTCCCAACTCCACCTGGCAGTCGTATGATACGGCTCCTGCTCGAACAGGAGCGTGTTCGGGATCGGCCGGAACGAAACCGATCGAATCTCATCAAACAGTCCGGATTCGCGGTCAGACCAGCGGGGGTGTGTTGAATGGCGTTCAACAAAGATACAGGTCTGGAGGCGTCCAGCCTCAGCCATCACTGGAGGCTGGAGCCAGGATTGCGCTTTCTCAACCATGGTTCTTTCGGGGCATGCCCCACCCAGGTTCTGGAGGCGCAGGCCCGATGGCGGGAGCGGATGGAAACCCAGCCCCTCACGTTCCTGGGACGTGAGTTCTTCGCGCTCATGGGCGATGTGCGGGCCGGACTGGGGGAGTTCCTCGGCGCAGACCCGGAGGGACTGGCGCTTGTACCCAACGCGACGACCGGGGTCAACACAGTCCTCCGCTCGCTCAGCCTGGAGCCAGGCGACGAACTGCTCGTCACGAACCAGGAGTACAATGCCTGCCGCAACGCCCTCGACTACATCGCCGCAAAGTCGGGGGCGACGGTTGTCGTGGTGGAGATCCCATTCCCGCTGGAGGATGCCTCCATCGTGACGGAGCGGCTGGTAGCGGCGGTGACCGGCCGCACCAGCCTCCTCCTGATCGACCATGTCACCAGCCCGACCGGCCTCATACTGCCGCTGGAGGAGATCGTACCGGCGATGCAGTCGAGGGGCGTCGACGTCCTGGTGGATGGCGCGCACTCTCCGGGCATGCTGCCCCTGGACCTGCAGACCCTCGGCGCCGCGTACTACACCGGCAACTGCCACAAGTGGCTCTGCGCCCCGAAGGGCGCGGCCTTCCTGCACGTTCGCGAGGACAGAAGGGACGGGATCCACCCCCTCACCATCAGCCACGGATGGAATGCCCCCCGTGACGGCAGCAGCCTTTTCCGGCTTCTCTTTGACTGGACCGGCACCGTGGATCCGACACCATGGCTCTGTATCCCTGAGGCGATCCGCTTCCTCGGGGATCTCCTCCCCGGCGGATGGCCCGAAGTGCTGCACCGCAACCGCGGGCTGGCTCTGGCCGGCAGGGAGATCCTGTGTGAAGCCCTGCGGTGCCCGCCGCCGTGCCCGGAATCGATGATCGGGTCGATGGCCGCAGTACCTCTCCCGAACCCCGCCGGACTGGACCTGCATCCCGTGGACAGGGATCCGCTGCAGGCTGCCCTGATGGACAGGTACCGGATCGAGATCCCTGTCATCCACCCCGGGCGCATAATCAGGATCTCCGCGCAGTTGTACAACCATGCGGAGGAGTACGTGCAGTTGGCTGCCGCGTTGCGGGAACTCCTGGAGGAGGAGGGTTGGAGCTGACCGACGCGGGGCACCATGCCCGCGGGCGCTCTCTGATCCCGCACTGATGCGCCGCCCCGCCGATGAGCAACTCAGTGGTGGTGATGGTGGTCCGCCTCCGACTCCTCGAAGGTCCTGTGTACCGTGCCGTGAGGGTGCTCCGGTGGCCCGTAGAGAACGTAGACCTTGAGCGGCTCTTCCCCGGTGTTGATCACGTTGTGCCAGACCCCCGCGGGAATCAGGATGGCCCAGTCATCCGCAACATTCTCATCGAATGTGAGGTTGTCCTCGGCGTCCCCCATGACCACGCGGGCGTGGCCGTTCTCTATCCTTATGAACTGGTCGTTGTGATTGTGAAGCTCAAGCCCGATCTCGCCACCCGGCTCGATCGACATGACGGTCATCTGCATGTGCTTGCCGGTCCACTTTGCTGTCCGGAAGTTCGTGTTATCCAGGGTGAGCTCCTCGATGTCCACAACCCACGGCCCTCCGCCTTGATCGGTCGTGTCGAAGGCATCCTCCGCAGAGGCGGGGACTCCCGTGGCCATCCCGGCAGTCAGCGCCAATACTGCGGCTGCGATGATAAGCATCGATTTCCTGTTCATGACGGGCCTCCTCCTGGGTGAAGCGTGACTGGTTACGCAACCACTGTATGGGGTGATCTGTGCCCCGTCAATGCAAGGGCAGGTCCGGATCGCCCTCGCGCATCGCCAGAACCACGTATTGTACAGTGAAGGCATCAAGCAGAAAGCGTCTCAGGCCTGAACTGCCGGCAGGAGGCTCACGCCGCGCTGCGCGCCTTGCCCAGCTGCGAAGAAGATGACGGAATGGCATGCGGGGAGGCAGCTCGAGAATCCTCCTCCTTGAGACCGGGCGCAATCCGGCGTCTGTGAGCATCCGGGTCAGCGAGTCCCGGGTGAAGAACCGCAGGTGAGTCCGGTCCATGATTCCCACGTCTGTGTAGTCCCATCTGCCCGATGACAGGGCGAGCAGCACCGAACTGTGGGCGACGTTGGGGACACTCACTACGACAGATCCGCCGGTCTCCAGTTCGGCAGCCCAGTACCGAAGCGTCTTCCAGGGGTCGGCAAGGTGCTCCAGCACATCTGCGAACACGACACAGTCCGGCTTCGGCCAGTGCGCCGGGCGGGGCTCTTCTGCGCGCCCCGCATGCGCATCGTCCAGAACCCTGCGCGCAGCCTCTGCCTGCTCCGGCACAATCTCGATTCCCCGGACCTGGATCCCCGGCCTGGCCCTCTTCAGGACTGCGCCGAGACCGCCACCCCCGCAGCCGACGTCGATGATCCGTGACGCTTCAGCGGGTATCATCTCGAGGACATCGGGACGCTGATGGTGATGGTAGCCTTCACGCGCCTGCATTTCCCGGACGGTGTCGTTGTATGTCCAGGGCAGGGCGGACAGGCTCATCCTGTGCTCGTCCATCAGGGCGGGGTTCCCGGCGCACCAGAGCAGCGCGTCCCGGCGGGCGGACTTCGCGATCCTCTCAGGCCTCAGAAGCCGGAACAGGCTCTTGAGGCCCGCGGTGCGGGCCTTCCTCCCCAGGCTTCGTTTCAGAACAGCCAGCTCCGCAGGCGAAAAGTTGCGCCACGCATACAGGAGGCGGTTCCGCTCCATGTGGTAGTGATAGTTGTACGAAGCCGATGCATCACCCCCGCGCACACGATGCCAGACGGCGGGGTCGCCGAGATAGTACAGCTTCCAGCCGCTGCGGATGGCCCGGGCGAAGAAGTCGGTCTCCTCGTAGTAGGTGAAGAAGAGGGGATGGAAGAGCCCGCCCGCTATCCCGTCGATCGCCTTCCGCCTGATCACAACCGCACAGCCGGAGAGTGTCGCGACCTCACGTATGCGGTCGGGAGTGTCCGAAAAGACGCGGACCCTTCCGTTGTCTGCGTTCACAAGGCTGTACGAGTAGTAGGGGTTTGTCCGGTCTCCGGGAGCATGATCATCATCCCAGAGATATGCCTTCCCGCCCGCGGCAGCGCACTCGGGGTGGGACTCCATGAAGTCCACAGTCATCCCGAAGTAGTCCGGAGCAACCACCGCATCATTGTTGATCAGGGCGACGTAATCACCGCGCGCTGATGCCAGGCCCTGGTTGTTCGCCCCGGAGAAGCCTGCATTGGATGTGTTCCGGATGAGGCGGATGCCCTCGAAGGAGGCTGCAACATCCGGTGCGTCGTCGCCGGAGGCGTTGTCCACGACGATCACCTCGAGCCGTGGATAGCCCGTATCGAATATGGAGGTCAGACAACGCCGAAGATCATCGGCCCGGTTGTAGCTGACGACAATCACGGAGACCATCGGCTCAGTACTGGTCATCTGTTCATCCTTGAACATGCGTGTCATGCGGGGATGCGATTACGTCCCGGGGGCGACCGCGGCTGATGTGTGCCTCACCCCTGGTCGAACAGGGGTGTCGACAGATACCTCTCTCCATGGCTTGCCAGGATTCCGACGATAAGGCTGCCCTTGTTCTCCGGTCGCGCGGCCACGTCAAGGCAGGCCCTGGCCACAGCGCCCGACGAGATCCCCACCATCATCCCGTCCTCGCGGCACATACGGCGCGCCACCGCAAAGGCATCCACATTGGCGACCCGGATAACCTCATCGAGAACACCCAGGTCAAGGTTGTCCGGGATGAACCCTGCGCCGATCCCCTGGATCTTGTGAGGACCCGGCTTCAGCGGCTGACCCGCACGCTTCTGGCTTATGACAGGAGAGTCGGCCGGCTCGACGGCAACCACTTTGACACCCGCCTTGAGATCCTTCAGGACCTGGCCGCATCCGGTGATCGTTCCGCCCGTCCCGACTCCGGCCACGAGGATGTCGATCCTTCCATCGGTGTCCTCCCAGATCTCCAGGGCGGTCGTCCTGCGGTGTATGTCGGGATTGGACGGATTGCTGAACTGCCCGAGTATCACCGACCCCGGATTCGCGGCGTGTATCTCCCCGGCCTTCGCGATTGCGCCCGGCATCCCCTTCGCTCCCTCCGTAAGGACCAGCTCGGCGCCGAGGGCAACCAGGAGCCTTCTCCTCTCCAGGGACATGGTCTCCGGCATTGTCAGCAGCAGCCTGATCCCCGAGGCGGCGCAGACGAAGGCCAGGCCGATGCCGGTGTTCCCGGATGTCGGCTCGATCACGAGGGTGTTCTCCCCGATGGCGCCTCGCTCAAGGGCGTCCCGCACCATCGAAACCGCAATGCGGTCCTTTACACTGGACATCGGGTTGAACGATTCCAGCTTGAAGACGACATCCGCCTGCAGGTCTGCGGATAACCGCGGCGCCCGGACCAGCGGCGTGCGTCCGATCGTATCCAGTATGCTGCCGTATATCCCTTTCACACCGACCTCCCTGTCAGCCCCTGCCCCGGGCTGATCGTGAAACTCGTGACGAGACATCATGAATGCTCCGGGCTACCCTTCCTCGGCTCCATTCGGGCCGAGGGGGGCGCGCTGAGCACCTTTGTGTATGGCGGAACCGACTGGACAAGCCAGGTGTTGCCGCCGATTACAGCACCCCTGCCGATGACCGTCTCTCCCCCCAGGATCGTGGAGCCCGCGTAGATGACCACATCGTCCTCGATCGTTGGATGCCTCTTCACCGTGCGTATAAGGTTGCCGCGCTCGTCCTTCGGGAATGAGAGCGCCCCCAGCGTCACCCCCTGGTAGATCTTCACCCGGTCCCCGATGTTGGTCGTCTCGCCGATGACAACGCCGGTGCCGTGGTCGATGAAGAATGACGCGCCGATCCTGGCGCCGGGGTGGATGTCGATTCCGGTCACCGAGTGGGCGTGCTCGCTCATGATCCTTGGCAGGAGCGGGACATCCAGCTTGTACAGTTCGTGGGCGATCCTGTGGATTGTGACCGCCGTCAGGCCGGGGTAGGCAAAGATAATCTCGGCCAGGTTCGCCGCCGCCGGATCGCCGTCAAATGCGGCCTGTACGTCCAGGACGAGCTTCTTGCGGACCTCGGCGAATTCCTCGAAGAAGGCGTCGACCTTCCTGCCGGCCATCTCCGAACACTCCTGGTCCGTGCGCGACCGGTCCCGGCAGTCGAAGCGGAATGCCAGGAAGAGCTGGTCTGAGAGTTCGTCGGCGACGTCGTCCAGCAGGGCGCCTATGCGGTACCCGACGTTCTCGCGCGTGAGGTGCTGCAGGACGTGAAACCCCGGGTAGAGGATCCCGAAGAGTTTGTTCAGCACGCTGACGATCGCTTCGCGCGACGGGAGCCGCAGCTCCGGATCGATGTTCTGCGCAGGCACCTCGCAGGTGTCGTAGGTCTGCAGGATGCGGTCCGCGATGCTGCGCAGCTTGTGACTGAGCGGATGTTGCCTCAAGTCCGTCTCTCCTTGTACAGATTCCGCGGGCTTCCATGCCGCCGGGCAGGATTACATGTCACCGGCCAAGGAACGGGTTGCTCCGCCTCTCCCTGCCGATCGTGGTCACAGGCCCGTGTCCCGGGATCACCACGGTATCATCCGGAAGACTCAGGAGCCTCGTCCGGATGGAGTTGATCAGGACCTCGTGGGATCCTCCCCACAGATCGCTCCGGCCGATCGAGCCCGCGAAGACGGTGTCGCCGGCAACCACCCGGTCCGGTTCGGGAGCGCCGGACTCGAGGCTCCCCGATCCGGGGACGTGCAGGCAGACACTGCCCGGCGAGTGGCCCGGAGTGTGGAGGACGATTCCCCTGAGGCGTCCCCATCTTACCTCCCCACCGTCCACAAGGTATCGGCCGATCCGCACCAGAGATGGAGTATCCAGGCCGAATGCCCCGGCCTGCTCTGCCGCAGCTTCATACAGTGGCAGGTCATCCTCGTGGAGCATGACAGGCGCACCGGTAGCCTCGGCGAGTTCCGCCGCACCCCCGATGTGGTCTATGTGGGCATGGGTCAGCAGAATCGCCCTGACCTTCAGTCTCTCGCTGTCGAGAGCGGAAAGGAGCAGATCAGCGTCTCCGCCCGGATCGGCCACCAGGGCGTCCCTTGTCGCGGAACAGCCCAGTATGACGCAGTTGGTCTGAAGGATCCCGGCCGGGATGACCCGCACCAGCATGTTCCCCTCCTCTCGTCCCGTCACTTCGCCTCCGTAAGCGAGCGAAGCAGAATAAGGGCCGCAGAGACCGGCTCTGCCGCTTCCTTTACCAGGATCCGGTGACGGCCGTGCATCATGAACTCAACCGGGAATGGAACAGTTCTCATCAATGCCTGAATCTCCTCCCGCCTGAGATCGCGCCCCATCTCCACCTGGATCATCTCCCTGCGTACCGTAATCTTCTCGCATCTTACTCCTGCGCCCAGGATCCGGGCCCGGCGCAACCCCAGGAGATGGCGCACCGGATCCGGGTGCCTGCCGAACCGGTCGGCCAGCTCGGCCGCCACCTCTTCCACAGCCTCCAGGGTGGAGGCATCCGCGAGTGTCTTGTACAGGTTCATCTTCTCGCGGGAATCGGGTACGTACCTGTCCGGGAGGAACGCCTCGATGTCGGTGGACATTCGGGGCTCGACAGCCTCTTCCCGCTTCTCGCCCCTCAGCTCGGCCACCGTCTCGTCCAGCAGCCGGCAGTATAGATCAAAGCCGACCGCCACGATGAAGCCGTGCTGCTCGGCACCCAGAAGGTTCCCCGCGCCGCGGATCTCCAGGTCCCTCATGGCAAGCTGGTATCCCGAGCCGAGATCCTCGAACTCCTCCATCGCCTTCAGACGCTTTTGCGCCTGCTCCGTGATCGAGTGATATGGCGGCACCAGCAGATAGGCATAGGCCTTGCGTGCGGACCTCCCGACACGGCCGCGAAGCTGGTAGAGCTGTGCAAGCCCGAACGTGTCCCCCCGGTTGATCAGGATCGTGTTCACATTGGGAAGATCCAGGCCGCTTTCGATGATCATGGTGGAGACCAGAACATCGTACTCGCGGTCCAGGAACTTCTGCATGACCGCTTCCAGCGCGCGCTCCCTCATCTGGCCGTGGGCGACCGCGAGACGCAGGTGCGGCACAAGCTGGCCCAGGTATCTTGCCATGGTGTCGATCGTCTCGACCCGGTTGTGCACGAAGAACGACTGCCCGCCCCGGTCCGCCTCGCGCATCAGGGCGTGGGCGATTACATCGTCCCTGAGCTCCAGGATCTCCGTCTGGATCGGCCGTCTGTCCCGTGGGGGGGTCAGGATCGTGCTCATGTCCCGCCCGCCCATGAGAGCCATGTGCATGGTGCGGGGGATGGGTGTCGCGGTGAGGGTCAACACGTCCACAGTTGCGCGGAACCGTTTCATCTTCTCCTTCGCTGCGACCCCGAAGAGCTGCTCCTCATCCACGATCACAAGCCCGAGGTTCCTGAACTTGATATCCTTCGCAAGGAGGGCGTGGGTGCCGATCAGGATGTCGACCTTCCCCTCCGCGCACGCCTTCTTGACCGCCTTCGCCTCCGTCGTGGTCCTGTAGCGGGAGAGGAAGTCGACCTTCACCGGGTAGTCCTTCAGCCTTTCGCTGAACGTGTCATAGTGCTGGCGCGCAAGGAGGGTCGTTGGAACGAGCAGGGCCACCTGCCTGCCGTCCTGCACGGTCTTGAAGGCCGCCCTGATGGCGACCTCGGTCTTCCCATACCCGACATCCCCGCAGATGAGGCGGTCCATGGGGCTCTCGCGCTCCATGTCCCGTTTGACGTCCTCGATCGCCTGAAGCTGGTCGGTGGTCTCCTCGTACGGGAACGATAACTCCAGCTCGCGCTGCCACGGCGTGTCGGGGGAGAATGCATGGCCGCGGCGCGACTTCCGCTGCGCGTAGATCCTGAGGAGTTCGCCGGCCATGTCCCGGATCGACTTTTTGATCCGCTCCTTGGACCGCTCCCACGACTTTCCGCCCAGGCGGGACAGCTGCGGCCGGTGCCCTTCCTCCGCGGAGTACTTCTGTACGAGAGAGAGCTGATCGACGGGGACGAAGTGGCGGTCTCCCCCTGCATACTCAAGGGCGAGACAGTCTGTCTGCTGGCCGTTCACCACAAGCCTCTCGAGACCCCTGTAGAGCCCGATGCCGTGGTCTATGTGCACAACGAAGTCGCCCGGCACAAGTGCCATGAGCTCCTTCAGCGAGATTCCCCTGGAGTACCTCCTCCCGGCGGGTCGGCGGCGCAGGCGGGAGAAAATCTCGTGATCGGTCAGCACTCCGAGACCCAGGGACGGCACCACGAAGCCCGCCCCGAGGTTCCCCACGTGGAACTGCGCGGGCGCCCTGGCGAGGAGATCGGCCAGACGCTCCCTGTGGTTCTCCGTATCGCAGAGTATGTACAACTCAGGCACGGTCTCGCTCAGCCGGAAGAGGTACTTGCGGGTGCGGTCGAGATCCCGTCCGTGCGATTCCGGAGGATGGGTTCCGAACTCGATGCGAAGGGACAGGGGAGGCGGGGCGCAGTCCCCGGCGCCCCCCTTCCTGCTCCCCGCAGCCTCGGACTCCGGGGGGTCCATGGATGCCCGCCCGGCGGCCGATCCCCCGCTGCCCATGTACAGGCGGGCGCCGCGCCAGCCGGAGTCCGTCCAGTCGTCCCATATGTTGAAGAGCTCTGCAGGAGGGCAGGCCGGCAGGAAGGGGCGTTCACCGGGGCCGAAATGCTCTGCTCCTCCCGAGCGGAGGTCCTCCCACGCCGCTGCGAGGTCATCAGCCCATGCCCGCATCCGGGTGCGCACGAATGTGGGTCCGTCGATCATCAGGACCGCGTTCTCGGGGAGGTAGTCGAACAGGCTTGCCTTCCAGTCGCCGAACAGGGGAAGGCTCCACTCAATCCCCTCCAGGGTGCCGTCGGTTTCCAGCGAGTAGATCCGTGCCTCGAGGTCCTCCGCAGGATCGGCCCAGAGGCCCTCCCTGCCTGCAGCCACCGCCCCGCGAAGTCTCTCCCGCTCAGCCGGGCCGGCCATCCACTCCCACATCGGCAGAACGAGAAGCTCGGGAAAGGCCTGGAGCGACCGCTGCGTGAACGGATCGAACTCGCGGATGGAGACGATCTCGTCGCCGTCGAACTCCATCCGGACCGGATGCTCGCGCCCGAATGTGAAGATGTCGATGATCCCGCCCCGGCGGCTGAAGTCTCCGTACTCGCCGACCATCGGCACGCCGGAATAGCCGGCAGCAGCGAGACGCCCGGCAAGCTCCTCGAGATCGGCCTCTTCGCCCAGGCGGAGCAGAACGCACTGCGAGCGAATCCGGTCTGGATGAGGTACGGCGCACGATATGCCCACCGCCGTGGTGACCACGACCCGGAGATCCGAGCATGAGTGGAGAGCGGCGCGGTGCTCAGGCATGCAGAGCGCCGCCAGGGCCTCGATCCTGGCAGCGCGCACTGCAACGTGGGGATGCTGGGGGCGATAGGGATGCAGACCCGGCTCCGGCATCAGGATCGCAGAGCGCTTCCCCAGGAAGTACTCGAGGTCATCGCGCAGTTCCTCGGCGGTGGAATGATCCGGCGCGACCATAAGCGCCGGCCTGCCTGTCCTGCTGCAGAGGGTGGCAGCCAGCAGCGCGCGGGCGGATCCGGAGATTCCGCGGATCCAGACGGCTCCCTTCTCTCCGCCTTCGAGGTGGGCGAGAAGCTGCGCCGACTCCGGGGCCTGGCCGAATCTGTCGATCAGCCGGGAGACCAGGGTTTCTTCCTGCCGCGCCGCCGGATGTTCCATGGTGGGATGCTGCATCCGGGCATTCTACAACAGGAGGGGGGAAGAGTCGCGGGGATTGCTCCCTCGCGGGGATGCTTCAGGGCCCAGGGTTGACGAGGTCGATCTGGCGGACCCACACACCCCGTGTCTTCTCCTCCGATGCCGCAAGCCTGCGCGCTGCTTCGAACGGGGATGTTCCACCGGTGTGCACGGCAGCAGCATCTTCCGGGACGAGAGCGCCGATTCCCCTGAGAGCCTCCAGCGCCGCGGGATCGATCCGAAGCGCCGCCGGTGCGCCATCCCGGGGGAGTGGGAGCGACTGCAGCTTCTCCTCGAAGTCGGTGAGGGCCTTCGGGCTGGCCACGATCAGGAGATGCTCCCTGCCACCGGCGCTGGAAACGCCCCACGAGTACCGGATGCCCCTGCGATCCGGCGGAAGCCTGTGCGGACCGCCTTCCGGGACGGGGTTGCCGAGATCATGTTCCGGCAGGGGGAAGAGAAGGTAGGACTCGCCGAGCTCGTCTTCGGCCAGGACGTAGACGTGCAGATCCCGGGATGCGCGGAAGTCGAGCCACAGCCTGTCACCGGGGCGGACCATGGAGCCGGCAGGGAGTATCTCGGATCCGGCGGCGGTTCCCCTGTGCAGCGAGGCCTCGACGGTGTAGGCGCCGGAAGTGAGCGCACGCTGTCCGAATGCCAGGATCAGCGCGGCAGCCGCAATTGCCGCCCCAGCCCAGGGCAGGGCGCGCCGGAGGGCCCGCCTGCGGCCGCCCGCATCCGAAGGCGTCTGCACCGCAGGCGCGGGAGCGGACTGTACAACCTCCGCAAGGGCCTGCTCCATTTCCCCTGCTCCGGCGAAGCGGCGGCCCGGGTCCGGCGAGATCGCCCGCTCTATGGCTGTTACGAAGCTGTGGGGCAGATCCGGCCGGACATCGCGCAGATGCCGCCGCTCGTGGCGGGAGTGACGCCCGAGAAGTTCGGCCAGCGTACCGGCCTCGACCGGGTAGCTCCCGGCAACAGCGTAGTACAGGAGTACACCGAGGCTGTATATGTCCGACCGGATTGTGGCCGCAGCGCCGTTGAGGACCTCCGGGGCCATGTACAAGGGCGTGCCTGAGCGGTGTCGGTCATGGCTCACTCCCGCAGGCGGCAGCTCCGTCCCGGATCCCAGGTCCATAAGCACTATGCGCCCCCCGGCCTCCCGGACAACGTTCTGCGCCTTGATGTCGCCGTGCAGAAGGCCTGCGCCGTGTATCGCTGCCAGCGCGCCACAGAGGTCGATTCCTATCCTGGCGGCTTCCCGGGCGCCCAGCAGGCCCTGCTGCTCAACATGCTCCCTGAGGGATGGCCCCTTCAGAAACTCCATCCAGATCCCTGTGCGGCCATCCCGGCTTCGTGCGCCGTGGATTGTCACGAGGTTCCGGTGCCTGATGCGCGCGAGTCGTTCTCCCTCCAGAAGGGATGCGGCGGACATGCCTCCACGGACCGATGGATCGTGGAAGAGCTTCAGCGCGACTTCGCGGTTGAGGTCGATGTCGCGCGCCCTGTACACCTCGCCGTGAGAGCCGTCGCCGATAAGCTCGAGTATCTCGAGGTGTTCCCAGCGGTCACCCGGCTGGAGCTGTGCACAGGCCTTGCCGTGAGTCTCTTCCGGAGGCCTGTGTGAGGGCGCCTTCCCGTCTGGACTCCCGGCCGGAGTGTCCGGCAGGTCCGATACGGCAGACTCCGTCTCGCTGCGGCGGATCCTGTAGTACTCGCCCATGAGGGCCAGGCGGCGCAGCGTGCCGAGAAGCCGGAGGTCCTCCTCGCTCTCAAGCGACTTCTCCAGGGAGTCCCAGTCAGGGCGCTTCCCGTCCGAAATGTCGAGTACGAGAGACTCGAGGATTCGCTCCCTATCTTTCATGTCCCATCTCCCTGGCCAGACGGATCAGCGCCCTGCTCACGGCCATTCGCGCAGCATCGGCAGTCGGCTTGCCGAGCACCCCGGCCAGCTCCCGGTAGGAGCCGGCCATTTCGAGCCTGGCAACCACCGCTTCCTGCTCCTCCAGGCTCAGTCGTGCCAGCGCCGCTTCGTACCGTTCGATGGTCTCGCGCCCGACGAGCTCTTCCAGGGGAGACGCCTCCGCAGCCCTGCTCTCCGGCACGTTCTCCAGCGACTGCATCAGGTGCGGCCTTCGAATCTGGTCCCTGATCCTGTTGAGGAGGACCTGTCGCACGTAGAGCTGGAAGGCACCCTCCCTGTCCGAGCGGAACTGATGTATCCTGCGGATGGTCTGGTAGAGCGCGTCCTGAACCAGATCGTCGGTCGCCAGCAGATCGCGTGCATACCCGGGGAGCCTGCCCGAGGCCCACCGCTTCATGCGGGGGATGTACCGGCGGCAGAGAATCTCCATGGCCAGAGGGTCTCCCGCGCGGGCCCTGTCCACGAGGGTCAGGGTCGACTCCAGGTCGGCTCCTGAAGGCTGCTCGCTGTCTGATCGAGAACCGGGCATCCTGTCCCCCGCAAGCTCGTCGCATCGCCGGTATGGAGGAAGTGGAACGCACCGATGATACCCTCCTGCTCAATGCGGGTGAAAGGCCTCCATGGCTCCCTGATCCTGAAGACGGAATCCGCACCTGATTCGAACAGGGTTTGTGGAGGAAGCGGGATCCGGGGGGCAGAACTCGCAGTGCTGCTTCCGGTTCTCAACGCCGAGGCGACCCTCGCAGACTCGCTGAACAGCCTGCTGTGGCAGACACATCAGGCCTTTCACCTTGTCGCCGTTGACGACGGATCCACGGATCGGACCGCGCAGATCCTCGAGGAGTCACGCAGGGAGTGGTCAAGGGAGTCAGGATGCGGGTGGCCCAGGCTGACCATTCTGCGCCACGCCGCCCGCGAGGGAATCGTGCGGTCTCTGAAAGACGCGGTGGCCGCGGCAGGCGGTGCGGCGATCTTCGCCCGGCACGATGCGGACGACACTTCCCATCCCGAGCGGTTCGAGCGGCAGATCGCCTGTCTGCGCGACAATCCCGGGGTCGGCCTCGTTGCCGCGGGAGTAGAGACTGTCTCGGACGCTGCGCCTACCGACGGGTGGCTGCGCTACGAGGCCTGGCTCGACTCCTGCCGCAGTCCCGGGGAGATTGCCGCAAATCTCTGGATCGAAAGCCCCCTTCCACATCCCACCGTCATGATGAGGCGGACTGCGTACGAAAAGGCCGGCGGCTACCGAAGCATGGGGTGGCCGGAAGACTACGACCTCTGGCTTCGAATGCTGAGGGCCGGAATCTGCATGGCGAAGCTGCCGGAGCGCCTTGTGAAGTGGCGCGACCATCCGGGGCGGGCATCCAGGACCCTGCCCGAGTACTCCGCGGACCGTTTCCTGGCGTGCAAGGCTCATCACCTCACGGGATACCTGGGCGGCCGGCCGGCGATTGTATGGGGAGCGGGCAGGGACGGCAGAAGGGCTGCACGCGCCCTGCTGGATCAGGGTCAGGGGATCGAAGGCTTCCTCGATATCGACCCGCACAAGATCGGCAGGACCGGATACGGGCGGCCGATCTTCCCGGCGGAATCCTGGGTTGAGGAGAACCGGGAAAGGGTGGACCGGCCGATCGTGCTCGTATCGGTTGGAACCTCGGGCGCACGCGGGCTAATCAGGGCCAGGCTTGCCGAAGCAGGCTATCGGGAAGGCCCGGACTTCCTCTGCATGGCGTGAGCCCTGTCGGGCGAACCCGGTCAGCTGATGTGTCCGTTCTCCCGCAGCCACTGAAGCGCGTCACGTATCGCCTCGTCCACCGGTGTCGCCGGCATCCCGAGTTCACGGCGCGCCTTGCCGTTGTCCATCGGATGGCTGTGCCGCATCATCTGCACCGTGCTCAACGGGATCATCGGCCATGGACGACGCGCGAGGAGATTCAGGGCCTCCGAGCACCATGCGATAGTCTCGGCAAGCGGAAGCGGAAACACGAGGCGGGGCGGAGCCGTCCCGCATGCCTTCGAGACGCGTGTGAGGAACTCCCTGATGCTCATGTTCTCTCCGCCCAGGATGTACCTCTCGCCGATCCGGCCGAGATCCGCCGCTGCCGCCAGCGCCTCGCCCACATCCCGCGTGGCCACCACATTCGCATCCCCCGGGAAGTAGAGGGGAACGCCGCGCCGCGCCGCGGCGATCAGGAGCTGTCCTGTGGTTGGGGCGGCGTCATTGGTGTCGATGCACAGCGACGGGTTGCCGACTACGACGGGAAGCCCGGCCCGGCATGCCTGCAGGGCCTCGTCCTCCATGGCCTCCTTCATGTGGAAGTATGGAGACGATGCCGGAGGCGATGGATGACGGTCCTCCTCCGTGGCCAGATCTTGCCCCGAACCGGGCGGGCCGACTGTTGTCAGGCTGCTGACGTACACGATCCGCTTCAGCCCGTTGCGGCCTGCCAGGTCCCGCAGGGAAGGCCAGGCGCGAGGGCCCGAGATCGCGGCCTCGTCGACCATGTCCTTGTCCATGAAGGAGCGGGCGATCGAAAGGACTCCAGCCAGACCTGATCTTGCCCTTTCGGCCTGCCTGGCCCTGTGGAAGTGGGTCCGTGGATATGGAGCAGCGCAGTGGAAGAGGAGATCGCATCCCTCAAGGGCACGCCGAATCGACTCAGGATCCCGGAGATCTCCCTCCAACATTTCCGCGGTCAGGTGGGGGATGTTGCGACTTCTGCTGCCGGGGCGCACGAGCACGCGGACGTCTACGCCCCTGCGCTGCAGGGCGCGGACCGTGTGGAACCCGATCATCCCGGTTCCGCCCAGGACGAGGGCGCGCATGCGGTCCCAGGGGGCGGTTTCCGGAGGAGGCTCCGGGAGGAGATCCGGCTTCCGGCTTCTGTCGGCAGGCGTCTTCAACTCCACACCCCGGCGATCGCCTCCCCGCAGGTGTCGCAGCACCCGTCCTTCAGGCTGTTCCTGATGATCCGGAATCCGCGCCTCTCGATAACCTCGCGGCCGCAGGAGTGACATATGGTGTTCTCCGCGAGACCGGGCACGTTCCCGACATAGACATGCCGGATTCCCGCTCCGCGCGCAATCTCCCTTGCCTGTGAAAGCACCTCCGCGGGAGTCTGAGGCAGGTGGACCAGCTTGTACCGGGGTGTGAACCTGGAGAAGTGCAGGGGCGTGTCGGGGCCGAGCGACTCGACGAACCATCCGCACATCCGGCGGATCATCTCCATGTCGTCCGTCCAAGTCGGTACGATGAGGTTGATCACCTCGAGCCAGACCCCGGCCTTCTTCAGGGCTGTGAGGGTGTCGAGCACCGGCTGGAGGGAGGCGCCGTTCAACTCCCTGTATATCCTGTCGTCAAAGCCCTTCAGGTTCATCGAGGCGCCGTGGATCGCCTTCGCGACGCGGGCGAGGGGCTCCGGGTTAATGTAGGCCGCGCTCACCCAGACATTGCGCACCCCCTGGGACTGCGCGAGTTCGGATGTGTCCAGGGCATACTCGTAGTATGCGTTCGGCTCGGAGTATGTGTAGGAGATCGAGGGGCAGTTGTACCGCCGGGCACCGGCGACCACCTCGGCGGGCGGCAGGTCATAGTTGCGCGTCTCCAGTGGCGATGCCTGGGAGATCTCCCAGTTCTGGCAGTTCAGGCAGCGCATGTTGCAGCCCGCGGCTGCCAGGGAGAAGGTCAGCGTTGAGGGGAGGAAGTGCATCAGCGGCTTCTTCTCTACCGGGTCCACGTGTACGGCGCAGGGATTGCCGTAGGCAAAGGTGTAGTGGCGGCCGTCCAGGTTGACCTTCGATCTGCAGAAGCCGGTCGCGCCCGGCGGAAGCCGGCATTCGTGCGGGCAGGTCGTGCAGTGGATGCGCCCGTTCTCGAGGCGCTCGTACCAGTAGGCCTCCCGAACGTGAGGGTTGCCGGGGGAGAGGTCTGATGCGCGGCGCACGGCCTTGCGCTCCTGGACTGCCCCCGTGCCCGGAGCGGTGTCCTGGCCGCGGGCGGCAGTCCCCAGGAGCATCCCGCACAGAGCGCAGCTCGACATGGCGAGAAACTGCCTGCGTTCCACGGGGTCGCTCACTCGATCCTCACTTCCTCATCCATGCCAGGAGGGATGCAGCCTTCACTGCGACGACTGCAGCTGTCACCCCGGCCACCCCGAAGTGGGGCAGCAGCAGGAGCCCTGCTGCGATGGTACCAGATGCCGCTCCGGCCAGGTCGGCAAGGTACAGGCCTGCGACAAGGGAGCCGGCGCGCCCGGATTCGTGCTCCCGTCCGTGATCCAGCTCCGTCGATTTTCCGACACTCCGCGCCCCCTTTGAGGCCCCGGCGGATGCAGTCTTAAGTCCACTGGGTCTCGCGCGGGAAGCTTCCACCATCCCTGCCGCTGCAAACTGCGCGCCCGCAGCCATTGCCAGGCACAGGACCAGGCCGGGCAGGGCCCAGTCCGCCAGAAGACGCACCGAACGCACGTCCGGCATCCGGGTGCCCAGGTGCGCCAGACCGATGAGGGCGAACGCCCCGAGGATGATGACCGTGTCGGCCTGCCTGATCCTCCTCCAGGCTCCTTCCGGCCGCAGCCGGATCCAATGCGATCCCACCGCGACCCCGATCAGGAAGAGGGTCACGAACAGGGACAGCCGGAGATAGAGATTACCCACCAGGATCTGGTAGATCAGGAGGGCCTCGAGCTGCAGGGCCATCGTTGAGAAGCCGGTGGATCCCACGATCCAACCGGATCGGTTCCGCCTCATCGCGAAGACGGCGGCGATCAGAAAGCCCGCACCCAGAATCCACGAGATTTCCCGGTTGCCCGCCGTGATGCGTGCGTGCAGACGCAGAAGTGCCTCGAACGCCTTCGGCGACAGGTCCCTGTTCGGCCTGGCGAGCCCGGGTCCGCCATCAGCTGCAGAGCCGTCATCCGGCAGAGGCATCAGCTGTCCCGGGGCCGTCCTCCCCTTCAGCAGGGCAGTCAGCTGATCCCGCCTGAACGGGTCGCTGTGCTCCGGCCAGTCGTAATCCAGGAGGCGCACAGTGCCGATTCCCCGCTCTTCCAGAATCGCCTCGAGGTCCAGATCCACAGGCCGGTCGGAGGCCAGGTAAATGTGCGTCTCTCCGGGCAGAACCTCCACATGATCGAAGGTGCTGCGCAGGGCGGAGTAGATGGTGCGCTGCAGCGCGATCTGCTCCGGCCCCAGGTAGTTCGGCGATGCCGGGAATGGGAAGGAGAAGACGCCGCCATGCCTCAGGGCGCGTCGGACTTCGCCGAAGAACTCGAGCGAGTAGTAGCGATTCCCCTGCATCGTGCGTGGAGCAGGCATGTAGACAAGGATCGCGTCATATTCCGATCGCTGCCCCTTCAGGAACAGCCGGCCGTCACCGGCCAGCGCCAGCACCTCGGCGGCCGATCCGGCGGACCCTTCCCACGCGATTGCGCTGTTCCCTGACGGCTCAAGCCCGCCGAGCCGCAGCACGGCCGGGTCGAGCTCGATGTAGTCAATCCGTTCCGGGCTGTGTTTGACAGCCTCCTCAAGTCCACCGAAAACGCCTCCGCCGACAAGGAGTACCCTGGCCCCCTCGGAGACCTGTGCAAGAGCGGGATGTATACGTGCCTCGGCGGACAGGTCGCCCGAGCTGTAGACCGGTACTGCATCCTGGAAGACCGTGATCTGATCACCGGACCTCGTGACCGCGAGTTCAGCGAATGGCGTGTTGCCCCTCTCCAGGATCGTCTGTCCAGGGTAGCGCCATGCCGCCGTGCGCGAGTCAACCTCCCCGGCCATGCACAGCCCCAGAGCGGCTGCTGCGGGAAGGGCAATCCGCACGCCAGCAGGCCAGGAGGTGGCCAGAACTGGAACCACTGCCAGGTTCAGCCAGCCGAAGATGGCGAGCACCCACCCGTGAGGGAGCAGGTGAACCAGTACCAGGCTGAAGACCACCCCCCCGATGGCGTCCCCGGTGCTGTCCAGGGCGTAGACACGCCGGGAAGCGTGGGCCGGGTGCGCACAAGTCTCCTCCGCCCACATCCTGCCGGCCAGGGGGATGATCGCACCTGCCACGAATCCAGCCGGGAGGAACAGGAGTGCAGAGGTTCCCAGGGCCGCGGGCAGGCCCAGCATCTGGCCGCGTACGCCGAGGATCATGGGCGACGCCCGAACCATTCCGAGCAGAAGCAGGGGGAGCAGACCGGCCGCCAGGTGCAGCCAGGGAATGACCGACCTGGCTTGGGCACGGCGGAAGACCAGGGCCCCAGCAGTGCTACCGGCTCCTGACAGGAGCAGCCAGATGCCCAGCGCTGTGCCGGTGATCAGCTCGTTACCGCCGAAAACCGACATGAGCTCCCGCAGCAGCACGAGCTGTGCAGCGGCTGAGCCGGCGCCCAGGATAAGCAGGGAGGCTCCCAACCGCCCGACTGGTCGGTGCGTGCGATCCATCGCCATCGGCCTCCGGACAGGAGGGGCGCGGGCCGGAGCGGTTGTCCCGCCCCGGCCTGGCCTGCTACTGCACGAGGATGAGTTTCTGCGAGCCGGCTTCCCTGCCGTCAAGCACGATGCGGACGAAGTAGAGACCCCCAGCCAGTCGGTTGCCGGCATCGTCGACCGCATCGAGCGCCAGCGTCGAAGCACCTGTACGCACCGGGCGCTCTGCGTGACCCGCTACCCGTCGGCCGGCAGCGTTGTAGATCTCGATTCCGACCGAAGCATCGCGCTCCAGGGAGAGCTGAACCTGGAACCCGCCCACTGCCGGATTCGGCGTCAGGACGGCAGGCGCATACATTGCACCACGGCCGCCTGGCTCATCCACGGAGGCGGTGTCGAACGGATCGTAGCCGTCGAGAACGAGTGCTCCGGTCCCCTGCGGGTCGAGCCAGTGGCGCAGCTGGTTCGAGGAGGATCCCCCCCCATTCCAGGAGCGGGACAGCCTGCCGTACCAGTCGGACGTGATCGAGGAGCAGGATGCATCCCCGCCGTGAAGCTGACCGACCACGCGCTTGTTCTCATCCCAGATCCCCGAACCTGAGGAGCCGGGCTCTGTCGTGCCGACCTCCCAGTCGTCGACCCTCCAGTGGGATCCGTCACCGGGAACCGAGTAGCCCAGGTAGCTCGTGACGGTGAGTGGATCGTAGTTGAAGCTGATCGCCTTCTCGTCGCACCCCGGGTGGTGAATGGCGGTGCACTCCTGGGGGTTGTGCGATTCCCTGGCGTCCCATCCGGAGTAGTAGACGTTGAACGCTTCGTCGGGCTCCTGGTTGAGCTCGATCAGGCAGAAGTCCGCGGTGGACCAGCTGGCCCGGAAGGTCGTGCCAAGCTGGCTCTGTGAAAGAGAGCCTCCGTTGAGCATGCCGCAGACGGGCGACTCGTAGTTCCAGTAGACACGCACGCTGCCGGCATTGCTGCTGTTGATGCCGCAGTGCCGGGCGGTAAGGAAGTAGTGAGGCGGACTCCCATCGTGCCCGTGGCTGTTCAACAACTGCCCGCTGCATGTCCACGAACCCTGCCTGGTGTAGACGCCGACAGAGCGGATCTCATCACGCCACGGATCCCCTTCGGGGCAGATGACGTCGATGTTGCACCACCCCTGGCGGAGGTTCCGCTCCAGAACCTGCAGGAAGTCGCGGTAGTCGTGTGAAACCTGGGTGATCGTGAAGTCCGGTTCGTCCGTGGCGCCAGCCGGGACCCGCACCTCGGCGACTATCTCCTCTCCGGGGATGACGGGCGACCAGAAGCCCACACCCTCCACGGCATCGGCTGCGACGAAGGGACCTGCGAAGTCGGTCAGGTCGGCCGGATACAGATGGAGCGTGGCGCCTTCGGGGAGGTCCATCGGGTCTACCGCCAGGTTGATCGAGTAGGCGCCGCTGGAGAGAATCCGCAGGCGCCAGAGCCGCGATCCGTCCTCGAGCACCTCCCAGGTGCCGTAGGATGACGGGCTGAGGGCTGTCTCGATCGGCACGGCGAATCTGAGGGCTTTGTCGAAGGTGGATGCTGTCCTCTCCTCGTCCTCCCGGATGTGCCTGTCTGCGTCAACGACTGGAGCTACCCACAGATCGACCCGGGACAGATCCTGGATTTGGGTGCCGAATCCTGCAGGAGGTTCTGCGGCATGGAGTTCCGCCGTTAACACCATCATCGGGATCGCCAGGACGGCGGCAGCCACTATGGTAAGGAGTGCCTGGGGTACTCTAGGCAGAGGGGTCGGGGTCATTGGTTCTTCTCTCCCATGAGGGGGTTGGCCTTGCAGCCCCCGATGTGGCTCGGCAGGGAGCCGGGTTCATGGCAGCACAGCCCTGGAGATCCCTGCTGCAATAGGGGTAGGCAGGAGAAATGCGTGCCGGTTCAGATCTACCTTCCGATTATACCGGAATGGTGGGTGGTTGAGAAGGGCTCCGGCAGTCGGTACAGGTCTAGTTGCTCTTGACTATGCCGCTTCATCGCGCATTATGGTCTTCACTTGGGAGTGAACCGGTCAACGCCAGGGACGGAACGGAAGGAACCAAACCGATGGAAGCAGTAACAATAGTCGTGCTGGTAATCTGCGGCGTCGCTCTGGTCATTCTGACGGTCTATCTTGCGCGCATGGCTTCCCAGTTGATCCGGACCGGCGCCGCGCTGGAAAAGCTGGCCCGGTCCCTCGATGACAGCACCCTGCCGCGTCTGGACGGTGTTCTCGATGAGGCCAGGGAGCAGCTGACCCACGTGCGGGCTGTGGCCGAGGCGGCCCACAGGGCTGCGGACGGAACGGACAGGATAGTCGGCGTTGCGGGCGATATGGCAGATCGGGCCAGAGACTCAGTCTCCCCCGTGTTCGATGCAGTTCATGAGTTCAGCGGGCATCTCAGACAGGTCGTAGCTGTTGTTGCGGGAGTGCGGGCAGGCCTGTCTTTCCTGCGCAAGCCGGAGAAGTAACCCCGGCCCTGGAGGTGTTCCTGCGGGTCTTACCGAAGTGAAAGGAAGTGATCAGATGAGTCGAAGCACAGACACAACCCTGGCATTCTTCATGGGGGCTGTGGTTGGCGGCATCGTCGCCCTCCTCCTGGCACCTGAAAAGGGCGAGGTAACTCGCCGCAGGATCAGCGATGGCGCGGTTGATCTGTATGACCGCAGCCGGGACTGGGCCGATAATGTGAGTCACGACGTCAGGGACCGGAGCGAGCACGTTGCCGACCGCGCCCGAGAGAAAGTCGGCGATGTTAGGCGTTCGGCCCGCAGCCAGGTGGATGCGGTGAGAGGGGCCGTGACGGAGGGGCGGGAGACCTACAGGCGCGAGGTCGACAAGACCTGATCTGTGTCCTGTACAAGTCTCTTCAGCCCGATACCCCGTTGCGACAGAAGTGTGACGGGCACGCCGGATTCGCGTGCAACAGGGCACTCGCACGCACCGCCAGTGCTGCAGTGGAGGGTTCGTGTTCAGTCCGGGCTGGATGCACTGACCGGGCGGCATGACGCATGGGCGACCTGCTACCTGGGCTGTCTTACGGTGAGTTTCTGAATGCAGCCCTTTCCTGCCGGACAGAAGAGGCGTTTCTGGCGTCCCCCTTCTACACAAAGTATGGCACCGGGCTGGAGAGGCTTCTTCTCGAGCCCCGGGTTGAACCTGCCCATGCCATCGGGGATCTGCAGGCGCGCGCAGGGAAAGCGGGCGAACAGGGCGGGCCGTCATCGCCCCGTCACGGTCCCTGCGAGGATCACCATGTATTCTCGGACCACGCCGGTCCCCCGTCCCGGCGTTCTCTCAGGGTTGTCCAGTGGAACATCGAGAAGGGGAAGGCGCTGCCCGGACTCCGCGCCGCCATGCTGGATGAACCGCTCCTGCGGGATGCAGATGTCTACTGCCTGAATGAAGTCGACAACGGGATGGTCAGATCCGGCGGGAATGCAGACGTGGCGCTGGAGCTGGCCTCTGTCGCAGGGAGTGGGTTCGCGTATGTTCCCACCTACATCGAATGCACCAGGGGAGTGGGCGGGGAACTCGGTCTTCCGGGAAGCAACACCCTGGGGCTGCACGGGCTCGCCGTGCTGTCGCGCCTGCCGATTCTCGCTGCCCGGGCTGCGGCACTGCCGTCATGCTTCGACTACTTCGGCTTCTCCGAAAAGCGATATGGCGGCCGCAGGGTACTGATGGTCCTTCTGGAGTGGAACCGGGCGCCGGTTCTCGTAGCCACCACGCACCTGGAAGTCCGCAACACTCCGGCCTGTCGCGCAAGGCAGATGGCTGCCGCCCTTGAAGCAATTGCTGCGGCGAAACGGGAGTGGCGTGCGGAGACCGTAGTCTTCACGGGCGACTGGAACACACACACATTCGCCCGCGGCGGGTTTGCCGCCGCACTCCGGGGTTACCTTCGGATCGCCGGACGGAACCCTGCCGACCTGGAGGCGGAACTCCTGCGGCCATCAGGACACGAGCCGCTCCTGGGCCTTGTGACCTCGGCCGGTCTACAGATCGACCAGTTCAACGACAGTTCGCCGACAGCCAGGGAGATGCTCGGGCGAGTGGAGGAGTGGGGCTCTCTACCCACGCCGCTTCGTGCACTGATCAGACGGGTGAGCCCCTTGTCCGGGCGGACCCTGCCGCTTCGCCTGGACTGGATCGCTGCAGCCGGAGCGACGGCTGCATCTCCCCCCTGGACCATGGAGGTGTTGTCGGAAGCTGGAGAGAGGTTTTCCGATCACGCGGCGATCGGCGTCGAGATCAGGATAGGGCAATCGTGACTGCCGCCCATGCGTCTGATAAGCTAATGGGGTTTCCGTTTATGATGCCCCGGTGGCTGTGGTTGAACTGGCGGGCCATCCGGCAGATCCGGTATCCTGACCTGATCACTGCAGGAGTGGCAGGCTCTCATGGGCCTCGTCACGACATCTTTCCGGGATGAGAAGGTGGCAGGCTCTGCCGCCGCGCCAATGGAGGAACATAGCAGATGGCAATCGGCACCTTCGGGGATGGGCCGGGCCGGCGCAGCCGTTCGGCCCGCGTCAGGTGGGCGTGGTTGGGCTTGTGTGGTGATCCGACCGGAGGGTCCATCCTGACTCCCGCCCGCATATCTCTGGTGATCCTTGCTCTTTCCCTGGCCGGCAGCGCTATGGCGATGCTCGATGCCGACGGCGGGTTTGACGACCTGGAGATACCGGTGAGGGCCTCGCTCTCCGCCCGCGCCATCCCGGCAGGTGAAGAGGCTTATCTGGCGGTCATCTACGACGTGCCTCCGGATGCACACATTCAGATCAACCACTTCCTGTACGCGGATCCCGGTGATGACCAGCCGTTCGTTGTCGGCCCTCCGCTGCTGCCAATGCCGCAGGAGTTCGAGGGAGAGCCGGTCTTCATGGGGCGCACCACCATCTTCCATCGAATCCTGATCCCTGCCGATGCCGAGCCCGGGTCCACGCAACTCAGCCTCAGGGTCGGATACCAGGGGTGCCTGGAGAGGCCGATCTTCGCCTGCTTCGCACCTTCCGAGGTTGTGCTTGAGTTGCCTGTCACGGTGCTCCCACCGGGAGGGCGCACCGAGGAGGACCCGGCCACAGCCGCCCTCTTCCAGGCGATGGCATCTGCTCCGCCTCCCATGGATGCGGACGAAACCGCGCTGGCAGAGGCGTACTTCGCGGATGCGCAGACAGGGTCGGCAGACTCGGGACCGGACGCCGGGATTGCCCCGCAGACAGGTCTCGCCGGACGGCTGCAGTCGGCCCTGGCCAGGGGCTCGATTCTCGCCTTCCTTCTCGTCTTCCTGGGTGGAGTGGCCACCAGCTTCACGCCCTGCGTCTACCCGATGATCCCGATCACGATCAGCTACATCGGCGGCAGGAGCAGCAGCAGGCTTGGCGGCTTCTTCCTGTCGGTCTTCTTCGTCCTGGGGATCGCGCTCACCTACTCGGTGCTCGGTGTCCTGGCCGCCTCGACCGGCGCCCTGTTCGGCGGGGCGATGCAGTCCACCGCCGTGCTCGTGGTCGTGGGGGGCGTCTTCTTCGCGATGGGGGCCTCCATGCTGGGCGCTTTCGATCTGGCGATGCCTTCCGGGGTGCAGGGCAGGCTTCAGGGCGGGCCCAGGGCGGGGATACTGGGCGCCATCTTCATGGGGATGGTGACGGGGCTCGTGGCATCCCCGTGTGTGGGACCGGTGGTGATCGTCCTTCTCACCTGGGTGGCGCAGATCGGGTCGATATGGTACGGGTTCCTGCTCCTGTTCATCTTCGCCCTCGGTCTTGGGATGCTGTTCCTCCTCATCGGTACGTTCGCCGGGGCCCTCGCCGCACTGCCCCAGGCAGGCGGATGGATGGACACGGTGAAGCACTTCTTCGGAGTCGTGCTCATCGCAATGGGGATCTACTACATCCGGCCCATCCTCGGGCCCGATATCACGATGGCCCTCACAGGGGCATTCCTTCTGATGATCGGCACCTTCCTGGGGGCTTTCCGTCCGGTTGCCGAGGATCCCCCAAAGCCGGTTCTGCTGCGGAAGGGCGTGGGGATCATCCTGCTGTTGGTGGGGGGACTCTACCTCCTGGTCGGCGTTGCGGGCATGGAAGGCGTCTCCTTCGCTCCCGGTGTCGGGCCTGCGGGTGTGGCCGGGACTGCTCATCGTCAGCCTGCGTGGGTTGCCGACGACGTGGCGGGGATGGAGCAGGCGCAGCTGCAGGAGAAGCCTGCCTTCATCGACTTCTACGCCGACTGGTGCGTCGCCTGCGTTGAACTGGACGAGAAGACCTGGGTTGACCCGGCGGTGCTGCAGGAGTCGGAGCGCTTCGTCGCAATCAAGCTGGATCTCACCGAGAGGAACGAATGGTCCGTCTCCAAGCAGGCGGAGTATGGAGTGCGCGGGCTGCCGACCGTGATCTTCTTCGACTCGTTCGGCATGGAGGTGGAGCGGTTCTACGGCTTCCTCGGCCCGGAGGAGGTACTGGCCATAATGAGAAGGATTGACTGATCCCGGTTGTGCGGCCGCATTATTGGCGGCCGTCCGGACCCGCGGGCTGGGCGGTCACGGGAACGCCTACAGACCCGGACTGACGACAGGAGGATTGCAGGGATGGCGAAGAAGACAACAGGCCGCACGGCGGCTGCACAGGCAGGCCCGACGTCGAGCCGTGGCAGGAAGAAGGGTGTGAGCGGTGCTGCCGGAAGGCGTCGCGCGCCTGATGCGGCCGCATTCCGTACCACCGCACAGGATCTGATGGACTACATGGCCGTCTCGCCGTCCCAGTTTCACGCTGCAGCCGAGTCGGTCAGGAGGCTTGAGGAGGCCGGGTTCGCAAGGTTGCTCGAAGAGGATTCGTGGGAGCTCGAGCCCGGACAGGGATACTTCACCGTCCGCAACGACTCCTCGGTTGCCGCCTGGATCCAGGGGGGCGCGCCGCCGTCCGAAGCGGGCTTCCGCATGATAGGTGCGCACACCGACAGCCCTTCCCTGCGGCTCAAGCCCGATCCCGTTATCGAGAGGCACGGTTATGTTCAGCTCGGGGTCGAGGTGTACGGGGGGCCGATCCTGCCCGCATGGATGGACACGGAGATGGGCCTTGCCGGAAGAGTTGCCATCACTGGACGCGGAGGGGGCGTAGAGTCCCGTCTCCTGGATGTCGGCCGCCCGGTCGCGACGGTGCCCCAGCTTGCGATCCACCTGAACAGGGATGTGAACGAGAAGGGGCTGCAGGTGAACGCCGAATCGCATCTCGCCCCGGTGCTCGGCCTGTCGGGGGAGAAGCCCTTCGACTTTCCGGCGTGGCTGGCGCATGAGCTCGGCGTCCGCAGGGAGCGGATCCTCGACCACGAGATCTACCTCTACGACCGAACCAGGCCTGCATTCATCGGCCTGGAGGAAGAGTTCATCCGTTCTCCCCGTATAGACAACCTGGCCGGGTGTCACGCGGCACAGTCGGCGCTCCTCGCGGCGTCCCGAAATGGCGCGGCGTCGACGCGAATGGTTGTCCTTTATGACAACGAGGAGATCGGATCCTCGACCAAGCAGGGGGCCGCGGGCTCGTTCCAGGAGGATCTGCTCGGCAGGATAGCGGCTGCGGGCGATTCACGTTCCGACGCCCTGTACAGGGCGAAGGCGCGCTCATTCCTGATCTCCGCCGACCTGGCCCACGCCGTGCATCCCAACTACGCGGACAGGCACGAACCAAGGCACCTGCCGCGACTGAACGGCGGCCCCGTGATCAAGTACAATGCGAAGGCGCGGTATGCCACCGATGCCCAGGGCGGGGCGCTCTTCCAGAGCGTGTGCAGGGAGGCGGGCGTGCCCTGCCAGCGATTCGTCATGCGCGCCGACCTTCCCTGCGGCAGCACGATCGGTCCCCTCGCAGAGACACGGCTTGGCGTCCGCACCGTCGATGTGGGGACACCGGTGCTGGCCATGCACTCCAGCCGCGAGCTCGGCGGGGCGAAGGACCAGTTGTACATGATCCGCGCAATGGAACGCTTCCTTGCCTGAGACGGGAGAGAACACGCCGGTGGAGGGAGCGCCGCCTTCGGGCCCTTTCGGAGAGCATCCCGCCGGACCCGGGGTTGTGAGGGCTTGGGTCAGGATACGCAACCGGTCCGGGACCGCGGGGCCCCGGGAGGTCCGTGAACGCCCGAAGGCAGTCCTCTTCGATCTCTTTCACACCCTGGTTGATGTGAACGACATTCCCGGGCCTTCATCCGCGGACATACTTGGTGTCGATCCGGATCTTTGGCGGGACACGGTCTTCTACAAGGCTGTGCATCACGCGCTCGGGCATGTGGTGGATCCGGTGGAGTCGGTCCGCAGGATCGCGCACTCAATCGATCCCTCGATTCCCGACGACCGCATTGTGCGGGCTGCAAGGGCCAGGCCCTTACGCTTCAGACGCGCCCTGCTTCAGGTGAGGCCGGAAGTCCTGGACATCCTGGGGAGACTGAAGGATTCCGGACTCCGCCTGGGCCTGGTCAGCAACGCCTCGTACGACGAGGTTGAGGCCTGGCCCGACTCTCCCCTTGCCCCGTGCTTCGATACGGTCCTCTTCTCCTGTCGCGAAGGGGTGATGAAGCCTGACACGGAGATCTACCTGAGGGCGGCGCGGAACCTGTCGGTGGAGCCTGATCTGTGCCTGTTCGTGGGCGATGGCGGGAGTTACGAACACGACGGGGCCCGGGAGGCGGGTATGGCCACGGTCCTCTTTCTGGGGTTTCTGGAGAAGAGCCTCCCTGATGTCGCCGCGAAGCGGCCGAGGAACACCGACTGGGTTGTCTACACCATGCGCGAACTGGCGGATCTCATCGAGTTGCTTTGAGCCGTAGACTGCTGAAGCTCGCGATATGCCCATGCCATTGCAACCCAGGTTGTCGGCACCGTGATCAGGAGCCCCAGGCCGATGGCCATGGCGCCCAGGAAGTTGATTGCGGCCAGGATCAGTCCGAAGAGGAACAGGTTGCCTCTGCCGCCCTGTGTGAGATCTGAGCTTCGCCGGAGGGCCTCGATCGGCCCCAGCCCCTCGTCCAGAACAGCGAAGCGCGCATACCCGAACTGGATTCCCCAGATGAACGCCGGGACGATCAGCAGGATGAACCCGGCAGCGACGATGAGTCCGTAGAGGAGTTCCACCGCCAGGTAGTTCAGGATCCTGCGGCCACTGGAGAAGAGCCCGGCGTGGTCGTGGGCCTTTGCGTCGTGAACCCTCATTGCGGTCCAGACCCACAGCATCGTGACGCTGAACATGATGGCGAGCCTGAGAGGTCCGGCGAAAACAAAGGGTAGTCCGCCCCTGTCGGCGGAGTTGACGATCCAGTAGAGGAACGCGTACAGGATCATGATCACGAGCTGGAAGAGGATGAAGAATCCCAGATTGCGCTTCATCGCCTCCCAACCGTAGGAGATCGCCTCCGACTTGCGGAACTCCTTGCTGATCATGCCGCTCTCTCCTCTCTGGTGACGCGTTCCGTAATCTCGCGCCCGGATTGCTTCCCCCTCACTGACCGACTGACCCCGACTGCAGTACGGCCCCAGGGGCACAGGTGTTGCTGATAGCACCGGCCACCCGGCCCGGATCCGTGAACCTGGCATGGCCCGATCGCACTCATCCGGATTCAGTCCGCCTCAGTCCCTGACGCGCCGGGGTCCATCCCGGGCGCATCCGAAGCGCCATCCGGAACCAGTATCGCGCCTCGTCAGGTCTGCCCAGGGCTTCGCAGGTGAGGCCGAGATTCAGGACCGGTTCCGGCAGGCCCGGGGCCGTCTCGTGGGTCTCCCGAAACGCAGCCAAAGCCTCCTCCAGGCGGCCCATGTCGCGAAGTGTTACTCCCCGGTTGTTCCGTATCCATGGGTCTGCCGGATCGAGCTCGGCGGCGCGATCGAATGCCGCGAGGGCCTCCTCCAGCCGGCCGCGGGCGTGCTCGGCCTGGCCCAATCCTGCCCATGCGTCCGGGAGGTTTCGAGACCATTCCAGCGCGCTGCCATAAGCTTTGGCCGCCGCTTCTGGGCGATTTCGGAAGAGGCTCATGTCACCCCAGAGGACCCTCAGAAGCCCGGGATCCTCGTGCAAGAGGAAAGCGCCTGACAGGTACTCCGCAGCCCGTGGAGTAGCCCCGGCGGCCTTCAGCTCGAGTCCCGCCAGGTTTGCGAGGAACTGACCCGGCCTGATGAGGCGCCGCAGCGCCTGACGGGAGACTGCGACTGCCGCAGCCGGCCCTTCGCCCTCCATCGCCGTGCGGAACAGCAGGTCCCAATGCACCTGCCGCAGAGGCCTGCGCTCGACGAGCCTGGCGGATGCTGCCAGGGCCTGTGGAGGTGGAGCAAGCCGCGCGGAGATGACATCCAGACGCTCGGCGCAGGCTGCGCCTCCGGGAATCGATGCCAGGCGAAATGCCGCCTCCTCCCGCCGTGCCTGGGTGGACAGGCCGGCGCCTTCCATGGCATGTACCTGGGCGATATCCCGCTCCAGGCGGATCACGGCGCTGTGAGTCGTCAGTGGATCATCGGGGAGGCGGTCGCGCAGCAGATCAGCCCGTCCTTCCAGGAACGCGGCCATGATCAACGCAAACACCATGAACACGAGAAGGAGCGGAGTATCGGGCCTCCTCATGCGCAGGGTCATGAGCGCCCCTGACAGTGCGAACAGAGCCGCGATCGCAGTGAAGGCAGGCCCCATGGGCAGAAGGGCCGGCGCCAGCGCGTACCCGGCAAGGACCAGCAGGGCAGTCCACCTGCGTGCGGCGTGAAACGGCAGCAGGGTTGCCAGGGTCATCACACCAGTCGCCGCGTCGCCCCTGCTGTCCTTCAGATCCTTGGCCGTGAACCCCAGCGTAATCCCCGCCAGCAGCAGCCACAGCACCCGGCGGGGGAACGCCCAGGCTGCCGCCTCTCCAGCCACCAGCGCGAACCCGGTCAAGGCCGAGAGCGCAGTCAGCGCTGCCAGGGTTGCGGTCGATATCCCGGGGATCCTCTTCAGGCGCAAAGGCGGAGCGGAGTAGAGCCAGGAGAGAAGGAGACACGCCGACATCAACAGCAGGGCCGGATAGGAGACGATCCAGGCGAGGTACAGGGCGATGCCGCAGCAGACGCCGGCCCACGTGCGGACGTGCCCATGTTCCAGCAGGCCGCTGACCAGGGGCCTTCCGGGATCGTTGATGCGGTCCGCCCCCGAGTCATGGAGATCGTTCCAGGCGATCGCCGCCAGGACAGCCGAGACCATTGCGGCCCACAGGGCGAGGACTGCGGCCCAGTCCAGCGGGTTGGCGAACAGTCCGGGCAGGTAATCACGGAAGACGAGGTACCCGAGGTAGCAACCCAGGGGAGCCACGGCCGAGTAGTGCAGCACCCGCGTCCAGGGAAGCCGGCGCACAACCGGGACGAAGAGGTCGGGGTGGAGCCTCCAAAGGAATACCGGGAGAGCGGCCAGGGCTGGAACAGCGAGCGAGACTGCCAGTCGCCTGCTCTCGCCTGTGACCAGGCCGCCCATGCGGAAGACCGACTCGTATGCCGGGATCTCCACCGGCTGCCATGGCGCGGCGAGGCGGGCCGCCAGCGCAGGCCACATCCCCAGCACTGCCGAGATCACGTACACGCCCAGCGCGGCGCCGACCGCGCGCAGGAGCGCGGCCGGGATCCCCGCACCGGGCACTCCGGGGGTGGCGCCCGGGGGAGCGCCGAAGGTGCGCGATCCTGCCCTGCTCCGCAGTGCAGTCCAGGCGTACAGTGCGGCCAGGAGGCAGGCCAGCGCGATCTCGACCCGCTGCCCCGGGCTGACCTCGTCAACAGCCCTCAAAGGGTTCCAGAAGTGGATGAGAAAGCCTCCGGGTCCGGTCAGGTAACGCAGGTCATACCCCGGGCCACCGGAGACGACACCGTCGATGACCGGCGCCAGAAGAAGAACGGCGTACGCGAGAGAGACGGCGCGCACCACCCTCGCCATCGGCCTGCCGGACGTCAGGTGAATCCAGAGTGAAAGAAACAGGAAGAGAGCCAGATAGAAGAACGGGAAGTGCAGGACCATCATGGCGAGGGAGACATCTTCCCTCCAGTCGAAGCCAAGCATGCCGGGCCGTTCGAGAACCCCTTCCAGAAGGTTCCGCAGGACAATCCAGGCCAGCAGGAGCGCCATCCAGCTCCATGGAAGCTTCCTGCCGCCCTCCATGAGGCCTAGAAGCCCGCCACCGCCCCCCGGGTCGGCTGCTGGAGCGTGTGCGCCATCCAATGGTTCGGTGTCATCCCTTGTCTGCACGACAGCTGTGTGTCTCCTCCCTCGTCTGCCCGCGGGATGGTTGGGATCCGCCTCCCCAGCCGGGTTCCACAACGAAAACGCCCCGGGGAGGAATACCTCCCCGGGGCATTTTCCGGAAAACGTGACTTCCAATCCAGTGATTACTACCTGCTGATCACCACCTTGGTCGTCGTCTTGTGCTCGCCTGCCTGCATGCGCGCGAAGTAGACGCCGTCCGCGACGCGTGCACCGGCCTGATCGCGGCCTTCCCAGGTGACGAAGTAGCTGCCTGCCTTCTGGCCCTTCGAGACCAGGCTGCGTACGAGACGCCCCTGAACGTCCACGATGTCGAGCTGGACCGGGCCGGAGAAGCCGGCCGGCACCTGGTAGTAAAGCCGGGTCATGCCCGAAACGGGATTCGGGCTGGCGCGGATCCCGGCAACTTCCGCCAGGCTCTCGGGAACGGAGGACTGGTCATCCTCAGGCCAGTTGGCAAAGGCGCCGTTCATGGACACTGCGAAAGGCTGCGGGCCCTGCGGCACGTTCTGCCCGATGACCTCCACGGTCCAGACACCCATCTGCGGGTTGGCGACCCTGACACCTTCTTCCACGTTGAGGTTGTCGTGGCTGCCGCCGGTGACCGAGAAGCCGCCGCTGAAGACGTTCCCCTTGTACTGCTGGCCACCAGGTGCGGTTACCAGCAGGTCCAGGTTGTTCACCAGCTTGATGCCGCTTCCGGTAGCGCCCGGATAGTCAGTCCATACGAGGGTGATCACGAGGGGCTCGGCCGAGCTGTCGATCTCGAACTCATCGCTCCAGACCTGGCCTGTGGTCAGGCCCGGGGTGACGTCCTCAGCCATCAGCTCGCGGGTGTCGCCGGAGAAGTAGAGGGAGTTGTCCATCAGCATCCGGCCCCAGCCCTCGTCGTTGTTCGGGATGTTCGGAGTACCCATGTCAGCCGTGCTGGATATCAACACCGACTTGACCAGGGCTGCGCTGGGAGAGATCGGATCGCCTCCGGACTCGCCGAGGGGGTAATAGCCGTCCTCGAAGTACTGGCGCACATTCAGGGCCATTCCGGCAACCGCGGGGGTGGCCATGGAAGTGCCCTGGAAGGGGCTTCCCTGAACATTGCAGGTGGGCGAGGGCGGGTTGCCGGTGTGGTTCTGCGCCGAAAAGATGAAGGTCGGAGACTCTCCGCCGGGGGCGGTCATGGTCGGCTTCAGACGTCCGTCCGCCGCAGGTCCACGGCTGGAGTAGCCGGCCATGGTGTCCTGCTGCGGGGCCTGGCGTGTTGAACCGACGGTGACGCAGTTCTTCGCCGTGCCGGGTGTTCCGACTGTGCCGCTGCCCGGGCCGCTGTTGCCCGCCGCGAAGACGATCAGGAACTCCTTGTTTTCCCACATCGCCCGGTCCACATCCCTGCTCATGGCGTCATACGAGTTGCTCGTACTACCCCAGCTGTTGGTGTGGACGCGTGCGTTCAGGCCGTAGGAGGCCACAAAAGCACCGTAAAGACTGGACGGGATGTTGACCGCACCAGTAGTGCATGACCAGGAGTCATCTTCCCCGACGTCCTGGACCGTGAACTTGGCCTTGTAGGCCATCCCGTTATGGTCGTAGTTGCCCGGGTTGATGAACGACTGATCCCCCGCCATCGTTCCGGCAACATGTGTGCCGTGGCCCGGGCTGCAGCCGTCGTAGGGGTTGCCGCCGGTCAACGAGTAGTCGATCACCTTCCTGTGATCCGGGCCCGGGGGGGCATTGCCGACATCGCGGAACCAGCAGGAGTTGTAGTCCACACCGCTGTCCATGATTGTCGCGATCTGGCCTTCGCCGTTGATGCCGCGATCCCACAGCGGGGTTGACCCGCTGGTGTTCGACTGCACGACCCACTTGGTGACGTGATTCCAGGTCCTGTACTCGGGTCGCTCCTCGATCCACCATACCTGCTGCATGCGGGCGAGTTCGGGGATCAGCTCTTCAGGAGCCTGTACCAGCAGGCGGCGCACGTGGCCGTCATCGTGGACCTCGGGTACCTGGCCTCCCATGAGCCGGATTGCCTCGGCGACGCCATGTGGGTCCTCGAAGACCTGGACCAGCAGCGTGCGGAAGGGATCGGCCAGGCGCTGAGGCCCCAGCTCATGCAGCCCTATCATGGGGCAGATCTTGTATGCGGGATGGAAGTGGCCCATCCAGCGGACCTCGGGCAGGTTCCGGACCCTGCTGTGGGCCTGCGAATCCAGGCCAACGATGAATGCATAGTCCGGGATGTATCCGTACAGGGTGGCCCCGGCAGACTCCAGGCTCTGCTTCCATTCCCCGGTGATGGGGGAGTCGGCCTGGACAAGGAAGTACCCGAAATCGGCGGTGTCACGGGTACCGAAGGTCAGGTCGTCGGGCAGCTCCGGTTCTCCCAGCACGGGATCGAATCGATAAGCTTCGAGGTCGATAATCACGGCTTGAGCTGAAGCCGCGGTCATGATCAGGAAAAGCAACGAGAGCGTGGCGAGAGTGATCCTCCTCAGCAAGGGGTGCCTCCTTTCCTCTCCACCGGACGGCCCTGTGGCCGCAACGCAGGCGCAGGAATGGCGTCCGGAGTCCCCCGACGCCTTCCGGCAGACGGCAAACCACTTCCGGGACAGCGGAGTACTGCCCGTTGGACAGGATATGCGCAGGCCCGGAAGCGCAAGAGAATGACACGGTTATTATACAACGGCAGACCGGTGCGGTCAAGTTGGCCGTCAGCACAGGTGATGGTTGACCGCCTGCGATTCGGCCCGGCTAACCCCCTACGGCCCGCAGCAGGTCTGCGTTGGTCCTGTAGGTGTCCATCATCTTCAGGAGGCCGAGCATCGCTTCGTCCGCCTTCCTGTCGGCCAGGAACCTTCGCAGCAGATGGAGCCTGCTTATCGCATCCACCGGGTAGAGCTTCTCCTCCTTGCGGCTGCCGCTGGCAAGGATGTCCACGGCGGGAAAGATCCTCTTGTTGGCGAGGTCTCTTGAGAGAACGATCTCGGTGTTTCCGGTCCCCTTGAACTCCTCGAATATCACCTGGTCCATTCGTGATCCGGTGTCCACCAGGGCAGTGCCGACTATGGTGAGGCTGCCGCCGTGCTCGATCTTCCGCGCGGCGCCGAAGATCCGCCGGGGGCCGTACATCGTGCCCGCGTCGAGTCCACCGGAAAGGGTGCGCCCCGAGCTGTCGGAGAAGACATTGTAGGCGCGCGCCAGGCGGGTGATCGAGTCGAGCAGCAGCACCACATCCCTGCCTGCCATGACTTCTTCAGCCACACGGATCACCGTCTCCTCGGTGGTGCGGATATGCGTCTCGGGGGTCATGTCATTGGAGCTGGCCACAACCTCGCAGTCGACGCTGCGGCGGAAGTAGGTGACCTCCTCCGGCCGCTCATCCACGAGAAGGACGACCACCTCGACATCCCTGTGATTGCGCAGGATCGCCTGCGCCATGGCCATGAGCAGCAGGGTCTTTCCCGCCTTCGGCGGAGAGGTGATCAGGCAGCGCTGACCCCGTCCGATCGGAGCGATCAGATCGATCACGCGGGTGCTGTAGCCATCCGGTTCGTTCTCCAGGATGAGCCGTTCATGTGGATCGATGCTGACTCCCCGATGGAGTGTTTTCAGCTCGTCCAGCAGACTGCGCTTCCGGCCGGAGTCGCGGCCCCCGTATCTGCCCCGGTGTCCCCGCCCGTTCATCCTGGATCGCGGATCGGACCTGTCCCGCCCTTCCTGCCTGCCGCGGTGGTCAGGCCGTCCGCGTCCCGGTCCGCGTGACGGCACGTCGCCCCTGGAACGGCTGTCTACCTGTCCACGATGTCCCGCACCGCGGAGAGGGGACTGACCGCGGCCGGCCTGGGCCCTGTGCGGAGGGCGGGTGCGGTCGTTGTCCCTGGTTCGCCCCTGGCGAAGCGGCCTCATTGCCGGCTTTCCGGCCTCCCTGCGGGCCGGCAGGCTGCGGTTGTTCTGATCGGACGGGGGCGGCCCCGTCCTGGCCTGCTGCGCATCGACCGGGCCGATCCAATCGCCCCCGTCCGCCGCGGAATCGCCCGGGGCCGGCTTTCTTCTCGTTGTCCGCGGGCGAATGGTCCTTGCCGGGCCGTCGGTCCCGGTGCCGGAATCCATGGCCGGCCCGGGGCGAACCTGCGGTTCGGGGTCCGTCGTCTTCCGTCCCCTGCTCCGTCGGGACGCGCCCCCTGTCCGGCCGGCCTTCCTCCCGGTCGTTCCTTCCGCCCGGCTGGGCTCAGTCCTCTTCTTCGATGCTGTCTTTCCGGCACGCGGAGTGCGCCCTGGTTTCTTCTCGTCGTCCGGTTGATCCTTGGACATCTGATTCACGAACGCTCCCTTCCGGCCCCGCCGGCACGTGCTGAGTTCGATAGGATTGAGATCTGTTAGGCCGGCACTATAGCATGGAGGCATGTGTACGGCCAGAAATGCAGGCCGGTTTAGAGTTGACGGCTGGCCGCGATCGACACCCCGGTCGGCCCCGGGAGCCCCCGGCCCGGAACACCTCCCGGTCGTGCCGGCGTCCTGATGTGGTAGAGTCTTTCGCACGCCCCGCCGACTCGCGCGGCATCGGGGCACTCGGATGGTCTGAAGACAGCAATCGATTCCGGAAGGTGTCCTCAGTGTGGCCTCCGGACTGGTGATCGATGCAAGGAAAGGAACACGGAGATGGAACATGTGAACGACGCCGACTTTGCCGAGCGGATCAAGGCTGTGAAGCTCCCGCTGGTTCTGGACTTCGGTGCGACCTGGTGCGGCCCCTGCAAGAAGATCGAGCCCATTCTGGACGAGCTTTCCGGCGAGTACGAGGGCAGGGTGGAGTTCCTGAAGGTGGATGTGGGAGAAGCTCCCGAGACTGCCCGGTCGTATGGGGTCATGAGCGTGCCCACCGTCATATTCATGAAGTCCGGCGAGCCGGTGTACCGCTTCTCCGGGGTTCAGAGCAGGGAGAAGATTGTGCAGCTCCTCGGGGAACACTTCGGGATCTGAACCAGTCCTGACCGATCAGGCATGATCCGAACCTGATGGAGGGGTTCGCGGGTGTCGATCCACACATCGTGCAGGAACCTTACAGTACTGGTCGCTGTCTGTGTGTCTCTGGTTTCATGCGGGGGAACGGCCGAACAGGACTCCGCCCGCCCTCCGGGCACCCAACCATCAGACCAGCGATCCCCGTTCTCCGGGATGCGGCCCGGACCAGACGACACCATGGCGCTGCCCCGGCTCGGGTTCGTCTGGGAGTTCGACATCCCCGAGGCCTCCGTTCAGGGTGTCGAGGTGGAGGAGATCCGCTTCGTGGTCCATGTGGCTCATCCTTCCGGCGAACCGCATGACACGCTGGGGACCTGGCACAGCGAGGCTGTCATGAATCTGCACCCGGACTTCCGGCCCGGTGACTGCACATGGTGGGTTGAGGCGATTCTTCCGGACAGATCGGTCATCCAGAGCCCCAGGTCCGATTTCACGCTCGTGGAATGATGGAAGGCAGCCCCGGTGCAGACGGGAGCGGGATCATGAGCCACATTCGGCGCAGCAGTCCGGTCATAGTTGTGGGGGGCGGCGCGGCGGGCCTCCTGGCCGCGGGGAGTGCGGCACAGGAAGGGGCCCGGGTTCTCGTACTGGAGAAGATGGACCAGGTCGGACGCAAACTTCGCATAACCGGCAAAGGGCGCTGTAATCTCACCAATACCGCCGATCTCCCGGACTTCCTGAGCCATTTCGGCAGGGGGGGACCGTTTCTGCGCCCGGCTCTCTTCGCCTTCCCACCGGAACAGGTGGTTGAGCTGCTGGAGGGACTTGGCGTGCCCACGAAGACGGAGCGCGGAGGCCGCGTCTTTCCGGCAGAAGAGAGGGCGCAGGATGTCGTCGATGCCCTTCTGCGATGGGTCCGGGATCTCGGTGTTGAGTGCCGCACAGGCTGCGCGGTGGATTCCATCCTGGTGAGGGACGGCGCCGCTGTCGGAACCGGCATGCGTGACGGCAGCAGGCCGGATGCCGCCGCTGTAGTCCTGGCTGCAGGCGGGGCGTCCTATCCGGGCACCGGATCCTCGGGCGATTCCTACAGGCTTGCCGAGGCCGCGGGACACACGATCGTCCCGATCCGCCCCGCGCTGGTGCCGCTGATCACGGAAGGAGATGCCGCCGGGCGGCTCGAAGGGCTCAGCCTGCGCAATGTGACCGCCAGGCTGATCGTGGACGGCAGGCGCGCTGCGGAGGCGTTCGGAGAGATGGTTTTCACGGACAGGGGGGTCTCCGGGCCGATCATCCTGACCCTGAGCCGCGAGGCGGGTGATCTGCTGGACCGGGGTGTGCGTGTCGGCCTTCTGCTGGATCTCAAGCCGGCACTGAATGAGCAGAAGCTGGATGCCCGCATACTGCGCGACATCGGGAGCCAGAGCAGGCGGCGGGCCGGGACCTTTCTGCAGGGGTTGCTTCCCAGGCGCATGATTCCCATCTGTCTCGAGGCAACCGGGATCCCGCCTGACCAGGTGTGCAGCCAGATCACATCCGACCAGCGGCGGAGGCTCCGTCATTGGCTCAAGGCGGTCCCCTTCGATGTGAAGGCCGCGGGCAGTCTTGCGGAGGCGATCGTGACTGTCGGCGGCGTGGAGCGCAGGGAGGTGGATCCGAGGACAATGCAATCGCGCAAGCTCGGGAACCTTTTCCTCGCAGGGGAAGTCCTGGACCTCGACGCCGATACCGGGGGCTTCAACCTGCAGGCCGCATTCTCCACGGGGTGGCTGGCAGGAAGATCCGCGGCCAGGGCCGCCTGCGTCCCCGATCCCGCGGACTGAGACCGGTGGACCGGCTTCTGCTCCCTGCTACAATGGCCGCGTGATCCTACCCACTACACCGGATGAGATGCGCGGACGGGGCTGGGATGCTCTGGACGTCATACTGGTCACAGGCGACACCTACATCGACAGCCCGTTCATCGGCGTTGCGGTGGTGGGCCGTGTTCTCGAACGCGCCGGATACCGGGTCGGGATCATCGCGCAGCCTGATACGGAGGGAACAGGCGACATCTCCCGACTCGGTGCACCCAGGCTCTTCTGGGGTGTGACCGGTGGTTCGGTGGATTCCATGGTGGCCAACCATACGGCCTCCCGCCGCCGCCGCAGGTCCGACGACATGACACCGGGCGGCCTCAATAACCGCCGCCCGGACCGCGCGGTCATAGTCTACAGCAACCTGATCCGACGGGCATTCAGGCCTGCGGCGCCCATAGTCCTCGGAGGAGTCGAGGCGAGCCTGCGGAGGGTTGCGCACTACGACTTCTGGTCCGACTCGATCCGCCGCTCGGTTCTCTTCGACGCCAGGGCGGACTACCTGGTCTACGGCATGGGTGAGATGCCGGTGGTCGAGCTGGCCCGCAGGCTGCAGCAGAAGAGATCCGTGCAGGGACTGCGCGGGGTCTGCTGGATCTCGAACGAGGTCCCGGAGGGATACCTGGTGCTTCCCTCCTTTGAGGCCGTGCGCAGAGACAAGAAGGTCTTCACGGAGATGTTCCGCGCCTTCTACGGGAACAGCGATCCGATGACGGCCCGGGGGCTGGCGCAACTGCAGGACACGCGCCACCTCGTGCAGAACCCTCCCGCCCTTCCCCTCTCGACACGCCAGCTGGATGCGATCCATGCCATGGAGTTCACGCGGGAGGTTCATCCCTTCTACCTGTCCCGGGGACCGGTGAAGGCGCAGGAGACGATCCGCTTCTCGATAGCCGCTCACCGCGGCTGTTACGGCGAGTGCAACTTCTGCTCGATCACGGTGCACCAGGGGCGGACCGTGCAGTGGCGCAGCAGGGAGTCGATCGTCAGGGAGGCCCGACGGCTGGCCAGGTCCGGGGGGTTCCGGGGGATCCTGACGGACATCGGAGGGCCTACCGCCAACATGTACGGCTTCGAGTGCGCGAGGAAGCTGGAGAAGGGGGCGTGCGCGGACAGGCGCTGCATGTTCCCGCGCATCTGTCCGGGTCTCCGTCCGCGCCACCGGAACCAGATCCGGCTGCTCCGCGCGCTGAGGAAGGTCAGGGGCGTGAAGAAGGTCTTCGTTGCCTCCGGGATCCGTCACGATCTCGTACTGGCCGACCGTCTTCAGGGCGTTGAGTATCTGGAAGAGCTCGCAGCGCATCATGTCTCCGGTCAGATGAAGATCGCACCGGAGCACACAGATTCCGGAGTGCTGGAGCTGATGGGCAAACCGGGTCCTGAGTCCCTCGAGCGGTTCAGGAGGCTTTTCGGGCAGTTGAGCCGCCGCGCGGGGAAGGAGCAGTATCTGACCTACTACCTGATCGCCGCGCATCCGGGATGTACCGGTAAGGAGATGCGCAGTCTGGGCAGATACGCGGCCAGGCGCCTGCGACTCTCGCCGGAGCAGGTGCAGGTCTTCACGCCCCTGCCGTCTACCTGGTCCGGTGTGATGTACTACACGGAGACTGATCCGTTCACGGGTCGACCGATCTTCGTTGAGAAGGATACCCGCCGCAGGGAGGAGCAGAAGCGCCTGGTGACCGGGCAGGCTGCCGATGGTCACGTTAGGCGCAGGAGGCGCGGGCCGGCTTGATCGATGGATGCCCGGCATGGTAGCCTGCGCCGCAGGAGTTGCGCTTGCGTCGTCCCGCACGCTCCCGCTGCTTTGCGTGACGAGTCCCACGGATGATCCGGACTGAGTGTCCCGCCGGGTACGGCCCGCAGGCCGCCGGGACGGATGACTATGAGGGGGCACCAGGCTTCCGATCGGAGGAGCGGATGATGTCTGACAATGGCCATGACAGCAGGACACCCGCATGGCCGGCCGGCGGGAGGTCCCGGCTCCGGCTCTTCCCGGCGCCGCTGCTGCTCTCCGCCGCAGTCGGCATTCTTGCGGCAATGGCAGGAACCCCGGACGCCAGGGCAGCCCAGTGGCTCTGCCCCGGCTGCACTGACGAGATCGTGGAGCGTGCCCAGGATGCCCCGTCGCTCGAGTGCCCGAACTGCGGCATCGAGTACACGAGCTTCGAGCTGTCGCCCACCCTCGCGTTCATCAATGCGGCCACGCGCGACACCGAGACTGCGTGGGTCGTGCATGTTCACGACTGCGATCGCTTTCACACTGACGGCCTGCAGGCGTTCCTCCCGCAGGGAACCGTCTGGGTTCCGTGGTCGATGGTCGACTGGTTCATCCCAAGGATGCGCATCCTGAGACTGAGAGACGGGCGGGAGGTGGCGACAGACTATCCGCTCGACCGCGCTTATTGCGCCCGGCCGCCAAAGTTCCTCTACGAGCTCACCGACACTCTCGACGTGCCCGGGAGACCCTTCCAGATCCTGACCGAAGAGCGTGAGGCGAGCATTGCGGAGCTCTTCATCGTGGCGTTCTCCCCCGAGGGCCGCGATTCCGCCCGGGTCCGTTTCATCCGCGAGATTGAGGCCGGGCTTCATCCAAGGCTGCCCAGGACATATCCGAGGGTCTACCGCCATACCACAGTGCGGATACCGCCAGGGATCGTGGAGGACGGATGGACGGGGGAAGCGCTGTTCGATATCCGACTGCATGAACGCCGCGGGCTGATCCGCATGAACCTGCTCACCGGTACAGGGGACGAGAGGCTCGACGACATTGCCCGGCAGGCCTTGAGGCAGTCCTCGTTCGGGGTGGCGGGAGAGCTTGGCGTGGGGGTGCCGAGCTGGCAGAGAGTGCGCGTCTGTTTCGAGGGCGACTCGAGCCGCGTGGAGATCGAACCTGGAGACCAGGGTTTCTGGCGATAGGGTCTCGGTCGGGGATGTTTCTACAGCCGATCAGGGAGGATCGCATGGGCCGTGGTGCCGTCTCGTCGCATGGAGGATGGTCATCGAAGCTTCCGGGGAGGGGGTCAATCAGGTGGAGACCCGGGGCGGTTTCGCTTCTCGTGTTCGCGCTCTGCTGCGCCGCTTCCTGTGGCGCAGACCGGGGGGAACAGCGTGAAGCCCGGGATATCGAGCCCGGGGAGCCTCTCTTTCTGTTCGTGGGAGCTCCCCTGCGGATAGATCCGATCCGCGCCGCATCCGCGATCCTTATCGAGCCTGAGACCAACGCCGTTCTGTACGAGCAGAATGCGCACGAGCCGAGATCTCCGGCGAGCCTGGTGAAGATCATGCTGGAGCTCGTGACACTCAACGAGATCGAGGCCGGCCGGCTTTCCCTGGATGACTCGGTCGCCACTTCCGCCTATGCCAGCAGGATCGGGGGTTCGCAGGTCTACCTGGCGGAAGGGGAACGCTTCCCGGTAAGGGATCTGCTCAGGGCGGTCTCCATTCACTCCGCCAACGATGCATGCGTCGCCCTTGCCGAGCACATCACGGGATCCGCAGAAGGTTTCGTCATGCTCATGAATGCGACTGCCGATCATCATGGGTTGGAGGACACCCGATTCGCCAATGTGCACGGTCTGGACATCAACCCACAGGCGCAGAACGTGAGCACAGCCCGGGACATCTCGCAGATGGGACGTGAACTGATCCGTTACCCCGGGGCATTGGAAAGATCCTCAACCGAGATGGCCCTCTTCAGGAACGGAGAGTTCGAGATGAGGAACCGCAACAGCCTGGTGGGCCGGTTTCCCGGGCTGGACGGGGTCAAGACCGGTTTCACGAACAGGGCCGGCCACTGCCTCTGCGCAACGGCGGTGCGCAACGACATGCGTCTCATCTCCGTTGTGATGGGCGCCAACTCGAGCCAGGATCGCTTCAGGGAATCCGCGCGGCTCCTCTCCGCCGGATTCAGCAGTTATCTGCCGTACAGGTTCAGTGAGTTCGGAGACACCCTCGAGAGCTCTGTTGCGATTCCCGGAGGGAGTCCGGGTACCGTCGCCGCGATCGCCGATCGCAGTGTGACGCTGCTGGTCTCCAGGCCCGACGAGCGCGACATCACAACTGAGTTTGTTCCGAGAACCGGTCTTGCCGCTCCGCTGGAGGCGGGCGACACGCTGGGCATCTGCCTGGTGAGGTCGGGCGTAAACATCCTGGCTGAGATCCCGGCAGTGAGCCCCGAGCCTGTCGCCCGTACCGGCATCGGTCCTCTGGTCCGGCGCATCTTCGGCGGGTGAGCATGACAAGGCCGATCCGCAACAACATGGATGGCATCGTGTCCGGCTGCAGACGCGGAGCAAGCCGTGCCTTCGAGTGTGGAACCACCGTGATCCGTTCGGGTGGTCTGGCTGTAATGCTGATTGCCGTGGCTGCCGCCCTTGTGTGCGTCCGGACATCGGATGCTCCGGCCTATCCCTCGCGTGCCGGTGCCGCGCCGACGATAGTTCCTACCTGCCGCGGAGACTACGCCGCGGCAATCGTCGTGGAGGTGGAGACCGGCACGGTGCTGTCATCGAGGAATCCGGATCTGGTGCGCTCTCCGGCCAGCCTGACAAAGCTGATGACCGGCCTTCTGGTCCTGGAGGCGATCAGGGAAGGCCAGGTCTCGCTGGAGGACTCGCTGGTTACGCCGAAGGAGGTCAGGGCGACATACGGATCAAGGGTTCATCTGTGGGTTGGGGAGAGGGTATCCATACACGATGCCCTTGCCGCGCTCTTCATCGCATCCGGAAACGATGCGGCCACCGCCCTTGCCTGTCATCTTGGCGGATCCGAGGAGGCGTTCGTGCGAAGGATGAATGAGCGTGCGGGCGAACTGGGGATGTACAGGACTCACTTCACGAATCCACATGGCCTGGACAACGGCCGGCACTCGACCAATGTGTCGACTGCCAGAGACATGGCGAGACTGTCCCGCGAGCTTCTGCGGCATCCCCTGGCCATGGAGATATCGGGAATGGAGACCCACACCATCCGCGGGACGCAGGCCATACGCAACACGAACAGGCTGGTCGGGCGGCTTCCCGGGGTGAACGGATTGAAGACGGGTTACACATCCAGGGCCGGCTTCTGTCTCGCCGCCGCAGCCGAGCGTAATGGCCTGCGGATCGTTACGGTGCTGCTGGGCTCACCTGCGGGGAACACTCGCTTCAGCGAAGCGGCAGGTTTGATTACCAGGGCGTTTACCGAGTACCAGGTGGTTCCCATGGTGCGCGAAGGGCAGGACCTGGCAAGGATGCTGATGGTGCGCAACGGTTCTCCATCCCGCGTTCGCCTCATGGCCGGATCGGATGTCAGCGTTCTTCTATCCACTGAGAACAGGCTCGAGGTGCGCCTGGAGGTCGACGCGCCGCCGCTTGTGCATGCCCCTGTCAGGCCCGGCGCGAGGCTGGGTCACGTCCGGGTCTTCATCGCCGACAGCCTGGCGGCGGAAGGGCCTGCGGTGGCCGCGTCCCATGTCCGCAGGGCCGGCTTACTGGACCGGCTCGGCCGGCACTTCGGGCTGGGTGAGTAGGTTGCCCGGGCATGAGTTTCGAGCCGATGGTCCGCGGGATCGGCAATGGGCCGGGATCTGAGGCAGCGGAGAGGATGGTGCCCTTGCGCGTCGAACTGGCCGGGTTCAACATCGATTCCGCGGTGCAGGATGAAGCCCGCCGGCATCTCGGGCGGTTTGCCGATCTGCCGCCATCCGGCGACCCTGAGGTGGAGAGCATCCGCCGGGACGTGCAGGCCTTCCTGGCGCAGGACTGCTGGACTCCCGAGATCCTCGCGGCGGCTTACGCCCGGATCAGCCGCGATCCCGCCGCCGTCGGAGAGCTGCGCGCGAAGGCCCGCTCCGAGGTGGACAGGGCGCGCAGGAGCAATGAGACGATCGTCTTCGGCATGGGCCACAGCTCCGTGGCCGAGCATGCCGTCTTCAACTTCGATGTCACCGGATTGTCCCGCCTTGCCGTGGAAGTACTGGAAGGCCGTCGGCTGGCCAGCTTCACGGAGAAGTCACAGCGTTACATCCTGCTGGAGGAAGACTGGGTTCTGCCCGGGGAGATCCGTGGGACCGCCTGCGAGGCACTCTTCCGCGAGACCCTGGAGGCGCAGTGCAGATTCTACAGCGAGGCTTACGAGCGGCTCACGGGCCGTGCCGACGCTGATGAAGCCGGCGGGGCTGCCAGAGCGACGGAGGTGGCGAAGACTCGCCGCGAGATCGAAGGATCGGCCAGGGAGGATGCCCGCTACGGCCTCAGCCTTGCCACTACTGTTCAGCTCGGGATGACGGTGAATGCCCGGACTCTCGAGTCCCTGATCCGCGGGTGCAGGGCGCATGAGCTCTCGGAGTTGCGATCCCTCGGCGATGCCTTCTACGGTGCGTCAGGCGGACTGGCTCCCTCCCTGATCAAGTACACGGATCCCTCACCCTATCTGACGGGGGCAAGACCCCGACTGGCCGGCATTGTTGAGAGGGCCGGTTCTTCCGGCTGCGAGGATGCGCACGACGCGGCCGTCCGACTTGTCTCATGCACGCCGGATGCCGACCGGGTACTCGCGGGGGCGATCATCTACTCCTTCGGCCATGGTGACTACGGGGCATCGATGCGGAAGGCGCGGCAACTGTCGCAGAGGGAACTGGAGGCGCTGGTCCGGGCTCATCTCGACCTGCTGGGTCCGCACGATGCGGTCCTGAGGGAGTTCGAGCATGTCGAGCTGACGTACGATCTGACTGTCAGCGCGGCATGCTATGCGCAGCTCAAGAGGCACCGGATGGCCACGATTACTGCGCAGAACTACGATCCCTCCCTGGGCGTCACGATTCCCGACTCATTCCTCGATGCAGGACTCAACGAACCCTTCCTGGAGCTGGTGCGGCGGACCGAGGAGTGTCGCGAACGGATCGCGAGGGAATCACAGCCGGCGTCCGCGTACATTCTGACGAATGCCCACCGGCGGCGCGTGCTCCTGAAGGTCAACGCCCGCGAGCTTGTGCACATATCGAGATTGCGGGAAGACAGGCACGCCCAGTGGGACATCCGGCGCGTGGCGGCTGCGATGATCTCGCAGGCGCGGGGATGCATGCCCCTGACGATGTCGGCCGCCGGCGGCAAGGATGCATTCGGGCAGGCTTCGGCGTGACACGAATCCGATCCGGCCCGATCATCCGCGTGCACTTCCGGTGTCAGGGGGTGCGCGAGTGATGCGGTCTAACGGATCAGCCTGCTCCAGGCCTTGAACTGTGCCGTTGCGCACACCTCGAGCATCTCGAAGATCGCAGTCTCCAGGTTCGTGATCTTCACACCCTCCTGCTCCATCCGGCGAAGCGCGGTCTCCTTGTGGAGGGAGCTCCGCGACGAGACCGCATCCGCGGCGAGGTGCACCTCGAACCCCATCTGAACGAGGTGCAGTGCCGTCTGCAGCACGCAGACGTGGGACTCAACGCCGCAGAGCACGACCTCCCGGCGGCCCAGCGCCCGCAGTCTCTCCATGAAGGGGGGGTGGAGCGCGCAGCTGAAGCTGAGCTTGTCCATCGGGTCATAGCAGGCCCGGGGGTCCTCCGCGGGAATGCCGGCATCACCTGCGGCCTCCCCGAGCGGGTCCGGGCCGTCCAGGGCCTCGATCACACGGGGGTCGGTGGCTCCGATCCCTTTGGCGTACTGCTCGGTGATCAGGATCGGCGCCCTCAGGATCCGGAAGCCGAGGATGAGGCGGCGGATCGCCTCCACGACCATGTCGGAGTCCTGCATCACGGGCAGGATGCGCTCCTGCACGTCTATGACCGCCAGAACGGCCTTTTCCCTGCTCAACATGTTTCGAGTCCTCCGGGCGGTTGTCCGTCATGCCCTGCCGGCGGGCATCCGGCGGGGCGCAGGCTGCGATCCGGCAGAGTCTACCAGGTAATCATCTCCAGGAAGCCCCGCAACTGGGACATGGTCCGGAACTTACCCAGGATGAGGCCCTGCTTCAATCCACAGCAGATCTCCTTCACGACCCGTGGCTGACGTGAGTAGTGCCCGGCTCCTCCCAGCACCTGATAGAAGACGTGGATGGCGTTGATGATGTCGGACTGACGGTTCTCGACCAGGGTCCCCTCCCAGCTGTATGGATCCAGGATCTTGATGTCGAATCCCAGGCCAAAGCGCAGGACGATGACATTCTCCAGGTGCACATCGCCATGATACTCGTTCATCAGGTGAATGGGCTCCAGGCCCACCACGAGCGCGTGGAGCAGGTGCAGCGCTTCGAATGTGCGAAGCCGGTTCTTGGGAAATCGTTTCAGGAACTCGGGGAGCATCTCCCCCTCCACGAAGTCCGAGATCAGAACCGTTACCGGCTCCCGCCTGAACTGGATGGTCTCCTCGGCATGGTACTGGATCAGGATTGGGCAGTGGCGCAGCTTGTGCAGCTTCTTCGCGTAGATGATGGATCTGCGGTGGCCGACATTGCGCTGCGGGAACAGAAGCTTGGCCGCGCGCTCGATTCCGGACCGCACTTCCACGATCTTGTAGACCTCGCCCTCGTACCCGCTGCCGAGGCGTGAGACAACCCTGTACTTGCGTGCGATCATGTGGCCCGGCTTGAGGCCGAAGAACTGGACTTTGCTCCTGGCTGGCGCCTTTGCGGGCATTGTACCCTCCCTCTTCACGGCGGCTCCCCATGGACTCGGGGGCCGGTCTGGGTCGCGGAAAACAGGATAGCAGCCCAAAGTCTCCGCTGGTATCCTCCGGCGGTGTGAAACCGCAAATGGAGGTGCGATGGGCTCCGTCCGGCTGATTCTGGCATCCTCCTCTCCCTATCGCCGGGAGCTCCTCCGGCGGCTTCGGACCCCGTTCGAAGCGGTGGATCCCGAATTCGTGGAGATCCCCCCCCCGCCGGAGCCGGCATCTGCGGCCGATGTCCAGAACGTTGTCCTCGAGAACGCCCGGGGCAAGGCAGGATCCCTGAGAGGCAGGTTCCCGGGGAGCCTGATCCTGGCCTCTGACCAGCTCGGGGAGTGCGAGGGGCGCGTGCTCAGCAAGCCGGGGACCAGGGAACGGGCTGTGGAACAGCTTGGCTTTCTCTCAGGCAGGGAACACAGGCTGCACGGAGGGATCATCCTGCTGGATACTGTTTCCGGCAGGGAGTGGGCGGAGGTGACTGTGAGCCGAATGCGAATGCGGAGGCTCAGCCCGGGACAGATCCGGCGGTACGTGGAGCTGGATGATCCCGTCCATTGCGCGGGGAGCTACAAGTCGGAGTGCCTGGGGGTGGCTCTCTTTGAGTCTATGAAGGGAGATGATCCCACCGCCATAGTCGGGCTCTCGTTGTCGGCCACGTGCCGGCTCCTCCTGGAAGCAGGTCTGGATGTGCTGGAACCATGACAGTGTGAGGTCGTCCGTATGAGCCGTCTGCAGTGCGATGACGCAGGGTTCTGCCGGAAGGTGCTTCCGGAGGTTTCGCGCACCTTCGCCCTGACTATACGGATACTGCCGCCGCGTCTGAGGGAGTCGGTCACCATCGCATATCTCCTCTGCCGTATTGCCGATGTCCTCGAGGATGCCACCGGCCTGGATGCCTCCCTGCGGATCGCCGGTCTGGAGTCCTTTGCCGGCGCCCTGGCGGATCCCCGCGCGTCGGCCGAAGAGCTCTCGGATAGCCTGGATCCGGCGGATCGGCTGCCCCTTCAGGACCCCTGCTCGCTGCGCCTGCTGAGGGGACGCCTGGCGGTTCTGCGGTCGTACTCCGGGCTTCCACAGGCCGAACGCGATGTGCTTTCGCGCTGGATCCAGGCGATGGCACTCGGGATGTCGACCTTCGTCGATCGGGAACGGCGTTTCATGGCGGCCGGGCATTCATTCGGATCCGGTGATGTCCTGAAACGACCGGCGGATCAGGTTCCCTATGTGCTGGAGACCCGGGACGAGCTTCGGGCCTACGCGTACTATGTCGCCGGGACGGTGGGGCATCTTCTGACCGAGCTGTTCACGCTCCATCTTGGGCCGAAGGCGCCTCCTCCCGGGAGGCTTCGGGATCTGGCGGAGCCGTTCGGGCTGGGACTGCAGTTCACGAACATCATCCAGGACATGGCGGAGGACCGCAGGCGCGGATGGAGCTATGTCCCCGAGGAGATCGCCAGATTCCACGGCACCAGCGTGTGCCGTCTGGATGATCCGGAGGGGATGCCTGCCGCCCTGCGGGTTGTCGGCGACCTCGTGCACGAGGCGGCGGGGTACCTCGACAGGGCGATGGAGTACACGCTCCTGATGCCGCGGGCCGCGCCCAGGATCCGGCTCTTCTGCCTGTGGCCGACATTCTTCGCACTGCGCACGCTGGTGCGCCTGTGGGGCGAGGAGCAGGTCGTCAGCGGCGTGGCGAAGGTGAAGATCACCCGCAGGGAAGTCCGAAGGGTGATCGGATCAACCGTCCCGGCAAGCATGTCGGACAGCGTCCTGAAGAGGCTGTACAGGGCGGAACGCGAGCGGCTGCGCAGGCGGATCGAGCTGGCGCCGGTGTAGAAGCTGCGGCGGATCCGTATCCGGCCGGGAAACGCCCGATCCGGCGGGATGAGCCTTGCCGGAGGTCGCCAGGCAGGAACGCCGCGTCAGCTCCTGCCCAGAAGGGCCAGGATCTCCGTTGCGGTGTCCTCCACCGCCTTGTGCGTCACCTCCACCTGTGTCCACTGGGTCTTCGCGCAGACGTGACGGAACCAGCGAAGCTCCTCCCGGATGTGCAGCATGTCGGCGTAGACGATCTCCCAGTCAGGCGCCATCCTGCGGCTTCGCTGTTCGCGGACCCCGTGCAGCCACTCCGGGTGGGCGGTGAGGGCGAACACGCGGGAAGGATCCAGCTTGTACAACTCGGGGGGTGGGTCGATGTCCAGGACTATCGGCACGTTGGCGACGCGCCAGCCCCGGTAGGCAAGGAGCATCGAAAGCGGGGTCTTCGAGCTGCGGGAGACGCCGACCAGCACGAGGTCGGCCATGTCCACCTCGTGGATCCTGCTGCCGTCGTCGTGCTTCACCGCGAAATCCACCGCGGCTATGCGCTGGAAGTACTCCTCGTCGATCTGGCGGAACAGCCCGGCCTGTGCGCGTGGTGACTCACCCAGCACGTCCGACAGGCGCAGCAGGATCCTTCCGAGTATGTCGATCACCGAGACATCCCTGCGGCGGGCCTGCCGGATCAGGTGCCTGCGGTGCTCGACCGCAACGAGGCTGAAGAGAATCGTGGCGCCGCTGCGCGAAGCCTCCTCGACGACCTGCTCAATCATGGCGGTGCTTCTTACGTCGGGGACGCGCCGAACGGTGACGGAGTCAGGGTCGAACTGCGTCATCGCGGCCTGTACCACCCGTTCGCCCGTCACGCCGGTTCCATCGGAGACTACGAGTACCTGGTGCGGGCGGTGCTGTGAATCCGGCGGGTCGTACATGTCGGGGTTCTCCCTTCGTTGCAGCCTGGTTCGCATGCGCCGCCGCGGCTGCAGGGTCACTTGCGCCAGTACGACGGCGCGAAAAGAACAAGCACCGTGAAAACCTCAAGCCGGCCCAGAAGCATGAAGAAGGCAAGCATCCACTTGGCGGCCGACGGCAGATGTGCGTAGTTGTCGGCAGGTCCGACGGAGCCCAGGCCCGGTCCGATGTTCCCGATGCAGGCTGCAACGGCTCCGAACGAGGTCAGAAGGTCGATCCCCGTGATCGTGAGGAAGATGACCCCTGCGACGAAGAGCATCACCAGAAGAACGAAGAACCCCACGACATTCTGCGCCACATCCCTCGGTATCACCATTGAGCCGACGCGGACCGGGATCACGCCGCTCGGGTGGATCAGTCGCTTGAACTCCACCCTGACGAACTGGATCAGGATGAAGAGGCGGATCACCTTCATGCCGCCGGCCGTGCTTCCCGCGCAGCCCCCGATGAACATGAAGCAGAACAGGAGAAACTGCGACGTCAGAGACCACTGCCCGTAGTCGGCTGTTGCGAAGCCCGTTGTGGTCAGGATCGAGACGGACTGGAAGAGCGACTGCCTGAATGCCGGTTCCGGGAGGTGAACGTGATTCAGGAACACGTCGAACCCCAGGAGGATTGCTCCGCCGGCGCCCAGGGCGAAGAAGAGGCGCACCTCCCTGCTCTCCCAGTAGGGCCTGGCGCTGCCGCGCAGGAGCCTGTAGTGGAGGCTGAAGCTCAGCCCGGCGGAAAGCATGAAGAAGATGATCACATACTGGATGAAGGGGCTCTCGAAGGCCCCGATGCTGGCGTTGTACGTCGAGAATCCGCCCGTGGGCATCGTGGAGAAGGTGTGGCACAGGGATTCGAAGAGGCTCATCCCGCCAAGCATCAGAAGCACCACCTGCAGGGCGGAGAAGATTACGTAGACGCCCCACAGAAGCTTCGCAGTCTCGGTCACCCGCGGGGTCAGCTTGTCGTAGATCGGTCCCGGCACTTCGGCCTTGAAGAGCTGCATTCCGCCCACACCCAGGTACGGGAGGATGGCCAGTGACAGCACGATGATCCCCATTCCGCCGATCCACTGCGTGAAGCTGCGCCACAGCAGGAGACCGTGGGGAAGCGCCTCGACATCGGTCAGGATCGTGGCGCCCGTCGTTGTGAATCCTGACATCGTCTCGAAAAACGCGTCCGTGAAACTGCCGGCGTGACCCGTGAAGATGAAGGGGAGGCAGCCAAGCAGCGAGAACGACACCCAGCCCAGGCTCACAACGGCGAAGACCTCCCTCGGTCTGAACGCCGTTACGATGCTCGTTGACCTCCAGGCCAGGATGCCGCACCCGGACGTGATGAGCGCCGACCAGATGAACCCGGCCAGATCGCCCCCTCCGTGACGGATCGCGAAGGCGATCGGCAGGAGCATCGACACACCCAGGAAGACCAGGAGGAGGCCGAGGATGTGGACGATGTTCTGAACGCGCATCTGCCGGTTCCTTCGCACTCACCCCGTCCTTCAGAAGAGCCTGTTCACTTCGTCCAGGGCCTTGCTGGTGCAGAAGACGACAACCCGGTCCCCGGGCCGGATCTGGGTGTCGCCCGTGGGGATGATCACCTCGTCTCCCCGGCGGACCGCTCCGAGGATGGCATTCCGGGGGAATGTGGTGTTCCTGAGCTTGCGCTTCGTGATGGCCGAGTGGTTCCTTGCCGAGATCTCCACTATCTCGGCAGCGACTCCGGGGATCGTGGCGATGCTTTCCAGCGCTCTCTTCTGTATGAACCTCAGGACGGCGTTGACAGTCAGGAGCTTCTTGCTGACTACTGCGTCCATCCCGATCGTGTGCGTGATCGGCAGGTACTCGGTCTTGTTCACGAGGGCGATCGTGCGCGGCACCTTGAGGTGCCTGGCCATCAGGGTGGAGATGATGTTGGCCTCGTTGTCACCCGTGACGGCTATGAAGGCGTCCATGTCGGCAATCCCCTCGAGTGCGAGGAGGTCCATGTCGGTGCCGTCCCCGCGGATCACAAGGGTGTGTTCGAGGTCGTCTGCGATCCTTTCCGACTTACCGGCGTTGCTCTCGATCAGCTTGAGGTTGTGCGAGCCCTGAAGCGCCTTTGCTATCATCTGCCCCACGAGTCCACCTCCCAGGATCATGATGTTGTGGAGGGAGATGTTCGCCTTGCCCATTATCCGGACGACGGCTCCCGAGTCCTCCTTCCTGCACATGATGAAGACCTGGTCGCCGGACGTGAGAATGTCATCTCCCCCGGGGATGAGGGTCCGCTGCCTGCGCATGATCGCAACGATCCTTGCGTCAACCCCCTCGAACTGCTGCCACACTTCGCGGAGCGGGCGGCGCAGGATGGGGGAGCCCTGTTCCATCCTGAGCCCGATTAGCTGGATCGCCCCGCCGGAGAACTCCAGGACATCCGTGGCGCTGCTCTGCCTGATCAGGCGGATGACCGCATCGGCGGTCTCCTTCTCCGGGTGTATGAGCTGGTCGACGCCGAGTTCCTCCTTGGTGAGGGGGAATCCGGGCTCGATGAACTCGCTCCTGCGGACGCGCGCGATCTTGTGGGGAATCCCCAGCCTGGCGGCATACCTGCACGCCAGCAGGTTGACCTCGTCGTTGTTGGTGAGAGCCGCGAAGACCTCCGTTTGCGCGATCCCGGCCTTCTGAAGGATCCGGAAGCTCGAGCCGGAGCCGCGTACGACGAGGGCATCCAGCTGCTCCTCGGCGAAGTGCGCCCTTTCCGGGTCGCTCTCCACGATTGTGATGTTGTGCTTCTCGGCTGCGAGCTGCCTGGTCAGGTGGAAGCCGATCTCGCCGGCGCCGACGATCAGGATGTTCATCCCGGCCCCTTCCGTCGTCAGCCGCGCAGCCGGCGGTGCGTTTCCCAGAGCCGGCCGCAGACCTCCTCGAGATGCCTCCCCAGGGCCTCCGGGTTGTCGGTCTTCTCCGGTTCGTTGTCGAACACCGCGTAAGGAACGCTGATACCGCGGGCATAGAGCATGTCGGGGTCGGCGGATGAGAACTCATCCCAGTCGGAGGCCTTGTACAGCATCTCCATCTTTGTATCCTCCAGCGAGTGCTCCAGGATGCTGTCGGGCCTGTCCGGATTTCTGCGGCGGCGGTTCTTCCTGAGTGACTCGGGCCAGCTGACCTTGATGTAGATGGTGCCGGCGAGCTTCAGGACCTCCTCCGACAGATGGGAGTAGGCGCCCCGGAACCCGCCGTGCTCGGAACCGCGGGCGAACTCGAAGATCGCCGTAGTCGACTTGTGATAGTCGGGCACATCGCGAAGACGGCGGGAGTAGTTCAGGTTGAGCTTCTCGATCAGGAAGTCCCAGAAGAAGCGGTCCTTGAAGACATAGCCGTCGTAGGTCTGCCCCTGGTAGGTGAAAGTCCTGTTCGATATCAGGCGGGCCTTCCCGTGGCGCTCGTAGATGTCGTCATCCTCGAAACGTTCCCAGAGAATGGGGAAGTCGTCGAACTCCTCGAACTCCCCGATGTGGAACCGGCGGATCCGATCCTTCAGGGGCACCTTCCTGAGGTAGTCGATGATCTCCGATTTGCCGGCAGCGGGCCGGCCGTTGAGGATCACAATGTCGAAAATGTTGCCTGCCATCTGGGTGTGTCCTTTCTCTCGTCCGCGTTCATCAGGCCTGAGAACCGGCAGTGGCCGCCTCCTCCGTCCTACAGCCCCCCGCCCACGGTCACGGGTACTCTGAGGTCCCTGGCCAGGGTCGCCTCGATCCCCTGGCCTGCCTCCAGGACGATGTCGTTCCCCCTCGTGGCAACGGCCCACGCGCCTCCTGCGGCTCCGCCTGCGGCCCCGCCCTTGACCGCACCGTCCCTTCCGCCCAGCACTCCTCCGATAACAGCTCCGCCTACTGCGCTGCCGACAACCTTCTCAACATCGCCACGGGCCGTCGACTCTCCCTCGAGCACGAGCGGTTCGGTGAAGATGCGGTAGCTCCTTCCATCCGGAGTTGTGAGCTGCCCGAACTCCAGGGTCATCTCTGCCTTCCCGCCGACCCGGGCGGCGGGCTTTGAGAGGACTACCTCCCCTTCCAGGACGCACCCCGCCGGAAGCGCCTGACCCGTCTTCATCATCAGGGGCTCGCGCATTGTGGCGGTGAACTTGTGGCCTGCCTTGTGGGTCTCGGTCGAAAGCTCGGAGTCGAGATGGGCGGTCAGGCCCACCCCCTTGACGATGGGCATCATCCGGACTTCCGGTTCGGCCGGCATCTCCTCACGCTCTGCCCTGGCCGGCTGGGAAAGGTCGGCTTCCGGCTCCTGTCCTTCCTCGACAGCTTCCGCGGGCGGAGGCGTCCCTTCGGCCTCCGCTCTTCCCGCTGGTTCCGCCTGCTTCTGAGCGTCGTCGTCGGCGCAGCCGGCAAGAGCCAGCGCGAAGAACAGCACCAGGATCATAAGACTACGCATGGTTCCCTCCTTGTTGTGTGCACGAGAATCTCCGAGGAATCACCGGCCTGCCGCCGGTGCGCGATAACCTGCGCCGTGCCCTCGTGCGCAGCACAGTGTATCCTGTCTGAACGCCGGGTCCATAGCGAATCGGGCCTGCGGGAGTTCGCGGTGGCAGGACAGGGGGAAGCCATCCACAGCCTGCTGCTGCCGCCTTTTCCGTGGATAGCGGCCGAAGAGGTCGCTCTCAGGGGAGAATGCAGATGAATGCTGCCGGTAATGGCGTATGGAAAAGGTCGGTTCGGCTGGGAGATCACGAGATTTCGGTCGAGACCGGCCGTATGGCAAGGCAGGCGAACGGGGCGGTCCTGATCCGGCAGGGAGACACGACGATCCTGGTTACCGCGGTCTCAGCCGGGAAGCCGAGACCGGGGGCCGACTTCTTCCCCCTCACCGTGGAGTACCGCGAGCGCTTCTCCGCAGCGGGAAGGTTTCCGGGGGGATACCGAAAGCGCGAGGGCAGGATCACGGATCACGAGATCCTATCCAGCCGGCTCATAGACAGGACCGTCCGTCCCCTCTTCCCGGATGGATATCGCAACGAGGTACAGGTGCAGGCGACAGTACTCTCGTACGAGCCGGGGACTGATCCCGGAACCCTGGCGATCACCGGTGCGGCGGCTGCCCTGCATGTCTCGGACATCCCGTTCGAGGGGCCGGTTGCCGGCCTTCGTCTGGTCATGGATGCACAGGGAGAGTGGACGTCCATGAGACCGGCGGGCCAAGGCGCCCGCTGTGACCTTGCAGTTTCCCTGGGGGCGGCCGGCCTTGTGATGATGGAGGGGGAGGCTGATCAGATTTCGGAGAAGGATCTCGTTGATGCTGTCAGGCAGGCGGGCGAGGCGGTCCAGCCTCTCCTCGGCCTCCTGGAGGACCTTCGCCGGGATCGTGGCGTGGAGAAGGCCGCATTCGAGGCGGAGGCGGCCGACTCCGCACTGACGGAGTGGGTGCGCGGGCACGCGGAGAGCGACCTGAGGGAGGCGCTACGCGTCCCGGGCAGGAAGGAGCGGGCTGCCGCGCTGGAGGCGGTCGCCGGACGCATTCGCGAACTGGCCGAAGGCACGGACACGGAGGGTGAGCCCGCCCCCGTCTCTGCCGAGCGGGCGGTGCGCGCCCTGCACGCTCTGGAATCGGAGATCCTGCGCCGCATCATCCTGGAGGAGGAGCACAGGGCGGACGGACGGAACCCGAGGCAGGTCCGTCCCATCACCCCGGAGGTGGGCGTGATCCCGCGCGTGCACGGGTCGTCGCTCTTCACACGGGGAGAGACGCAGGCCCTCGCTGTCCTGACCCTTGGCACGGGCCGTGATGAGCAGGAGGTAGAGTCCCTGGACGGTGTCGGGCGGGACAGGTTCATGCTCTTCTACAGCTTCCCGCCCTACTCGGTCGGTGAGACACGTCCTCTGCGCGGGCCGGGCCGCCGCGAGATAGGGCACGGAAACCTGGCCCGTCGCGCGCTTGAGGCAGTATTGCCGTCGCCTGAGGAGTTCCCGTATACCATGAAGCTCGAGTCGGAGATAACCGAGTCGAACGGCTCCTCCTCGATGGCGACCGTATGCGCCTGCTGCCTTGCGTTGATGGACGGAGGCGTGCCGGTGGATAAGTCTGTCGCGGGAATAGCCATGGGCCTTGTCTGTGACGGGTCACGGACCGTGATCCTGTCCGACATCCTGGGCGTGGAGGATCACCTCGGTGACATGGACTTCAAGGTGGCCGGTACGGATGCGGGAATCTGCGCGGTTCAGCTGGACAACAAGATCGGTTCGCTGCCACTTGAGGTATTGGAGGCTGCACTTGCGCAGGCCAGGGAGGGCCGGCTGAGCATACTGCGGGAGATGGGCAGGGCCCTGTCTGCGCCGAGAAGCGACCTTTCCAGGCTCGCCCCCCGCGTGGCGATCATGAAGATCGCGCCCCACCGGATACGGGATCTGATCGGTCCCGGAGGCCGGCACATCCAGGATCTTCAGGCCGACACCGGAACGAGGGTGGACGTGCAGGATGACGGCACGGTCCGGATCTACGCCGCCGATGCGGGCGCGCTGCCTCATGCGCGACGGCGGGTGTTCGATCTGACCGGAGAGCCCGAGGTGGGGAAGTACTACCGCGGGATCGTTACCGGCGTGAAGGAGTTCGGCTGTTTCGTTCGCCTCTTCCAGGGGATAGAGGGTTTGGTTCACGCAAGCGAACTGGCGCCGGGTCCCATCCGGGATACCGCGCAAGTTGCGGCTGAGGGAGACGAGATGGTGGTGAAGGTCCTGGGGGTGGAGAACGGGCGCATCGCCCTCTCCCGCAGACAGGCCATGGATGTCGGAGCGTCGGAGACAGAGAACCCGTGAGCAGGAAGCGCGGGCAGACCCTTCCGGCCTCTGATCTGGCCTCAGGCATACTCCTGTGGGCCTACCTGCTGCTGCTGGCGTTCGTGTGGCACGGGGCCCGGTATACACCCGATGGAGCGGTCCTGATACGCCTGGCTGCCGCGATCCTCTGCGATCTCGTCTGGATCCCCCTCGGGCTCGTGTTGTGGTCCTGTTTCCTGCACTGGTTGTTCGGGCTGATTCTGCGTCCGTCCGGAAGACTGGAACGGTTCTCGGCCGCATTGGCCGCCTTGCTCGGAGCGGTGGCGATTGTCCTCGGCTTCATGGACACAGCCTTTGCACTCCTGGCGATTCCGCTGCCGGTGTTTCTTGTCCGGTACTTTCTGAGGAGCATCCGCAAGGGACGACTGCGTACACTTGCACAGAGGATGTTGACGGTTCACTCTCCTCTTCTCCTCATAATGCTTCTGACCGGCCTGCACTACGGACGCCAGCTCATCCCCTTGAGGGTCTCTCCGTATGCTGCCTCCTCCGTGAGGGTCATGACGTACAACATCCAATCCTGCGGTGACACGGGGATGCGAAAGCAGGCAGCCGCCGGGATCCGGCGGGAGGCCCCGGACATCCTGCTCCTGCAGGAGCTGAGAGCCGGCGAGTGCGACTTCTTCTTCCGCCGGGAGCTGGGGGATCTGTATCCATACATGCTCACCACAGCCGACAGGGTCCGGTGGGGAGGCGATATCGTGGCGATAATGTCCCGGTACCCGCTGACTCTGTTCAGCCCTGAAGGGGTGGCACCCGGGGGAAAGGGGATCAGCGGGAGTCTCTTTGCGGTTCTCGAGGTCGGGGAGCGGCGAATCTGCGTTGCCTGCGTTCACCTTCAGTCAGGAGGCCGGAGGCTCGAGGACGCTGCCCGCCGTCGCCTGTCCCCCACGGAGACCCTGGAGAGGATCGGCCCGTTGGAGAGGTCCGTAGAGGCCACCCGCCGCAGGCATGCCGCCTGGCTGACCGATGCCACCGTTTCCGCCGGTCTGCCGGTGATAATGGCCGGCGACTTCAACGACACTCCGAACGGCCAGGTCTACAGGATGCTGGATGCACGGATGGACAATGCCTTCGCCGTGCGCGGACGCGGGCTGGGTGCGACATTCGGGGAGTCGTGGATCATGGGCAAGAGACGGCTGCGTGAGATTCCCCTGGTCGGATTGCTTGCCAGGGACATTCTGAGAATCGACCATCTGTTCGTGAGTCGGGATCTCCCAGTGCTCTCGGCACGAGTTGTGCGGGATGCCCGGGGTTCGGACCACAAGCCGGTCCTGGCGGACATCGGTCTGGACCTGCCGGCCGCTATCGGGGACGGTTCCAGAGGCAGATGATCTCCGGGAACTCTCTGGCGAGGGATGCAGCACAGTTCGAATCGACCAGGCAGAACTCGCCGCGGACCAGGCCACCGGTGCGGACTACGGCGGCGTTACCTGAGTTGAGCCGACGCACGGCCTGGTCGTTCAGGTCCAGATATGTTATGCGGTCGCCATCCACCGTGAAGAAGTAGCGCCGGTTGCCGCCGCACGCGTCGCGGATCCAGCCCGTCCTGATCATCCGCTCCTTCAGCAGTTCCTTCTCCCGGATGGCTGCCTCTGTCCTTCTTGCGTGCTCGCGCTCCTGATCGAGCCTGCGCCTCTGTTCCTGTTCCTCCCGGAAGGTCCGGTCCTGTGCTTCCTTCTCGGCTGCGATTCCGTCATGACCGACTTCCTTGCGATGGATGCGCTCCTGGTGCGCCGCCTGCCGGGCCTTCTTCTTCGAGACCAGGCCTGCCTTGAGGAGCTGTTCACGAATGTCGCCCATTGAACCTCCGGCACCTCCGGGTGCTTCGTCCGATCCGGTTGTGGGAGGATAGCATAACCCGCGGTGCCCGGTCCTGCCGACGTCTGGTGGGACTCCCCCGCGCCCGGGTTTCCCGCAGTGGAATCGCAAGTGAAAACGCTTCATTGGCAACGTGTTGCAGCTCCATGGACGGGTGGGCCCGAATCGGCTATACTTGAAGATGTCTGGTCAACCAACTGCCCAGCCGAGCCTGCCCGGCCAGGCTTCGAGGAGGAACGACACCATGCGCTACCCATTTCTGACGATTATTGCCCTGTCCATAACCGCCCTCTTGTCTCCCGGACAGACGGCTGCCGAGCTGGTCAGCCGTCAGGATATGGACCAGGTCAGCCAGACCTGGTTGGCCCTCATGTCTGAGGAGCCTGATGGCTGGGGAGGGAGCCGGGATCCCCGGGTTGCGGCCGTGAGTGAGCTGGAGGATGAGTTCGGCCTCCTGGCCCGCGTCTTCCACGCTGATCCTGAAGGGTTCATCATCGTCCCGGTCATCAGGGAACTCCCCCCGGTGCAGGCTTACTCGACAACAGGGAGCCTGGATGTCACAGAGACAGATGGGTTTGTCCAACTGCTTCGCGAGGTATTGCGGTCCCGGCTGGACCGGTTCGTAGAACTTCACGGTTCCCTGGATGCCCGTGGGCCTGAGCCTGCCGGGCCGCAACGCCCTCGCGGTGACTCCGGGAGCAGGTTCATGGAAGGCGAGCCCAACCACCGCGCGACATGGGGCCTGCTCCTTCAGGGAGCGGAGCAGGTTCGCGCCTGCCACAAGGACGTCCAGAATCGAAGCACCATAATGATAGGACCGCTGATGACCACTTCCTGGCACCAGAATGCGCCTTACAACAATCTCGCCCCGATGGGGGATGGAGGCCGGTGTCTGGTGGGATGTGTGGCCACCGCGGCCGCCCAGGTCATGAGATACTACAACTGGCCGCCCGCCGGAACAGGAAGCAGGCAGTACTGGTGGAACGGTGACCAGTCGTGCGGCGGCAATACGCCGGGCCAGTACCTGTTCGCGGACTTCTCCGACCCCTACGACTGGGACAACATGCCAAACCACTGCAATCCGGCCTGTGGCCCGGAGCAGCAGGATGCTCTGGCAGAGCTCAACTATGAGGTCGGAGTCGCCTTCAGCATGAACTACGGCTTCTGCGGATCGGGAACCTATACCTCCTATGCCCTGACGGTCATGCCCCAGTACTTCGACTACAGCAGCCAGATGAATGCCCAGTACCGCAGCCAGCACAGTGTTGACTCGTGGTTCAACGTCGTGCGGAGCGAGGTCAATAACAGCAGGCCGATGCTGTACAGTTTCCGCTACGATGCATCATCCGGGCATGCAGTGGTGTGTGACGGCTGGGCGGAAGTCTACGGCGAAAGGATGTATCACATTAATTACGGGTGGGGCGGAAACCACACCACCTGGTACACCATCGACAACATCTATCACTCCCAGGATCCGATGCAGGAGGTGCTGTACCGCCGGGTAATGCCCGCCACTCCCTGGACGGTAACCGTTGCCCCCGACGGCTCGGGTGATTACCTGACCATCCAGGATGCGGTTGATGCCGTGTTCGGCGGATGTGTCGTCGAGCTTGCCGACGGGGTCTACAGCGGCGAGGGCAACCGCGACATCCGGTTGGACGCCAAGGAGATCACGATACGGTCCCAGGGCGGCGATCCTGCCCTGTGCATAATCGACTGCGAGGGCGATGCAGAGAATCCCCGCAGCGGGTTCATCTTCGACTTCGGGGATCCTCCGACCACTGTGATCGAGGGGATCACCATAACCAACGGGTATGGGACAAGCGGAGGCGCGGTGAGGATCGAGAACGGCAGTTCTCCAACCTTCGTCAACTGCGTTTTCCTGAACAACACAGCCACATCTGACGGCGGTGGTGTATTCGCATTGGACGGCTCCAATCCGCAGTTCATCAACTGCCGTTTCGAGGGGAATGCGGCCGGATCCGTGGGAGGCGGGCTTCGATTGCGCTTCGCCGGCGGCCTTGTTCAGTCCTGCGTGTTCCTCAACAACCATGCGCAGGGTCACGGTGGGGCGATGCACCTGAGGGCGTCCTCTCCGGACATCGATGGTTGCACCCTCTACGGCAACAGCACGGGCGGCAATGGCGCCGGGATCACCATGGGCCAGTCCTCCTCGCCCGCGATACAGAACACGATCATCGCGTTTAGCACCCAGGGAACTGCGATGCACATCGTTGACGAAGGCAGCAGCCAGCCCGCGCTGACCTGCTGCTGCATTCACGAGAACGAAGGCGGCCCGGGTTCGGCAGCGCAGTTCATCGGGATGAGCGGCAACTTCGCGGATGATCCTCTCTTCTGCGATGCGGAGAACGGTGACTTGAGCCTGTGCGCCGACTCTCCCTGCCTGCCCGGAGGCGCATGTGCGGATCTCATCGGCGCACTCGGCGAGGGATGCGGATCCTGTGGCGAGGGGGCATCTGTCGGGGAGATCGCTGCGAGGGCGGCAACCCTCTACCTGGCACCCTGCATGCCGAATCCGTTCAGTTCCAGTGCCTCAATAACCTTTGCCGTTCCCGAGAGTGCTGCGGGCAATCACGTTTCCCTGAGCGTCTACTCGGCTTCAGGCCGCCTGGTGCGAACCCTTGTCCAGAGAGAACTGGGCGCAGGCGTGCATCATGCGGAGTGGGAGGGAAGGGACGGCGATGGCCGCTCCGTTGCCAGTGGAGTTTACTATCTCAGGCTCGCCGCCGGCGGCGGAGAGATGACGCGAAGCGTCCTTCTGCTGAGATAGCCGCAGGGGTATGGAGCGGAATCCCCGGCGGTGCGGGTGCTCCGGTCCAGCTCCCGGGTGACCCGCAACCTGGTGCCGTCCCCCCGGGGACGGCATCAGCCTCCCGCGGTGATGTAGGCGATCCACCCCGGTGTCGTTTCGGCACGTTCCACCCGCCTGAAGACGCCGTTTCCTTCTCCGGTGCTGCGATCCGTGCCCTCCCAGTAGACCCTGCTCCACTTGAAGCCGGCTTCAGCCAGGATCTCCCTGACCTCCGGGATCGTCCAGAGGCGCCAGTCATAGGTGAAGGCGCGCCTTCGCATGGTTCCGTTGCGGAATCGGAAGTGTATGTGGAAGAGGGTCTCATGCGTGACCGGGTCGAAGCGTACCTGGTCCCATATGTACGTGTAGTTACGCTTGGGCTTCTCCTCCGTTTCCAGCGACTGCGCGTCCGATCCTCCGAATATGTCCAGCACCAGTATGCCGTCGTGTGTAAGCGAACGCCTGGCTGCCCTGAAGTAGCCGCGAAGCTCTTCACGGGTCTTGAAGGCGGAGTATGAGAAGTTCAGGGCTGCGACCACATCCACCCTTGGGCTGCGCACGTGCCGGACATCGTTGAGTATGAGACGCACACGATTCGCGTCCGGGCCCAGGGGTTCGATATGCCGCGTTCTGCCCCATTCCAGCGTAGACCGGTCCAGATCGACTCCCACGGCGAAATTGCTCCTGCGCCTCCTTACCCACTCGGCGCAGATTGCCGCAGTTCCACAGAAGTCCTCCTTCATTACCCTTGGGTGGCGGCCGTTGACTTCTCTGTAGAACCGGTCGATGGCCTGAACATCGGCCTCGGGACACTGGACGGAGTTCTCATACAGTTCATGGTTGCACATCTGCATGGGGTCTCTTCGCGCCATCGTGTAAGTTTCTCCCTGATGCCTTCCCTGCTTCCTGCAATGGAAGGTGTCATGCCTGTCCGGGTTTCCGGTGAAGGTGTTGTTGGAATTGTCTGAAGTAATGTGAGGTGTGGGAGCTGCGGAAGCTGCCAACCACCTCGCTTGCCTCCAGGATGACCTGAAAGGCGTCAGGATCCTCCTGCTTCACGATCTCCTCCAGTTCCTTTATCTCGCCCCTTGTCACCACGCACAGGAGGCCGACGATCTCCCTTCCGGTAAACGCGCCTTCGCCCCGGAAGACCGTCATGCCACGATCCATTCTGACCAGAACGGCTTCGCGGATCCTGTCGGGCCGCCTGGTCAGTATGAGGAAAGCCTTCCTGTGCCTGGGTGCGAGAATGGCGTCGACCGTCTTGCCGCTCGCGAATATGGCGACGAGAGTGTACATGGCGATCTCCGGGCTTCCTATCAGCCCGGAGGCGACAACGATGCATCCGTTGACCATCAGGAGCACCTCACCGACACCGATGCCGAAGCGTCGGTTGATGATTGTCCCCAGGATGTCGAGGCCGCCAAGGGATCCTCCGGACTTCAGCCCGAGCGATGTGCCGATTCCAGCGAACACCCCGCCGAATACTCCCGCCAGCAAAGGGTCGTCCGTCAGCACGGGCAGGGGAACGTAGTCGACAAGGAGCCAGGTCCCCGCAACGGCCAGGGCCGAGTACAGGGCGAATCTCCTGCCGATCACCCGGAATCCGAGGATGAAGATCGGCACGTTGAGTGCGGCGATGGTCATCCCCACCGGGAACCGGAGGAGGTTGTAGAGAAGGAGCGATGTCCCCGCCACGCCGCCCGCCAGGAGCTGGTTCGGCTTGAAGAGGCAGCGTACGGCGGTGACGAAGAACGCGGTGCCGAGTGCAAGAAGGAGAAGCTGTCTGATCACGCTGAGAATGCGGCGAAGAATGGTCCTCTTCCCGGCATGGGGGAGAGGGCCGTCGGGATGCCTGAGCTCGTCCGGCAGATCCATCATCTCCTGTTTCCTCAGTGACGGGCGAATATGAGAGCGATGCCCGCCACGGCAAGGGCGGCACCCACAGCCGCCCGAAGGCTGATCCTTTCCCTGTGGACGAATGCCACCAGGGGAAGAATCAGCACCGGCATGGTCGAGGTCAAGGTGGCTGCTATCCCCGCCAGCGTGTATTTCACCGCGATCATCGACAGCCAGATTCCCAGCACCGGCCCCAGCAGGACACCGCACGCAGTTGCCGGAAGCACGCGCCGGTCCTCCATCAACCGCGCCAGCCCCAGGGGGCGGCGGGAAAGGATCCACACCACCCATATTCCGGCCGCTCCGGCAGCCATTCGAGTCGCCGTCGCGGGGAGAACGGGGACTCCGGCGCCCATTGCTTCCTTCGACAGGATGAGCCCAACGGACTGTCCAAGAGCTCCGAGCAGACCGAAGAAGACACCTGCCACACGGGGCGTGCGGCCGGGAACCCTGCGAACTCCCGGCGGGAGGACTGCCGGCCGTTCCAGAACCACCCAGGTTACCCCTGCGACTGTCAGGGCCATACCCAGAAGGGCGATCAGGCGGGGGCGCTCATCCAGGTAGATGACTCCGAGAAGGATTGTGATGGGAGGGACGAGGGAGAACAGCAGGGTGGCCAGCCTGGGCCCCAGGATGTGCAGTGCCTGGTAGTAGGCCCAATCACCAAGGGTTAGGCCGATCAAGCCTGAGATGCCGAGCAGCGAGAGGTCGCGCAGGGTGGTGTCGCTGATCCAGGTAGTGCCGCTTGTCACAACCGCCGCAGAGCATAGCAGCAGAGCCGCCAGGTTCAGGCGGATCAGGTTGAGACTGAACGAGCCGAGTCGGCGTACCGCGAATCCGAAGATCAGCGAGTTGACGGACCAGAACAGGGCTGCGGCCAGCGCAGATATCTCACCCAGGTAGGCCATGCCCAGTGGACTCAGAACTGCATCTTCTGCTTCTCCCGACACCATGCGTAGAAGCCCACAGCACAAATGGCCAGGGGCTTCGATCAGCCATGATCCCATCGGCTGCTTGTCGCCCGGGTATCTGTACCACGCTTTGCCCTCCCCGCAAACCCCAGGAGCCGGGCAATCGCCCGGACGCAGGCAGGGTGCTCGTCTCTGCGAAGCACGAACCGTCGGTTCTCAGGCAGCAGGTCCGGGATCTCCTCCACCAGATACCCCATGTCGCGCTCAACCGCCTTCGGGCCCGGCCGCCCATACGGCTTCCCCAACTGGGCCCGCTTCAGATCCGTGCGTCCCGGCTTGATGTCAGAGCAGAGATGCAGGCATATTCGTCCGGACACGACTGGCTGTATCCGCTGAACACAGGGGGCAGCCACCCCCGCATTGCTGGACCTGGAGATCAGGAGTGGCACACAACCGGGAAGTGGAGACAGAGATCAAGCTGGCTTTGCCGGACGAGGCCGTCTACAGGAAACTGCGTGACCTGCTGGGCCGTCCACTGCGTGCAACCCAGCAGGAGAACAGGTTCCTGGACGGGCCTGACGGTGATCTCCGCTTTCGCAAGGCAGTGTTGCGCCTGAGGCGGGAGCTGGAGATCCTGCCTGACGCGGCCTCGCCCGGTGTGCCGGCCGGCGAGCGCGTCTACCTGACCCTTAAGACTGAGGGGAGAGTGAGCGGTGCGGTTCACACCAGGGGCGAAATCGAGGCCGAGGTGACGCCGTGTTCCGGAGCTTTCCGGCCGGATCCCGGTTGGCTCATGACCCTGGACCTGGAACCGGTTCGAGTGGTGCGGCAAATGCTTCCGGGGCTGAAACGTCTCGTTGACCAGGGCGGCTTCAGCAACTATCGGGAGGTGTTTGCCGCTCCTGCCGGGTCCCGGCGTCTTTCGGACTCTCTTTGGGAGCTGGATCGAACCGAGTTCCCCGGCGGCATGGTGCATTACGAACTCGAGGTGGAGCTCGCCCGGTCTGCTCCCGGCAAGCCAGGTGCCCTTCAAGGCACCGAATGTGGATTGATGGAATCGCGGGCTGAACTGGAGCTGTACGGGGTCCTGCAGTCATGGAGCATCCCTGTCGTGGCCCAGCCGGCCTCGAAGTATGAACGCTGGCTCGGTTACAGATCTGCCCACTGACGCGTGCGGCACGGATCAGCAGGCGACCTGGAAGGTGGTCTCCATTTCGGAGGTGTCGGATGAAGCACGGACTCCTGCTCTCAAGCTGGAACGTCAACTCGATAAGGGTACGCGAGGATCACGTCGCCAGGTGGCTCCGTGAGGCACAGCCTGATCTTCTGGCGATCCAGGAGCTCAAGGTGGAGAAGGATTCCTTTCCAGCGACCCAGTTTGAGGCGGCCGGATACACGGTGGAGGTGAATGGGCAGAAGAGCTGGAACGGTGTCGCCCTGATCTCCAGAGATCCTCTGACTCAAGTTGAGCTCGGGATACCAGAGCTTCCGGGAGACCCGCAGGCAAGAATCCTGTCCGTAACCTGGCGCGACATTCGTGTCTTCAACCTCTACGTGCCGAACGGGCAGGCCGTTGGAACGGAGAAGTACGTCTACAAGCTGGAGTGGTTGAGGGCACTCTTCCACCACATAGCCGGCCGGTACAGACCGCAGGACCCTCTGATTATGATGGGTGACTTCAACATCGCCCCCGAAGACCGAGACATCTATGACCCGGCCGGGTTCCGGGACCAGGTTCTGTTCAGCGGTCCGGAGCACGATGCCCTGAACCGCCTTCTGGATTGGGGGTTCGTGGACCTGTTCCGGCTTCACCACGATGATCCAGGGCTGTACTCCTGGTGGGATTACCGTCAGGGCGCATTCAGGCGGAACCACGGGGCGCGGATCGACCTGATCCTGGCGACCAGATCCCTGGCGCGGATGTCAGTCTCCTCGGAAATCGACGTTGGGCCGCGGAAGTGGAGCCGGCCGTCCGATCACACTCCGGTGACAGCTCGCCTGCTTCGCGGTTGAACTCCGTTCTCAGACCTGGCAGCAGTTCGTCCGAAGGTGGCCACTCCGCAGTTCACCCCTGCCGGCAGACTGCTCAGATAGCCCTGGAGCGGTTCGTTGCGTACATCACTTCTCGATGGTGAAATGTAGACAGAGATTGCTGAGCCTTTCGGGGGTATAATGGAGGTGCGCCGGGGTGGAACTGAGGGTCCGCCAGGAGGGCGGCGGAACCGGCAAGGCCATGGGAGCGGCAGGACAGCAAAGGAAATCCCGTCGCTTTCATGGAACAGGCATCAGAGGAAGAACATCCTTGGCCGGACCGACCGGAAAGCGAGGCGAAAGCCATGAGTACCGCCCAGACAATCATCAAGAACGAGGAGTTCCTCAAGGATCACCGCAGGATCCGCCGCCGGTTGCTGCGTCTGAGGGACCATTCGGGCCCGGATGCGGGCTTCCCCTCAGTACTCAGCTCGCTGGTTGCCTGCATGGTGGAGATCGAGGGCCTTCTGCCCGAGCTTTCCAGCCACTTCAGCCAGACGCAGGAGCTCGTGCACGACTCCGCGTACTCCGCGGATGTGTCCAACGAGGCGATGCAGATTCTGGAGCAGACGATGAGCCGCCACATCCCCCACCTGAGGGAACTGCGCGCGTTGCTGGATAGCGGGCGGCGTCTGATCCAGGAGCTGCGGGCAGGCAGGGACGCGGCCTCCATGGGAGAAGCTCTGAGGATGTACCTGCACGCCTGTGCGCTCGATCTGCTGGACCAGGTGAGCAGGGAAGAGGTTCTGATCTTCTCTCCGGAGGTTTCCGGGAGCGCGTGATCAACTTCGGGGACAGGGCCTTCCGCCGGAATCCATCCGGCCTTTCCGGCGGAAGGCCGCGACCCCGCCGGGGGGAACAACGGCGGGGCCGGGTGCGACTGCGTCAGCATCTGCATGGGCGAAACCGGATCGCTATTGGCGTGACTTCCTCCGTCCCCATCCCAGGTACCACCCGGCGGCCAGGCCCAGGCACGCCGCGGTTGCGATGATCGTACCCGGATGCTCCTGGACGTAGGTTTCCGTCTGGCGGCTCGCCTTGTACAACCCTCCCATCATGCTCTCCCTTACTCCCTGAGCCCAATCTGTTGCAGTCGAAGTCCACGCCTGACCCTTTTGGAAGACCGGATCGTCCGGGGTCGGGCCATCGAAGACCCTAACACTCAGTTTCGGTGACATCGTGATCTCCTTCTGCTGGTCAGGACTCCCATCCTTGCGGCTCAGGACTCGCATCCGGTGAGCCCGGGGCGGTGATTCACTTCGCCGGAGCTTCAAGCTTCGTGCCCTGAAGCCCGCGCCTTCGACAAATCTGAACGCGTGCAATGTGTCGGTTATCCCCATGTGATCAAGTAGATTGCCGGAGGGTGGCAGCCCGATGCGAAGATTCGGAGGCTTGTCCCGCCCTGGGACACCTGTTGGATGAGTGCAATCTGACGGATCTGCCATTACGGCAGGTGCACATTGCAGTTTCTTATGGGTGTACCAGGGAGGGGGTACCTTCCAGTCTGATCAGGCAGGGAATCTGCCGGCCTCAGTCGAGCCCGAACTCGGAGAGTGTGACCCCGATGCGGACCGGACCCCGCCTGTGTCCCATGGGCCATGCGAAGTCTATCTGGACGTAGGAGAGGATTCCGCTCAGGTCGACGCTCCTTCGAAGGCCGAATCCGAGATCCCAGAGGAAATCACTCCCCCTGGGCCCGCACAGGTCGGAGACGCGGTGAACAGGGCCGTCTCCCCAGACGGCCCCCCCTTCGATGAATGGAACCAGCGTGAGGTTGAGATCCCTGACTACCGGTAGTGTCGTACGACTGATCAGCATGTCGGCCAGACGGTACTCCAGCCTTCCGAAGATGCGGCTTGTTCCCACAAGTGTGTCCGGCGTGTCGTGCCCGCGGGGAGGGAAGGCCTTCAGACCGGCACTGCCACCGAGATCTCCGAGTGCCTGGCGCGGAGCCCGTCCCGTGGCAAGTGTGGCCGCACCGCGAAGCTGAACCGTGTCTTCGGAGCGTACAGGCCTGGTATACCAGAGATCTGCCGAGAGACGGCCGTACTCACGGCTTCCACCCAGGATGCTGCCCCCATAGACAGAAGCCTCTGCATCCAGGATGAGTCCCCTGACCGAGGCCTCCGAGATGTACATGGGCTGCCGCATGAAGGAGATGCCGATCCCGTTGAGGGTGACCGGATCAGCCTGCTCGTTGACTGCCATCCAGCTGTCAGAACCGAAAAGCCGCCAGTCTGTAACAGGATCCACCGGCGTCTGCCGCATCCGGTTCCACCCCAGGCGGATCCGGCTGTCGGGATCGAAGCTCCATGCGATGCCGGCTGCTCCCTTCCTCTCGTCCATGTAGTTTCCGGCATCATAGCCGGCAATCAGGGCCATCAGGGTTGTCCCATACGGGCTGTGGTTTCCGAATGGCCGAATCTCCGACTGTCCCTCCAGCCACAGACTCAGGCCTTCATGTCCGGGAACAGGGATCTCCAGTTCTCCCATGGCAGCCGGGCGTTCGCGGCCCGTATCGTAGCCCGCAATCAGGGTCAATCGCCTGATGAGGGCGACGCGCCATCCAAGTGTAAGACCACCCTCAAGGTGGAATCCCTCCGCCTTGGTATAGCGCAGCCCGAACTCGGGGGATATGCGCCGATGCGATTCCTGTGCAACCACGGCATCATAGGCGGCCATGACACTGTCCCACGTGTCGGGTTGAAACGCGGGTGTGAAATCCTCGTAGTCGCCGTCCTCGTCCCACTCCAGAAGGGATTTGTGGACAGGCGACGCAGGCTCCGGCGAGCCGGAAAGAACGGGCGTCAATGCCGGCGTCTGCTTGTCATCCTCTGACCCGATGGAGATCGACTGGGTAATGCCCAGGAGCAGAAGGCTGAGCAGGGCCGAAAGAGCTTTAACACCTGTCGTGTTCCCGAAACGGGGGGGTGTCATCGGAGGGTTGTGGAAGGTGTCCGGTTGATTGATCAACGCCGTTTGCCTCCATCCTCGATCGCCGGCTTCCCGGGCCCGGGCCGCGGCTCTGCCCCGGACCGCCTGCTGACAAGGCCAGCAGGATACCACACGCCGGGATCCCCGGCCTCGGCTACTCCACCTTCATCCTGCGGGCAGGTGACAAGCGGCAGGATCCCTGCACGGCGCGGAGGTGACGGTGCATGGCGGCTCCGGCAGCGGTCCCGCAGTTCCGGCGCGGCGCTGCCGGGCGCGGACCTCGTAACGAATGGTGTGTCAATCAGTTGCATCACGCAATGTGAGGCTTCGGGAGTCCCTTCCGCCCCGTGCCGCGTCCGCTCCCGATGCTTCGTTCTGATGTGTGAGAAGGGTGCTGACTAACTATGCCGTTGGGCCGGGCCGATACCTGACTCGGAGTTCGCCAGGCAATCACTGGTGTGAACCGGTTCCGGACGTGCGGGAAGGACAGGCAGATCCAGGCGTCGAGGTTCAGTGCTCTTCATGAGTATGGAGAGAGGATGCCTGAATGGAGAACCGCGAATATGAGCGTTGACTCGCTGGGGGCAGAGGAGATCATTGCCGACGAATCATCCTGTTCGGGCGATCGGATCGTGATGGACCCCGACGCGGATCGGGACAACAGGACCGCGGCCGGCCGCCTCATGTCATCCCTTGGCGTGCCCGTGGTGACCGCTTCCGTCTTCTTCGCGCTTGGCCTCTGGTGCACGAACACGGGTCCGGCGTTGACCCCCGACTCGGTGCAGTATCTCAGCGCGGCTCAGAACATCGCAGCTGGGCACGGAGTGGTCACGTCAATGACGCCACTCGAGATAACACCTCCGCGTGTTCCCTTCGCTGCCTGGCCTCCCCTGTATCCCCTTCTGCTCTCGGCGGGGAGCCTGCTTTCCGGTCAGGCGGGCGGGTTGCCTTCAGCACCGATCGAGTGGGCCAGGGTGATGAATCTCCTGGCCGCTGCGCTGGCCGTCTTCCCGCTTGCAGCGCTGACCCGCTGGTCGGCCGGATCCATATGGGTTGCGCCCGTTCTCATATTCTATGCAGTCTTCCTTCCAATCCATGTTGCGGCATCCTTCATCTGGTCCGAGAGCCTGTTTAACCTCCTCCTGCTCATCTCATTGGCATGCCTGGTCCGCGGGCTCATCGAATCCCGTCGGCGGTGGCAGGAGCTTGTGCGCATATCGGAGCTATGCCCGCATGGGGATATGCACACATGGCCACCAGCCTCGCCCAGCAAAGTCCGCCGGGATCCGGCCTGGACGTGGTTCCTGGCTGCCGGGCTCGCCGCCTCGCTTGCCACATTGACGCGCTACCTCGGGTTGAGCATTCTGCTGGCGGGATCTGTCGCCCTGATCATAAGGTCGGAGACCTGCAGCATGCGCAAGATAGCCGGGCGTCTTGCGCTTTTCATTCTGCCCGGAGGGCTACCGATCGGTCTGTGGGTACTGCGGAACAGGGTGCAGACCGGCTACTTCTTCGGGGAGCTTCGGCCTGAATCCCATCTTGGTCTCGAGGGTGTTCTGCACGGCACCTTGCGGGCACTGGCGGTGGACTGGGCAGCGCCTTCGGCCTTCGCCGAGCCGGTTCTGGTCGTTGCGGGAGCCATTGCCGGGATGATCGGGTTCACCTGGCTTCTGGGCACGGCTGTCCGCCGTTTCGGGCCCGGGACCACGGAAACGCATGACTGGAGGCTTACGACTGTCACGGTACTGATGTGCTTCGTCACATGCTACCTGGGCAGCATAGTCCTCTCGGCAGTCAGGGTTGTTTACGATTCCATGAACTCGCGCCTGCTGATGTCCGCCTATCCTGCGATGCTTGTGCTTCTGGCGGTTGCGGTGAAGGGGGCATATGAGCACCCTTCCACGGGCAGGGGGGTGAGGGTGTCACTGTGGGCGGCCGGTCTGGTACTGGTGCTTCTCAACCTGGGAGCGACCGTCCGATATGCTGCAGGTCCCAGGGAATCGAGAGAGATGAGCTGGCCCTACTGGCGCAGTGTTGTCTGGGGCAACCCCGCGTGGGCCGATGAAGCCGGATTCCGGGCCGTCGGGGCACTCCCGGAGGGGACGGTCGTCCTTTCCAACATATGGGAGGCCGTAACACTCCATACCGGCCGGCCCAGCAAGCCTCTGCCGCCTGTCCGGGATAACGGCTTTCCGGGGAACGTGCTCCTATACGAGGGCGCTTACATTCTTGTTGATCAGCACGAGCGGCACGATGTTGTCGGCGTTGCGGAGATCGAGTCGATCGGCACCACGCCTCCCGGTATTGTGCCCGTCGGAGAGTGGGGGGCGATGCGCCTCTACCGGATCCGCCACGAGATCGATCCATGATGGCGTACGGGAACCATGCTTCAGGGAGGGGAGAATCCATGATGAAGCGGCTTGCCGCTCTTCTCCTGCTGATCCTTCTGCAATCCGCAACTGCCCGGGGAGTCGACATCGATGGGATGCTTGAGCAGGCGCGCGAGGCATCGCACCGTGACGACCATGCGACCGCCATCGAGTTGTACAGGGATGTCATCCGGGCGGATCCCGCAATGCATGACTCGGTGGCTGCCGGGCTCGCATCCCAGCTGACGTGGGCCGGCAGGTACGAGGAAGCCATAGGGGAGTTTTCCAGGCTGCTGGAGCGCAATCCCAACCGGATCGAGGCATGGCGGGGCCTTGCCCTGGCGCAGTCGTGGAGTGGTGATACGAAGGGGGCCCTGCGGAGCTTCGGGAAGATCCGCGAGCTGGACCCCGGGGACCGCGCGGCCCGTCTTGGCGAGGCCAGGATGAACTCGTGGCTGGGCAGATCGACCCGTGCCCTTCGCCAGTACGAGAGCCTCGTGCATGACTATCCAGGTGACCGTGACGCAGCCCTTGGCCTGGCCCAGCTGCACAACTGGCGCGGGGATCACCGGAAGTCCTGGAGGATGTACGAGGAGCTGCTGGAGGCGGACTCCACAGGCGGGGGTAGCGGGCCCTGGGAGGGCCTCGCTCTCGCCAGGGACTGGACCGGGAGGGCGGATCTGGCCCTGGAGGCGTTGTCCGTCCCGCGCTCGCTTGGGCTTGAGAGCGAGAGCAGTATGAAGCTTGAGCGTCAGATCCTGAGACGGTGGCCTGTGAGGATCGAGACTGCATCGGACTGGAGCATCGACTCGGATGAGTTCTCCTCGATGACTGTGCGCCTCGAAACGGAGGCCCCGGTGCGTCACAGAGGCAGGCTCCGGTTCGGATTCCAGCGGGAGCGCTTTGAGCAGCCTGGAGAACGGTCTCACACGGACATCTGGCTTCGCGCCTCGGGTGACTACAGGCCGGCGACATTCCTGGCCGTTCGCGGGGCGTTAGCCTCCTGCGTGGATCCGCCTGCCGGATCGGATCACACTCCGGTCCATGCCGATGCAGGAGCTACCTGGCTTCCGGCCGACCGCCTGCGGCTGGACCTGAGCTACTCCCGCTTCACGATCTTCACCTATCCTGTCTTTCCGGACAGGGTTTCTGCGGATCTGATCGGGGGCGCGCTGGACTTCCGTCCGCACTACCTCACGACCCTGATTCTGTCCGCCGACAGGATCTCGTACTCGGATGACAACAGCCGCTGGAGTCTGCGTGGATGGGGGAGGTGGTGGGTGCTTCACCGGCCGTTGCGTGCCTGGGTAATGGCCGGCGCGCACGCAATGGACTTCGATCGATGGACCGGCAACGGATACTGGAGTCCGCAGGACTACCGCGCCTTCTACGGCCGTCTGGAAATCGAACAGGATCCCATGACGGGACTGACACTTCTTGCCGGAACTGACGGAGGCTATGCCGCGGAAGGGAGCGGCTCCCTGTCGCCGTACTTCTCCTGGTACGGCGGCGCCGTATGGCGCTGGAGGGGGTTGAGGCTGGAAGGCAGGGCCGGGCATGCGGACTCGAACCTGGAGACCGGCCGTGGATATGAGAGGACCTACGCATCCATCTCGGCAGGCTTCTCCTTCTGACGCCGGGCCGATCAGCCCCGATGCGACATGACTCAGCGGGCGACGTTCAGCCCCGACGCGACGCGGCTCCGCGCGCGGTCCGGCCGTCCCGCGCCGTGGAGCCATGTCGCATGCAGGCCATTCACCTATTCAAGATGCAGCAGCTTCCTCATCCCGGAGCGGCCGCCCGCATCAAGCCTGTAGAAGTATACTCCGGAGGGAACCTCGCCGCCGTGGTCATCCCGGCCGTTCCAGACAACAGTGTGAGCTCCGGCAGGCAGGGACCCATCAACCAGGCTGCGGACCCTGCGACCCTGCACATCGTACACGGTAAGCCTTGCCGACGATGCCTGCTCCAGCGAGAACCGTATCGCCGTATCCCTTGAGAACGGATTCGGCCGGTTCTGGAACAGCACGAAGGCGGACGGCGTGTCCGGATCCCCGACCGATGCCGATGCGGCACGGAACACCTCGATGCCGAAGTCGTCAATGGCCGCCTCAACAAGCCCGGGTGAGCCAAGGTCACATGCCACCCAGCGGAAAACCACCTGGTCGGTCAACTCGATGAACTCCGTCAGATCGAACGAGCGCTCCCTCCAGAAGTTCTCATGAGAATCGACACGTTCCAGTGGCACCCAGTCCAGGCCTCCATTGCCGGAGACATCGATTATGAAGGTGTCGTCCGCGCTGTTGCCCGTGATCGCCCACCAGCGCCAATAGGTGACGAAAGCCCTCTCCTGGCCGCTCAGGTCGAAGGTCGGGCTCATAAGTGTTGTACAGCCATCGTCGACATCGTTGTATCCCGGGCCCTGGCCGGCTGTGTGCTGTCCTGTGATGAAACAGATGACCCCGGGGTCGGGTGTGTGGTCATGATCGGGCTGGACCGGATCGCCGTTCCACTCAGTTCCTATCGGATCGGCCCGCTCCCAAAGGCCAGCCGTGGCATCGTCTCCCGGCACCCCCGTGATCCAGTCGGTGTCCTCCGGGTCCTCCACGTCGTAGAAGTAGAACATCTCCGTGATCAGGAAGGTCAGGAAGTCCGCCGGAGCGCCGTGCGGGTAGACCGATTCCCAGCCCGCGTTGTCCCGTGCCTGGACGTAATAGTCGATCGTCATGCCGGATGGCAGGCCCGGGATCTCCCCGCTCCAGCCATCGAGTGAAAGCGTCATGGGGACGGGGATCCAGCCTCCTCCGTTCACCCTGTATATGACCTCAGCCGAAGCGATGCCGCTTGCATCGTATATGCTCGCGTCCACGACGTAGGGGCCGGTGTTGTCGGTGGTCCTCTCCAGCACCGTAACGTCGGTTATCTCGGGGCCGGCGATGTCGGTAAGGGAGAAGTTGAGCTGGGTTGTGGATGACTCGTTTATCGTGACCGCATGGGCGGTGTCCGGCTCAAAGCCGGCCGCGCTTGCCGTGATGTCGAAGGTTCCGATCGGTGCACTCCCCCCGTAGCTCCCGTCGGCCGAGGTGTAGAAGACGCGACCGCCTCCGAGTATGGAAACCTCCGCTCCCGGAATGGGTGCATTCATGTGGGACGCGTTTATGACCATCCCTTCGAGTACGCCGGTGGGCTGGGCGGCTATCGGCATGAACCGTATCGCGCGGCCTGCGGCCAGCGTGGCCGAACCGGGTGTGTAAAGGTTGAAGTAGGTGTAGAGCAGGCCGACTGTCTGGTCCCGGTTCTGGATCCCGACTGTGGCGTAGCCGTCAGTCGTGTCCACGTTGTTTACCGTGTGGTACTGCATGTCGATGATCCCGTCCCCGGAGACGGTGGGGTAGTGGGCGGGATCGTGCAGGATGACCTGGAAGGTTTCGAGGTGGTTGCCGAAACGGTTGCGCATCCTGCTCCACTGGCAGATCCACCTGTTGTTCGCTGCATCGTACCGCTGGAATACGCCGGCGCCCCCGGACTGGTAGAGATCGTCCCAGAACACCGCCACGAGGTTCTGGGGCGATCCTGCGGACGGGATTGTCCAGTTGCGGTAGTCGGTGAGATAGGTGTCTCCGAAGGCCAGCCAGCCGTTTGAACAGACAGTCACGCGGTCGAAGGTCTCCCCGTAGTACTGGAAGGTGAACGGCAGGTTGATGGTCCGTGACTTGTCCTGGTGCTCGCCGTAGTCGCCGAGAACTATCTCGGCGCCTGTTCCGCCGTAGTTGGGATCCACCTCGATCCAGTCGTACGTCGGAGACTCCAGGTACGAGGTGTCCGTATTGTCGAATGCGTAGTAACCGTAGGCGTCAGGACCGGTGGGATCGGTTGCCGTGCGAAGCCCTATGACCAGGGAAAAACGGGTCGTGTCGATCACGCCGCCGTTGAACGTGGTGATGATCTCGAACGGGGCTTCATGGCCGGCAAAGGTCTCGTCGGATGCCTCAACAGTGAAACGGTTGACGCTGTTCGTTTCGTTTCCGCCCATCGGTATGTTCGGGTAGGATCCTGACGGGTCGACAACCGTGATCCACGGGCTGGCGGAGGTCAGGACTGCGGTGATGCCCGAGGCGTTCTCGTCCCCGGTGTTGTTCAGGCGAACGGCCAGGTCCACCGTCTGGCCGGGATCGATCCTGCCGTTCCCGCCGTCTCCGTACAGCGTGACAGTACCCGCCACGAACTCGGCCGAGGAAACGGTGATCTCCACAATCGACTGCCAGTTGCTCATTCCCGACACGATGTCGAGCCCGAAGCGGATGACATGCCCGTTCGGACACGCGGGATCGAGGGAGAAGACGTAGTCGCCGCTGCTCCACGCCGTCTGGCCGCCGGCGATGTTTCCGTAGGTCTGGTTGTCGCTGATGAGTGTGACGTACGGATCATCGGTCGTGAGCTCCGCCGAAACGGAGTTTGCAGTCTGGCTTCCGAAGTTCCGCAGGAGTATCGGGAGCCCGACTGTCTCACCGGGATTCAGCCGTCCGTTCCCGTTCCCCTGACTGTCGTCAAGCTCGTAGTCCTGGAAGCCGACGTACTGAAGCGGGATTGTGACCGGCATGTCGGCCAGGTAGGGCTTGTGGTCATACTTCGTTACCGTCACTTGCATTGTGCCTGTTGTGAGGGCACTGACCGGGAGCTGGCAGAAACCGGAAGCGTCCGTGTATCCCACCGACCAGGTTTCCGTCCCCTTCATGAGGCAGACCTTCGCGCCGGCCACCGGCATGAACCCCTGGCTGACCGTTACGTTCACTGCGTTCGTGCCAACGGCTATCTGCGATGGATGCGACACCGTCATGGTGGCAGGGTATGCCGTCCATACCGGAACGGCAGGGTCTCCCATCAGGTTGTTCCAGTACGAGTTTCTCGAAACGGCATAGGTCTGTCCCGGGTAGTTGATGTACAAGCCAAGCTTGCCCATCGTGAGGGCGGCCCCCATCTCCCGTATGTCCGCGTAGATGACCGCATGCCAGGTGCCCTTGGTCATCGCGTTGTTGTACCGTGTGTTGGTGCTGGAGGTGGCAGTGCCGATGCAGCCTATCGTGCCCTTCGGGTTTCCAACCGAACCTGCCCGGAGGAAACCCTCCGACCGCGTTTCGTTCTCGCTGGCGAAGTTTCCGGTTCCGCAGGTGCTGATGGTGCCGAACGGGAGCCGGTAGCCATTCGTCAGCTGGTAGGTGTTCGAGTTGCTCCAGCCGCTCATTCCCAGCCACCCGCGGTAGCAGAAGACGGTGGATCCCTGGTTAAGCGATGCAGTCATCTGACTGGTGAAGCTGCCGCTGTATATGGTGTCGACTCTCGTGTAGTTCAGTTGGAGCAGGCGTGTCTTGACCCACTGCATCAGCTGAACACAACTGAAGCCGGATATGCTCGGATCCCCGGCGAGGGTTGCCGCCGTGAACCAGGATGGATCCTGCGTGTAGGGGTTCCTCTCGTACCCCATGATCTTGTCGATGATGACGTCCAGATGCGTCGTGTTCTGAATGCTCAACCTCCCGATGTGGACATCGAGGAGTATGTCGTCTCCTTCCAGCTGGCCGTAGGGATGGTCTCCCTCCCCGCCGCCGGAGTGGAACCATGTGGGTATTGCGTAGGAGCCGTTGTGGTCGCCGACGATCGCTATGTACTCGGGCGGGTACTCCCAGTTGTCGTAGGCGTTCTGTATGTAGTTCTTGATGCTGCTTGTCGTGGTGCCGGTCTCGGCGGTGGTGGCCAGGTAGACCCTGGTGCCGCTGCGCCTGCGCCATTCCACCAGCGGTTCGAGCCGCGACGTGACAGCCGAGCTGTTCGGGCAGATGATGAGATACGTGCCGTCCTCCACGGCCCTGTCTCCCGCGAAGTCGTCGTAGTTGATCACGGCCTCTCTGTATATTCTGTCGAACGAACGGGGGATTGGGCGGGACTCGCCTGTTCTCTGGTTTGTGAGGTTCTCCCCCTCGAAGGAGAGTTCAACCCGGATCCGCCTGGCCACACGGATCTTTTCCATGGCAGGGTTGTAGCTGACCGGCTGGAACGTAAGCGAGGCCACCCGGAAGCCCCGCATGAGGGCGGGATCGCCCGTGATGACGGGATGAGCGTTGCCAAAAGAGTTGACCGCATAGGCGGCGCTGTCCAGGACCAGCGATGCCGCATCCCTGGGTTGAACGGGGAGAATGCGGTAGCCGTCGTACTCCTCCTCCTCCAGGACTGTGTAGGAAATGCGGACGTCCGCCCTGTCCGGAATCGCCACCAGACGGCCGAAGACGGGAAGACCAGGCTGCCCGATCTCGCCAGCATCGCCCCCTCCCGGGATGCTCAGGGTATGAAAGACCTTTCCGTCGATCATGTCCTCGGCAACGGCCAGCGTCGGGAGCTCGAACTCCATCTCCACGCCCTGCCTGCTGCTCGACAGAAGAGTGATCCCAGGGATTTCATCCGGCGCACCGTTTCCGAGGATGCGCAGCGTCGGCATGTCTGCCGATGCGGGAACGGCGAAGATCACTGCGAACAGCACTGCGGCGGCAGGCAGCAGCCTGCTGTGACGGGTGAGGCGATACAAGAGGCTCATCAGTTCCCCCCAATATTCCTTGCTCATGTGACTGCAGGTCATGCGAAGAACCCCCAGGCACAATTCGGCAGATCCAGGTACGAGGGCGCGGGAGATGGAGGCACTGCGTTATGCGTAGACCAATTTCCCGCACGCAGGAAGATATCAGACAAATGATACACCATCATGGGGTTCCGATGGAAGCACAAGGTCGGTCCGGAGGCCGTAAAGTTCTTCTTCCGGAACTGCTGCAGGCACAGGATCAGCCTTCCATCCGTAAGGCCTTTGCCGGGGGCAGGTTCTTCGAGTGCACGATGACAGTCACGCTTCCGCTGTGCTATACTTAGGGTTGCTGTATCCAGCACTATGATCCGACAACCCTAGGGGGATTCGCCATGAAGAGCCTTCTCGTCGCCGTTATCCTGGCCGTTCCGGTCCTCGCCCATTCAGCCCAGGCCGGGACCCTTCACGTTCCGAGCCAGTATCCGACCATTCAGGCGGCTGTCGACGTTGCCGTTCCCGGCGATGTAATTGTCGTTGCAGCAGGGATATACGATGACAACACAAACCAGTCCAGCCCAACCGACACGACCAGGTGTGTCGTCAGGATGAAGTCCGGCATCACCATAAGGGGTGCCGGCATGGGAGAGACGATAATTGACGCCCTGAGCCGCGGCCGCGGGATCTACTGCGAGGAGGTGGTTGACGCCACTATTGAGCACCTGACTGTGAGGGGGGCCTGTACCCCGAGCTATGGCGCCGGGATCTTCTGTTACAACGGTTCTTCTCCGGTTCTGAATGAGCTCGAGATCACCGACAACGACGATGCCGCGCTCCTCATAATGAACAGCTCCTCTCCGCACGTGATCAACTGCATGGTCACAGGCAATCATTCCAAGCAGGGTGGAGGCATATCCATCGAGAATGAGAGCAGTCCCGTCTTTTCGAACACCACCATCACCGGGAACAACGCACCCGTGGGCGGTGGGGCTTTCATCCGCAACAACTGCAATGTCCTTTTCGAGTACTGCACAATCTCCACCAACCAGCTCGACTCTCCGAATGCAAGCGGGGGCGGTTTGGCGATCGTCAACGCCAATGTGACTCTCAGGCACTGTGCAGTCGAGAACAACTCCGGCACGGGCTCGGGGGGCGGCCTGGCCATACTCGACTACGCCAATCTGACCGCTGAGAACACCCGGATCGTGGGCAACTCGACATCAGACCACTACGGCAGTGGAGGCGGCATCTACCTCGAGTTTGCCAATGCGACCCTGACAGAATGCCTTATCGCGGACAACACGACCTCCGGGATAGGCGCAGAAGGTGCGGGGATCTATGCGATCTTCGCATTTCAGCTGGACCTGACACAGTGCACCATTGCAGGAAACCTGGGCGAGGATTCGAGTGTCGTCGGGGGCGGTATCACGGCCTTCTGGGCCAACCCGGCGATCTCAAAGTGCATAATCGCGCTGAACTCCGGCAGGGGTCTTCACTGTCTCGACGAAGCCGTCCCGGTTGTCTCCTGCACGAACATCTTTGGCAATCCCGGCGGCGATGAGATCTGCGGGACCGACGCCGGTGGCAACTTCATCCTGGATCCGCTCTTCTGCGACGTCGGGGCAGGCGATTACCGCCTGCAGGATGCGTCCCCCTGCGCTCCCGGCCAGCATCCTGACGGCGCCGGGGTCTGCGATGGGGATCGCCTTGGTTCCGAGCCGGTCGGATGCGCCCCTGTCTCGGTCGAAGAGCCCATCGAGGCTTCCCGCGACCGGGTCCTCTGGAGCGAGCCGAATCCCGGGATCGGCGGTACCGCAGTCCACTTCACGCTGCGGAATCCGGCGGTAGTGCGTCTTACCGTGCACGATGTGACCGGCCGGGTTGTCCGCACACTGACAGAGGGCACCGCCGGGGTGGGATTGCACCGCGTAGCCTGGGACGGCCGGGACGACACGGGCTCGCAGGTGCCGGCCGGCGTCTACTTCGGGAGGCTCACCATGGGAGGATCCCTTGCCGGGACGCACAGGCTGGTCCTGGTTCGTTAGGGCAGACTTCACACACACATGTCTCTCGCGCTTCTTGCTCCGCGGGCTGCCGGATGATAGGGTCTTGATCGTCCCCGGCAGCCCGACACTGCTCTATCCCACGCTGTCCGGCCGGGGACGCCGGATGATCTCCATTGAGGGGGCAAACTACGCCGGCCCGGTGAGACTGCGGGGAGCCTGTCAGCCTTGGTCGTGAAGTGCGCGTGTATGCGCGTCTCGCGATCCCGCGGTGCTCAATCGGGCCTGGGAGGGAACCGTGTACAGGTTGTCGACTTCGGCTACGCATGCGTCAGGTTCGTCAACGAGGCTTTTCCGGACGGATCGTCCGGTGACAGGGCAGGCGATCAGTCTCCCGCGCCATCTCATGAGATGGGTCGGTCCTTTGCTCGCATCGGTGCTGGTCCTGCTGGGTCTGCCGGATTCGGCTCCGGCGGCGCTGTCGCTCCGGCAGGCCGTGGATGCGGACCTCACGATCCGCCTTCAGGGGCAGATCGCCGATCTGCAGGAGTCCTCAGTCCGCCTGGCCATAGTGCCTGACGGCCGCAAAGCTGCCGGAGCCAGGGTGCTCCTTAACGGCACGGATGCCACCGGAGACGGCCTCGTGGAGGTCGGGCCGCCATTCACCGTTCGGGGTGTGCAGTTCGTCCCGGTGATCCAGCATCCCGCCGACCCGGGCAAGGGACTCGGCCCCGTCGAGATCGAGGTTGTCCTGGATACGGAGCCCGATGATGCATCGAAGCTCCTGGGTCAGAGCCGTGCCCGCCGGTTCAGCCGCGGGTTCTACAGGCCCCTCGCCAGGTTACTCGACGAAGAGCAGCTTGCCGCTCTCGAGTCGGATCTGCCCGGTTCCTACCTCATCATCTCTGCCCCGCAGTACCAGGCCGCTGTTGAGCCCCTTGCGCAGTGGAAAAGGGAGAAGGGGTATGTGACCGAGCTCGTGACCACCGACCAGGCCGGCGGGAGCGTGGCCCAGATCCGGGAGTTCGTCTCGGACCGCTATCGCAACGCCGATGTTCCGCCCCAGTTTGTCCTGCTTGTCGGTGATGTCGACGTGATGCCTGTGGGAACCTTCGACGGCAGCGTCACCGACCACTACATCAGCATGATCGACGGTGACGACTTCCTGCCTGACCTCAGCGTGGGAAGGCTTTCCGGGACCGGCTTGGTGGACATCCAGACGTTTGTGGCTAAGATCCTCCGGCATGAGATGGATCCGTACCGCGAAGAAGGAGGCGAGTGGTTCAGACGCGGTCTGATGGTTGCAGCGAACTATGCCTCCACAACCCCCATTGCCACATCCCGATGGTGCAGGCTCCAGCTGCTGGATACCGGCTTTTCGCAGGTCGACACGCTGTTCCACCCGCCGTTGCCTTACAGCAACGGCCACTTCTTCATCAACCCGAAGGTGAACGCGGGGGTGTCGATCATCGGATATCGCGGCTGGGCGCGAGGCCACCAGGGCTGGGAGCCGCCCATCTACGTGCGGGAGCACGTTATGGCCCTGGAGAACGGGTGGAAGCTTCCCGTGGTGATGAGCTTCGTCTGCCGGAACAACGACTTCGGGCACCGCGAGCAGTGCTTCGGCGAGATCTGGACGAACGCCGGGAGTCCCGACGCACCGAAAGGAGCGGTTGCCTTCCTCGGCAACAGCCACCCCTGGTCCCACACCCGCTTCAACGATGCCCAGGCCTTTGGCACGTTCAACGCCATCAGGGAGGGGCGTGCCAGGACGCTCGGACAGCTGATGGATGCGGGCAAGTACGAGAACCTCGTGCAGTTCCCGGCGCAGTTGTACTACGAGGACTTCCGCAGCGCCGCAGTGGAGTTCTACTACTTCATCTACAATCTCCTGGGCGATCCCGAGATGGAGCTCTGGCTGGCGGAGCCCGTGGACATCGCTGTAGGACACCCCGCCTCGATCTACATCGGGACCGACCTTGTTGAGGTATCGGTTGAGGATTTCGCCACGCAGGGACCTGTGGAAGGGGCGCGCGTCGGGATCTCCCAGGGCCGGTCGGTTCTGGCGCTCGGCTTCACTGATGCGCATGGGATGGCCAGGATCCCGATCTCGATACTCTCGGGCGATCAACCTGTCAAGGTCACCGTGACCGGTGCAGGTGTGCAGCCGTATCAGGAGTCGATTCCGGTTTCGCAGTCTGCCTCGGCGATGCTTGCGGTCTCCGGGATGCTGATCGTGGACAGCGGCGAGGGCGAGAGCCGGGGCAACGGAGACGGCATCCCGAATCCGGGAGAGACGATCGAGTTGCATCCGGTTCTGTACAACCATGGTGCGGAGGCGTCCGCACCGATACCGGCCGGACTGTCCGCGGATACCGGCATCGATATAGTCACCGGCACTGCGAACTATCCCGCCATCCGGCCGGGAGACGAGGCGCACCCGGACGAGCCTTTCGTGATTACCCTGGACAGGGATCTTGCGGACGGAAGACAGCTGCTCCTGCGGATCGCCGGACTGGGGCCGAGAGACGCCCATCCCGTGCTCAACGTACATGCACCAGCGCTTGTGTACGATGGGCACACCCTGGATGGAGACGGGCACCTGATGCCGGGCGGGCGCTCCCTCCTGAGCGTTTCCGTGCGAAACGGGGGGAACCAGGCTTCGGGCAACGTTGTGGCGGTCCTCCGTTCGCTCCTGCCCGACCTGGCGGTGGTCACCGATTCCACAGCCGACCTTGCGCCCATCCCCGCAGGCGAGCGCGGCGAGTGTACACGGGAGTTCGAGGTCCAGGTTCTGGACGGTCTTGCCATCGGGCAGGCGGTGCCGTTCATGCTGACCCTGACCGCCCCGAACGGCCGCGTGGAGATGACTTCGTTCTCAATGCTGGTGGGCGAGGTCGACTACCGGGCGCCCATTGGCCCGGACGCCTACGGATACTATGCATACGACAACTGCGATACCGACTATCCCGACAGTGCGCCCGTGTATGACTGGGTGACGGCATCGACGGCTTACGGCGGATCGGGAACCCGTCTGAGCCTGAGGGACCAGGACCTGGTTCTGGTGGATCTGCCATTCACCTTCACCTACTACGGACGTGACTACGACCAGATCCTGGTAAGCGACAACGGGTGGATCTCCTTCGACACAACCCCCTACTACGACTGGTTCAACTGGAGCATGCCGAGCGCATACGGAAACGCCGCCAGGATCGCCCCGTTCTGGGACAACCTGAACCCGCAGTACAGGATCGACGGCGAGTTGGTGGGAGACGGGATCTACATCCTGCACGATGCGGAGAGTCACAGGTTCGTAGTGGAGTGGAGCCGGCTGGTCAACCACCGTTACGAGCCGAACCAGAATGAGGAGGGGCTGGAAGACCTGCAGACCTTCCAGGTCCTCCTGTTCGATCCCGCCTACAAGCGGAGCGCGACCACCGGGGACGGGGTCTTCCAGTTCCAGTACAAGCAGGTGGTCAACAACGATGCAGAGAGGATGTTCGCCACTGTGGGTATCGAGGACCACACGAAGACCATGGGGCTGGAGCATACCTACATCAATCTCTACCATCCTGCGGCCGCCCCGCTTTCTCCGGGACTCGCCATACGCTTCACCACAGAGCCACCGGTCTACAGGCCTTTCAGCCTGTCCGGGTTCTCGGCCAGGCCCACGAATGACGGACTGATGCTGCATTGGGAGCCGGCCGACTCCAGGCCGCGGGGGGCATGGCGGGTGTTCCGCGTGGAGTCCGGTCGTGGAGATACTGCGCCCGTGCTGCTTGCCGAGCTTCCGGCCGGTGCCCGGTCCTTCCTGGACGAGGGCGCCCACAGTGGCGATGACGTGTCGTATCTGCTGGGCTCCTATGATCCGTTCGGCCATGAGACGGTGCTCGGTCCGTACTCTCCGGTTGCGGAGGAGCAGCCGGGCTCGTCGCTGATGCTGGCGGCACGAGGCGGGAACCCCTTCCGCAACGGCGCGGAACTCGTGCTGACCCTTCCGGAGCGTGCGCAGGTCAGGCTCCTTGTGTACGATGTTACAGGCCGGGTGGTCCGGGTTCTCGAGGACCGGGAGATGGCTGCCGGCACGCACAGCGCTCAATGGGATGGCCGGGATGACCTGGGCCGGATGCGTTCGAGCGGAATCTACCTGGCCAGGCTCGAGACGGGCGCGGAGACCAGGACTGTAAAACTGACGCTGCTTCGGTAGTCTGCGAACACGCACACTTACGGAGTTGAACCGAAACCGCCGGCGCAGAGGCCCGGGGCCTGGCGCACGGCGGTTTCTCCTTTGCGGCTGCTCACCCGTGAAGACGCGGTCTGCGTCGGCCGGGCCTGGGGCACCCGGACTCTTCTGCCTCCTACCGCGCGTTCCTGACTGCGCGGAAGCCCACGGTGTTGTCCCTGGAGTTCGGCCAATACTGATCGCGGGCGGCCGATCGGCACTCCCTGGCGAAGTAGAACCAGGATCCGCCGCGGACAACCTTCCGGGAGCCCGCGAACGGCCCTTCGGGATCCAGGGATCCGGCCGATGGGTATGGGCCGTACCAGTCCCAGCACCACTCCCGGACATTGCCGTGCATGTCGTACAACCCTGCGGAGTTCGCCTGGCCTGCGCTCATGACCCCGCGCGTCGAGTTGCCGGAGTTGCCGCAGTACCATCCGATCGCGCTCAGTACCGGGTCGATCCCGCAGAGGGGTTCCGTCATCCCGCCGTTGGCGAAGGCGGTCGCTGACCCGGCCCTGCAGGCGAACTCCCACTCCGCCTCGGTCGGAAGACGCCAGCCGTCGGCATCGCGGTTCCATGTGACGCTGGCTGAGATGATGTGATCTCCGTCGTACTGCACCGAGGCCAGTTCATAGGCCGGGGCACGGCCGTCTGCGTCGGAGCGTCGGTTGCAGTACTCGATCGCATCGTACCAGGTGACCGTCTCCACGGGCAGGTTGGCGCCCCGGAAGTGTGAAGGATTGAACCCCATCAGCGCCTCGAACTGGGCCTGTGTCACTTCGTGTTCCCCGAACACGGCAAGGTGGCTGAATGCGACCGGGGTCCTCGTCTCGTCATCCCTGCGCCCCGGCTCGCCGGGCGGGCTGCCCATCACCGAGCTGGCCACTCCCACGAACGGGCCATCCATAACAGTCGTTTCGACCTGATTGCCAAGGCCGTCATCGAAGGCAAAGTAGTGCCGGTATGAGCCGATGGGCAGGGTTGCTTCCACCCGGAAAACCGCTCCGGCCGGCAGATCCCCTTCTGCCCAGGTCATGGCTACAGGCTCGTCGTTAAGAACGAGGTCGGCCCGGCCAGGCGCATTTCCGTCGGGATCCCTGTAGGTCACCTGGAAGACAAAGAGTGTGGCGTCGGTTCCCACTACAGGCGAAACACCGGGGAGCCTCAGGGTCGGAGCACCCGTGGTGCGGCCCTGGGTGACATTCGAGAGACGGGAGATGTTACCCGCTTCATCCAGGGCTTTCAGCGCGACGTGGTAGTCGGTCTCCGGTTCCAGGCCGGTGAGAATGAACTCCTCCCGGGATCCTGCAGACTGCGGGCGCGGCGGGTCCTGTGCCGGATGGGCGGCGTCCCAGTTGTCCTCCGTGATCGGACCGGTGGAGTAACGGATATCGTATGCGGACGCCCTGCCGTGAAAGCTGTCATTACCCGGCGCGGTCCACTGAAGCGCCAGGCTGGTCCTTGTGTCGGGGAGTGCCTCAAGATCGCGGACCGCTGAAGGCGGGGTCAGGTCCCGGAATGCGCCCGGACCCCCGAGCATCACCAGGCCCATGTCCCTGTCGCTGACGGCCACCACCCCGGAGTTGCACAGGGACAAGCCGGTGGCGTAGCTGGTGACGACCGTTCCCATGAGCTGGGGCAGGGCCGGATTGGACACATCCACGATGTGAACGCCACCGTCGCGCGCCGCCAGGAACACCGTCTGGTCGCGGTACTTCACATCCACGCAGAAACCGTCCAGGTGCAGACTGGCGACGGAGGCGGGGTTCTCCGGGTCGAGGATGTTCATGACGTGCAGGCCTTCACGCCCGTCGGCGATGAAGGCGTGGTCTCCGCCAAGGGTGATGCCCTGGGCGTTGCCGGGGGTATCGACCCAGCCTGCGAGGCGTATTGAGCCCAGGACCGGCACCCGGACATCCATTACCGACATTCCCATCTCGTCGTCGGCCACGTATGCATAGCCGTCCCTGACCTCGATGTCGCGGGCCCATCCGCGCGTGCCTGCGAACGCACCGTTGTACACAAGGCGCCCGGGAGTGCCGGGGTCCTGCTCGAAGATGCGGATACCCTTCCAGCTCTCGGCGGCGTAGACCATGAACGGCTCTGACGGGTCCTCGGGCATGTCTATGTAGATCGTGAAGAGATCGGTGGCAGTTGCGCTCTGATCGAAGGAGTAGATGCTGTCGGGCCTCGACACATCGAAGGTCGCAACCCCCTCGATTCCCTCGACTAGGAATGCAACGTCCATGATCCCCTGGAGGTAGGGGACGCTCATAACCTTGATCCAACGGGCGTATCGTGTGGTGTCGAGGGACTGGATGAGGACCGGATTCCGGGGGTTGCTGACGTCGATCGAATGGATCCCGGCCTGCCCGCCCGCAACGAAGGCGTAGTCGCCAAGGACGTGCACCCCTTCATTCGAGCTAGGCAGAGGGAGCACGCCGATCACCGAGAATGGTGACACCGGCGGCTTGTAGAGATCCTGCTCGCCGCATCCCCACGGGGTCAGTAGCAGCACAGCCATTGTGGCGGTGAGGAGCGAGGGGCGGCGCAACTGTATCGGTCTTGAACGCAGCATCATACTCTCCCTTGTCCGGGTTCTGCCCGAACCGGCCTGTTCGCGTAGCTAGAACGGATAGGTAAGACCCATCCAGGTCCTGTTGTTGGTGTAGTCCTTGTCCTCATCAATGCTGCCCGCTCCCACGTCGGTATACGCAGCAGTCGAGGTGCGGCGCGTGAACCGGTACCCGATCTCGGCCGTAACCGGGCCGTACAGGCTCTTCGTGGAGACCGAGGAGGTGAAGACGCCGATCTCATCCAGCCTGCCTGAGTGATACGGGTCGATGTGCGGGGACAGCGTACTTGTAAAGAAGAACTTCATGTATCTGCCGCCGACCGTTGCATCCGTGAGATACCTCAGGAAGCCCCCCCGCGGCCGGTAGCTGAAGTCCAGGCTGTAGTAATCCCGATCGTAGGAGTTGTCGCCGCCCCGGACACTGGCGGGGTCGTCATACGAGTTGCCGACTGTGTCTCCCACGCGGCCGTCGGAGTCGCTGTAGGTGTACTGGGCCCTTATGCGCCAGTTGCGCTTGAGTGTCACATATGCAATCCCCGAGTAGGACCACTCCCAGTTGTCGTTCTCCATGAACTCCCTGTTGTAGAAACGCCAGACCCGCTGAAGGTCTCCCCTCAGAAGGAGACTGGAGTTGACGCGCTTCCAGTAACTGAAACGTAATGAGCTTCGGGTGATGGTGAACGGCGTGTACACCATGGGTGCCACCCGGGATGCAAAGGGCGGCCGGTCCAGCATCTCCCGGATGTAGCCGTTGGGGGAGTACGAGAATGCGACCTCTGCGAAGTCGCGGCCCCAGGCGTACTGCCGGGCCCGTAGCAGCAGGGACTGGTTGGTCTTGACGGGATTGGTTGTGTACTCGTACAGCATGAGTTTCATCCAGAAGTTCGTGTCCTTGCCCCAGACAAGCCTGCGGCGAAGGTCGAGAGTAATGCTGGGGCTGATGATGAAGTCGTCATACGTCTTCATCTTGAACCTGCCCGGGTCCATACCACGTCGGAACCGGTCTATGTTGACGTCCGAGAAGCGGAAGATGTTGTCGTCGTAGATGAACTCAAGCCCGACGTTGCCGGAGTGTCTCCAGGGGTTTCTCTGTCTCCGGGCCGCCGGTCTCGATCCTGCGCTGCTCTGGGAGAGCAGGCCGGAACCGGGCTGCATGATCGAGAGCACCGTCTGTGCCGTGGCGGGCTTTGGCAGTGCGGTTTCCGCCGTAGAGGACGCTGGATCGATCCCGACAAGCAATCCCGTGAGGCCAACCCCGATTCCGAGCATTTTGAGCCAGTGCATGCGAACCACTCCACTACCCTTCATCCACCGGCCTCCTCGCCTGTGTGGAGATTGCTGTCCGGACTAGTCCTGGCCCCGTATCCGCCGAGGCAGGACCGGAGCAGGATACAGGATTCCACAGTCTGCGGCAATCGTTACGGGATTGGAAGAGAAATCCCGGCCTGCGTACAGGGTCCTTGCGGGCCGAGCCTGCGTCGTGCAAGAATCTGCGGCGGCATCCGTGCGTCCCTGCCTGACGGAAGTGCCGGACCGGCAGGGCGATTGTCGGAAGGCGAAGGGGGACGGCGTGACCTCAGGACTGAGCCCGGGTGGCGGATCCACGAAGCTGAAGGCTGCTGAAGGCGGAAGTCCCCGGCCCAAAGTCGGCTCGGGAGCTCCGGGTGCACCACGGAAGAAGCAGCGCGTTGTCTTCATCGATCACTTCCGCGGCCTAGTAGGGGTCATGATGGCCCTGGGCCACAGCTCCTACTTCTTCAATTCCATCTGGCGAGTTCTCGATCCGGTGGATCCGTTCTTCGGGAGCCTCGGGCAGTTCATCCTCCGCTCCATCGGATACCTGTGCGCACCCGGGTTCCTGATGATGAATGGTGCCGCATCCTGGTTTTCCTACACACGCTACCGCGCACACGGGGATTCGGCATGGAAGGCCAGGTGGCATCTGATACAGAGGGGGCTCTTCCTCGTTCTTATCCAGATGACCTGGGTCAACTCATCATGGGGGGGATTTGCGGAGTTCAAGCCCTGGCGCCTGGGGATCATCTCCTGTATCGGCCTGTCGATGGTCTTCATGTCATTCCTGGTTCACACCCGGTGGCAGATACGGCTCGGTATCGGCCTGGGCATCTTCTCAATACATCCACTGCTCCTGACCATTCCATATAGTCCCGACGGCGGTCCGGGCGCGTTCCTGATGCAGGTGTTCGTCGACTCGGGAGACTGGAACAAGTACCCGATGCTTCCGTGGTTCGCGCTTGCCGTCATGGGCTCGGTGATGGGTGCGGGATGGTTCCGGGAATGGAAGACCGCTGATAAGCGGATCCTCTACAGCATGATAATCGGGCTTCTGGCCATCGGTCTCGCCATCCTTGTCCGCATGGGGCGCGGATACGGGAACATATGGGACTTCTACCAGTTCGGGCACTACACGTTCTTCCTCGACCAGAAGTATCCGCCAAGCCTTTATCATAACCTCTGGTTCTTCGGTGCGGTTTCCTTCATGGTCGGTTTTGTGCATCTCGTGGGGCGGATCTGGATGCCGCTGGTCTCCTGGCTGGGGATCGTGGGACGTGTGCCGCTCTTCTTCTACTGCATACACCTGGGTGTGCTGGGAGTCTTCTCCAGGCGGATCGGGCTGTACTACCGCGAGGGGGAGGTGATGGCGTCCATCATCGGGTGGCTCATCCTCCTGGCGGTGATGCTGCCCCTGTCGGTGTGGTTCGGGAGGATCAAGGCGAGGAGCAGGAACTGGTTCATCAGGATGGTCTGACCGGCAGGTCCGCCGGCGCAGTGCGCGCCGGCGGCGTCCTGCGGATTCCTACTCCAGACCGACAGAGTGTTTCATGAACTGCACCCTCTCGTAGGCCACGGGATTCCCGCTGCGGCCCTGGGACATGCGGCCGCGGAAGTCGTCTATCGCGGTGAACCCGTGACGGTCCATCCATCCGGTCATCTCCTGGAGCATCCGGCCGAGGTGCCCGACCTCCTTCTGGTACAGGGCCGAGCAGACCTGCACTGCCCGGGCCCCGGCGAGCAGCTGCTTCACCGCGTCCGCGCCATCGTGGATGCCGGTCGAGGCGGCCAGGTCGCACTTCACCCTGTCCGAGAGGATGGAGATCCACCTCAGCGGCATCTCCGCCTCGTCGGGATGGCTCAGGTGGCTGCCGGCGGTCACCGTCATCTTCTCTATGTCGAAGTCCATCCTGTAGAAGCGGTTGAAGAGCACCAGCGCGTCCGCCGTGAGGCCCAGGGTTTCGATGGTCTGTGAAAGCCCGGAGAAGTACGACCCTATCTTCAGGGCCACCGGAATCGTCATCTGCTTCTTCACTTCCCCGAGGATGTCGGCGTAGACCTGCTCGTTGGCCTGCCCGTCCCTCCTGGGGTCCGCCGGCAGCACGAAGACGTTGAGTTCCAGAGCGTCAGCCCCGGCATCCTGCGCATCCTTTGCGAACTGCGTCCAGGCTCCGGCCGAGACGCAGTGCACGCTGGCGATGACCGGGATCCGGACGGCCTTCCTGCACTCCCTTATCAGCTCCAGGTACTTGCCCACCGCGTCGTCCGTGCCGTACTGGGTGATGTAGTCGGCTGCCTCGGTATGCCAGAAGGACTTCCGGGTGGCATCCATCATCGAGTCGATCTCGGCCAGAATCTGCTCTTCGAATATGGACTTCAGCACAACGGCGCCCGCTCCCGCTTCGGCGCACCTGGCCACGCCCTGTACAGACTGCGTCAGCCCGGAGCTTCCCACGATCAGGGGATTGGGCAGCGAAAGCCCCATGTATGTGGTCGAAAGATCCGCCAACTTGCACCTCCTTGCGTACCGGCCCTCTCCGGGGCCGGCGCCTCTTCCTGCCTGTTTCGCGCCGACCCGGGGCCGGCACCTCTTCCTGCCTGTCCTGCAGCTTGTCCGGGTAACGCAGCATCCGCATACGTTCCGGGCGCAGGGGTTCACATCTCACGAATGATCAGACCTGCAGCAGTGTGAATCTTCTTTCGGCTATGAGCATGTTCCCGAAGAGCCAGACTTTGAGCATGTACTGACCGGCATCGCGTGATCCCGGAGACAGCGACATGCTCCCGAAGACCGATGCCGTGCCGCCATCAGCCGGATCCACCTGGCTGGATCTACGGAATATGGTGCCGCCGTCCGGGTCGATCCACTCCAGGGTCACCTCCAGGTCCGCCTCTCCCCTGGCGGAAAGGCCGGTCATGTCAACATAAGCCCGGACCCTCTCGTCCTCCCCGATTGTGAAGCCATCCCTGGCATCCCTGTGTGCGCCCGTCCGTGGATCGGGGGCCTGACCTGCGAAGGTGATCTCCGCCTGGATGTCGTCCGAAGCATCTCCCGCCTCGAAGAACTTCCGGGCGATCAGCTCCCGGTGAAGGTAGACCTGCAGGGAGTAGCGGCCTGTCTGGCGCCTGTCCGGATCCAGGGTGAATGAACTCCGCAGCACCGGGTTTTCATCAGCCGGATCCACCAGGGACTCCCGGGTGAAGACGGCGAGACCGTCGGGATTGACCCAGACGAGATGGAAGGGAAGGGGCCGCTCCGTGCCCCGGGCAGCCGGGTTAAGGACATCCACGAATGCGAATGTCCTGGCCCCGTCCCGCAGGAAGAAGCGCGTTCCGGCTCCATCTCTTCCGGATGTGGCGGCGAAGGTGATGCGGACATCGACGTCCACGGGCAACTTCGAGGCGTAGTGGAGCGTGGAGTCCGGAAGAACCGTATGGCTCTCCTCCCGCACTCCACAGCCGCCCGCAAGCCCACAGAGTACTGCCAGGATCGCCCCGGGCAGAATCGGCGCAAAACGGCCACAAAGGTGGTATCCGGCGACTGCTCCCCGCCTGCCACCGGACCAGCCTGCCACATGGCAGAGGCCGGCGACAGCGCCCGCTGCGACCTTCCGCATCCTGTCATCTCCCATCGCACTTACCCCCCCGTGCCGACCTCGTGGGCGATCCGCCGCCGCCGTATTCGGCGCCGGCCGGTCAATCCCGCCTGCGGAAGACCATACCGGATTGCGGACTCCTTGTTTAGCGCTGATTCCATCCGCCCTGCATGTCTGCCCCGGCCCCGGGCCCGGGCCTGTGATATAATCGACCTTGTCCGATGCTGTTGGCCGTTGCGGAAAGACAGGTCAGCAGCCATTTCCCAGGACTGCGAACAGCCGAGATGGCACTGTCAGGAGATATATGAAGCGATCCGGACTCTTTTCTGTTCTGCCGGCGATGCTCGCGATCGTCATCGCCGGCCAGGCCTGGGCTCAGCCCGGCCTGGAGTGGGTTGATCTCCACGACGGAGGCGCCCAGATGGCTGACATCGGAGTTGCGGCTCTGACTGATGCGGAGGGGAATCTCGTGGTAATCGGCGAGAGCACGGGCGCCTCGGCGGTCGTGAGAATCCTCGTCCGCAAGATGGACCGGGAGACCGGGGCCCAGATCTGGAGCAGGCAGTACACCGCCGCCGGAGGAAGCAGCGCCATCCCCAGGAGCATGATCTGGGACGGTTACGGGAACCTCATCGTCGCCGGGTACATCCGCAACTGCGTCGGGTGAGGATCCGGAGATGAAGCGCTCGTCCTCAAGCTGGATGGCGCGACCGGGGAGGTTCTCTGGTCCAGGGTCTATGCCGGTTCCTACGGAATTGATGAAGCTCTCTTCGGGGTTGCATGCGACGCCCAGGGCAATCCCTTTGTCATCGGGCGGTGCGCAGTATCGACAGTAAACGACGACATCCTGGTGCTCCGCCTCAACGCATCCAACGGGCAGATTGCATGGGAACGCCTGATCGGCGGTCCCGGGGGCGAGCGTGACCGGGGCTGGGACATCTTGGTCGGACCGGACGGGCATCCCGTCGCCCACGGCTTCTTCGGGCGAACAGACGGCACGGCCGACCACGTCACGATCAAGCTGCACAGTGCCGACGGAGACGAGATCTGGCGGCAGGTCCACCCGGGGGCCGAAGGCAACCTGAGCGCCGGTTCCGGCTGGCTGGCTGCCTGCGACAACGGCGATATCGTGATGGCGGGCAGGACCTGGTCCATGGCCAGCTCCTATGACGTCGTACTGCACCGATACGCCGCCCTGGACGGGGCGCCTGTCTGGATGGAGCAGTACGATGCCGGGGCCGCAGAGGACGCCAGGCAAATGGTCCTGGACTCAGCCGGCGACATTCTTGTGGCCGGCGTCCGCAGCAGCGACTTCATGGTGCTGAAGTTCGATGCCTCGGACGGAGGCCTCATCTGGGCTTCAGGCTACAATGGCCCCCCGGGCTGGTACGACGCTGCGACCTGCGTGACCGAGGGCCCGGGCAGTGTGGTGATAGCCGGCGGGTTCAGCACCGGGGCTGTCACCAGCTGGGACGCAGTTGCCGTCGGCTTCGACCCGGAGGACGGCTCTGTCCTGTGGGATGTCCGATATGACTACGAAGGCGAATCGGATGAGGTCAGGGCGGTTGCCGTGACACCCATGGGGGATGTCTACCTCGTGGGGTATGGCTACGGGTTCGTCTCGGACTCAGACATGCTCTGTCTCCGATACTATATCGAACTCCCCGCAACGGTGGGGGGTGCGGTGCCTCTCATCGCGTGGGGGGGCATCGTCCCGAACCCCGTTTCCGCGACTGCCGAAGTCCGGTTCGATCTTCCACAGGCTGCCCGCATGCGTGTGGATCTCTTTGACGCAACTGGACGGTGGGTGCTGTCCCTTGAAGACCGGGAGTTCGCTGCCGGTCCGCACCGGCTCGCCTGGGACGGAAAGGGTCATGACGGCCGACAGGTTCCTGCGGGAGCATACTGGGTGTGCGTGGCCGGCAGGGCGGGGAGTGCCTCGCACAGGCTGGTCGTGATCAGATAGCCGTGTGCAGCCTGGTAAGTGACTGGATGTCACGGAAACAACCGTCCTCCTGCCGCTCTTTCCGTGAGCAGGACCGGGTCCCCCGGCAGGCCTCCCGGTGGGCAGCTGTTGTGACCCGGCTTCCGATGCTGCTTCTCCTGACAGCGGCCGGGTCGTCTGCAATGCCGGCCGGTCTTGAGGAGTGCACGATCGCAGTGGTTGGTGCGGCCGCTTCCGCCGATGGTCGCCCATTCCTCTGGAAGAACCGCGATACCAACCACCGGGACAACCAGATTCTCCATTTCGGCGACGGCAGGCATCCTTACGTTGCGATGGTCAACTCCGGTGAGAGGCACAGGGTCTGGATGGGTGTCAACCTCGCCGGCTTCGCGGTGATGAACGCCCTTTCGTACAACCTGGCAGACCATGCTCCATCGGGGATCACCAATGGCGAGCTGATGAAGCTGGCACTGGAGCGCTGCTCTGACATCGGGGACTTCGAGGAGCTGCTCGAGGAGACCAACGGCAGGCGCGTGAATCCCTCGAACCTGGCGGTGCTTGATGCGTCCGGCAGGGCGGCCCTGTTCGAGGCGGGCGGCAACAGTTTCGTCAGGTTCGATGCTGACAATCCTGAGCATGCCCCGGCGGGGTTGATGGTGCGCGCCAACTTCTCCCTCTCGGCCGACACATCCGGGCTGGACACCTGGAGGTTCCGGAGGTCCGGGCAGGTGCTCTCTCCGGTGGCGGCAGGCCGCGGAATCCGTGTCGAGGATCTCCTGAGAGCCGCCCGGGATCTTGTCTCACGCGATGCCGATCCCTACCCACTCCCGTGTGCGGGCGCTCCGCCCGGGTTCCCCTCCGCAATCGGGTACGTGGACACCCGGGAGACGATCAACCGCTCATCCACCGCGGCAATGGGCATCGTATGGGGGGTCCGGCCGGGGGAGCATCCGGCGCTCACAACCTTCTTCGCAGGACTTGGACAGCCGGTTGCGGCCCCTGTCCTGCCATTCTGGGCTGCGGCGGGTGATACACCGCCGGAGGTCAGCGGTGGGGAGGCGATTCAGCTGAACCACCTGACGCGGGAAAGGGGGCAGGCTCTGTACAACTTCGCCGGCAATCCCTTGCTGCTCGACACCGGGCAACTCGTGATCGACTCGGGAGGAATCGCGGCTCCGCTCCCGCTGGCGGAGCGAATCGAGGCGGAAGTTCTGGCCGAGACCGCCAGGCGTATGGCATTCTGGCGGGAGTCGTGCACCTGTCCGGGCCTCCTGCGGGAGGCTGAGTGGGATCTGGCAACCTGGGTGACTGAGGAGTATCGCTCCGCGCAGGTGGTAAGGCCGGGCGATGCTGAGGCGTTCTGCATATCGGCCCATCCAAATCCCTCTGCCGGCAGTGTCTGGTTCGTCATAGATCCCGGCGGGCCACCTCCTGAATCCTGGCTGATCGAGATCTTCGACGCCGCGGGCAGGAAGGTGGCCGAAATCCGCGATCCGGATCTGCGGCCCGGGAACGAGACCGCGCGTCGCCGCCTGCTATGGGACGGAGCCGGGTTCTCGGGGCGTCCGCTGCCGGGCGGCGTGTACTTCGGCAGGGCCGCGAACCTGCAATTCCATGACGGAGTGCGACTGGTCCGCGTGCCGTGACGGGTCTGTCCGCACAGATCGCTCGGCGGCTGCCGGATCCGGAGCCCGGAAGACGTAACCTGATCAGGAACGGAAGGTCCAGGATGGCGAGACCAATCCATGGCCGGGTGCGACGCCCGGCTGAATCGCTCTGCAGAGTCTGCCTGATCGCCGTGTTGGCCCTGGCGGTTATGGCCCTGACGCAGGGCTGCGGTGGAGAGGACCAGGCATCCCCGCAGGCCGGGCAGCAGGGCCACGGAGGCAACCCGGCCGGCGGGAATGCCGGCACCCAGGCCGGCCGGCCGCAGCTCCCCCCGGTTCCGGTTGGCGTCGAACCTGCCGTGCTCGGCGCGATCTCCAGCTACTACACTGCGACCGCCACCCTCGAGCCGAACAGGCAGGCGGACATCCTTGCGCGCGTCTCCGGGGTGATCCTCGACCTCGGTGCGGAGGAGGGCGACTTCGTCAGGGAGGGGCAGTCTCTCCTGCGCATACAGGAAGACGAGTACCGCTTCCGTGTCACGCAGTCAGAGGCCGAGTTGAACAAGCAGAGGTCCAGGTTCGACCGGGTCTCCAGGATGTTCGAGAGCGATCTCGTCTCTGCCGAGGACTTCGAAGCGGCCCGCAATGATCTCAAGGCCGCGGAGTCTGCGTTCGGCCTGGCCGAACTCCAGCTCTCCTATGCCCGCGTCCTGGCGCCATTCGACGGCCGGATTGTCCGCCGGTATGTGGATCCCGGCCAGACCGTCTCCGGCGGCTCGATCCTCTTCACCCTGGTCGATCTCAGCCGTCTCCTGGCCCGCGTGCATGTTCCCTCCAGGGAGTTCCGGAGGATCCAGCCGGATCAGCCGGTGGAGCTGCGCCTTGACTCCGGCGGGCAGAGGCTGACCGGAAAGATCGACCTGATCAGCCCCATCATCGATCCCGCCACGGGCACAATCAAGGTGACGGTGGAGGTCCACGATTACCCGGCCGGCACGCGTCCCGGAGACTTCGCCGAGGTGGGGGTAGTGACCGACCGGCGTGTGGACACCGTGCTTGCCCCGAGGATCGCCGTCTTCACCGACAGGGGCGAGACGATCGCCTTCGTGGCCGCGCAGGACAGCACGGCCGAGCGCCGGGCAGTCCGGACCGGATACGAGGATGAAAGGTTCGTGGAGGTCCTCTCCGGGATCGAGGCGGGCGATCTTGTGGTTGTCCAGGGACAGCGCTCTCTCAGGCATGGCCAGCCCCTGAGGATTCTCGAGGGGTTCCAGCCGGAGCGGGCCGACAGTCCGTACGAAGGGCCCTGATGCGGCCCCTCGTCGCACTTGCCGTCCGTCGCCGCGTGTCGGTGCTGATGGCGGCCCTGGCTGTCGTCGCCTTCGGGCTGGTTGGATACCAGCGGCTCTCCCTGGATCTGCTGCCGGACATCTCCTATCCCTCGCTCACCGTCCAGACGGATTTCCCCGATACCGCCCCCGCCGAGGTTGAGAACTTACTCTCGCGCCCCGTCGAGGAGGCGGTCGGCGTGCTGAAAGGCCTTCGCACGATCCACTCCATCTCCCGGCCCGGTGTATCCGAGGTCACGCTCGAGTTCGAGTGGGGCACCGACATGGACATGCTGTCGATGGATGTCCGGGAGCGGCTGGACAGGCTGGTGCTGCCGATGGGCGCGGAGGCGCCGATCGTGCTGCGCTTCGACCCGTCGCTGGATCCGGTGATGCGGTACGCCCTGCACGGAAGCGGCGATCTTACACACACCCGGCGGATCGCCGACCGGCGTCTCAAGCAGGAGCTGGAGACGATTCCGGGCATAGCCTCGGCTCAGGTCAGGGGCGGCCTGGAGGAGGAGATCCGCGTCGACGTGCACCAGGACCGCCTCGCGGCCCTCGGGATCCCGATCCAGCGTGTACGCGATGTTGTCGGGCTCTCGAATGTAAACATCCCCGGTGGATCCCTGGAATCCCTGGACAGCCGCTACCTCATCCGGACCGTCAACGAGTACGGAACACTCGAGGAGATCGGCTCCCTGATCGTCGCGCAGCACGATGGCGCTGTCGTGCGGCTCCGCGATGTCGCCGGGGTGAGCCGTGGCGTCAGGGAGCGGGAGGAGATCACCCGCGTCGGAGGATCGGAGAGCGTCGAGATCAGTATCTACAGGGAGGGGGACGCCAACACGGTCACCGCGGCCCGGCGCGTGCACGGGCTGATCGACCAGCTGCGAAGCGAGCTGCCGGAAGGGTACAGCCTGACGCTCCTCTTCGATCAGTCGCGCTTCATAGAGCAGGCGCTGAGGGAGGTGCGCACCGCGGCCCTCATGGGAGGCGTGCTGGCCATCCTGGTGCTCTTCGCCTTCCTCCGGCATCCTCGCAGCACGATCATCATCGCCGTGTCGATACCGCTGTCGGTAATCGCAGCCTTCATGGTGATGTACCGGCTGAACATCTCTCTCAACATCATGTCGCTCGGCGGGCTGACCCTCGGGATCGGGATGCTCGTGGACAACTCGATCGTCGTCCTCGAGTCGATACACCGCCGCCGCAGGGAGGGAGCATCCCTCGCGGAGGCGGCAGTGGAGGGCACCTCCGAGGTCGGCGGCGCCGTCACCGCATCGACGCTGACTACAGTGGCGGTCTTCCTGCCGATCGTCTTCGTGGAGGGGATCGCCGGGCAGTTCTTCGGGGACATGGCCCTCACGGTCACGCTCAGCCTGATGGCATCCCTGCTTGTGGCTGTCACGATGATCCCGATGCTGAGCTCGCTGGGCTCGGATGGCAGCCGCGGCGGGAAACGCCGCGATCCCGCGGACCCGGCTCCTGCTGCGGCGGGGCCATCGGGTCCATCCGCATCTGATACCTCGGCAGGCGCACCGGGCGCACTGCCTGGCGCGATGACACTCGACTGGTTTTCCGTCCGTTACGACCGCTTCCTCCGGGGAGCGATCAGGCGCCGCGCACTCACGCTGGGTGTGGCAGGCGCGCTCTTCGCCGCGGCGCTCCTCGCGGTGCCGCTCATCCAGACCGAGCTTGTCCCGGCGATCTCCGAGGGGGAGTTCTTCTTCGAGGTGAACCTCCCCGAGGGGACCCCCCTGCCTGTCACCGACAGGGTTGTACAGCGCATGGAGGAGCTGACCGCCGCCGATCCGGGAGTCGACTACTGTTATACAACTGTTGGCAGCCGCCTTGTGTCGGGCGGAGTCTCTTTTAACACAAAGGCCGAGCACTACGCCAACATCAACATCGTCCTGAAGAACCGACGCGACAGGGCCGCCGAGGAGGCCGCCGCCGACCGCCTCCGCCGCAGCTTCGAGGAGATCCCCGACCTGACGGTGAAGCTTGGCAGGCCGAGTTACTTCAGCCTCAAGACGCCCGTGGAGATCCTTCTCTTCGGCGAGGACATGGGTCTCCTCCAGGGTTACGCGGCTGTTCTGGAAGAGGAGTTGCGCGATGTCCGGGGCCTTGTGGATCTGCGTTCATCCCTGGAAGAGGGATCCCCGGAGCTGCAGGTCACATTCGACCGCGACCGCCTGGCCGCCCTGGGGCTGGACATGCGCCGCCTCTCGGAGATCCTGAGGGACCGGATCCAGGGGACCGTGCCCACACGCTTCAAGGAGGAGGACCGCCAGATCGACATCCGCATCCGCAACAGGCAGGAGGACCGCGCCACAGTTCACGATGTCCGAAGCCTGGTGCTCTCGGGATCAGGAGGCGAGCCGATCCGCCTGCTCACGGTTGCGGAGATCCGCGAGGGGAGAGGCCCCGCGGAGATCCACAGGGTGCAGCAGCAGAGGGCAGCTGTACTCAGCGGCAACCTCCAGGGCCGCCCGCTCGGGGCTGTCGTGCGCGAGATCCGGGACACGATGATGCGCGTGCCGCCTCCGGAAGGGGTTGTCGCGGAACTCGGCGGGCAGAGCGACGAGATGCAGGTCTCCTTCGCCAGCCTCCGCTTCGCCCTGGCCCTTGCGATCTTCCTCGTCTACCTGGTGATGGCCGCGGCGTTCGAGTCGATGCTGCACCCTTTCATAGTACTCTTCACGATTCCGCTTGCGCTTGTCGGGGTGGTGCTGGGGCTCCTCGTCACGGGCACGGAGATCAGCGTAATCGCGCTCATCGGCACGGTGATGCTGGTCGGCATAGTTGTAAACAACGCGATCGTGCTGATAGACAAGATCAACCAGCTGCGAAGGGGCGGCAGGGAGAAGCTGGACGCTGTTGTCGAGGCGTGTCACATACGTCTGCGTCCGATCCTGATGACGACCCTCACAACCGTGCTGGGCCTGACACCGATGGCAGTCGCCGTCGGCGAGGGGGCCGAGCTCCGCGCTCCGCTGGCGATCACGGTGGCGTTTGGCCTCAGCATCAGCACGCTGCTTACACTGGTCGTGATCCCCGCTGTCTACATGCTGGTGCCTTCGGTTGTGCGCGCGAGAGGGGGCGGGTGATGACGATTCCCGAACTCGCGATCCGGCGCCCCATAACGACCCTCATGTTCCTGGTCAGCCTGATCGTGCTGGGCGGCGTAGCGCTTTTCCGGCTTCCGCTGGCATTCCTGCCGGATGCGGAGCGGCCGCAGCTGTTTGTACAGGCTTCTTATCCCAACGCCACTCCCGAGCAGGTGGAGCGCCTGGTTGTGCGCCCTCTGGAGGAGACGCTCGGCTCCGTGAAGGGCGTGAAGGACATGTGGTCCAGCTGCGACCGCGATGGCGGGAGGGTGCGCCTCGAGTTCGAGTGGGGCCACGACCTCGGCATGGCGAGGGTCGAGATCCGCGAGAAGATAGACCGGATCAGGCGTGATCTCCCGAGCGAGCTGACCGAGATCCGCATCAGCTCGCACTGGGGGGGCAGGGACTCCGAGACGCCGGTTCTGGAGGGGCGCCTGTCGTCGGCCGGGGATCTCAGCGAGAGCTACGACCTCCTCGAGCGCAAGATCATAAGGCCGCTGGAGCGGATTCCCGGCGTCGCGCAGGTCCGTCTCGACGGGGTCAACCCGAAGGAGGTCCGGATCAACCTGAGGGTCGCCGACCTGGAGCTTCACGGCATTGACGTGCGGGACGTCGTTCGGATTCTGCAGACCGGCAACTTCGACCAGAGCCTCGGCGTCGTGCGCGAGCCCGGGATGAAGTACTCGGTCCGCACGGTGGGCACTTTTACATCGATCGGGCAGATCCAGGGCCTTCGCCTGCGGCAGGACGGGCTGAGGCTGCAGGATGTGGCCGATGTCGTATACGAGGAGCCTGCGCTCCAGTACGGCCGGCACCTGGACGGAAGATTCGCCGTCGGCGTGACGGTGATCAAGGAGGCCGGGGCGAACGCGGTCGTCATCTCCGGGGCTGTCCGCGAGCGGGTCGCGCTGATGGAGGAAGACCCGGAGCTTTCGGGGATCAACTTCCTCATATGGTTCGACCAGGGGGAGGAGATCAGGAAGACGCTCAAAGACCTTGCCTTCACGGGCCTCTTCGGGGCGCTCATGGCCGGTGTCGTGCTGTTCCTGTTCCTGCGGCGGTTCAGCATGACGCTCGTTTCCATGATGTGCATACCGTTCTCGCTCATCGTCGCGTGCGGGATCATATGGGCGCAGCGTAACTCGCTCAACACCCTCACCCTGCTCGGCCTCATAGTAGGAATCGGGATGCTGGTGGACAACTCGGTCGTGGTGATGGAGAGCATCTTCAGGCACCAGCAGGAGGGGAAGAGCCGCCTGGACTCAGCCCGCATCGGATCGCGGGAGGTCGCCAACGCGGTCGCGGCCGCCACGCTGACCTCGGTAATCGTCTTCATCCCGCTGATCTTCAACAGGCCGAGCGAGATGAACATCTACCTGAAGGAGCTCGGGATCACGGTGTGCCTGGCCCTGCTCGCCTCGCTCCTTGTCAGTCAGACCCTGATCCCGCTGGCTACATCGAAGTTTATCAAGGCGCGCGAGCCGCGCCCCTCGAAGATCATGCGCCCCCTGGAAGACAGGTATGTCCGCGTCCTGCGCTTCAACCTGAGGCACAGGTGGATCGCTCCTCTTATCGGGATCGCCGTTGTCGGCTCCGCGATCCTCCCCTTCCAGAGGATCGACAAGAATCTGGACGCGACGCACTCCCAGTCGTTCATCCAGGTCGGCTACGAGTTCAGCGAGGAGCTGAGCCTGGAGCGCAGGCGCGCCGTGGTGGAGCGCGTGGAAGAGGCCCTCGTGCCCCGCAAGGCCGAACTGCACGCAAGCTCCATATACAGCTTCTGGGGGGAGCGCTGGTCGCTCACCAGGTTGTACATGGAGGACGGGTACGCCAATGAGAAGGCGATGGCCAGGGTGCGGGAGCAGGTGACCGGGCTTCTGCCCGAGATTCCGGGCGTCAAGCTGACGATCATGGATCCGGGCAGGATGTGGCACCGCGGCCGGGGCAAGCGTGTCGCCTTCCAGCTCGTGGGGGAGGACACCGGAGTGCTGGCCGTCCTTGCCGAGGAGGCTAAGAGCAGGCTGGCCGAGATTCCCGGGCTCATCGATCCTTTCACAAGCAACGACGAGGGGGGACTCGAGCTCTACGTGGACCTCGACCGCGAGCTTGCCTCGAGATACGGGATCCCCCTCAGCCAGCCTGCGGAGGTGATATCGCTGACCTATCGCGGCCGCAGGCTGCCCAGGTTCCGCACGCCTGAAGGGGAGCGGGAGATGCGCCTGACCCTGGACGAGCAGACGACAGGAAGCATGGCCCAGCTGCGGAATCTCCCCCTGCGCAACCCTGATAACGAGCTGATACCGCTTGCCGCCGTGGCTGAGTTCAACATCCGCCCGGGACCGGAGAGGATCCACAGGGACAACCGTGTCACCAGCATCTGGGTCGGCGCAGGCTACGAGGACGGGCGCCGGGAGGACTACGTCCCCCAGGTCACCGCGGTCATGGAGGGAATGCACTTCCCGTACGGATACGCCTGGACATTCCGAAACTGGGAGGCGCGGCGGCAGGAGCAGTCGCGCGAGTTCCTGGTAAACCTCGGGCTCGCACTGCTCCTGGTCTTCGTTGTCATGGCCGGGGTGTTCGAATCAGTGCGCCAGGCGATAGCCCTGATGGTTGCGTTGCCTTTCGCTCTTGCCGGAGCGACGTGGACGCTCTACCTCACGGGAGTCGACTTCGACCAGCCTGCTGCAGTGGGGTTGCTTCTCCTCATCGGTGTTGTCGTGAACAACGGGATCGTGATACTCGAGCACATCAACCAGTACAGGCGCGCCGGCATGCCCAGGGAGGAGGCGATGATCCGCGGCGGGCGCGAGCGGCTGCGGCCGATACTGATGACGGCGATCACGACCCTCGTGGGTCTTGTCCCGATCGTGGTGCAGAGGCCCGCACTCGCCGGGATCTACTACTACTCGATGGCGATTGTGATCATGGGCGGGTTGCTGATCTCCACATTCCTGAGTTCGATCCTGCTTCCCACCTCGGCCACACTTTCCGAGGACATTTTCGGATGGATTGGCAGGAGGATCCGTGCGCTCTTCTCGCTGCCTGCTGCGCTGGCGTCGAGGAGGGGGAGGCTGTCGGTGGATCCGGGGGCGTGAGGTTGCGCAGGCCTTACCGCGGAAAGATCTCACCACGAAGGGCAGGAGCGGGAACGTTTCACCACGAAGGGCACGAAGAGCACGAAGGGGTTCTGTTGCTTGCCGTGCCGAGTCGCCGGCGTCGGTGAGAGCGCGCCTCGGGTTCGTTTCGCGCTTGCGGCCTCGCAATCCGACCTCGTCGGGGGCATCCCTTCGCGCGAGCGGCGCGCGATCGTTGAAAGGCAAGTAATGCGCGCGCCTAGGATTCGCTTCGCGCTTGCGGCCCCGCAATCCGCCCTCGTCGGGGGCATCCCTTCGCGCGAGCGGCGCGCGATCG
>CAZWSC010000097.1:0-26489 GCA_964636385.1 uncultured bacterium
CGAGGGGCAAAGCCAGGTCCTGAGCAGCATCGGCGGAAACGTGGGCGCAAGCGAGATCGTCTTCCACCCGCGCGGTACGGTACGCGCGAGCGATGTCCCGACCGAGATCAGCCTTATCAACTGCAGCCAGGACACGGCGGCCGTCCGCCTGGTCGTAACCGGCAGGATCAGTGTCGTCATGAGGCCGGCAGAGTCATGATCCGGCCTGAAGTGAGGAGGCAGATCATGCGTATCGGCATCCGCAGCGGCTTCACCCTTGTGGAGCTGATGGTCGCGATCGTGATCACCGGTGTGATCTCGACCGCCATAGTTCAGATCCTCCAGGTCGGGCAGCGAAGCGCAGAGCGGAACACCATCGTGATGGAGATGCAGCAGAACGCCAGGGTCGGCCTGGACGCCCTTGCGAATGACCTGCGCCACATCAGCTACGGGAAGGATCCGACACAGCCATCGATCCACCGGGCCTCTGCAGACACGATCATATTCGTGGCCAATCTCATGCCGGAGAACCCGGGAGCCGAGATCGTGAGCTACTTCCTCGGCGGAGACGGCGATCCGGACACGCCCAACCCGAACGACACTGTTCTGATGCGGGTAATCGCAGACACTGCCGGGGTCGTGCTGCACGCCGCACCCCAGGCATACGGGATCGAAGCCGGAGGCCTGAACTTCCGCTGGTTCAACGGCAACGGCGTGGAAATGGCCAGCCCGGTCCCGCAGCCGGAACAGGTCGGCGAGGTGCTCATTACACTGACCGCGGTCGGAGCCAGGGAAGTCGGCAACACCTATCCATCGATGACCCTCAGCTCGACGATCTACCCCAGGAATCTCCCGCTCTCGCCGGCGCGCTCAAGGCCGAACAACCCGGGATGCAACCCGCTTGTCTTCCCGAACTGCGAGTCGGCCACACTCACCTGGACAACGCCGACCACCAATACCGACGGTACGGACCTGCCACTGGTGGAGATCAGTCACTTCAACTTCTACTTCGGAACAGACCCGAACAACCAGAGCCTGTACACGCGTCTTGCCCGGACGATCAACGAGTGGACGATGCATGGACTCACAGGCGGGGATACCTACTACTTCTCCGTGACGTGCGTCAGCCGTTCGGGTGTAGAGAGCTACAAGTGCACGCGACAGGCAGATATCGGCTCCACCCTGGTTCCATCGGCCGTCCCGTGGCTCGATGTATCCACCGGGACACCGGGAGAACTCCTGCTGACCTGGGGCCCGGTGACAACGTTCGAGAACGGTGATCTGATCACGACCCCGGTGAACTACAGGGTCCACCGCAGCAACGTGCCCGGCTTCACGCCGGACTCGGGAACTCTGCTCGCTTCGGTTTCATACACCGACAACTACACGGACACGACACTCCCCCTTTGCGCGACCGGCTACTACAGGGTTCTGGCGGAGGCCTGCAGCAATCCGGGGGATCCGTCTCCGGAGGTGGGTGCCAGCTCCCCCGCTGTTCCCGCCTGCGCTTCAGGCCTCACGGCGACCGCCGACGGGGAGACAGAGACGGTGACCCTGTCCTGGAACCACCCGACGATACGGGTCGACGGATCCACACTGGATGTCTCCAATATCAACGGTTACAGGGTATATGCCGGCACCACTCCCGGTGTCCTGGCCTTCAACCAGTTCGTAAGCGGGGCGGTGACCACTGCGACGGTATCCGGGCTGGAGAACTGCCTGACGCACTACCTGAACGTCACCTGCGTGGACGCATGCGGGAATGAAGGGGATCTGTGCCCCTTCAACGAGACTTCGGTATTCCTGTCAATGCCGTGCGCACCAGGCAGTCCGGAGGCGCCGTCGACCCTCGAACTGGTGGCGATGGACAACCGGATGAACCTGCAGTGGCCGGCCAATACCGTCGACTGCGACCTTGACGGTTACTACATCTACTACGGCCCTGCACCCGGACCCCCCTATTCCGGGTCCGACGCCTACGAGGGGCCAAGCCCGATCTGGGTGGATGCAACCGCAGTCACCAGCGGCAGCAGCTGCCACTTCAGCCTGACCGGCCTGGGTTCCTGCCAGCAGTACTACATGGCTGTGAGCGCAGCCGACGGGTGCGACCCCCGGAACGCGAGCGCCCTCTCACCCGAGATGAGCGAGTTCACAAGCTGCTCTCCGTGCCTGATCGACGCCGGTTGCGTGGCCTGGGCTGTGGACGGCGGGAGCAACCAGAAGCTGCATCTGGAAGTCTTCAGCGACAACGGGGGCGGTGAGACCCTCACACGCCTGAGAGCCGACTACACAGGTGAGGCCCTTATAGAGGAGGTCTGGTTCGGGCGCCCGCTTGCGAAGATCTGGGCCGCCGACGGTTCGGCAGGCGAGGACGGCCCATGGTCCCCGCAGCCGGCCGGCGTTCTTCTGGATCTGGATGATGTGCTTGTTCCCGCCTGGACTTCGGAGGTGGATGGCGAGCCGCTCTCGATAACCTTCTCGGAGGATGTCCGTGGCCGCAGCATCGACCTCACATTCCGGTCGCTGTCGGGTCAGTGCAGCGCCTCGGGGCGCGGCGAAGGCGCTCTTCTTGTCGAGAACTTCGACAGCGGGAACTACTCAGGCTGGACCGCCGTCAGTGGATCCTGGGATGCCTCAACCGGCGAGGTTGTTCAGTCTGCGACAACCGGAAACCACATCCTCCGGAGAACCGGGCTGGAACTGGCAGACCTGACACTGGAATCGAAGATGATCATCACAGGCGGGGATTTCCGGTCCCTCTACCTGATCTTCCGGATGCAGGACAACAGCAACTACTACCTCTTCGGCCTGCGTGGAGGAACGGACAGGGTACGGATCGCAAAGGTTGTGAACGGAAGCTGGGATGGAGAGCTGGCCTGGGCGCCATTCTCCGTGAGCGACAATGTATGGTACAACCTGCGTGTTGTCGCGAACGGCACCCGCATCACCGGGTATGTGAACTGCCAGCTGGTACTAGACGTGAACGACAGTACCTGGTCAACCGGCGGACTCGGCCTGACTGCCAGGACTTCGTCAGGCAGATTCGACGACGTGAAGATCTTCGCCGGAGAAGTGCTGCCATGACAGGGATCAGATGAGGGTTGGTGGAGGGGATGAGAACGATTTCCTTGGCCCGGGTTCCTGCGCTGCTGACACTCATCCTGGGACTCACGGTGGCGGAGCACTCCTGTGGGATTCCGCTGCGCATCGTCTTCACAGCCGAGACCCGCGGCAACCTGGAACCCTGCGACTGCCCGGGGCAGCCCCTCGGGGGACTTGCGCGCCGGGTGGCGTTCATGACACAGGCCATGGATGCAGCAAGGCCGCTCGGCAGACTCCCTGAAGGCGGCGCCCCACACCTCCTGCGCCTCGACCTTGGAGGCTTTCTACCCGAAGGCACAGTCCCCCTTGCAGACAGACCGGGGGTCGCCGCGCGCTATCTTGCGATTCTGCTGAAGGGTCTTGAGGCGTCCGGGATCGACGCAGGCGTTCTGGATCACGGAGTGCGGGGTTTCCTCCGTGCAAATGCCCCTTCGGCCTTCGCACCCCTTGCCGATCGCCTTCTGGATGCGGATCCGCCCGGCCGTCCTCTCTTCATCGAGTGGAACGGATCCGCGGTGGCTCTCCTTGCGCTTCAGGAGGATCTGCCGGACTCGATCGTGGTGGCTGCCGCACATTCAGCCTGGGAGGCTGCCGGCCCGGACGGGTATCTCTTCGTACTCGGGCGGGCGGATGGATTCAGCGGCCGCCGCCTGGCCCGCCTTACCCGGGCGGATCTCGTGCTTCTGTCGCTTGGCGCGCGTTTCCCCCGCCCTCTGACCGAAGGCAGATCCCTTCTGGTTGCATGCGGGGCGCAGGGCAGGGAAATCGGCGACCTCCTGCTTGCTCCGGCGCTGCCTGAAATCCACGGGGATGCGACGGTGACGGCAATCAGAGCCCCGGGCGGGCGGCTTCAGGTTCTGGACTGGTCGCTGCGGCCAATGGATGAGACCGTTCCCGACGATCCTCATCTCGCACGCGAAGTAGACGCCCTTCTGAGAGAAGCCGGGCCTGCAGTGCGTCTGCTTCCGCAGGTTGACACCGAGTAGCTGCTGCAATCCCCTGCTCCGGACCCGAAACCGCGATGCGGCCCCTCCCTCGGGAGAGGCCGCATTCAGCTGCGTTCATGGCATGCTGCAGAGCCCCGGTGCGGGGCCGGCACAGTACACCCTCAGTTGTCCGCCTGCGCCATTCCCGGATCGACAACACGGGGCGACACGAAGATCAGCAGTTCGCGGCTTTCGGTGCGCGTGTCCGACTGCCGGAACAGGGCACCGAGCAGTGGAATCGAGCGCAGCAGTGGTATGCCCTTCTCGAACTGCGTCTCGCTCGAACGTATCAGCCCGCCGATGACAGCCGTCTCCCCATCGTTGACCATCACACGGGTATCGGCGATCGTGGTCGTGAAGATCAGTCCCCCCTGAACGGTTGCCTGGGCAGACAGATCAGACACCTCGGGATGCAGATCCATGGTAATCCGGTTGTCGCTGTTGATGTACGGCGTGACCTCCAGGGCGATCCCGACACGCTTCAGCTCCGTGGTGGGGTTGCCCGCCTCGTCCATCACGATGAGAGGGACCTCCTTGCCGACCAGGATCCTGGCCTTTCGGTTGTTCACCGTCGTTATCTTCGGATTCGAGATCAGCCTGGCCTCATTGCTGCGCTCGAGCGCCTCGATCGTTGCGTCAAGTGTACCGAAGTCACGCACAACCCCAACGCGGGTGGTCAGACTGGCGTCGAGCAACGACTCGGACATCCCCACGCTGCCGGAGACCCGCTCCGAAGAAGAGTGCAGATTCCTGAGGGACCAGTCGATACCCAGCTGCCTGGCAACTCCCTGGTCCACATCAACCAGGCGGGCAACTATCTCGACCTGCTTGGTCTCCGTGTCGAGCGTCTCGATCAGCCCGCCGATCTCGCCGAGGCGCGGCTCGATGTCGTGGACCAGGATCGAGTTGGTGCGTCCATCCACTTCAGCGTTCCCACGCTGGGACAGCGCGAAGGCAACCGAGTTCACCAGTTCCTCGGCCGACGCATAGCGCACCGGGAACACGCGTGAGACAAGCGGCTGAAGGTCCTCCCTCGTCCTGGCAGATGCCTCCTCCTCGATCCTCTCATCACGCCAGGTACGCAGGGTGGCAACGCGGATGTAGTCTTCATGGTCCAGCGCAACCAGTCCTGCCGCCCTGCAGACGATGTCGAGCGCCTGGCGCCAGGGGACCGTGTCCATCCGGACGGTTATCGGCCCGCCGACCTCCCTGTCGGGCACAATGTTGACTCCCCCGAACTCGGATACCGTGCGCAGCACGGAGCGCAGTTCGGCGTTCTGAACGTCCAGGCTGATCGGCTCCGTGCGTGCCTGGACCGCGCCCCGCGGCGAACCAGGATCCACCTCTCCCATGTAAGGGGCAGGATCCTGTCGCACGAACACGTCCATGTCCTGTGCGAACGCAGCGAATGTCCCGGACGCAAGGGGCTTTGGGACCGCTACAGCCGGGACTCCCGCCCCCGGATCCGGGCTGTGCAGACCAACCGGGACGCCAGGCGCTGCATCCTCGAGAGCTTCCGCTCCGGTACTGCCCGCGCCCCCGGCCGCGCAGATCGTAACCTGCAGGAATCCGGCTCCCGACTCGACCTCGTAATCGGCCGGCCCGTCCAGATCCAGCACGTACCTCACGACCCTGCCCTGGGGCGCGTCCTTCCAGAGCGAGGCGCGAACCGTCTGCACGAACCCTGTCTGGCCTGGAGCCGCGCCCTTCGGGGTCAGCGCCTGATCCGCGCCGTCGAGATCCACAACCAGGCGCCAGGGGTCCTCGAGGAGGAAGACCTTGTGGAGAACCCGCTCCTGCCCGGCCGCCACTCTGAAGACGACTTCGCTTCCCCTGCTCTCCAGAGAGACCTTCTCAAGGGTGTACGAACCGGCCGTCCCCGCGAGGGTCGCGATGGCGAGTGCCCCCAGGACCAGGGCCCTCCGCAGCGGCAACCTGTGATTACTCTTATCCCCGTGCATTTGCCTTCCCCTTCCATTCGGTCAACGGCAGACGGACTGTCTTGCCCACGCCGTACTCAGAAGCGTGGACAGTAACGGCATCCGGGTGGATCTGCGTAACGCGCATCCGGCCCAGCCGGTCCCCTTCCCGGAGGATGTGATTCGTTCCGAGCTTCGTCTCGACCATCGCAAAGCGATCCTTTTCCCCCCAGAGAATCCCGCTTATCGAGATATCCCGTGGGAGCAGTTCCTCCCCGGGATCCAGGGCATCCTCGCTCTCCCCGACCAGGCTCTGGAAGGGATCGCGCCGCCCCATGCTCTGGTAGTAGTAGGGCTCCGGAGTCAGGAGGACCTCGTCCAGAAGGCCGGCGTCGACGGAGTCCGCGGGCGCACCTCCGCCTGCATCAAGCTGTGGTTCCGGCTCTCCCGGAGATTGCCCCTGGGGCGAGCCGCGGCCGAAGAGGCGGCCGACGCTGCTGGTGATGCTGCCGAGATCAAAGGCATGCGCAGCGCCCACAACGACAAGGCAGAGCAGACCAAGGATGAGCGCAGCCCTCCGGGAGTCCCTATTCATGGCCTTCACCTCCTCGCGCGGACCCTGCCGTCTGATCCGGCCGGGAAGCTGGCCGGGGCGCCGGGGTTCCCGCAGGATGAACCTGCGAGCCGGTGGAACCGGCATCTCCGGAGCTGCGCAGCGTGTAGGTGACCGCCACGAAGCGGGCCTCGGCCGGCTGCTCGAGTGAGGCCCTCGGCGGCCTGATCAGCTCGAGCTGGGTGACGTTGACGATCCTGTCCAGGTTGGCGATCTCACCGAGGAACGAGCCTATCTGGTGATAGCCGCCCGACACGTTCACCTCCACAGGGATCTCGGCGTAGAACTCCGCCGGACGGGGCGACAGCGGCTTGAAGAGCGTGAACTCAACCCCGGCGTGCGACCCGAGCAGGCTGATGGTTCGGAGCAGCCAGGCCATGTCCGACTCCTCCGGAATGAGGTGCCTGCTGTGGTTCCACTTCCGCTCAAGCAGGGCATACTCCCTCTCCAGGTACGGAAGACGGTTGGCCGTCTGCCTGGCCTTGTTGAGGTCCCTGCTGAGCTCAACATACTGGCGTTCCAGGTCCGCCACCTCCGAAGCGTGCGCCTTGTAGGTGAACGGGACCAGGTCCGTGAAGAAGTACGTTCCCAGAAGCAGGGCCAGCCCCAGGGCGGCCAGAATGCCCTTTGCGGTTCTGGGATCACTCATGTCCAGCGCCATTACAAGCTCCTCCCGCCTGCACCAGCGGCATCAGGGCCCTGGCTGAGGCTGCGAGAGTACCGGCTTCCGTTCACGGGGCCAGCCGGGCCGTCAGGGTGAACTCGAGAGCCGGGCGATCACCGCCAAGCCCTTCCCTCCCCTTCCTGGCCTCCACCAGCGTGACACCTTCGAAGAGATCGCTCCCTTCAAGGCGACTCATCAGTTCGGCAATCATCAGGTTGCTGAAGGCCGCGCCTTCGACCTGAATGTGTCCGGGGCCGGCGTGGGCCACGCGCGTCAGCCAGACGTAGTCGGGAACCTGGTAGGCAAGCCGGTCTATCGACTGAACCGGCAGATACCGTTCGCGCGTCAACCCCTGTATGACCGAAAGTCGAAGATTCAGTGCCTCCCGTCTGCTGACGAGCTGATTGATACGGTCGATCTGCGGCTTCAGGCGGCGCATCTCCACCTCGGCGTGGCTGATGTCGGCCTTCAGTGAAGCGATTCGCGCCTGCTGAATCGCGTAGATCCCCATGACAGGGATCAGGACCAGACCTCCGATTATGAGTGGTATCAGTACCCGGCCACGGGGCAGTTGCATCGTCAACCGCGGCTCCGGCGGTCGGTCTTCCTTTGGCAGCAAGTTGACCTGGATCACTTCGCCTGCGCCTTTCTCATGGCCAGCCCGACACCCACGGTGAGCTGCGGAGAGAGCTCGTGCGGATCGACCGAGCCGAATGCCTCGGGGGTGTACTGAACCCTGCGGAGCGAGTCCACGACCTCGACAGGGACCTTCAGCCTCTCGCCCAGCAGGTCGATCAGCCCTCGAATCCTGGCCCCACCTCCCGAGAGGAAGACGCGGTCAAGGGTATCGGCATCGCCGTTCGACTTCAGGTAGACGAGGCTCCTCTCAAGGGCGACCCCCAGATCGCCGCAGAAGCCCTTGATTACAGGGGCCAGATCAAGCTCCGGCTTCTCCGCGCCCGGATGCAGGGCCGCAAGCGCCTCGGCGCGGCCGACCTGGTACCTCTTCTGCAACCCTTCGATGAAAGAGTTCCCGCCCATGGAGAGATCCTGGGTGTACAGCGGAAAGCCGCTCTTCACCAGGTTGATGTTGGTGATCTCCGCGCCTATGTTTACCAGGGCGGATACTTCGCTCTCCAGAAAGTCATAGTTCAGCTCCGCCGCGTTCTGGACGGCAAACGAGTTCACGTCTATGACGGCGGGGATGAGTCCAGCCTCCCGGACCAGGTCTGCGTGTGTCGTAATCAGATCGCGCTTGGCTGCCACCAGCAGCACCTGCATCTGGTTCGGACCGGCTTCGGCATCGAGGATTTCGAAGTCCAGGGAGATGTCGTTTATGTCGTAAGGAACGTGCTGTTCCGCTTCCCAATGGATCGCCTCTTCGGCGTCCTGTTCCGAGCAGCGCTCCATGGTGATCTTCTTGACGATGACACCGCGGCCCGAGACCCCCGTGATGACGCGTCGTCCCCTGATCTCGCGCTGCTCGAAGAGATTCTGTATGGTCTCGACGACGAGCTGGCGGTCCATGATCTCGCCCTCGACAATCGCCTCGGGATCGAGCTCGGCCATCCCGAAGTTGACCAGGCGGGCCTCTTCGCCGCGCTGCTCCAGTTCCACCACCTTGATCGAGCTGGAACCGATATCCAGGCCCACGGTGGTCTTGGCCTTGCCCAGCAAGTGAACCTCCCTCGTTGCAGTCCGGCCATCCCCTCAGGCGGTCATCCCGCCTGCACACCGGGACTCCATGGCCATAGATCGGATGGTCCGGCCCCGAGGTTTACTACAACCTTACAAGTGACCTTCAAATCGCGACTGGGATCGTGACTCTTGCAAGGTTTCGCTTATCCCCGGCACCCGAAGAGGGTTTCGGGATGCACGCCGCCACCTCTGGGCCTGTGACATTGCGGATCGCAAGCGTCGCATGAGCGACGAGCGTTTCCGCAGCGGCCGCCAGGCGGGCAGTACTCGGGGAATCACGTACGGCGGGCAAGGTCGGGAATCACGCTTCGGCGATACTCCGGCTTGAATCCGACCTTCGGCTATCCCCCCGGGAAGAAGCCCAGGTACCAGGCCCAGATCTGGCGACCCCAGAGGAAGGCTATGATTGCGGCCGGCGCGAGGAAGCTGCCGAACGGCAGGGCGGTCGATCCACAGCCGCGTCTCCCCGCCATCAGGGCGATTCCCAGGATCGACCCGAGTAATGAGGCGATGAGCACCGTCAGCACGATCCCGGTCAGCCCCAGAAAGGCACCCAGCATGGCGCCGAGTTTCACGTCGCCCATGCCCATCCCATGCCTTCCCCTGATGCGGTAGTAGATCCACCCGGCCAGAAACAGCCCTCCTGCGCCTGCCGCGGCGCCGCTCAGCGCCGGGACAAGCCCGATCCGCCAGTGGGCAAGGGCGAGACCAAGCACGAACCCCCCGAGGCTGATCTCGTCCGGGATGATCCGGTGCTCCAGGTCGATGAAGAAGACCGCTGTCAATCCGAACAGCAGCCACGCGGCGGAGATGGCCTCCAGCGGTCCGGGGGATGAGTAGACTGCAAGGAGCGCAAGCCCTCCCCCGGTGAGTTCCACGAGCGGGTAGCGCGGCGAGATGGATACGCCGCAGTCCGCGCATCGTCCCCGCAGCAGGATCCAGCCCAGCACCGGCAGGTTGTGGAATGGCCGGATCGGCGTCCTGCAGGATGGACACCTGGATCCTGGACGCAGCAGGGACTGATCCAGCGGCAGCCTATGGATCACCACATTCAGGAAGGATCCCAGGCAGAGCCCCACAGCGATGACGAGAACCACGTAGTGTATTCCCTGAGGGACCCAGGATGTCATCCGAGCTCTTCCTCCGGCCACGCAGCCGCTTCGGGTGCGCCGAGTTCCTTCAGGTAGCGCCGGGCGATCCTCCTGATCTCCTCGTTGTCAGTGTGGCGCAGCATCTCTCGCCACAGCTCGATGGCGAACTCCACCTCCCCCACCCTGCCGGCCGCATAAGCTGCAAGGCGCCCCACGCTGGGGGGGGCATCGGGGAGGCGCGCGGCGCGGGCCATGTACTCCGCTGCACCCGCCATGTCGTCTCCATGGATGTAGGCGAGAAAACCATACTCGAACGGGAGTATCCAGTGCCCAGGGTTGGCCTCCATACCCTCCTTCAACAGCAGCTGCGCCCCTTCCATATCACCCTGGTCCCCGGCCAGGACCAGCGCCCCGAAGACATAGGCGTTCACGAAGTGGGGATCCAGGTCGGTCAGGGTGCGGAAGAGTGTCCAGGCGTAGGGGTACAAGCGGTCGGTTGCGCGATGCTCTCCGTAGTACTGGATCGCCCGCAGCCAGGCGACGTCTGCAGCGAGTCGATTCCGACCCATGGCCAGAGGCCTGACCCAGGGGCCGTGAGGGAAGAGGGCGAGCTCTGCGTCATCCTGCAGATCAGGCCGGCTGGATTCCAGGGCGCCGGCAGCATGGTAGGCGGCGATGCCCAGCAGAATCGCGGCCAGGACCGCAATCCCGTTACGCGATGCCCCCCCCCTGCTCCGGAAGACTGAACAGCAACTCATCCCGGCTCCCTCCCGGATCGCGCGCACTCTTGTTTTCGCAACTGAGGGTTCATGCGTGGTCCGGTCTACAGGGCAAATTCCCTCCGGCTGAGCGCCACGGATGCGATCGTGATGGCTGCTGCGGAATACAGCACCGCGTAGATCACCCCGTACCACAACTGAGCTGCAGGATACCCGCTCCCCTGCAGGACAGGCAGGATATCGCCGTACAGATCCAGCCTGGGCACGATCCAGGAAGCGGTCCGTATCAGGAGTGAAGCCCCGGCACCGGACGCCTGTTGCATGAGAAGCCACAGTTCCCCCGCCCCGTGTCCTATGATCCACGCCGCAAGCGTGAGAAGACCCGCCAGAACCGGCGAGGTTACGGCGGCCCAGAGCATGGCCACTGCGGCCAGAACGACCATCTCCAGGCTCGCCATGCCCACGGCCTGCAGGAAGCCGAGCCCGACGCTGTAGCCGTAGGCAAGCATGAGGAGCGCCAGGATGGCACCCATCAGGGAGACTGCCGCCAGCAGCGTTGCCAGCAGGCCGAGGTACTTTCCACAGACGAACTCCCACCGCCCGAGAGGACGTGCGAACAGGAAGTACAGCGTCCTGCGCTCGATCTCCCGGAAGATCATCTGGTGTCCGACAAAGATCGCGGTCAGGCATCCAAAGGCGGAGATGGCGGTGAACCCGAGATTCAGCGTTACCCGCTCCCCCTGGCCGAGCGCGATGGGCACGAGGAGCCTGGAGGCACCGAAGACGAACAGCCCGAAGAACAGCAGCAGGTACAGCACCCTGTCACGCACTGCCTCCAGCCAGGTGTTCACGGCCAGTGTGCGAATCAGCCCCAGCCGGTTGCAGAACTCCACGCTCATGCGGACACCCTTTGGTCCGAACCGACCAGTCTCACGAAGACCGCCTCCAGATCCTCCCGCAGAACCTGCACATTCCGGATCCGGCCTCCATGTTTCAGGATCCTTCTCAGACAGGCGTCGATCTGAAGTTCCCCCGGCGAGACGAGTTCCAGGGTCCACCCGTCAGTCGCCCCGGAAAGCCCGCTGCCCTCAGGCATACCCGCAAGCAGGTCCTCCGGCAATGGCCCCGTCCCCTCGATTCTGACGCTCCGCACGGAGTCCTCGAGGAGCTCCTCCGGGCTTCCCTCGCGAATCAGCCTCCCGTCCGAAAGGAGCCCGACGGTGTCTGCAAGCGACTCCACGTCGCTCAGGACATGGCTGCTGAGGAGGATCGTCCTGCCGCGCCTGCGCTCGCTCCGGAGCAGATCCTTCACGAGTGCCCGGCCGACCGGGTCCAGACCGCTCATAGGCTCGTCAAGGATCAGGAACTCCGGCTCGTGGACCAGTGCCTGGGCGAGTCCCACCCGCTGCAGTTGGCCCTTTGAGAGCCTGCCGACCGGCCGATCCGTCACCGTTGCGAGATTAAGCCGCTCCAGCAGGCGCCGGTCCGCGGCGGAATCGATCGCAACCCCGGAGAGGGAGCGGGCGAACCTGAGCAACTCCGCGACTGTCAGATGGCGATAGTAGGCCGGCAGCTCGGGAAGAAAGCCGAGGCGCCTGCGTCCCTGGCGCGATCCGAGCGGGTGCCCGAGGAGGCATCCACGCCCTCCCGTGGGCTGCAGTAGCCCGAGCACGATCTTGAAGGTCGTGGTCTTTCCCGCCCCGTTGGGGCCGACGAATCCGTAGGTCTCGCCCCGGCGCACAGTGAGATCCAGACCGCGAAGTGCGGCCACCTGCTTTCGGAACAGTCCCGGACGATAGGTCTTCTCCAGGGACTCCAGTTCGAGGACGGGTGTCATCACTGCGCAGATCGGCGGCTTTGCTGTCTTCGTTTAGGCGATTTGGCCCGGCCGGCGCACGAGTCTCCGGGGACACTCCCGCGTCCGGGGAGATTCGGGCACCAAACGGGAAGCGGCCCGGATCTCCGGACCGCTTCTGTGGTCTCGTCGCCCCAGGGCGGCGATGTCTGTAACCCGCTTCAGGTCCCCGGCACCCCGTGAAGGAAGGACCCTCCGGGTGCAATCCTACTGGGCGTCGTTCGTCAGCTCGAGGATGATACCGTCGCCGTCCGGACCGCCGGTTGCCAGCTTGCCGTAGGCTGTGATGGTGTAGCTGGTGGCCGGAGCACCGACCACATACGCGCAGCCGCCGGAAACGAAACCTGCCGCGTCTGCCCAGGCTACGCCGCCAAAGGGATTCGACACGTTGCCGAGGCCGTTCATGTGGACTGCGATGCCCGCCGGGTAGGTGCCGTTGCTGATCACAGCCTGATCCTCGGCATACAGCTGGCCGGCATGGGCATTACCCTTGACGCTGGACTCACGGGCACGATCCTGCATGCTCACGTAGTTCGGGATGGCGATGGCCGCGAGGATCCCGATGATGACCACAACGATCATCAGCTCGATGAGGGTGAAACCCTGGTTCTTCTTCAACATCTCTGCATCCTCCTACTGAAGTTCCGACTGACTTGCTCGAGACCACTCTGCCGGCCTCGCCCTGGTTCGCGCCGGGCGCCGGGCTCGGATCAGCCTGCTTCAGGACAATCCGCGAACTCCTCGGCGCGACTGCCAACCTTCTTCCCTCAGCATCAACAACATGCGTGCCACCCGTTCGCTTCCGATGGCTGTGACTGCAAGATGCCTGACCCCAGACTGTTACCGACTACCGAATGTGAACTCGGTGACTGTCCCGGCCTCTCGCGTTCCGCACTCCCCTTGCAGCCTGCATCCCACCCGTTCACCCTGCACGCCCGCGGGAAGAATCTTCCCCTGGCAGTGCTCCTGCTCTCACGCTGCATCGGATTCGGGCTCCCCGGTCAGATCCCCCGCCTCGTGAGAGGCCGAGGCATCCTTCTCGGCGATTCCGTATGCGATCAGCTTCCGGTAGAGCGTGGAGGGGTTGATCCCGAGGATCTCGCTGGTGCGCTTCTTCTGCCAGTTTGTGTGGTTCAGGACCTTCAGGATGTACTCCTTCTCGAGCTCATCCAGGGTGAGACACGGGGTATCGATGACCAGACTTCCCTTGCGCGCAGGCCCTGCCACGATCTTCTCGGAGATATCGCTGAGCCGGAGAGCGCCCCCATCGCTCAGAATCACGGCACGCTCGATCGCATTCTCCAGCTCCCGCACATTCCCTGGCCAGTCGTATCGCATGAGAGCCTTCATTGCGTCGGGTTCGACCTCGATGTCCGTCCCCGACCTCAGCTTCTCGAGGAAGTGCTCGACCAGGAGCGGGATGTCGTCGCGCCTTGCCCTGAGCGGCGGCAGCTGGATTGGTATGACATTGAGCCTGTAGAAGAGATCGGTCCTGAAGGTGCCCTCGGCAACGGCGCGCTCCAGATCGGCGTTGGTGGCCGCTATGAGGCGCACATTGATCTTGATCGGCTTGGGCCCCCCAACCGGGATGATCTCCCTCTCCTGAAGAGCCCTCAGAAGCTTCACCTGGGTCGCCGGCGCCATTTCGCCGACCTCATCCAGGAAGAAGGTGCCGTTCTCCGATACGGTGAACAGGCCAGGCTGGTCCTTGATCGCCCCGGTGAAGGAGCCGCGGACGTGGCCGAACAGGTTGGACTCCAGAAGATCCTTAGGAAGGGCTCCGCAGTTGATCGAGACGAAAGGCCCGTTGCAGCGGTGGCTGCGGTAGTGGATCTCACGCGCGATGAGTTCCTTGCCGGTGCCGCTTTCCCCGTAGAGCAGGATGGTCGACTCGGTCTCAGCCACCTTGCCCACCATCTTGAAGACCTTCTCCATCTCCTCGGAGTTGCCGATGATCCGCCGGTCTTCGTGGCTTCGTTTCAGCTGGCGCTTCAGGGCCTGGTTCTCCGTCTGCAGGCGGCGGAGCGAAAGGGCGTTCCTGATGACGAGCAGGATCTCGTCGTTCTTGGCCTTCTTCTCGATGTACTGGAAGGCGCCCTTGTTCATCGCCTCCACGGCCGAGGCCTCGGTGGCGTATGCGGTGAGAATCAGCACCGGCAGCGCGGGATCCAGTTCCATCGCCTTCTCCAGAAGCTCGACGCCGCTCATCCCGGGCATCTTGAGGTCCGTCAGCAGGAGGTCGAAACTCTCCTGCTCCAGGCGGCGGACCGCCTCGACGCCGCCGGGAACCGTGGTCACCGCAAAGCCCTCCTTCTCCAGAAGGATGCTGAGGAAGCGGCGCATGCTGTCTTCGTCATCGACGACGAGGATCCGGATGATATCGGAATCGCTCATGGTTCTCCTCGGCTCAGGCCGCGTGGTCAACGCCATCCGCGGCACGGCGGTCCCCATCCCGTCCGGTCAGCGGCTCCACCAGGGGGAGACGGACCGAGGCCCGTGTCCCACCTCCCGCAGCCGGATCCAGACTCAGCCGCCCCCCATGTCGCTCCACCAGGTCCCGCACAACGGCGAGACCAAGCCCGGTCCCATGCGGCTTGGTTGTGAAGAACGGGTCCAGAACCCTGTCCCGGATCTCATCCGGTATTCCCGGGCCGTGGTCACGAACATGGATAACCACCTCCGAACCGTCCCTCTCCCACCCGATTTCTATCGGTGCACCACCTGCTTCCAGGGCGTTAAGGCCCAGATTGCGGAGCACCTGACGGAAAGCCCCCGGATCGACGCCCACCCACAGCGGCACTTCACCTTCCCTGGGCAGCGTCAGCCGGAATGGCCGGCCCGGAATCAGGCTCAGGCTTTCGAACTCTTCTCCGATAACCCTTTCGATTGGCGCGGGCTTTATCTGCAGGTTTTTGTCGCGGGCGAAGTTGAGAAACTCCGTGAGAAAACCGTCCAGGCTCTCCGACTCACGCAGGATTATCTCCATCAGCGAGTCGACTGTGGGATCTCCAGCCCGCAGTTCCAGACGGAGAAGCTCCACCGACCCAGTTATCGGCTTCAGGGAATTGCGGATCTCGTGGGCCAGGCCGGCCGACAGTTCGCCAATGAGGGCAAGTCTCTCCTTTCGCAAACGTTCGCGTTCGCGCAGAAGGCGTCCGCTCATGTCCTGGATGAAGACAACCATCCCCCTCGGATGTCCGTTCGAGTCCAGGACGGGTGAGGTGCTGACCTCAACCGGAATCTCCCGCCCGTGCGGGATCCGGGCGTCATCAGGCGTGATGGCCTCCCCCGGCGCCGCAGCGGGCTCACATGCCTTCCCCAGAACCAGCTCCCACGAGGCTTCGCCCCGAACCCCCAGGCGATCCTCCAGGCGGGCGGCCAGCTCGACCAGGCCGGGAATCGCGCGCACGGTCTCGATGGTGGCTCCCTGCCGGGGACAGCCGAACTCCTCCAGCAGCCGCGTTGCAGAGGAGTTGATGCGTGTGATACTCCCACGATCGTCCAGGCAGAGCAGTCCCGAGGACAGGTGGGCGATAATGGACTCGGCATCGAGGTGGGCCTGCTCGAGTTCCAGGCAGGTCGCATGGTGCTGGGTCTCGGCCTGGTGGATGCGCCGACCCAGGAGCCCCGCAAAGAGCCCCAACAGGAGCAGTGCCGGTATGTGGAATCCGAGAACGGTCAGCTTCTCCGTCATCCCGACCTGCTCGCGGACCAGGGTGAGGAGCAGCGCATCGGCCATGGCTGCGCCGAAGGCGGCTGACAGGCCGCCCGGAATGCCACGCAGAATCCCCCACACCAGGATCGGAATCCCGAACAGCAGGAGGAGGGGGCTTATCGCCCCACCGAGGCGGTGAATCAGGAAACCCTGCGCCGCAACATCCAGGAGAGAGGCAACAGGCCACACCCGCCGCTCCCAGCCCCGTCCCTTCGCCGTGAAACCGTGAAGCGCAACTCCACCAAGCCCGATCGCAAGGTAGACGGCAACGAGGAGGAAGCGTTCGGCGAAGGGCGGCTCGGTCGTGCCGAACACCATGACCGAAACGGCCAGGTAGACGAAGAGGCGGTAGAGCCGCAGGCGCGGACGGTCCAGGATCCGCACATCCGGTGCGACACCGGCCCCCATCCCGTTCACTGGGGCAGGCTCCCGGGGCATCACCGGGATCAGTGGCCGCCTGCGACCACGTTGATCAGCTTGAACATCGGCATGTACATCGCGACGACCATTCCCCCGACAAGGCTGCCCATGACAACGATCATGACCGGCTCGATGATCGAGGTCATGGTGTCAACGGCGACATCGACCTCCTCGTCGTAGAAGATCGCGATCTTCTCGAGCATGCGGTCAAGGGCGCCTGTCTCCTCGCCGACCGATATCATCTGCACCACCATCGGCGGGAAGACCCTGGCCGCACGCAGGGGATTCGCGATGGTCTCCCCCTCGCCGATCGAGCCCTTCGTGGCAAGGATCGCGTTTTCGATCACCTTGTTCCCGGCCGTGCGGGCGGTGATGTCAAGTGCCGTCAGGATCGGCACGCCGGATGAGATCATCGTGCCGAGTGTTCTCGTAAAGCGGGCGATGGAGGCGCGGCGCAGGATGCTTCCAAGCACGGGCATGTTCAGCATGATCGCATCGAGACGGAGCCTTCCGTCCTTCGTCCTGTAGTACCGACGGATCCCGAAGATGACGGCGAATATGCCGAGACCGAGAGCCCACCAGAACTTCTGCAGGAAGATGGACAGCCCCATGACAACCTTTGTCGGCAGCGGAAGCTCTCCGCCGAACTCCATGAAGACCCGCGCAAACGTCGGGATGATGAACAGCAGCATGAAGACCGTGGCAGCCAGCGCCACGCAGAGGACGACCGTCGGATAGGTCATGGCGCTCTTCACCTTGCGTGTGAGGGCCTCGGCCTTCTCCAGGAAGATGGCCAGGCGGCCCAGGATGTCATCCAGGATTCCCCCAGCCTCACCGGCCTCCACCATGTTGACGAAGAGGGAGTCGAACACGGAGGACTTGCGGCCGAGCGCTTCCGCCAGGGTCGAACCGGACTCCACATCCTGCATGACACTTGAGATGACCTTGCGGAACTCGGCCGATTCGGACTGCTTGGACAGGATGTCCAGGCACTGGACGAGCGGGAGACCCGCGTTGACCATCGTGGCGAACTGCCTTGTGAATATGACCAGATCCCGGGTCTTCACCTTCCCGGCGCCGATGGCCGGCAGCCGCAGGCGCACCTGGGGGCTCTGCTCCCGGATGTAGCTCGCGATGATGCGACGCTTTCGGAGTTCCGCCATCGCCTCGTCACGGTTTTCCACCTTCAGGGTTCCGGTCTGTGTCTTTCCCCCGGCGGTGCGTCCCTTGTATGCGAATACGGGCATGAGGGATTCTCCTCTGCACTAACGTCGGCCGGCGGCTGCGCCCGGCATGAAGGCGGGATCCGACTTCTGGATCATCTGCTCCAGCTCGGGGCGGTTTGTGCTCCGGCCCAGTGCGCTTTCGAGGGTGATCTTCCTGTTCAGATAGGCGGCCATCAGCCCCTGGTTCATCGTCTGCATTCCGTACTTCTGGCCGGCCTGCATGAGGGAGTAGATCTGGTGGGTCTTTCCCTCCCTGATGACCGCGGAAATGGCGGGTGTGCAGACAAGCAACTCGGACACGTTGATCCGGCCGCTCCCGCCCCTGCGCACTATCAACTGCTGGGTGACAACCCCCTTGAGTACGAAGGCCAGCTGGGACAGGACCTGCTTGTGCTGGCTCGACGGGAAGACGTCGACTATGCGGTTGATCGACTCGAAGGTGGAGTTGGTGTGCAGGGTGGCGAAGACAAGGTGCCCTGTCTCCGCGATGGTCAGCGCGGCCTGGATCGTCTCCAGGTCACGCATCTCACCGATCAGTATCACATCCGGATCCTGCCGCAGCACGAACTTCAGGGCCTCGGGGAAGCTCCGGGTGTCGGCGTTGACCTCCCGCTGGTTCACGATGCAGCGCTTGTGCTGGTGGATGTACTCGATCGGATCCTCGATGGTGAGGATGTGTCCGGCCCGGTTGGAGTTGATCCGGTCGAGGAGGGCAGCCAGGGTCGTCGACTTCCCGCTGCCCGTGGGGCCGGTGACGAGCACGAGGCCGCTGGGCAGATCTGCGAAGTCACGAACGACGGGAGGAAGCCCCAGGCGCTCGAACTCCGGGATGAGGTACGGGATCATGCGGATCGCGGCAGCAACCACTCCCCGCTGCATGAATACATTCATCCGGAAGCGCGACAAACCCTTGACGCCGAACGACAGATCCAGCTCCCGGTTCTGCTCGAACCTCTTCCTCTGATCCTCCCGGAGAACGGAATAGATCATCTGCTCTGTCTGTTCCGGGGTCAGGGGTTCGTGATCCATGCTGCGGATCTCGCCGTCCACCCTCATCTGAGGCGGAACTCCTGCTGTGATATGAAGATCCGAAGCCGTCCGCTCCACGATCTCCTCCAACAACTTGTGCAGTGTTGCCATTGGGTGCTCATCCTCCAGCGTCCGAGTGGGTCAAGGGGCTACTCATCCGGTTATCGGATGGACGGGGAGAATTCTTGAGGCGGGTGGCACAGGCCGGAACCAGGTCCGCCATGGGGGCGGACGATCTGCCGGACGCTTCACGTACGCGGATGCCGCGGGCCTGATCACCCGCCCAGATCGTCCTGGGTCGACTCCTTCAGGACCTCTTCGACCGTCGTCACGCCGCGCTTCAGTTTCTCGAGGGCGTCCATTCGGAGGGTCAGCATCCCCTCCGCTATCGCCTTGCGCTTGATTTCGCTGGACGGACGGCGATCCAGGATCATGTCCCTCACAGTCGGCGTGACCGGCATTACCTCGTAGATTCCGGCCCGTCCGCGATATCCCGAGTCGTTGCAGTCATAGCAGCCTGCTCCGCGGTAGAAGGTGACCCCCCTGGCCTGCTCCATGGGAAGCTGAAGCTCCTCCAGCACCTCTTCAGACAGTTCTATCGCCTCCCTGCACTTGGGGCAGACCCGGCGAACCAGCCTCTGCGCAAGAATCAGTATCACCGAGGAGGCGACAAGGAAGGGCGGAGTTCCCATATCCACGAGGCGATTCAGCGTGGAGGCGGCATCGTTGGTGTGAACGGTCGACAGCACGAGGTGCCCCGTAAGGGCCGCTTTCACGGCAATCGAGGCTGTCTCGCCGTCGCGGATCTCCCCCACCATTATGATGTTCGGGTCCTGGCGGAGAAACGCCTTGAGGGCTGCGGGGAAGTTCAGCCCGATCGCCTCGTGAATGTTCACCTGGTTGATGCCGTCGAGGTTGTACTCAACCGGATCCTCGGCGGTCATGATGTTCGTCCCCGGCACATTGATCTTGGTGAGGGCGGAGTAGAGTGTCGTTGTCTTGCCGGATCCGGTAGGCCCGGTGACCAGGACCATCCCGTACGGCTGGGAGATTGCCCGCATCAGATCCTGCTGAGCCCTGGGCTCGAACCCCAGCTTGGTCAGGTCGAGGGCCAGGTTCCCCTTGTCCAGAATGCGCATCACGATCTTCTCGCCGAAGATGGTGGGAAGTGTTGATACGCGCAGGTCAATGGTGCGCTTCATCACACGCACCTTGATCCGCCCGTCCTGGGGGACCCGCTTCTCGGCGATGTCGAGATCGGCCATGATCTTGAGACGTGAGACGATAGCGGCCTTCAGCTTGTTGGGAGGAGCCGGCATCTCGGCAAGCGTGCCGTCAACACGGAAGCGGACCCTGATCTTCTTTTCGTATGGTTCGATGTGGATGTCGCTGGCTCCGCGCCGCACCGCCTCCGAAATCAGGCTGTTGACGAACTTGACGACCGGGGCCTGGTCGGCTCCGCCGCCGTTTATGTCGCCGTCCTCTTCGACCGCCTCGACGACCTCGACGTCGTCCTCCATCGTCTTCATCACATCGGCCATCGACTCCGCAGAATCGTAGTACTTGTCGATGGCGCGCCTGATCATCCCGTCCGTCGTAACGAAGACCTGCACTTCGTGGCCGGTGACGAACTTGATGTCGTCAATCGCGAAGCAGTTGGCCGGGTTTGCTGCTGCCACGCGCAGAGTGCGCCCGCACCGTCCGATTGGCACGATCTGGAACTTGCTGGCAATCTCTGCAGGGACCAGCCGAACTACAGCGGCATCGACTTCCAGGGTGTCGAGGTTGACTGCCTGGGTCTCATAGAGTTCGGAAAGGAATGCGAGAAGCTGCTCCTCCTTCAGGACGCCCAGTTTGACCAGGCAGGAGCAGAGCGAGCCGCCCTCTTCCCTTTCGATCTTCTGAGCACGCCGAATGTCATCCTCGGACACGAGGCTGGCTTCGACGAGCTTGAGACCGACATCTACTCTCATTCCAGGCAGTCCCCCCAGATCACGCCCGAAGGCAGGTGTGCGCGACAGCACGGAAACTGTGCCGGAAACGGTTCACGAGGTCGCACCGGGGGATCGGGCACAACAAGCATGCCAGTTGTGGGGAGGCCGAATCGGCCATTCTGCAAGGAGATGGAGTGGTGGGCGGCTAACCTTATCTCCCGGTAAGCGGCACTTTGCGAATCTGCAATGCATCCTGCCCGGAGGTATCGGCTGCGGACGAGGCATCCTCAGCCTGCACCGCCCAGTCCACACCGGCCTCAAGTGCCGCAAGCTTCCGCGGTCCGATCCCGTTCACCCGGAGAAGCTCCTCCGGCGTCCTGAACGGGCCGTTCACCTCCCTGTCCTCCACTATGCGACGCGCGAGCACGGGGCCAACGCCGGGAAGCATCTCCAGGTGTTCCGCTGTGGCGAGGTTGATGCTGATTCTGCCGCTCTCCAGAACGCCGGTGGGGATCTCATCCACCGACTGAGCGGGGGCTTCGGGGCGCCTTCGCCCGGTACCCCCCGCGACCGGAAGGTCAGTTGCCGTGGCTGCCAAGTAGAGTGAATCCACTGCAGCCGCACAGGAATCGCCGCGGGTCGCAGCTAGGACGGTGAGCCACCTGGAGAGATCGCGGTCAGGGCGGCTCTGCCTGTGATCCTCCCACAGGGCGAGCCCCTGTCCGAAGAGAATCAATGCCAGGAGCACCAGGAGTGCACGCCTTTCCTCGGTGGTGAGGATCATGCACGGATCCCCGCGGAGATGGGGCACGTGCAACTCAGTCCAGGAAGTGCCAGGTCATACCCATTCTGAATGATCTGAACGGCATGGTAATCCATCCGGCTTCGTACGCAGCGGCCTCGCGAACGTCGTCCTCCAGGTTCAGAAGCATGAAGAAGAGTGTCATGTTCCCGACACGCGCGGTTCCGCCTGCATCGTAACGGTCTCCCGGAGCCAGGATCACGGTGCCGCCCTCCTGCATCGCCCCGGTGTCGATCACCGGCGTCGCGCGCCTCCCGGTGAACACCCCCCTCATGAAGAGGTTGAGCCAAAGATCCCCCTTGAAGAGCCTTGCGCGCCAGTCCAGGCGGGCGCGCCCATCCCAAGGAGACATCCACAGGTGCGACTTCCAGGATGGATCGGCCCATCGCCCGGTGAACTCCCCTGTTGCGGAGAAGCCGAGGAGGAGATCCATGGTCCATCCCGCCTCCGCTGCGACCACACGCACCGTCCTGTCCATGGCATCAGCCGGAAACCAGTCATGGGCCGCCGATCGAAAGTAGACGAGCGCTCCCTCCGCTCCGGACACGGTGCGGCGAATCTCCTGCCCGCGCCCTTCCAGAAACAGTGTCCCACGCTCCCCGAGCTTCCTGCTGAGGCGGCCACTGCCCCTGATCAGGATCTCGAGCCGTCGCTCAGGATCCACGACAGGCACAGTCAGCCCCTGCCCGACGAGAATCCCGAGGTCATCAGCCAGACGCGGCATCAGCGGAACGCGGACTGCGCGGTCCGCATGTATCGCCAGACTCCACGCAGACCCGAGGTCGCGCCGCAGAGCGAGGGCGGCAACCCAGTCCGAGCGGTTCATCGCCGGAGCCGATCTGCCGGCCGATGCCCGGTACCGCCATCCCTTCGACACTCCATCCACACCCGCTGCAAGACCCACGCCAGAATACCGGTCATCCACCACGAATTCGTACGGCCCGTAGCGAACAGGCCTGTAGGCCCTCAGGCCGCCCCTGTCGATCTGCAATGTGGCCATCGGGCGCACGGATGTCCCCGGGCCCTGCAGCCTGAGCAGGGCCCGTTCGACGGCGTCCTTGCGCAGGAGAGGCGAGGCCGAATCCCATTCGTGCTGTTCGCGAACCGTACTCATGGCGAGGTCGGCCTTCCACCCCATGGCCTGGAAGGCGAAACCGCCGTCCCATCCGGAGCGGTGCCAGACGTAGCGTCGTTGTTCGACAATCCGGACCCGGTTGACGTGCCCCTGCCAGCCGAGTCGCCATCCAATGCCGGATGTTCCGCCGTCCAAACGCAGATGAAGGTTCTCCCCTCCCTGCCTGCCGTAGTAGCCGTATCTCCCCTCGGTCTTCGAGTCCTGGTAGAAGACGCGCAGCAGAAGGTCGCCGGCCGGGCGCGCCAGGAAAGCCTCCTCCGTGTGGGTCCTGTTGCTCGCACTGGTGAATCGCACACCGCTGGTTGCGGGCGCGGCACCTGGATCCTGCAGGTCAAGCTGCAGGATGGGACCGGCTGTCGGATTCGACGGAAGGGTCAGCGGATCCGGCGGGCGCAGTATTGCACGGCCGATCCAGGTGAGCCCGATTGCGTCCGGAGGCAGCTCCGGGTAGCCCGGCAGCGCCAGAGGAATCCCCTCGATGACTGGAGAGGGTGATTCGCGCCCCGGAAGGTCACCCGAGTAGACCTGATCCGGCAGGTGATAACCACCGCCTGGGATCGAGCGCAGGCCGAACTCCCACTCGAGTAGATCACGCAGTACAGACTCCACTGAGCCGTCCACACATGGAGGAGCAATGGTGCGACTGTCACCGTACGGGTCATCGAAACGATGCCGCGACCTCCGCCAGCCGGGTTCGGGTGGCGCGGTCGGCACGGCCGAAGGATCAGCAACGGGCGATGTCGAGCTGTCTGGTGGGGACGTGGCGACATCGGGATCCACCCACTCGTCGGGCGGGGCTTCCCCGGAATCCTGCAGGGGATGGTCGTGGGATCCGGAGTTCCGCCCCACCATGGCTGCAGGAGTGCCCCAACACTGATGCGGCGTTCCCGCATCTGCCCTGCCGGGTGCAGGAACGATTGCAGAGACGGCCGTCAAGGCCGCAGGCAGGATCAGGAGGATAGACCGTGTCCGGCAACAGGGAGGGCGGTTGAGACGGCCTGACCGCCGGTACGGGGAGCAGTTGTGGGAATCAGCAGTTGCGCGACCATGCGGATCCGGGGCCTGAGGCGGAGAGTCCGAGGGATGAGGTGAGCCCTGTGCTTCGCTCAGGCCGCCTGTGAATCCGGATCGCATTGCTCCCGGCAGCACCGGCGGCGTTGCTCCGCATCCAGAAAGCCTGGAGCCTCCGCAGTGAGGCGATCGTAAGTCTCTTCCGCTTCCCGCCATTCCCCCGCCGATTCCAGGACCCGGGCCAGGTTGTACAGCACGCTCCAGCGCTTCTGCTCGTCATCCACCGGAAGATCGATCATCCCCCTGAACTCCCCGACGGCGTCGGCATGACACCCGAGATCAGCCAGGCACGACCCGCGCAGTTCACGGCAGATCCACGCCATCGAGGCAGGGAGCCTGTCGTTGCCCAGCATCGAGTCGAGCTCTTCGATCGCCTCTTTGTGCAGTCCCATCGTCCGGTGAGAGACGGCCAGATCATAGTGGCTCTGGAAGTCGTCGCCATCAATCTGCTTCTGCACTCCTGAGCGGAATTCGTCCAGGAGAGCTCCCAGATCGACCCACTCCTCAGTGGGCTTTCCCGGCTCGGATGAAACCTCAACCGAGGCTGAGCCGGTCTCGAGAACCCCCGGCAGCGTTTCCGCGGCGGAATGCTCGGACTCCCGGCACGTCCCGCTCACCGGAGATCCATCGTCTGGAATCCGCTCGGTACCCTTCACTCCCATCTCTCTGAATCGGATCAGCCGCCGCCGGCCTGTTGCGTTCTCCGGATCAAGCCGGATTACGGTCAGGAAGACCTCAAGTGCCTTCTCGTATTCCTCCTCCGCAATCCAGACATCGCCAAGCTGTATCAGACACCGGACCTCTCCCGGGCGATCCTGCATCCTCTGGTTGACCGCGAGAAGAGACTCCAGGACCTCCCGGTCGAGCGGATCGCTGATGTGAAGCCTCTCGTAGCAGGCACGTGCCTGTTTCCAGTCCCCTGCCTCGAAGGCAGTGGCAGCCTGTTCCAGGAGCCTCTGACGCGATTCCTCGTCATCATCCAGATCCAGGACTGGTTCGACCGCACCATCTTCGTCGAGGTCCAGGACTGGTTCGACTGCACCATCTTCGTCGAGATCCAGGGCTGTTTCGACTGCACCATCTTCGTCGAGATCCAGGACTGTTTCTACTGTACTGTCATCGTCGAGGTCCAGTATCGGCGCGTCTGCGCCATCTCCGTCCAGATCGATGACGGCTGCATCAGTATCATCCTCATCGACTGTTGGAAGTCCAACGGGAGTATCGCCTGGCGGAGCCGGGAAGTGCTCCACCTCGAACCCGCCTGTCTCGAGGGATCCTGCTGTGGACGCCGTTGCCGGATCCTCCCTGCGTTCCTCGTCGCCGTCAGCCTCATGATCAGGCTCACCAGCAGCGGGGGCATCCACTGCACCGGCTTCAGATCCGCCGGGGCTGCGTTCAGCCACCTCGCCGGTTTCTGGCTTCCCGATGAGGTCCTCCAGACGGATGTCCAGAACCAGGCTGTCTTGCGGACCAGAGCCGGGTCCAGGCTCCGGAGGCTGCCCTTCACCGCTCGAAGGGTCAGTGTCCGGTGCAGTCGGTTCTGCAAACGCATCGGGAGAATCCCCTACCCCACAGTCCGCACTCGCATGTGAGCCATCATCAGAGCCAGCCAGATCACTCTCCTGAGAGGCTGGACCAGGCAGGTCCTCTCCATTGTTCGCGGATGCGGGCCGTGAAGAGAACGCGCTGCACAGATGGCGCGCCCTTTCCCGCAGAACCTGTGCAAGATCCGGAGTTCCGACCTGATCAGCCAGCCTTTCCAGCAGTTCGGCCGCCCGATCCTCCCTGCGGACACGCTGGAAGTGCTCACTCAGACGAAGTGCCGCCTCCACTTGCAGCCCGGACAATGACGCGACCTTGTCAAGGGTCTCGTAGAACTCCTCCGGTGGCGTCGTGTCGGCCGGGACCCCATCGAGGTAGCGAAGAAGATGCTGCACTGCCTCAGTGTGCAGCCCCTCGGAAAGGTACAGATCGCCGAGCGTGCGCGACACCGACATGGGTGGATTGCCAAGTCGCAGGATCTTCTTGCAGATCGCGATTGCGCTACGGTTGAGACCTACCCTCCGGTAGGAGTCAACAGCCTCCAGGAGAGCCTCGACTGCCTCATCCCTGTGACCCTGCCGCAGCAGGAGGTCGCCGATGAAGACATGGTCGTAAGGGTCGACGTCGGTCTCGGACTTGAGCTGCCTAAGGTGTTCTATCGCCTCGCCGGTTCGACCTTCGCGTGCCAGCTTCTGCGCTTTTCGCCTGACAAGGATGCTCTTCTCCAAGGCAGTCTCCGGGCAAGATTGTGTCCCTGGCCCCAGCGTAATCAGGCCGTAACGCTCCTCCGCCGAGTGCGCAACTCAATTCTGCGGGTGGGCCTCGGAGCCGTTCCCTGTTGCTTATCGTCCACCCCCAGGATGAACTACAACCATATCGCGAACCTTATTGACCCAGGACTGCATCTGCCAGACGATCAGCTGCATCCCTTGGAGATGGCTAAGCCTTTCCCCCATCCTGCACCACACGACACAGCAGTACGAGTCGCC
>CAZWSC010000098.1:0-17336 GCA_964636385.1 uncultured bacterium
CCCCCCCCCTCCCGCCGCCTGCTGCTCCCCCCCCGCCTCAGCCCGCCTCTCCCGCTCTGCCTGCGCCAGTCTCTCCCGCTCTGCCTGTGCCTGCCGCTCACGCTCCGCCTCAGCCCGCCTCTCCCGCTCTGCCAGCGCCTGTCTCTCCCGCTCCGCCACTGCAGCCCTCAGAGAAGGCAGCTTCCGCAGCGTATCAACCATGCGCTCATCCTGTGGCGAAAGCTCGAGCCCCTCTCGCACCAGGCGCTCCACCCGGTCAAGATCAGCGGCCTTGAGTGCGACGGCTAACTCCTCGTGAAGCCTGTCCAGACGCTTCTGCCTCCCCGACACCTCCGCCAGGACAGACCCGGCATCGCTGTCGCCTTCGCGGAGACCAAGCGCAAGCTCAGCCTCCTTCTTCGCAAGCGAGTACTCATACGCCTCGATATGCTTCCGCGCGCGCGCCATGTGGCTGCGGTACTGCCGTTCCCCGGGGATGTTCACGCCACATCTTCCGCAGTGCTTCCCTCCTCGACGCTGCTCGTAACCACAGTCCTCAACAGGGCAAATCTCGAACAGCCCCTCGCCGCATTCCCTGCAGAACTTCGCATCTTCGGGGTTAACAAACCCGCAATCTGGACAGGCGCCCGCCTGCTGGTCAGACACGCCGGGTGGCAGGGGCGAGCGAGCCATACCCAGGCCCGTAACACCTCTCCCGACTCCGGCACCCGAAGCAACAGTCCCCGGCGCAGACCACACCCCCTTCTCCATCGCCCCCCAGAACTCGTCCACCGAGAACCAGCGGTCCGCAGGCTCGGGTTTTAGCGCCCGCATTACGGCAGCGCTGATCGAGGCTGGAATCGCTTCCGGATCCACAGGGTCAGGCACCTGACCGGTCAGGATGTGGTAGATCGTCTTGCCCAACGCATAGATGTCGCTGCGGTGGTCCACACGCTTCGCATCACGGCGCTGCTCGGGAGGCATGTAAGCAAGCGTCCCAAGCCCATACCCCGTCCGCGAAAGCTCAGACTCGCTGGCCATCCGCGCAAGGCCGAAGTCCACAATCTTCGCAACCCCATCCTTGGTGATCAGGATGTTCGACGGCTTGATGTCGCGGTGTACAACACTGTGGCGATGAGCGTAGCTCAGCCCCTGGAAGACATGCCGCAGGATCGGAAGGGCTGTCTTCAGCGGCATTGCGCCATCTCGCTCCTGGCGCTGTTCCAGGTCTTCGCCCTCAACCCACTCCATGACGATGTAGTGGCGGCCGTGGTCCTCGCCGCGATCCAGGATCCCCACTATCGCCTGGTGATTCAGTCGCCCCACTGTCTCCGCCTCGCGAAGGAATCGCTCGATGCCAAGCTGGCTACCTTCCTGGCGGGCGCTCAGGAGCTTCACAGCCACCACCCGGCCGCCAAGCTTCAGGTCACGCCCCCGGTAGACAACCCCCATCCCGCCACGGCCGCGCTCTTCCAGAAGCTCATAGCGGCCGGCGAGGATCTCGCCGGGACGGGGAAGTTGCGAGGTGTCGGGCGGCACGTAGATCGTGTCGTTGTCGCGGGCAGGGGGGCCGGACCGACCCGAGACACTGGAGCCGCACTTCGGGCAGAAGTCGAAGTCCTCACTGATGGCTTTACCGCACCTGTGGCAGATCATAAGTCCCGATCCCGAAAGGTTCCATCTTCAGCAGCGTCACTCCGCAGAACGGCCAGAAGATACCTGTATGCTTTTACACCATCCGGTTCACGTAGACAACGCCATCTTCCAGGTGCGTGATCCTGGCCTCGGACTTCCGGGCCAGTTCCTCCGCCATAAGCCCTGCATACCATGCCGGAACAGCCGCCCGACCCGCGAACTCCTGCAGCAGCACATCCTCATTCACCGCCATCTCGGCCCGAAGGGCGTCGAGCAGATCCGGGTCGGACCGGGCCGCCAGAAGGCCGGAGACCACGCTCAGTGCTGCCGACTCCCACTCGTCCGGCACACGCCCTCGAATCTCGCCGGATCGCGGACCTGCAGCCAGAGATCCACCATGATGAGTGCTGCAGATCTGCACGCACAGCTTCGCACCGCCGGCATCGGCAGCCCCAAGCGGAGTGGCCAGAGCTTCGAAGCGCTCCTCCCGCCCCCCGGGTTTCCCCTTCGCCTGCGGCCTGAGTCGGTCGTCCTCCACCCTCATCCGGGCGATTGCCCGCTGCGCACTCGCCGCACTCATGGGACGCCACAGCAGGTCATCACCGAGGAGGGCTTCCAGGTCCGGGGAGATCAGGGTCCGGCACCTGTAGTCGCGGCGCTCGGTACGGAGCTTCCCCTTCCGGGTCAACCGGAATCTGAACTCCAGCGCACCTTCCTGCGGAAAGTGATCCGCGTGCCTGGGATCACCCATCAGGCGCAGTCGTGTCGCAAGGGAGGTAGCTCCCGGCAGCGGAGTCCAGACCGGCTCCCCGTCGACACGGAGGTTGTACAGGCTGCCGTCGATCCTGACCCGTACCTCACCCCGGTCGCCAAAGGCCATCACGCGCATGCGCGCGGTCACGCTCTCCAGGTATGACAGCACACACCTGCATACCTCCTCCCGAGGCAGCCACGTCACCAGACTGCCCGCGCTCTGGAGTCGCCGCGCTTCATTGCGCTTCTGCTCCGTTGTGAGGGCGTGTGCGTCGCAGCAGGCGTTGAAGGGATCTGACATCTTCCCGGGATCCAGGGCCCGGAAGCACCCGCTGTGCCTGCACTGGCTGAAGCTGAACTGCGTGGATCCGCCTGAAGAGGCAGTCTCGTTGCAGGAGACCTCCCCTTCCCGGATGGAGACGGCAGAAGCTTCACGGCCCTCTGCGTCCCCTGAGGGTGATCCGGGTTTCGCGGAGCCCCGTGATGCCACGGCAGCGGGAAGCCGGAAGCAGGGATCCCCGTACAACACGTGCGCACAGGAGAAGAGGAGTTCGGGGTAGGAGTCACGCACTGCCTGCCGGGCCCCCCTAAGCGCATCTCCAACCGTGCGTCCCTCCAGCAGGGACCGGTAGAAGACTTCCATCATCTGCGAACTGACGGGAGCATCCGGCAGCATTACCGAGGCGCTTACAAGCGCTCTGGTCCCTGCGGAGAGAAGGGCCTCGGCCATGCGGTCGGGGCCAAGTGTCTCCGACACGGCCGGGGCTGCTGCGTGGGCATCCGGCCCGCATGAGTGGAGCACCATGACCGCGGGCAGGGATCTCCCGCCCGCCGAGGCGATGATGCTCTCGATCGACAGATCCTCACCCCCGCCAAGAACGAGTGCGGCTGCTGCGGAATCGCCTCTGCCGCCCGCCTCGAGATGGCCGGCGTAGTGCATGCACCCGGCGTCCCAGATGTGCTCGCGCACCCAGTCGGGCGACACGTCACCTGATCTGAACTCAATCGAGCCCCTGAGCCCGGGAAACCCCGCTGTCAGGAGTTCAAGCAGCCTGTCTCCTTCGTACCACGCGTTCTCCAGGTCGCCGGCGGGATCGGCGATGATGACCATCTTCCTGCGCGCCTCTTCGCAGCCGGCAGGCGGGGACTGGGGAAGTGCGATCTCCCGGGCCAGCACGTGGGCCAGCGCGAGATGATCGCGGCCGTTGTGAAGAAACTCCCAGGGAATCCCCCCCGGAGCTTCATCGGCATCGACGAGAAGGACCTGTCCTTCGCACTCGGCCAGCGCCTCGCGAATCCCTGGCGGACAGATCTGTGCAAACAGGGTGCGGCTTCGTCGACGCAGGGCTTCAAGATCCCGGCCTCCGCGGCCATGAAGATGATCCTGTATCTGCCTGCGAAGCTCCAGCGCCTGTCCCGCCACATCCGCGTTCACACCGGCGGCAACGGCCCTCAGCGTTGGGAAGCCGTCTCGAACAAGCGTGCTGACCAGTGAATCGCCCTCCGCCCGCAGTGACCAGCGCGCCATCATGACTCATCACCCTTCGCTTCACCGCCGCAGCGGTCTTCCGGCCCCAGCACCGTGACATCGACCTCTCCCAGAAGCGTGTCGCCTTCCCTGAGCAGCAGGCGGTAATCCCCGGGCCGGATGCGATCGCTCTCCCAGATGAAACCGTCCGGGGATTCCCGAAACGGCTGGAAGCAGATCCGCCGGCCGGCCCTGTGCAGTTCAGCCACAAGGGCACCGAAGTCGCCTTCTCCCCTGCGTCCCACGAGTTGAACCCGGCAGGCGTCCTCTCCCGTCGGATTCGCAACCAGCGTCAGCTTCCGTCCCGAAAGCTCATACTCCACCTGGAAGCCGCCGCGCCAGCCGCCCTGCTTCGGGCCCCTGCTCGGCACCGCTGCGGGCACGAGCTGTCCGGGAAAACTGAGCGCCTCGATCCCGTCCCTGACGATCTGCAGTACGAAGCGGGCTGCGGCGCCGACCCGGGCACCCGTCTCCTTCACAGTCTGCACGGGCGGATCCGGGAAGGACTCGCGGGCGAGCATCGCCTCGCTGTAGCAGCGGGCGCAGCAGGCGCAGCTTTCCAGGCGCATCTCCACGGCCTCCTCCTCTTCCGGGCCGAGAACGCCGTCCATGAAATCCCAGAGCACGGCCAGCAGGGCCTCTTCGCTCCCGGCGTGGCCGCATAACGGCCGCACCTTTCCTTCGCCTGCATGCCGGCGGGCGATCGCACGGAAGACCTCATCAAGGCGCTCTCTCCCGTCGTTACCAGTGTTCTCGTGTGCGCTCATCATCTTTTCATCCCTTCCGTTGCGGTCCTTCCGCCGCCAGCAGCTTCTCCAGCTGCCTGCGGCCCCGATGGACCTGGGCCGTGGCTCCGGCTTCCTTGAGCCCCAGGATCTTCCCTATCTGCGCGTAGGTCGGTGTCGGGAAGACCGACCGCCGCGCCTCGAGTGAGCTGATCTTCCTCTTCGTCCGAAGGATCACGCGGCACGCCTTCTGATACTCACAGCGCAGGCGGGAGCGTGATTCGCCTGGCTCGGTCCGGGCCGCCTCCTGGATTTCGCGGACGGAGAGGTCGCGGGCCTCCAGGGACCAGCGGTCGAGCTCCTCATGGCTCACCTTCAACGCTGCCGCGGCCCGTTCAAGGTCATCAATCTTCCTGAGTGCGTCCCGCAGGCGCAGCCGCTGGGCCGCCAGGATCTCCTCGTCGGAGTCAACAATACCTGCGTTGAAGCGTTCAACCAGCGGGGCTCTCAGCGCCTCCGCCTCCGCCTGTACAACTTCATCGGGCACCTTCCGCCACGCGGCGATCGCAGCGGCTACATCCCCGGGCAGAACAAGCGCGACGCAGTAGTAGAGGTAGAGGGCGGCGCGGGTCCTGGGTTTCAGTTGTGCAAGCGCCTTCTCCAGCCGTGTGTGGAGATCCTCCACCCCTGTACCGTCGCCCGATAAGGCGTGATCCCAGGCCTCCGGCATGGCTGTCTTCGCTCCGGGCTTCAGCGTGAGCGGGACACCCTCATCCTGGTACCGTGTGCCGGACAGTTCCTCGCGCGAGCTCTCGAGGCGCATGAGTTCTGCCTGGGAGATCCCGGTGCTGCGTCCGTCCACGCGCACGGGCGAGCGGAACCAGTCGATGCAGGCGTTCCGAATCGACCGGCGCAGCCAGTTCGTGAGCCTCGGCTGCCCGCCGTCTCCAGTGGCGGGCGCATCGAGTTCTGCGAAGCTGCCGAGGAAACGGGGAAGCGTGTCCCCGGAGAACTTCCTGTCCCACAGATAGGTGAACAGCGGATCGTAGAAGCTCTCGCACTCGACCTCGCCCCTCCACGATCCATCGGCCCCGCGTACACGGTAGCGGCAGTAGCCGTAGCTTGTTCTGCGGATCTCGTCGTCCAGGACGGGGATGCACAGGGCCAGAAACCTGTCCCTGGACTCCAGGGCATCGCTCCCGTCTGCGAGGATAACCGGCACGAGTCTCCTGCCTTCCGCTTCGAGCGCCTCGACCTGTTGGAAAGTCACCGCCACGCGCCTGCCTCCTGCTTCAGCTCCGGCCTGTCACCGGCCGCACTTCACGAGCGACCGGTTCAGCCGGTCGATCAATGAGTTCAGAGCGGGGATCTGCCCTCTCACGGCATTGCCGTCGATCTGCCCGGACAGAAATGCCTCCTGGATCTCCTCCAGCGCCTGCCGGGTACGGCAGGCAAGCGCGAAGTCCTTCTCGTAGCTCTCGAACCACTCCCGCCATTCCGCCTTGCCCGGCCTGCGTCCGGGAGCCAGTTCAGGCACGAGGGTGCGCAGGTTTACCTCGGCGGAGTCGAGCATCCGGCAGAGCTCCAGCGCATCCCGTGTAAGGGCCGGGTCTCCTGTACAACTCCAATGACGGACAATCCGGGCGGATGTCTGCACCTCTGATGCAATCAGCTCGCGAATACGCCTGACCTGGTCAACCGCGCCGGAACCGCCCGAACTCCGGCGAAACGGCAGCCTGGGAGGAACGAACCCCCCGCTGCGTGCATGTGAACCGAGCACCGAAAGGCGCACGGCCGCGTCCCTGTCGCCAGGGCGCGAGGTCCGGGAGAATGCCAGAGGAGGCAACGGCTCCTGATCCTGAGCCTCCCCGGCTGCCACCGGGCCCGTCAGCCTATCCAGGGAGATGGAGAAGTCCACTACCTCCACTCCGGCCCGGAGAAGGATCACGTCGAGCTTCCCGAGGAGGAATGCGGCATAAGAGCCCGGCAGAGGCCCCGGCTCCATGCCGGCGAAGCGGCCGGCCAGGGCCTCCCTGGTCAGTTCGGGCGCCAGGAGACTGCCGACAAGCCGCTCGAGGTCCTCCACTCCCCACGCATCCTCGTCCTGCGGATAAGCATCGATGACCGGCTGCGGGTCGGTAAGCCTGACCACCGCACGACAGAGGAGCGCAACCCGCTCCCTCTCCGACCCGGTCTCGGTCCGCACCGTGAAGCCCAGGGGCCAGCCGTCCTGCGCATCCCCCGGCGGCACAGGTCTGTACAAGCAGATCTTCTCCCCGCGCTTCGTGGCGCTCTCCCTGTCCAGAACACGTGCGCCTTCACCCCCCAAGATCGTCCCGCGCCATCCCCTGGGAAGGTTCCCCCGTGCGCGGAAGCCCGCATCGACATCAACCCCGGCTGCCATGCGGATCAACTCGTCAGGCCCCGCGGTGCGAAGCTTCTCCAAAGCCTCCGAGAGTTTCATTGTCCTATCCCCTCTCCGTATATGGCTATCACCCTGTTCACGTAGTTGCGCGTCTCCCGGGCCGGCAGTCGGTCCTGCAGGGCCCTCTCCAGCTGCACGTGGTCAATCCTGTTGGCATACGCCACAGCAGCCTGGGTGCTCCTGGTGGATGTAAGGGCATTTGCCACCGCTCCCGGTCCTGCGTTGTACGCTGCCAGTGTCAGGAGAAGCCTGCTTCGCCCGTCCGTGACATCCCGGAACGTCCTGTGCATGAGGATGTGAAGATATGCGGAGCCAAGCTGGATGTTCACATTCGGATCGAAGTAGTGCTCCCTGGTCAGCACTTTCGGTAGATCGGGGCAGATACTGTGCGCGTCCCGTCCGCCCGTGTTCGGCACCACCTGCATTAGGCCAAGCGCCCGTGCGGGCGACACCGCCTTCGGGTTGTACGCCGATTCTACCTCGATGACGGCCGCCACAAGCCCGGGATCGAGGTTGAATCGCCTGGCGTGGCGCACAACCAGCGGCCAGAAGCGCTCGGCGCGCCGGCTGAGATGATCCGGCAACAGGGGTGTTCTGAAAGTCGCGCACCGCTTCCTGCCTTCCCCTTCGCCGACTGAATGCCACCGCAGGGGTTCGGCATCCAGCAGATCACTGGCGGCCTGCCCGGGTTCGGCCAGGCTGCGCGACTCATGCGGGAGAGCGGGGATCTGGCCCTCCAGAAGCGCGAATCCCTCTTCCTGATCCGGGGAGACCCGCCAGGACAGGACATCGGTGAGAACCTCCCGCAACTGCCCACGTACAGCAGCTTCGTCTGTGAAACCGGGGGCGACCATGACCTGCCCCTCGAGCCATCCTTCCTCGAACTGTACGATCACCCGCTCCCGCAGCGACTCCCCGTATCCGACGTAAACCTTGGGGCAGGATTCCAGCCTGTCGTCCCAGACAGCCTCGATCTCCGCCCGCCGGGCCGCGGCCTCGTGAAGCGAGCCTCCGGCAGAGCGCTCGAACTCCGTCGTGCGCCGGTTGAGCAGGGCGTCGAGGTCGGAGGAGGCATGCGGCGCATCGGCGGATGTCTCCACTCCGGCCCATGCGGACATGATCACTCCCACGGACATCAGTACGGCACGCACGACTTCGGAACACGCGCGGGTCTTCGCCGCGGCACCCGGAAGGATGCTCAGGATCATTGTCAGCAGATCGCGCATCGTTGCCTCCCAGGGATGCCCGCTGTTCTTGGTGGTACGGCTCATCGTCCTGCTCACTGTCCCGCCGGCATTGCCGCACTACAGCGGACGGGTGGACCGCAGAATCGCAATCCATCCGATCATCAGTACAAGCAGAATGCCTCCCGCAATGAGCAGAACCCATGCGTAACGCGCATGGAAGGGAACGGGCTCAGGGGGAGTGCTACGGCCAACAACGCTTGTTCCCCAGGCGTGCCTTCCGGTCTCCACCATCGATGCGTGCAGGTTCAGGCGCACGAGTGTGATCCCGGCAGCTCCGTCGTCGGTCTTCACGGTCTCCCGGTCAAGCAGGCGTCCGTAGAACACCGCAGCGACACCCTGGATGTCGCCGAAGCGCTGTATCGTTGCAGGATCCATCACGTCGCCGCGGCGCTGCCCCCAGTCGATCTCATCCAGCAATGGCTGCCACTCATGAGCCTGCCGGTTGAACACTTCGAATCCGGCTGCCGTCAGCGCATTCCGGGTCAGCTCATAGCACCGGTCGTCCTCATCTCCATCCAGCGGCACTGCGGCGACCTTCAACGACCTGTCCACTCCGGAAGCACGCAGATCTCTCATTGCCTGGCTCACGGCGTCCTCCAGAGCCTCCATGTAGTCACGTGCCGAAGGTGCGGACACGGGCTCCAGCTTCTCCTCCTGAGTCTGCCTCATCTCGTTTCTGTACCTGATCCCGATGTATGCGTGGTAGAAAAACCAGCCTCCCGCATAGATCTGAGCCAGCAGCAGCAGGAACCCCAAAAGCCTCTTCATTGCCCACCCCCATTTCGATATGCCGCCCAGCCGGCTTCGGCCTCGATCCACGAAGGGCTCTCACCGGTGACCTTGAGCTCGATGCCCTGCAGACGTTCCAGGACAAACCCGAGACGATCCCTCATCCCCGCGCTCATCTCCACCTCCAGATATGCGCAGCTGGATGCCTCCTCCTCGAACAGGAGCAACGCCGCCCTGTCTATCTCCGACTGATTCTCCAGCGCGACGCGAACCTGCTCGGCCTGCCAGCGGCCTGAAAGCCCGCACACACGCACCCGCCTGACCACGGCCTGGCCGGCCGAGCTCATCAGCGACTCCAGGACGAACGGTCCGATGGCGGCTTCCAGCTCGCGGGAAGCCTCCTGTTCCATCTCCTCAACCAGCACGTTGCGCGCCGGCTCGCTTGCGAAACGGCGCTCGGCCAGCGGGCGGCCGGAGTACCCTGTGACAAGCCGCGCCTCCACCTGGTACTCGATGCGGGAGAACTCGCCCATACGATCCTTCTCCCGACCCCGGACTTTCAGGACAAGGATTGCGTCCGCCCTGTGATCTTTTCCCACGGAAGCCAGGGAAGCCGCATCACGGGCCGCCCTGGTTCCCGGAGCAGGTTCGAGAAGCTGGACGCCGGCAGACAGCAGGTGGTCCGAGAGGGCGGAGCGCAGCACCAGGGGCAGCTGCACAAGGTCGGCGCCCTCCTGGTCCACGGCCAAGATGAGAAGCAGACGAAGACGGTCCAGGCCGAAGGCGGTGAGCTCATCCAGGTCGATCCTCGCCTCAACATGGGCGACAACGGCATCGCCCTGCCTTGAGCTTTCGATCACCTCGCTTGCGTCGAGCACAGTGTCGACGAACTCTGCCAGCCTCTCGGCCCCGGCACGATGAACGGCCCCTTCCGCAGGCCACACCCCGTGCTCACGCAGTGTCCACTCGATCGCCCTGGAAACCGCATCCCTGACAGCCCAGGCTCGCAGTCGCTCCAGGCCGACAACGGACACCTTCTCCAGGGAATCGGACGGGATCCCGGCAAGACCGACAACCTCGATCTTCTGCACGCGATCCTCCCGGGGTCGGGCATGGCCCGGGCTGGTGTACATGGCAGCCATGATGACAGCCGCGGCCATCAGCCAGGTGACTGCCCCCCAGATCCTGCACCTGCGTGTGTTCATCACATGACTCCTTCAAGAGTGGTCCATGTTTCCTTCAGGGCCCTGAGGGCCGACGTCATCTCCGCCCCTGTCACCAGCGCCTGCGGCTCGAAGAAACCCGGCCGCCTGGGGAAGAGGACACCCCTTGTTGTGGCAAGCATGATCGGCCCGAAGTCCGGATCGAAGCCCGACACATCCTCGAATGGACTCGCTGCGTGATCAAGCAGGCCGGTCGCTGCGCCATGGCCGAGAAATGCAGCCATTGCCCGGGCTGCAACGCGCGCGAACTCCTTGCGGGTTACCGCATCGTCAGGGTTGAACGTGCCTCCTGGCTCCAGGTCCATGATCCCGCACTCGACCGCCGCCACAATCGCCTCCCTCGCCCAGTGCCCGGCGATATCGGGCGCGGCGGATATCTCCCTGCGGCGCTGCTCACGCACGTAGGCCGGCGGACCTTCCTGCAGACGCCCTGGAGCCAGCACGGACGTCCGACGGTCCATGAAGCGGTCGACTCCAAGCTCCGCAATGAGGATTGCGGCAAGCTGGGCCCGCGTGGGCCGCGGCGACATCGCAATGCCGCCGATCATGCCCTTGCCCGAGCGTGCGAGGTTCCGTTCCTGGTAGGCGCGCCACTCCCGCTCCACGTCGTATTGTGAAGGATCAAGCTCCATCGCGCGCCAATAGGCGCGGCCTGCCTCTTCATCCCTGTCTGCCTGGACATATGCTGCGGCCAGCCAGCGATGTACAACTGCATCCCCGGAACACTTCTTCGCAGCCCGCTCCAGCCACCTGACCGCGTCCCGCGTTTCCCCCAGTATGAGATGCACCCGGCCGGTGGCCGTCATGGCGGCGCAATCGTTCCGGGACTCCCTGCGGGCCTGCCGGGCCGCCTTCAATGCCCCGCGCCGCTCGCCGGCCATGGCGAGGGCAATGGCCCGCTTGCTGTGAAATCGAGGATCGGCGGGAGCCATCCGAACCCCTGAGTCGAAGTGCGCAAGAGCCTCCGAGTGGCGTCCACTCTCCAGATGTCTGCAGCCCATCTCGTAGTGATAGCCGGAGCGATCCGTCATGCGCACGTCGTGAATGCGGACCTGGCGGCTGCAACCGGTCAGGCCGGACAGCAGTCCTGCAAGCAGCACGAGAGCGGGAACCGCGCACGATCCCCGGAGCCGCCTGGTGGACATCTCGATGTGGGATCCTTGCCTGCTTCTCATCACCGTATCCCCCGTCTGTTGTGCCGCTCCCCGCCAGCACCCTCCGGCGGCTCGCGGCCTTGATCTGCGAAACTTCTGACAGGGTTGACGAGATGCGGGGCCTGATCCTTGCAAAATCCGGTCAGGTGGGGTTCAGACCAGGCTGTCCTGCCCGTACCTGAACTCCAATACATTCTCACCCAACGTGATACGGGCCCCATCGAAGAGCCTGACCGAGTCGCCAATCTCCAGGCGTCTGTCACACCAAGGCTGATCAGCTGTCCTGCCGACGCGGGTCACTCCCCCCATGCTGAGGTCCTGCAGCCAGTAGCTGCCGCCCTTCAGCATTATCGTGGCGTGAACGCGCTCTACCCCGGCTCCGGACACCACGATCGTGTTGTCCGAACCGCTTCCGATACGAGCTTCCCTGATGAGGATCACCAGTGAATGGATCAGGTCGGCCGATCCCTCCTGGGACGCGTTGCGTTGGCGCGTGAAACGCACGGCGTCGATGTCGGAGTAGCCCTCCATCCCCATCAGGCCCGCCGGGCCTGCCGCCTCAGGATGGCCGGCTTGCATGCCATGCCCGTTGAGTGTCACGAGGCTGGCCAGCCGGTCGCGGCGCGCTCCCGCCCTCGGGTAGAAGATGCGCGCCTGATAGCTGATGCCGGTGTGCGGAAACTCGATCACCGACTTATCCTTCACGAGAATCGGCTGAGCACCGGAGGGCTGGGCGACCTGGCCGCTGATCATCAGGCCGTTGGGGCATCCTCTCATGGGGGCAAGAGCCACACCCGCATGCCCGACATGCAGCTCACCGTGACGGCGGCTCACCGCGCGGTAGAGCTGCCAGTTGCGATCGGTAATCGGGATGATGGGCGGAGGCCATATCACGACATCGTCCGTCCTGCCGAGGCGGTCTGCTCCGAAGACGAACCGGGGGCGGGAGCAGATCGTAACCTCTTCGCGGCAGTTGGGCAGCTGGTGCGAAAGCGTGGCGAGATCATGGGGTCCTTTCGCAGCCGGTTCCTCGCGGCCGGGAACTACCTCGACCACCCGGACCCTGTTCCGGGCCGCAGCGTCCTCGGCTGCTTCACGCGCGGCCTCGTCATCCGGAACCAGCTTCAGGGGTACCCACTCGGGGTCACCGGACTGGGTGGATGAACCCGGTGCCGCGCCCTGGATCCCGGGGAAACTCTGCCCTCCCGTGTCCCGCGCGATGACGTATTTGCCCGTTATGTTCGTCTCTTCGTGATAGTGAACGTGCTGAGGGATGTCCGGGGACATGATCTTGATCCTGAACCGGGCTTTGTAGAACCGTGTGGTGTTTCCGAAATTGACGCACTTGAAGCGGGCCGTCACGGAATGCTGCCCCCCGGGTGCGTCATCCCGGAAGTCGAAGTGCTCCTCCCTTTCGTCATCCGGAAAGAGAAAGTGAATACTGCGGCGCTTGTCCAGAAGGGGAACCTGGTGCGAGTCGAGTTCACAATCGACCAGGTCGAGACGTTCACCGGACCTGTTGTGTATGCTGATTGTTATACAGCCGGCATCGCCTTTCTGGTATCTCAGGTCCTCCCGGAACACCTCGATTGGCGGGGCCAGGTGCGGTTCCATGCCCGCCTGGCCGTCCTGACATGAGTCATCGGCCGAATCCTTGTCCGTCCCCTCCTCATCATCCTGGCAATCCCCATCGGTACCATCTGCGGGACTCTCTTCGACCGGATCCACGGGAGCAGCTGCGGGAAGGGAGGGAGCAGGGGGTGGAGCATCGGCGACCGGCTCCGGCTCCCGCGGCAGACCCTGGGGCGGAGCATCGGCGGTAGGCTGCGGTTCCTGCGGCAGACACTGAGGCGGAGCATCGGCGACCGGCTGCGGCTGCAGCGTTTCACTGGCCTGGATCGGCTCCTCCCGACGCTCCTCCGTGGCATCCTGTGGCGCCGTCGCACCACCGAACGCACTCAGATCGGATCCGCAGTTTGGGCACAGATCCTCTTCTCCATCATCCAAGGGCGACATGCAGACCGGACAATCAGACAAGGACATGTGGTCGCGCCCCTCAATCGCTTTGACAGCAGTTCAGGTTATCCAGGACCGGCGTCACACCGCCCGGCAATGCCTGCATCTCAGGACATGGGCCTGGCACAATCCGGGTTGGGACAGATCGTCAGCTGCCCGTCCACCGTCTTGCCGCAGTGGGGGCAAGTCTTGGCATTCCCGCCGGTCTGCCCGGCCTGTGGACCCATGGCATGAGCCCCGCCTCCGGATATGACCACGGGAGGACCCCCGGGATGAATCCCGCCACCTGGAACAACCACGGTAGGACCGGCGCCGGCCTTGCTGCCCACCGCAACGTCCCTGGTGGTCTCGAGAGCCAGCTTCATTATGCGCTCGAGCGACTCCTGCGACTTGTCGGACTGGCTCTTCTGCTCGGCCAGCATGCGCTCGTACAGCTTCTCTACCTCCGGGTTCTTCTGCTTGAGAACCTCGGCCAGAAACCTCATGGCCTCCGGATTCTTCTCCACAGCCATTGCCGCGATCTGCTCGGCTGTCATACCCTTCTGGTGCCCAACCTTGATGGTCTCGGTAACTGTCTTCAGCGTATCCCCGGTAAGCCCCGATACGGCAGCCATGGTTGCCTCGGTGAGTTCGACTCCGCTGTTCTTGAGGGCATCGATTGTACGACGTCTGTTCTCGACCTCCTCACGCTCGGCCTCGAGGCGGCGCTTGTGCTCGGCGTCCCGCTCCGCCTCCTTCTGCGCCGCTTCCTCCCGCGTCATCTCCTGCTCGTGCCTGGCCATTCGCGTGAAGCGGCCGAACTCGCGCTCCTCGCGCTCATCATCGAGCTGGGCCTGTTGCCGCTGCTTCTCGATGTCCGCGTAGAAGTCGGCCAGGGAAACGCCCCTGCGGCTCTCCGCCGACTTCTCGGCCTCCTCGCGATAGGTAGCCCCCATCATGCTGCGCCTCTCCAGTTCGGCCTCGACGCGCTGGCGCATCTCCTTGATCGCGGCCTCATTGGACAGGCCTGTCAGCTCTATCTGGCCAAGCAGTCCCTTGCGGGCGGACTGGAATGCGTGCTCGGCCTCGATGTCGCTGACTTCGTGATCGCGGATGAGTTTGACCCGCGTCAGTTCCGCTGACTGTTCGGCCTTCAGGATGCTTATGGCGTGTTCACGCTTCTCGTTATCCTCCTTGTGGCGGCTCTCGATTGTCCTGACCAGGTGCTCCATGTCGTAGTCGGAAAGAACTCCCTCCTTGTCGATATCCAGTTTGAACCTTCGGAAGTCGGCCTCGCTTCGAAGCTCCTTCATGTCCTTCTTCTGCGTGGCGTCGATCATCCTGCCCAGGACCTCGATCCGCTTCTCCACGTTCTCGACCTTCGCGCTCTCCTGCCTGATCTCCTCGATCTCCGAGGCGTTCTTGACCTCGAACAGACGCTTCTTCCCCTCGAGTTCTGCGCCTTCACCGGCGGTCTGCAGGTAGTAGCGTTCCCGCGTCCTGGTTATGGGGTCCAGCTTCTCGTCAAGGTAGAAGAAGTCCAGGGCCCTGATCGACTTGAAGCCCAGCCCAGAGCTTCGAAGCTGCTCGGCCAGCCCCCTGGCGAGGGAAGCCTGCAGCTCATCCCGTATGTGTTCGCCCGCGTCGAGTTCCTGGGCCGTGTACCTGCGCACAACACCCCCAACAAGCTGGCGCACCACAAGGGCGAGTTCCCGGCGGATGTCCACAATCGTGACCGAGTGCTTCTCCCTTAGGAGGGCGCCCTTTATGGCCAGGAGGTCCTGCGGAACTATCACCAGCGAGATGAGAACGTTGATCTGGATCGGATCCTTTGTGTAGACAGATGCTGTGAACTCCACCTCGGAGTCCCAGGCATCCGTAAGGATGGCGGACACGCGGCGTGCGCTCTTGAGACCCGGCACCTTGGCGAGCAGTCCGCCGACGTTGTACCAGCCGGGGCCAACATCCCCGCTCATCTGGCCGTCCAGGATGAACGCAGCCTTGGTGCCGGCCTCGATGTACAACTCCTTCTTGAGGAATCCGGGCAGGTCTTCGACATCGACCCGCACGGCGAACTCGTCGTCCTTCCGAAGCCACTGGTTGTTCGCCACATCGGGTCGCTGGCCTTCGTCCAGACTGGCATTGCAGCTGTGGCAGTGCCGGGAGCTGACCGAGACCTCGGCCCTGCAGCGCCAGCATCGGGTGGTCTGGGTGGAACCGTCCGGGATCTCCCCGCACTTGCTGCAGAATCTCGCGCGGCGGCTGACTTCCGCTCCACACTTTCGGCACTTCGTCGTGAACAAGCCCATTTCCCGCTCCTTTCCCAACAGCGGCCCGCGATGCGATGACCCGCATCGTGCCGACAATGGTAAGTCACTGACCGACGCGACTCAAGCGTGTGGGGCAGTTTCATGGCACCCGGCCCCGGATCCCGGATCGTCATCCTGATGAGGTCAACGATGAATCCGGCGCCGTCCTTGCACAGGATTCGGAATCCCGGCCCGGATCATCGCGCATGAAAGTCGCAACTGCAAGGTGTTCAACCCGTTCCCCTGTGGCAGATATGGGAGAAGCCTTGCGTCATGTCTGGATTGGTTGCCGGCTCGAGGCTGTGCAATAGTCCTCTGAGCGGCTTCGTTTCCAGATTGCCGCCTGAGGCGTGTGAATCCGGCGGCAGCTCCTGGCCACCTGATCCATTCGCTGCCGTCCGGGGACGGCCCGCCTCGGCGTACGATCTCCGCTTGCCGGGCGTGCAGGTCGGAGAGATAGGGGGTCCGGGAGTCCAGCCTGTCATACGCAACTGCCATGGGCACGGCTTCGATGCCAGCATCTACTTCACGCCTAGGCTCAGCTACTGCCTTAACCATGCCGGGTGCCACATCGTGGATCTGGACATCACCAGCCGCTTCCCGAAACCGCCTGCGAATCTGACTGTGTCCGTGCGCATCGATCCGGATCTCAGCGAAGTGTGGAAGCGAACCGTGCCGGCGCCGGAGCCCGGACTCGACATCAGGATCGGGCCGGTGGACCTGACGCTGAATGCCGGGCGGCTTGCAGCGATGACCGAGGCCCGGCGAGGCTCACTGGTTGTTCTCGTGCATGACACGGATGGACGGGAGCTTCTCGCAGCCACGGAATCGATCGAGGTTCTTGCATTCAACGAATGGGTGGCTGTGCCGGGGAGGCTGGATCTCCTTGCGGCTTTCGTCATGCCCAATGATGCCGCGGTCATGGAGATTCTCGAGCTGGCGAGGCGAGACCTCGGCATGCTCGGCGCGCCGGACTCGCTGGAGGGCTACCAGAGCCAGGCTCTGTCGAATGAAGGGCACACTCGTCCCTGGATGATCGCAAGGGCTGTGTACTCGGCCCTCCAGAGCGGCCTCGGAATCAGCTATGTCAACCCGCCGGCAAGCTTCGAATCAACCGGGCAGAAGATCCTCTTCCCGCGCCAGATCCTGGATCACCGAATGGGCACCTGCCTGGACCTGTCTGTGCTGTATGCGGCGTGCCTGGAGCGCGCAGGTCTCCATCCGCTGCTCTTCATCATGAAGGGGCACGCCTTCACCGGGTTCTGGCAGAACCCGGTGACACTGCCAACCCCGGCAGAGCACAACTGGATGTCCGTGAAACAGGCCATGGACGACGGAGACCTGGTGGCAGTCGAGGCTACTGCCGTGACGACTCCGTCTGCAGGGTTCGATCAGGCCGTCGCCACAGGCCGCAATCATGTGGAAGCAGGGAGTTCAACGGAGATCGTCGTGGATGTTGCCCGGGCACGTATGGAGAAGATCAAGCCCATGGATCCGGCCGCGGCTCAAGGCTGATGACAGGCCGGCCCTCGCGCCTCTCACGCCGCCCTGCCTCCGCGGTTTGGCCTGCCGCGCTCGCTGCCGCTCGCTGCGCAGGCCCGCCCGCTGCGGCCGGCCGTCCCGAGACCCGCGAC
>CAZWSC010000099.1:0-9926 GCA_964636385.1 uncultured bacterium
AACGCCCGTTTCCTGGTGCTGGACGAACTCCACACCTACCGCGGGCGGCAGGGAGCGGACGTGGCATTCCTGGTGCGGCGCGCGAGGAGCAGATTCGGCTCCGAGGATCTGCTCTGCGTCGGCACATCCGCGACCCTGGCCGGCGGATCAACCGTGGCGGAGGGGCAGGCGGAGACGGCGCGGGTCGCATCGATGCTCTTCGGCGCGAAGGTCGAGCCGCGGCAGGTGATCGGCGAGACGCTGCGTCGTGTGACACCTGAGCGGCCCGGAGATGACGCCGGGGTCATCGCAGAACTGCGCGGCAGGCTGGCGCCGGGAGTGCAGCCTCCGCAGGATATCGACGCCTTCCTTGCCGATCCGCTCTCCTCATGGATTGAGTCAAGCCTGGGCGTGACGAGAGAGGCGGAGTCCGGCCGCCTCGTCCGTTCCAGGCCGAGGCCGCTGCAGTCGGCCGACGGCCTGGCGGAGGAGCTGTCGGGCCTGACGGGGGTGGAGAAGGCCAGGTGCGAGGAGGCGCTCAGGGAGCACCTGCTCGCCGGGTACCGCACCGCGCGGGACCCCAACACGGGGTATCCGCACTTCGCCTTCCGCCTCCACCAGTTCGTCGGCAGGGGGGATCACGTCTATGCCAGCCTCGAGTCCGAAGACAGGCGCCACATCACGGTCGAGGGACAGGATGTCGTCCCGGGGCAGCGCGAGAAGCTCCTTGTGCCGCTTGTCTTCTGCAGGGAATGCGGTCAGGAGTACTACTCGGTTGCCCGCACCGCGGGTGAAGAGGGAGTCCGTTATACACGCCGCGACCTGCGCGACATGCTTAGCCACGAGGAGGGCGAGGCAGGGTTCCTCTACGTCTCCGGATCGAACCCGTGGCCTGAGACGGGCGCGGAGGTGATGCGCCGCCTGCCTGACGACTGGATCGACGATTCGGGGACGAAGATCAGGCCCGGACGCCGCGCGTGGATGCCCGGGGAAGTGCACGTCAGTCCCGGCGGCACGCAGTCGCCGGAAGGGCAGCGGATGTGGTTCTTCCCTGCTCCGTTCCGGTTCTGCCTCAGTTGCGGAGTCGCGTACGGCGTGCGCCAGAGGGACGACTTCGCGAAGCTGGGATCCCTTGGCACGGAGGGGCGCAGCAGCGCGGTCACGGTGCTCGGTGTTCACGCCGTCAGAGGCCTGCGCGACGAGCCGGGCCTGGAGGAGAGCGCGCGGAAGCTGCTCAGCTTCACCGACAACAGGCAGGATGCGTCCCTGCAGGCCGGCCACTTCAACGACTTCGTAGAGGTAGGCCTGCTGCGTGCAGCCCTCTTCAGCGCCGTGCAACAGGCCGGGGAGGAGGGGATACGGCACGAGGAGATCGTGTCCGAGGTGTATGACGCCCTCAGCCTTCCCGCACAGGCATTCGCGCAGAACCCGGATGCGAAGTTCGGCCCGCTGGAGCAGGCGCGAAGGGCGATGAAGACTGTGCTGGAGTACCGCCTCTACCGCGATCTGAAGCGGGGGTGGCGGATCACGATGCCGAACCTGGAGCAGTGCGGCCTCCTGCGGATCGGGTACGACTCGCTGCGGGAGATCGCATCCGACCTCTCCTTCTGGCAGGAGGCGGTGGACGGCGCCCTGCACGAGTCCCTGGCAGCGGCCGGAACCGGGACCAGGGAGCGGATCTCGAGGGTTCTCCTGGATCACCTCCGCCGTGAGCTTGCGATCATGGTGGATGTCCTCGACGAGGACCGACAGGAGGCGCTCAAGAGGCAGAGCAGGCAGCACCTGAAGGACCCCTGGGCCCTGGATGAAGACGAGAGGCTCGAGATCTCCCGCATCGCCGTCCCCAGGGGGATTACACAGGAGGACGGCGCCCTGGTCCTCGGGATCTCCGGAAGGGGCGGTTTCGGGCAGTTCCTGCGCAGGCCCGATGTGCTGCCGGGCTGCACGACCCTCAAGGATGCCGAAGCGGTCATAGAGCAGCTGTTCGCCGTGCTGCACAGGGCTGGAGTGCTGGAGATGGTTGCCGCAGTGGACGGCGGCGGCAGGGGGCATGGCCGCGGATACGGCGGCCGCGGAGGTGGTCGCGGAGGCAGTCGGACCGGCCAGGGCTTCCGGCTGAAGGCCGCATCGATGGTCTGGAAGGCCGGGGATGGCAGGACCCCGTACTGGGACGAGATCCGCGTCCCCCGGCTCTCGTCGGGAGGATCGAGTCCCAACCCATTCTTCGTCGAGCTGTACAAGAGGACTGCTGTACAAGCGGCCGGTCTCGAAGCGCGCGAGCACACGGCGCAGGTCCCCCAGGATGTCCGCAAGCGCAGGGAGGACGACTTCCGCGCAGGCAGCCTGCCCGTGCTCTTCTGCTCCCCGACGATGGAGCTGGGCGTGGACATAGCCGACCTCAACGTGGTCAACATGCGCAACATCCCGCCCACGCCCGCCAACTACGCGCAGCGCAGCGGCCGTGCGGGACGCGGAGGACAGCCGGCGCTGGTCTACTCCTACTGCCACACCTGCATACCGCACGACCGCCACTTCTTCCGGCATCCGGGCCGCATGGTCGGCGGCGCGGTATCGACCCCCAGGCTGGACCTGTCGAACGAGGAGCTTGTCCGCTCGCACGTGCATGCCATCTGGCTCGCTGCGACAGGCAGGTCGCTGGGCAGATCGTTGACCGAGGTCCTGGATGTCGCCGGCAGCCCGCCCACCCTGCGGCTCCTGCCGGAACTGGAGGCGGATCTGCGGAAGGAGTCGGCGCGCAGGAAGGCCGGCGAAGAGGCTGTGAAGGTGCTGGAAGGGATCCGCGGGGAGCTGGAGCAGTCGGACTGGTACAGCGAGGGCTGGCTGGACGAGGTGCTGAAGCAGGCGCCTGCCCGGTTCGACCAGGCCTGCGAGCGCTGGAGGGACCTGTACAGGGCGGCGCTACACCAGCAGGAGACGCAGAACGCCATCGTCGTGGACCACTCGCGGCCCCACTGGGAGAAGGACCGTGCGCAGCGGCTGCGCAGCGATGCGGAGGAGCAGATGAGGCTCCTCACATCGGTGGACAGCGCGATCAGCTCCGACTTCTACAGCTACCGCTACTTCGCGGGCGAGGGTTTCCTGCCCGGCTACAGCTTCCCGCGCCTTCCCCTGTCCGCATTCATACCCGGCCGCCGCGGACCGAGGGGGAACGGCGACTACATCTCGAGGCCCAGGTTCATGGCGATCACCGAGTTCGGCCCGCGTACGATCGTCTACCACGAGGGGAGCAGGTACCGCGTGCGGCGTGTGATCCTCCCCCCCGCTGGAGAGGGCCAGGACGAGGCAGCGACGACGACTGCCAAGGTCTGCGGCCTCTGCGGATACCTGCACCACGCGATCCCCGGCCCGCTGCCCGACCAGTGCGAGTCCTGCGGCGCGATGCTGGACCAGGCGCTCGCCGATCTCTTCCGCCTGCAGAATGTGGTGACGGTGAGAGCACAGCAGATCACATCCGATGAGGAAGAGCGCACAAGGATGGGGTTCGAGATCCTGACCGCGATCCGCCACTCCACGAGGGGCGGGCGCGTCCGGGTGGATCGTGCCGAGATCGGCGAGGGCGGCGCACTCGCTTCGGTCACATACGGGCAGGCGTCCACGATCTGGAGGATCAACCTGGGCTGGAAACGCCGCGCGAACCCGAACGAGTACGGCTTCCACCTGGACATGGAGCGGGGTACGTGGGCGAGGAACGAGCAGGAGGCCGAGGATACCGAGGAGGAACTGGGCCGCAGGGTCCGCCGCGTGATTCCGTTCGTCGAGGACCGCAAGAACACCCTCATCTTCGAGACCGGCCCGGAGTGGCGGGCAGGGGGGGAGGACGACCCGCAGTCGGCCGCATCAGATGCGCGCCACGGCGATGATGCCGTGCGCAGGGCGCCGGCCGCGGAGTTCATGGCATCGCTGCAGTCCGCGCTGCGCAGGGCGATCCAGATCGAGTACCAGCTCGAGGAGTCGGAGCTTGCGGCCGAGCCGCTACCCGGCCCGCAGCAGAGAACGAAGATCCTCTTCTACGAGTCGGCGGAAGGCGGGGCCGGAGTACTGCGGCACATCCTGAAGGACAGGGATGCCGTGGGCCGCCTTGCGAGGCGGGCGCTGGAACTCTGCCACTACGACCCCGAGACCGGCGAGGACAGAAGGAAGGCGGACAGCGCGAAGGAGGAGTGCGAGAAGGCCTGCTACGACTGCCTCATGAGCTACTCCAACCAGCCCGACCACAGGCTCCTGGACCGTGCGCTGATCCGCGACTACCTCATCGTCCTGTCCGGCGGGAAGAGCAGGACAGCGCCTGCGATCGCGCCCAGGGCGGTACACCTGGAAGAGCTCCGCAGAATGTGTGATTCGGATCTCGAGCGGGAGTGGCTGGATCTGCTGGACGAACACGACCTGCATCTGCCGACGCACGGCCAGAAGCTGATCGGGGAGTGCGGCACCCGGCCGGACTTCATGTACGAGAGGGAGTGCTACGCGATCTACATAGACGGCCCGCACCACAGCTTCCCCGAACGCGCGAAGCGGGACAGGGAGAAGACCTCCGCCCTGGAGGACCTGGGTTATACAGTGTTGCGTTTCGAGGTGAACGGCGACTGGCTTGCGCTGATCCGCAGGCACCCGAGCCTCTTCGGCACGTCGCGGGGAACGGAAGGGCCGGCAACGGAGGTGCGTGGATGAGCGGCACTGCACAGACAGAGCGCAGGTTCGAGATCGGCAGCCTTGTCCGCGCCCGCGGCCGCGAGTGGGTCGTGCTCCCCGAGTCGAAGGAGGACCTGCTGGTCCTGCGTCCCCTCGGCGGCACGGACGACGAGGTGACAGGGATCTACCTTCCGCTGGAGACAGTGGAGCCTGCGTCCTTCGACCTGCCGGACCCGGAGGAGATCGGAGACTTCCGTTCATGCCGCCTCCTGCGGGATGCGCTGCGGTTCAGCTCGCGGGCCGGGGCCGGGCCGTTCCGCTCGTTCGCGAGGATAGCGGTCGAGCCGAGGCCGTACCAGCTCGTGCCGCTGCTGCTGGGGCTGCGGCAGGATCCGATCCGGATGTTCATCGCCGACGACGTCGGGATCGGCAAGACGATCGAGGCGTGCCTGTTGGCAAGGGAGCTTCTGGACCGCGGCGAGATCCGGAGGATGGCCGTGCTCTGTCCCCCGCATCTCGCGGAGCAGTGGCAGGCCGAGCTGCGGGAGAAGTTCCACATCCAGGCCGAGCTTGTCCTTCCCGGGACCGCGCGAAGGCTGGAGAAGCCGTGCGGGCCGAACCAGTCGCTGTTCGAGCGCTATCCGTTCGTGGTCGTCTCCCTCGACTTCATCAAGAGCGAGAGCAGAAGGCACGAGTTCGCCCGCGCATGCCCCGAGTTCGTGATCGTGGACGAGGCGCACACCTGCGCCTTCGGTTCTGCGGGCAGGGGCGGCAGGCAGCAGCGGCACGAGTTGCTGAAGGCGCTGGCGGCCGACGAGACGCGCCACCTGGTGCTTGTCAGCGCGGTGCCTCACAGCGGGAATGAAGAGGCGTTTCGTTCGCTCCTCTCCCTGCTGAAGCCGGAGCTGGGGGCGCTTCCCGAGGATATGTCCGGCAAGGAGCGTGCGGCGGAGAGGAGGCGGCTGGCGGAGCACTTCGTGCAGCGCAAGCGCGGGGACATCGCAAGGTACCTGGACACGGAGACGCCTTTCCCGGAGCGGGAGGAGGCGGAACGCAGCTATCAGCTCCACCCGGACTACAAGGAGTTCTTCGAGAAGGTGCTCGCGTACGCGAGGGAGCAGGTGCAGGACCGCTCGGGAACCGCGCGGCACCAGCGGATCAGGTGGTGGTCGGCCCTTGCGCTGATGCGTTCCCTGGCGTCGAGCCCGGCGGCGGCAGCAGCGACCCTGCGTACGAGGTCTTCGGCTGGAAAGGGGAAGACGGCCGAGGAGGTGGACGAGGAGGGGGCCGAGTCGGTGCTGGATGTCGGCGACCTGGAGGATCTGGACGGTGCGGACACCACGCCGGGTGCGGATCCGACGCCCGAGGACGAAGACGGCGATGCGCCGCGCAAGGCAGACCGCCGCCTGGCCGCCCTGGCGAGGGAGGCGGAGTCCCTCAGGGGCGCGAAGGATGCGAAGGCGCAGAGCGCCGCTGCGGTCGTGCAGGATCTGCTGAATGACGGCTTCCACCCGATCGTCTTCTGCAGGTTCATCCCGACGGCTGAGTACCTTGCCGAAGTGCTGAGAGAGAGGCTGCCGAAGGATGTGACCGTCGTGCCGGTCACGGGGCTGCTTCCACCCGCCGACCGCGAGGCGCGCGTTGCCGAACTGGGGGAATCGCATAAGAGGGTGCTGGTCTGCACCGACTGCCTCAGCGAGGGGATCAACCTGCAGGAGAGCTTCGACTCGGTTGTACACTACGACCTCTCCTGGAACCCCACGCGCCACGAGCAGAGGGCGGGGCGGGTCGACCGCTACGGGCAGGCGAGCGGCACGGTGCGCGTCCTTACCTACTTCGGCGTGGACAACGGGATCGACGGCGTCGTCCTGAAGGTGCTGATCCGCAAGCACCGCGAGATACGCAAGGTCCTGGGCGTCTCGGTCCCCGTGCCCGCGGGCAGCGCGGATGTGCTGAAGGCGCTCTCCGAGGGGCTGATGCTGTCGGGAGGCAGCCTGTCCGAGGAGTTCCTGCCCGGTCTCGGCTCCCCTGTCGCCGGCTTTCACAAGGAGTGGGACAAGGCCGCGGACAGGGAGAAACGGTCGCGCACGGTCTTCGCGCAGGACAGCATCCGCGTGGAGGAGGTGGCGCGCGAGCTGCGGGAGTCACGGGAGGCTACAGGCTCGGCGGATGACGTGCAGAGGTTCACACTGGGGGCGCTGGGGGCATTGAAGGGCGTCGTCCGGTTGTACAACCAGATCCACGAGATCGACCTCAGGGATTCGCCCAGGGCGCTCAAGGATGCGCTGGGGCTTGCGGACACGAAGATCCGCTGCCGGTTCGAGCTTCCCGTGACGCCGGGTGTGCTGCACCTCGCGAGGACGCACCCGGTGACCGAGAACCTCTCGACATACGTCATGGACACAGCGCTCGACCCACAGCTCGAGGCGATCGCGGCGAGGGCGGGGGCGATCCGCACGCAGGCTGTGAAGACGCGCACGACCCTGCTTCTGGTCCGCCTTCGGTACGACCTGACCACGCGGAGGGGGAGGGAGGGCCGCACGCAGCTTGCCGAGGAGTGCAGGCTCCTGGCGTTCGAGGGGGCGCCGGAGCAGGCGGCCTGGCTGGATTCCGCGCAGGCGGAGGCGCTGCTGGAGGCTGTGCCGTCGGGGAATGTCCTGCCCGACCAGGCGCGGGAGTTCGTGCGTCGCGTGGTGGACGGTTACGACTGCCTGAAGCCGCGCGTGGAGAAGGAGGCGCACTCGAGGGCGCAGGAGCTGCTGGAGGCGCACAGGCGCGTGCGTGAGGCGGCGCGTCTTGCGGCTGTCTCCTACTCGGTCGAGCCCCAGCTTCCGGCGGATCTGCTGGGCGTCTACATCTTCCTGCCCGAGGGCGGGGCCGCAGCAGGGAGGACGGGGAGATGAGCCGGCGCATGCGCGATCTCTTCACCACTGTGCGCACGGAGGGGGGCCTGCTTCCCCCGGACCTGCTGCAGCGCGTCTCCCAGGGGGACTCAGGGCTGCGGGGGCTCAAGACCGACGACTACCACCTGGACAAGGGGACGCGCTTCAACGAGGCGATCAACCGCTCCTGGAACCGCCTGACCGGCGCATGGAAGACCTTCCGCGAGGAGGCGCATCGCCTCTCCGGGGGCGAAGCGGGGACCGGCGTGACGCGGCAGAGGTGGCTCCTCCCCCTCTTCGACACGCTGGGGTACGGGCGGCTGACACTGAAGGAGGCGACGCGCCTGGACGGCCGCGAGTACCCGATCTCGCACTTCTGGAATCACGCGCCGATACACCTGGTCGGGTTCGGACTTGACCTGGACCGCAAGGCGGCGGGCGTCGCGGGGGCTGCGCGCACGAGTCCGCACGGGCTTGTACAGGACTACCTGAACCGCACCGACGCATCGCTGTGGGGGCTTGTCAGCAACGGGCTGAGGCTGCGGATCCTGCGGGACAATGTCTCCCTCACGCGGCAGGCGTTCGTGGAGTTCGACCTGGAAGCGATGATGGAGGGGCAGGTCTTCGCGGACTTCGCGCTCCTGTGGCTGCTCGCCCACCAGTCGCGGGTGGAGTCGACCGATCCCGCGGAGTGCTGGCTGGAGAGATGGAGCCAGGACGCGGAGCAGCAGGGGACGCGGGCGCTGAACGCGCTGCGCGATGGTGTGCAGAGGGCGATCGAGGCGCTGGGGGCGGGATACCTGTCGTGGCCGGGGAACGCCGGGCTGAGGGAAAAGCTGAGGCAGGGGAAGCTCACGCCGGCGGACTACTACGAGCAGTTGCGGCGGATGGTGTACCGCATGCTCTTCATATTCGTGGCCGAGGACAGGGACCTGCTGCTGGACACCGGGGCGGATCCGGAGGCGCAGGCGCGCTACCGCGAGTACTACGCGACCTCGCGCCTTCGCAGGCTTGCGATGAACCGCAGGGGGAGCAGGCATCCGGATCTGTACAGGGGCCTCTGCGTCGTGATGGATGCGCTGAGTGCGCGGCCGGGGTATCCCGGCCTGGCGATCCCGCACCTGGGCGGGATGCTGTGGTCTGCGGATGCGGCGCCCGACCTGAACGGCGCGGACATCGCAAACCGCGACTTCCTGGAGGCGCTGCGCCACCTGGCCAGGACCGAGCAGGATGGCCGGTACAGGGCGATCGACTACCGGAACCTGGGCTCGGAAGAGCTGGGGAGCATCTACGAGTCATTGCTGGAGCTGCACCCCAGGCTGGACCTGGATGCCGGCGCGTTTTCGCTGGCGGGAGCGGCGGGGGGCGAGCGCAAGACCACCGGGAGCTATTACACGCCGACAGGGCTGATCCAGTCGCTGCTGGACACAGCGCTGGATCCTGTGCTGGCCGATGCCGCGGCAGGGAAGACAGGCAGGGAGGCTGTGGATGCGATCCTGGACCTGAAGGTGTGCGACCCGGCCTGCGGGAGCGGGCACTTCCTGATCGCGGCTGCGCACAGGATCGCCAAGAGGCTCGCGTGCGTGCGCACCGGGGATGACGAGCCGTCGGCCGGCGAGGTCCGCACTGCGCTGCGCGATGTCATAGGGCACTGCATCTACGGCGTGGATCTCAACCCGATGTCAGTGGAGCTGTGCAAGGTGAGCCTCTGGATCGAGGCGCTCGAGCCCGGCAAGCCGCTGACCTACCTGGAGCACAGGATCAGGTGCGGGAACAGCCTGCTCGGGGCTGTGCCGTCGCTGCTGGCGGACGGGATCCCGAACGAGGCTTTCGCGCCGCTCGAGGGGGACAATGACAAGTGGGCGTCCGGGATCAAGAGGCGCAACAGGGACGAGCGCAAGGGGGCGGCGCAGACCTCCACGTTCGGGGCGATCGCCGCGGATGCGCACGGCGATTACGGCGCCCTGGCGGAGCAGGCGCGCCGCATAGACACGGTGGACGACGCGACCGCGGACGGGGTGGAGAGGAAGGAGTTTTTGTACAAGGGGCTGCGCGCCTCGCGGGAGTACAGGTCGCGGATGCTGTGCGCCGATGCGTGGTGCTCGGCCTTCGTCTGGCCCCTGCGGCAGGATGCCGTTCAGCCGCCCACGCATGGTGAGTTCCTGAGGGTCTACAACGGCGAGGGGGCCTTCACGGACGAGGTGAAGGCCGAGGCCATGCGCCTGGCGGAGCAGCACAGGTTCTTCCACTGGCACCTGGAGTTCCCGGAGGTATTCGAGGTGCCGAAGCGCAAGGTGAACAGGCCGGAGGATGGCCCGGGGTGGACCGGCGGGTTCGACGCTGTGCTTGGGAATCCGCCGTGGGAGCACACTGAGCTGAAGGAGAAGGAGTGGCTGGCTACCCGCCGACCTGACA
>CAZWSC010000100.1:0-46428 GCA_964636385.1 uncultured bacterium
CAACGAGAAGGACCGAACCACGGCCGTGTACGGCCATTTCCTGTGCCAGCAGGAGACTGATGGTTGTCGCGCCCTCGCCGGGGACAGCCGCGGTCATCACGAGACAGGCCGGCTTGTCCGGCGCCACCTCGAGGAGTATGCGCCGGCGCAGGGCATCAAGCTCCGAGTTCCGTTTCGGATCATCGAGTACGGGAAGCGGCGAGGGTGCAAGACGGTCAGGAGGTACGTGAGGAGCTGTCCGCGCCTGATCCCCCTCGGGCAGTCCCTTGCCCTTCTTGAGAGCGTCATAGATGTTGCTCATGTTTCTCCCACGGCTCCGCGATGGAACATCTGGACCGCCATTCCCGGCGTGTCGATCTCGAGTTCCGACGCGGCGTCACGAACGTGTTCTGCTTCCACCCTGTCAGCGCCGCGGGCATAGCCCACCAGCATGGCGCGATCACAGATCTGGTTTATCAGGCGCGGGGTCCCGCGGCTGTGATGGCATATCAGATCCAGCGCATCATCCCCGAATATCACCGGCACGGCCCCGTCGGCGGCGACGCGCAGCCTGAAGGCGATGTACTCACGCACCGAATCCGGAGGGAGAGGGTTGAGGTCGTAGATGCCCGGGATGCGTTGGCGAAGCTGGCGGAGCGACCGCCTCGCCAGCAACTGGCGGAGCTCGGGCTGCCCGACAAGAATGATCTGGAGGAGCTTGGTATTGGAGGCTTCGAAGTTGGAGAGGAGCCTGAAATCCTCCAGCGCATCCTCCGTAAGGTTCTGCGCCTCGTCGACTATCAGAACCGCGTTGCCGCCCCCGTTGCGGATCTCGAGCAGAAAGTCCTGCAGAGTCATCAGGAGGTCGACCTTGGTCCTGCCGGGCGGACGAAGCCCGAAATCAACCAGCGACATGTAAAGGAGCTGTTTGAAGGTCAGCCGGGCATTCATGACGATGGCGGTGCGCACATCTTCGGGCAGCTGCCCCAGGAGGGTCCGGACAACCAGGGTCTTGCCGACCCCTACCTCCCCGTTGAGAACCAGAAAGCCCTTGCGTTCCTCGATGCCGTAGTGCAGGTAGGCAAGCGCATCCCGGTGGCTGCGCGCCAGGAACAGAAACCTGGGATCCGGCGTCATCGAGAAGGGAGCCTCGCGAAGGCCGTAATGCGCCTCGTACATGCAGAGCCCCCTAACGCATCCTGCCCAGCGACCCGAGCACGGGCAGGTTGAGGCGCCTCTCGGCGTCGATCGCGTCCTTTATCGAGTGATCAAGCCCGTCCGCTATGAACGCCAGCGCCGTTGCCACGATCAGCCCAATCGCAGGAATCAGGGCAAGGCGGACTACATCGTTCAGCCTCTGGGGCTGGGGTTCTCCGGCCGGCTGCAGAATGAGCACATTCCAGTCGGAGGATCCCACCTTCTCCAGACGCGCCTGAACCTGCTTGGACACCATTGCCGAGAATGCGCTCTCCAGCGACTGGATCATGCGGTCGTAGGCGGCCAGACCCGCCTCCTTGCGGGGGAATGAGGCTATCTCCGCATCGACGTAGGCCAGGGTGTTCAGGATCGACTCCTCCTTCGCCCGGTTCACCTCGACCTTGGCTTCGAGATGGCGCACGTATGCCTCAACTTCGCTCAGCAGGACTGCGCGCAGCTGGTCCACCTGGTCCTTCAGGCTCAGCACCTCCGGATAGTCATCCTGGTATGTCGCACGGGCCTGCAGGTACGCGGCCTGCCTGCGAACCAGCTCCTGCTTGATCTCGAACATGACCTGGTCGTCCCTGGTGGCGGGATGGGAGAATGCGTAGATGTTCATTTCGGGATTCCGCTGAACCTCGACCAGCATCGCGCGCAGCACCTCGATCCTCGCCTGCTCGGCAGCAAGGTCTGTCCTGACCCTGCCCAGGTCGATCTCGGCGGAACGGCGGACTTCCAGGAGGTTGTACCGCTCGTCGTTGATCCTCGAGAAGGCCTCGGCGTTCATGTAGTCCGCCCGGCGCTGGTCCCAGTCCTCCAGCCGCCTGCGGACCGTCTCGATCTCCTCGCGGAAGTACGCCTCGAGTTCCGGCACGCCACGAACGCTCCGGCGGAAGTCGGAATAGGCCTGTGCCACCGCACGCACGGTCTCCTGGGAAGTCCTGGGATCCGCGGACCGCGCCCTTATGTATATGACGCTGGACTTTCCCATGGTCACGGCGCTCACCTGGCCGGGCCTTATCACGATCGGCTTGCCTTCGGAGTCCACTGCGCCCCTCTCATCCAGCAGCTTCTGGGCCATCTGCAGCACATGGGCGCTCCTGACGGTCTCCAGCTCCGAGGTCACCTCCTCTTCCCAGGTGAGAAGCCTCCACCTCGGGCTGAAGGCGCTTTCGGCCTGACCGCGGCTGAGAAGAAGCTGTGCGGTGGACTCGTACATGGTCGGTGTAAGCGAGTCGACCGTAACGACAACTCCCACCGTACCGAGGAACACGAAAGCCAGAATCCACTTCCGGCGGAAGAGGACGGAGAAGAACTCCCTGGCGCTTCCTTCACGCCTTACGTCTGTCAGATCTTCCACTCTCGAATCCCTCCGCTATCGCGCCGCGATAACGCGCACGCCGCGCCTGTCGATGTTAAAGGCGTTCCAGCCTTCCAGGTACAGGGAGAAGGGCACGATCATCGGGCGCAGGTACTGGTTCACGAAGATGTTCACGTCGGCGATGAAGGTCCTGGGCACGAAGACGATGTCGTACGGCTGAACCGCCATGTCCTCTCCTCGCCCGGGGCCCTTCAGAAGATCACCGGCATTCAACTGGAAGTAGAGAGCCTCGTCCTGCCCGGAGCGCCTGAGCACAACCACGCTCCCGCCTTTTCCTGTGGACGATATCCCGCCGGCCTGGGCGATGGCCTGCATCGCTGACATCCCGTTGTGGTATGCCTGCCCGCCGGGAATCCTGACCTCACCCATCACGAAGACCTTGTGCTCTCCGTAATCGGACACGAGAAGATCGACCCTTGGATGCCTGAGAACCGTCTTCAGCCGTCCCTCAATCTCCCTTGCGACATCCTCGGGACTCCGGCCGAGTGCGTGAACTGCTCCGGCGCCGGGCGCCGTGATCGCGCCATCCGGCCGAACGCGTACAGTGCGCGAGAACTCGGGCTGACCGAGGACAACGACCTGCACCTCGTCCCCGACCCCGAGGTGATAGATCTGCTCTTCCGCCGCATCCGGAACGGTGCGGACAGGCTCATCGGGATGAGGTGGATCCGGAACCTCTTCGACCTGCCTTTCGGCCGGACTCAGGGGATCCCGGACGGGCGGAAAATCACGCATGTCGCCGCGTGCGGCAGAATCGCCGATCGCAGACGAAGAGACGAGCAGCAGACAGACAAGTAGAGATGTGATCGGCATGCGTGCCGGCAGGGACGACCTCCCTGTGACACCGGACTTCTGCACTCCGTTCTTGACCGGCCCACCATCCCTGGCAGTGGCATCGTTCATGGCTTCCTCAGTCTTCCCTAGCGACCATGGAGATCCGTCTCTATCCGGCCGGAACCGGACCCGGCACCGACGGTCAAGACTACCGACAGCGCAACCAACCGTCAACGCGCCTCGTTCAACCCCGGTACGGATGCCGTCAACGTCAACAACGATCGGCAGATCCGCCGCCCAGCTTGAGCCTCAGTGCGGGCCTTGCCCCCCATCCGCCCGCCGTCTCATAAGTGCCTGAAAAAACAAGGGTAGCAGGATTTCATGGTGGCCGATGAGGTAGAATCCGCGCCCCCCGGCCTGCACAGGCCGTCTGACCACATTCTCGGTTGGTCTGTAGTGCCTCTGGAAGTCGAACGCCGCTGTCGTCAGACCGTCGAATCGTGTCCCAAGATTGGCCGCAACGGAAAGAGCCTTGAGGAAAACCTCCGGGAGCACTGCGGCAGATCCAATGCTGAGCGCAGCCCCCCGTCCCAGGCCGGTCAGGATGTGACACAGGATTCTGAAGTCCCTGGCACTGCAGGCGCCTGCAGCCTCGCCCGAGAAACTGGGATGCTGGTGGTTTATCTCTGCTCCAACGCAGATGTGAACGGTGGTTGGAATCCGCAGCCGGTACGCTGCGGCAAGTACGCTGTGCTTCGCTCCTTCTCCCGCCCTCTCCATGAAGACGCGGCCGAGTCCCTCGCCCAGCCCCTCCTTTCGCCCTGCAGCCTCACGGGTCCAGTCATTGAGCCAGAGGGACGTTTCCCGGGCCATGCCGAAGCGCCCTTCGTGCAGGTGGGCCGCCACGTCCTCGGAGGTTCTGCCGAAGAAGGCCAGTTCCAGATCGTGAATGGCTCCGGCTCCGTTAAGGGCAAGCGCCTGAACCCACCCCGTCTCCATCAGCCTTATGAGCCCCGGCCCCATCCCGGTCTTGAGCACGTGTGCGCCGGCAAGCACGAGAATTCCGTGTCCCCCTCGCCTCGCCTCCGCCAGCCTGGTGACCAGTTCCTTCAGTTCGCGGGCGGCCAGCACGTCCGGCAGCGAGTCCCAGAAATCCACGAACGAATCGGGATCCGCCGGAGGAGTGTAGAAGGATGCCCTGTCGACCTTGCTGGAACGCTGCTCCACAGGATAGGTGCGAACACCAGACAGATCGGTTTCGGGGTAGCGGGACATTCCTCCTCCTTGAGACCCGGCCATCGGTCAGTCCCCGGGCATCTCCCGGGAAGGTGCGTGCTCCCCCGGCGGGGAGACGGACCCATCAGGCCGATGGTACCCGGTCAACTCCACGGATACGGACCCGAGAGACAGCCTGCTCCTCATCAGAACGGGGATCCGTCTTTCATCGTCGGTGATCCAGACACTCAGCCTGCCTTCATGCTTGAACAGAGCCCCGCTCTTGAGCGCGGGCTCGAGCACAATGCAGTCGAACGTACCTGCAGGCACGGTCACGCGTTCCCGGCCGGTCACCCTCACGCTAATGGAGTACCGCTTCCTGTTGTCGAAGCTGTCCAGGAGGAACTCGGCTCCAGGCTCGAGGGGCATCGCGCGCACCCTGTAGAAGGCCGCCAGTACATCGTACGAGGCCGATTCCAGCTCCACCTCCTCGCCGTCCTGGTACACGGCAACACCGCGCTCGTGATCAAAGCGGACGGACTGATCGGACCTGAACCTGCCCTCCCGCAGGTGCTTCTCGAAGTAGAGGGTCGTGAGGTCGTTCACATCCATCAGGGAGACGATGCGGTCACGCACAGGGTAGATCCTGTCCATCACGGCGTTCGAGATCGCAGTGGAGACCACGTGATACGCGAGCCTGCCCTCAAACCTCCTGATCCCCTGGATCTCCATCACCGCAGTGCCGGCCTTTACCGGACCCCATCCGACCGAGAACTCCAGCCGCTCGCCCGGGACAATGGCGGGACTGCGGCCGGGAGGGAGCGCATCCTCCTGAGTGTGCAGGCTCCCGGCGGCATGAGGATCATCCGCCGCACCGGCGGAGATCCACACAGGGTGCATCACGAACATGGCGACCGCAGCCGGAATGGTGAGCAATCCACGGGCGGAACGACCGGGAAGCCTCCGGTGTGTCATGGCACGACCTCTCCTGATCCGGATGCCTCTCCCGACAGGCCGGTGGATCCGAATCCCCCCGCACCGCGTGAAGTCGCAAGGTCAACCTCGTCCCAGGAGACCTCCGCCCTGACTGTAGCCTGGAAGACGAGTTGCGCGATGCGGTCGCCGGGCTTCACTTCGAATGACCCGGTTCCCCAATTGACAAGGATCACGCCGACCTCTCCACGATAGTCCGAATCGATGGTCCCCGGAGAATTGAGCAACCCTATCCCATGACGCAATGCAAGACCGCTGCGGGGACGCACAACCCCTTCGAAACCCCCGGGTATCTCGAGAATGAGCCCTGTGGGAACAAGAACCCGGGAGCCGGGCTCGATGGCCAGGGGAGCCTCCAGGCACGCGTGCAGGTCAAATCCGCTTGCTCCCGCCGTCATCCGAACCGGAAGCGATGCTCCCGGCCGTACAGCCCGGCATCCAACGCGGATGCCGCCATGATCGGCATCGTGGGACACGCCACCCTCCCGTTCAGAAGTCCAGGTCTTCAAGCCCGGGCCTGTCGAACCCGTCCGGTCCCAGTGTAACGAGGGAGAACCGCCCTGGATCCAGCGTCTCGACCGCAGCCCTGTGGACGTCCTCGCGCGTTACGGCATCCACACGGGCAACAACCTTCTCCAGGGGCCAGTGTCTGCCGTAGTAGATCTCGTTGTGTGCCATGCGCCCTATCCGCTCCGCCATGCTCTCGTACGACAGGAACAGACCGGTGTAGATCTGGGCCTTCGCGCTCTCCAGCTCCCAGGCCCGCACGCCGTGCCTGCGGATCCTGCCCAGTTCCCGGCAGACAAGGCGGAGAGCCTTTCGCATTCTGGCAGGGTTGACTCCCAGGTACACCCCGAAAGCCCCGGTGTCCCTGTAGGAATCCAGAAAGGAGTAGACCGAGTAGGCGAGACCTTCGTCCTCCCTTATGGCCTGGAACAGTCTCGAACTGGCCCCTGTGCCCAGGATCGTGTTGAGCACGTAGGCATTCAGCCGCCGGGGATCACCGTACGCAGGCCCCCTTCTCAGGAGGCAGATGTAGGCCTGCTGCACCGGCCGGATCTCGTGGCGTACGGACTGGCGGGCCCGGGGGATCCTGACTCGGCGGCCCTCCTCCGGAGTCTCGGGCAGGCTCAGATGCCCGGCCAACTCATCGGCAAGGCGGTCCACATCCAGGCTTCCCGCGGCCGCGATGACCATGTTCCCCCATGCATAGCGGGTCCTGTGATACCTGCGCAGGGCGGTCGAGTTCAGGGATCCAAGCGTTTCCATGCGGCCGAGGATGGATCCCCCGAGGGGATGCCGGGGCCATAGAACCTCTGCCGCCAGATCGTGGATCAGCTCCTCGGGACTGTCCAGGTAGCCCTGGATCTCCTCTGCAACCACATCGATCTCGCGGCGGACCATCCCGGATGCAAGAAGGGGCCTCGAGAGCAGCTCGCCCAGGATCTCAACCGCGCGGCGCCTGTGTCCCTCAAACGCGCGGACATAGTAACAGGTGGTCTCCTTGGTGGTGTACGCCTCCACCTGGCCGCCTATCGCCTCCATCTTCTTGGCCAGCTGATAGCCTGAGTAGCGGCGGCTGCCCTTGAAGAGCATGTGCTCCACGAGATGCGAGATCCCGGCCTGGGCAGGCTCCTCGTCCCGCGAGCCGAGGCGCAGCCAGATCCCGAGGGCAAGGGAGCGCACATGCGGCACCCTCTCGGCAAGAAGCAAACCACCGCCCGGGAGCCGCACTCTCTGGAGTTGCGGCTCGTCGAAGCGGTGGTTCAATCTGCTCAGAAACCTCAATCCTGCAACCTGAAGCGTGTGGAGTCCGCGCCCGGACTACTGATCCTTCTCGCTCTCCTCCAGGACAGCCTTGCGCGAGAGCCGGATTTTGCCCTCCTCGTCCACACCGATGACCTTGACGAGCACGATGTCCCCTTCGCTGAGCACATCCTCGACCCTTGCCACCCGGCGATGCTCGAGCTCCGATATGTGCACCAGGCCGTCGCGTCCCGGCAGGATTTCCACGAATGCGCCGAAGTTGACGATCCTCCTCACGCGCCCGCGGTAGATGCGGCCGATCTCCGGGTCTTCGGTGAGGGAGCGCACGATGTCGACCGCCTTCTGCGCCATCTCCGAATCGATGCAGGCGATCTTTACCGTACCGTCGTCCTCGATGTCGATGGAAGCGCCGGTCTGCTCGGTGATCTTCTTGATCATCTTCCCCCCCGGGCCGATGACGTCACGGATCTTGTCCGGGTTGATCTTGATGACGAGGATCCGCGGCGCATACTGCGAGATCTCGGAACGTGACTCGGCGATCGTCTGGTTCATGATGTTCAGGATATGCAGCCGCCCGAGGCGTGCCTGCTCGAGCGCACGCTTCAGCGTGTCTATGTCGAGCCCCTTTATCTTGATGTCCATCTGAACCGATGTGATTCCCTCGGCCGTACCTGCAACCTTGAAGTCCATGTCGCCCAGGTGGTCCTCAACGCCCATGATGTCCGAAAGGACTGCCGTGCTCTGCCCCTCCTTGACGAGACCCATGGCGATCCCCGCGACCGGGGCCTTGATCGGCACGCCCGCATCCATCAGTGAGAGGCTGCCCCCGCAGACCGACGCCATGGACGACGAGCCGTTGGACTCCAGGACATCCGAGACGAGCCGGATCGTGTACGGGAACCGCTCGTTGGACGGAGCCACGGCGGCGAGGGCCCGCTCTGACAATGCCCCGTGCCCGATCTCCCTCCTCCCCGGGCCGCGCGAAGGCCTTGTCTCACCAACGCTGTACGAAGGGAAGTTGTAGTGGAGCATGAAGGTCTTCCATGACTGGCCCATCAGCTCCTCGATCTTCTGCTCGTCCACCGACGTTCCGAGCGTGGTGACCACCAGGGTCTGCGTCTGACCGCGCGTGAAGATGGCGCTGCCGTGCGTTCTCGGCAGTGCGCCCACCTCGCAGGTGATGTGGCGGACCTCATCCGGCCTGCGTCCGTCGACGCGCACCGACTCATCCAGGATCATCTTCCTCATGAGCTCGCGCTCGTGCCTGCGCAGGCTCGCGGCGATCTCGTCTCCGCGCTCCGGGTACTCCGCAGCGAACTGCTCCATGGCCTCATCGATGCAGGCACGCATGGCACCCTCACGCTCCGCCTTGTCCGCAATACGGATCGACGCCGCAACCCTGTCCCGGAAGCCCATGACGACCTTCTCCGCGAGCTTCTCGTCCACCGGTTTCGGCTGCCAGTCGCGCTTTGGCCTCCCGGCCAGCTCCACCAGCTTGTTAACCATCTCCACGATCGACCTGATGTGCGGATGGGCAAACTGCATGGCGTCTGCAAGCTGCTCCTCTGAGATCTCTGCCGCCTCCCCCTCCACCATGACGATCGACTCCGCGGTGCCGGCCACCACCAGGCTGAGCCGGCTCATCTCCAGCTCCCCGCTGGTGGGGTTGAGCACGAAGCTGCCATCCTGGTCCATGCCGACGCGGACTGCGCCGATCGGCTCGGGGAACGGAAGATCGCTCAGGCAGACAGCGCACGATGCGCCTATCAGCCCCAGTACGTCGGGGTCGTTCTCCTGGTCCGAGGAGAGCACCTCGGCCATGACCTGGATCTCGAACCTGAAGGACTTGTCGAAGTACGGCCTGAGACTGCGGTCGATGAGGCGGGAGGAAAGAACCTCCTTCTCGTTCGGCCTGCCCTCGCGCTTGAAGAAGCCGCCGGGTATCCTGCCCGCTGCGTATGTCTTCTCGCGGTACTCGACGAAGAGCGGCAGGAAGTCGCGGTCGATCTCGTGCGTGCCTCCGACTGCCGTCGCCAGAAGCACTGTATCCCCGTAGCGAACCCAGACGGATCCGCCGGCCTGCTTTGCCACCTTGCCTGTCTCGATGGTCAGATTGCGGCCGCCGAGTTCCATGGTGAGTGTGTGGATCATGAGTTTCTCCCAACTGTCCCGAGAAGATAACGGAAGGCTATACCCGCGCCGCCGGGATCCGCGGGCCCCGAAGGGCGGCGACCCGGCGACGGGATGAATGCCGGCGTGGTTCTAGCGGCGGAGACCGAGGTCCTTCACAAGACTCCGGTAGCTCTCGAGCTTGGTCCTCTTGAGGTATTCCAGAAGCTTGCGGCGGCGGCCGACCATCCTGAGCAACCCCCTTCGGGAGTGGTGATCGGTCGTATGCTTCTTGAAGTGCTCGGTGAGATGCTTGATCTTCTCCGACAACAAGGCGATCTGCACCTCCGGGCTGCCGGAATCCAGATCATGAAGCTTGTAGCGGGAGATTATCTCCTGCTTCTCTTCCTTCGAAAGCGGCATCACATTCCTCCGATTGAAAACAGGCCGGTACTTCCAGCCTAGAGCCCCACAGGCAGGCTTGCATCCTTCTTCGGCAATGACCGGCCCACTCTAGCAGTCCGGTTTGCCGTGTTCAACCAATCCGTTTGACGAACTGCGACTTTTCTTGCCGTCACTCGATGGCCACACGGGCAAAGGCTTTGCAGGAGGCTGATGCGATCTCAACCACTCCTCCGCGGCGGCGATGTCCTGCCTGACAGCTGTCCGCAACTCGGCCACTCCGGTGAACCGGCGCTCGCTCCGAAGGCGGCATCCCAGATGGACAGCCAGCACTCCGCCCCGGATATCTCCTTGCCAACCAATAAGATGTACCTCGACGACAGTCCGCCCGTCATTCGCCAGCGTGGGCCTCACGCCCACATTCAGAACCGCTGGCAGAAGCCGGCCGCCAAGCTCCGCCCACGCGGCATAGACCCCGGTTGCCGGCAGGATCTGAGCCGGATGCAGCCTCAGGTTCGCTGTCGGTACGATCAGGCGGGCACCCTCTCCCCGGCCGCGCCCGACAACACCCTCGAGGACGAATGAGTGGCCCAACACCTCTTCGGCCTCCCTCATCTCTCCCTTTCCGATCGTCTCCCTGACCCAGCTGCTGCTGAGAACACGCCCCTCGCTGTGGATGGGACCGAACTGCCTCACATCGAAGCCCAGGCGCATCCCCTCAGCCCTCAGAGAATCCGCCGTTCCCGTCCTGTCCCTGCCGAAGCGGAAGTCGTACCCGATCCAGAACTCCACCGGATTCACCGAAGGCAGGATCAGATCCCTCAGGAACTCGCCGGGTTCCAGCGAGGCCAGGTGTTCGGAGAAAGGCAGGATCCAGGCCATCCGCATGCCGATCTCGGCAAGAAGGCGGAGTTTCACAGGACGGGGAGTGATCACGTGCCGTCGTACTGCCGGCGCCAGCACGGTAACGGGATGTGGATCGAAGGTGATGGCGAGGGGGACCGCATCCAGGGCCCGGGACCGCGAGAGAACCAGTTCGCAGAGCGCCCGGTGGCCCTCGTGTACCCCGTCAAAGACACCGATCGTTGCCACAACCCTCGGAATCTCCGAAGCGGCGCTTCCGGATCCCCTCATGGCTCAGAAGACGCGGTCCAGGCGGACCGATGCGGCCATTTCGATCGGCCGGTCCGCCGGCCCCGGCAGAAGATCGAGGGTGGCGATCGCCAGGAGTTCGCCCTCACGGCCGAGCAGGCGGATCGTCTGGCCCAGGGCAGGCTGCGCGTCGAACTCCAGCCACTTCCAGGGCGGGGCCATCCCCTGCTTCAGGCGCCTGATCCAGTGGCCATCCACTTTCGCTGCCGGGAGATGGCCGAGCGCCCCGGACAAGGAGACGGCGGAACCCCGAAGGCCTCCGGGCGTGTTCCCGGGAGGCGAGATGATCCGCACCGAATCGGCGACACGGAACCCGCCCACGGACGTCCGTGTCAGGCTTTCGATCGTGGCCAGGGCCGGCACCTTCGCTGCCAGATCCTCAATGAGCGTGCGGACGTAGGTTCCCCTGCCGCACTCCACCTCGAAGTCGACACGCGGCAGGTCGACATCCACGATGGTAAAGCGGTCGATACGGATCGGGCGGGCCTCCCGCTCAACGGCGATCCCCTTGCGGGCAAGATCGTACAGCCTGCGCCCTTCGACCTTCACCGCAGAGACCATCGGAGGAGTCTGCATGGTTCGTCCGAGAAACTGGTCTGCGAATCTCTGCAGCTCTTCCAGGCCAATCCGCGGGACGGGCCCCTCCTCGATGATCGCACCGGCCATGTCTCCACTGTCGGTTCGTCTGCCCAGGATCATTGTCCCGCGGTACCCCTTTGGAAGATCCATAAGATACGGCACCAGCCTGGTCCCTCTTCCCACTCCGACCACAAGGACTCCGCTGGCAAAGGGATCCAGGCTCCCTGCATGACCGACACGCCGCTCGCCCAGGATGCGGCGGACACGGCTTACCGCGTCGTGACTCGTCCAGGGGATCTCTTTGTAGACATTCAGTACGAAGTCGGTTCGATCCCAGGCCTGAAGCGCTCCCGTGGAACGTTCCGCCTTCACTCCCGCCCCCCTGCATCGTCGTCTTCCGCAGGGCCCGTGGAGAGATCCGGATCGACTGCAGGAGCCCCGTCTCCGCCGGATGAGCCACCGCTGTCCAGCCCCAGCTCCCTCAGGCTCTCCTGGATCCGCTCGCTGTGTTCCATGCCGGCATCAGGCTGGAAACGCAGCTCCGGAACCTTTCGCAGCCTGACCTCCCGTGCCAGCTCGCTTCGGACGAACGAAGAGGCGCGTTCAAGCGCCTGAACAGTCTGCTCCCGATCCTCCGCGGTTCCCAGGACCGAGACGTAGACGCGTGCATGCGCAAGATCGCGTGACACATCTACCCTGGTGATCACGGCGTTACGTACGCCCGGATCCCTGACCCGGTACAGCAGGATCTCGGAGATGACCTGGCGCAGTTGCTCCGCCACCCGCTCCATTCGGGGACCCTTCACCATTCTCCTCCGTCGTCTATGGCGTGAACCCGAACCCGGAAGTCGAGCAGATCAGCACGCAACTCCGACTCCACCTCCCTGCGTGCAGCCTCCAGCCCGTTGCGGGCCGAGCCCTCCGATTGAGCAACAAGCGCAACACCCAGAACAGCCCTCTGCCACAGGTCATTCAGGTCTACCTCCGCCACGGCCAGGCGGAGCCGTCCCTGGAGCCTGTCCTTCAGGCGGTTCACCACCGACCGCTTCTCCTTCAGAGAGCGGCTCTGCGGTATGAGAATCTCTATTCTGGCTGCACCGTAGAACATCATTTGTGGGAAACGGGAGCAGGAGATCTGCAGCACGGCTGGAACGGCCCCGGCCCGTCAAGCGGGCCCCGGTCTAGTCGAGGTGCCTCGCGACCTCTTCCACCGTGTAGGCCTCGATGACGTCCCCTTCCTTGAGATCCTCGAATCCCTCCAGCCCGATGCCGCACTCGTAGCCGTTGGTCACCTCCCGCACGTCATCCTTGATTCTCTTCAGCGATGAGAAAGTGCCGTCATAGACCACATCGGCGTTGCGATAGACGCGCGCGCGGTCTCCACGGCGTACGGTGCCCGAGACGACGAAACTGCCTGCAATGCTCCCGACCTTGCTTATGTGGAAGACCTGCCGCACCTCGGCCGAACCGCTTATCTTCTCAATCTTCTCAGGGGCCAGAAGGCCGCTCATGGCATCCTTGACATCCTTCACGAGATCATAGATGACGCGATAGAGACGGACATCGACCTGTTCGCTCATGGCCGCCTGGTGCGCCTTGGCATCCGGACGCGTGTGGAAACCGACGACGATAGCGCCGCTCGCCCTGGCGAGTATCACATCCGACTCGTTTATCAGGCCCACTCCCTCGTGGATGATCCGGACCTTCACCTCGTCCGTGCTCAGCTTGAGAAGGCTGTCGCGGATCGCTTCCAGCGACCCTCCCACGTCAGTCTTGAGGACGACAAGGAGGTCGTGCAGCTCGCCCCGCTGTATTCTCTCCTGAATCGAGACCAGCGAAATCGCCTGCTCGCGCAGCCTGTGAGAGTGCTCCCGGGCGATCTGCGACCTCTTGCCGGCGATCTCCCTGGACTCCGCTTCGCTTTTCAGCACGGTGAAGGTATCCCCCGCTTGTGGAATTCCGGCCCAGCCCAGGACCTCCACCGGGGTGGAGGGCCCGGCCTCCTCGATCCGCCGGCCCGTGTCGTCGACCATCGCGCGGACCTTCCCGAACTCGGTGCCGCACACAAAGGCGTCACCGATTCTCAGGGTGCCGTTCTGAATCAGGATCGTCGAAACGATGCCACGCCCTGCTTCGCGCCTGGCCTCGATCACCACCCCCCTGGCCCTGCGGCCCGGCTCCGCCTTGAGCTCGAGCATCTCCGACTCAAGCAGGATCATCTCCAGGAGCTTGTCCACATTGTTCCCGTGCTTGGCCGAGATCTCGACCGCAACGGTCTTGCCGCCCCACTCCTCAACCAGCACTCCGTGCTCGGAAAGCTCCTTCTTGACGCGCTCGATGTTTGCGTTGGCCAGGTCGATCTTGTTGATGGCGACCACGATCGGAACGCCCGCGGCCTTCGCGTGGCTGATCGCCTCGATCGTCTGGGGCATGACGTGATCGTCCGCCGCAACCACCAGAACCACGATGTCGGTGACCTGGGCACCCCGTGCGCGCATTGCCGTGAATGCTTCGTGGCCGGGTGTATCAAGGAAGGCGATCCGTCCCTCACCCACCCTGGTGGAGTAGGCCCCGATGTGCTGGGTGATTCCGCCCGACTCCCCCTCGATCACCCGGGCCTTCCGCACATAGTCCAGAAGGCTCGTCTTCCCGTGATCGACATGCCCCATGACAGTCACGATCGGCGCCCGGGAGACCGCCTCGAACTCCCTGTCCTCCTCGTCGTCCTTTGCCAGGATCTCCGCCCCAACCTCCTCCACGAACTCGGGCTCATATCCGAACTCATAGAGAATCGCGGTAATGGCATCCTTGTCCAGGCGGTGGTTCATGGTGGCCATGATCCCGAGACCCAGGCATGTGGCTATGACCTCGGTGGGCTTGACCTCCATGATGGAAGCAAGCTCAGCAACCGTGGCGAGATCGTAGACCTGAAGAACATTGGTCTCCTCGATCTCGCCCGTCTCTCCCGTCCGCCGCCGGCGACGCACGCGCTGACGGCCCTTCGAGAGATCGGCCATGGTCTTGCGGACCTGGTCCTTCACCGCCTGCTCGTCGACGTGGCGCTTCTTCCTCTTCTTCCGATCGCGGCGGCCGCCTGTCGTGTGCACCCTGGCGGGGGCCGACCAGTCCCTGGAATCCCTTCGTGTCGTCGCGGGCCTGTCGACTCTTCCCGGCCTGGCATCGACGGCGGGACGTGCCGGCCTGGCCGTGCGCTCGGCCGGTTGCCGGGGCACCGGCTCCCGAGGCGGTCTTCTGACCTCGCGCGTCTCCTGCTTTCGTGGTGGCTCGGTCCGGGCTCCCTTCGCCCGCGCGGCGGGAGACTCGGCACGTGCCGCAGGCTTCGGCTTCCCGGCCACATCCACGGACGGGGGTGTCTTCGTCTCGCCGGGCCCTACAGCCTCGGGCTTGCGCTGAATCACTTCCCGGATGTGCGCCTTCTTCTCGGTCTCCCTCTTCGTGGCCTCCTTCTCGAGAGCGATCCTCTCCCTGATCAGCGCGATCAGATCGCCCTCAACCGAGCTCATGGGGCCTTTCACCTCATGGCCCAGGTCGCCGACGATCTTGACCAGAGCTTCACTGGAGATCTTCAGCTCTCTGGCCAGTTGGAAGACTCGAACCTTCACTACTCTGCCTCCCGTCTATCTCCGTCTTCTGCGGCATCCGGGGCCTCCGTATCGCCGTCATCATCGCCGGCATCGGACTGCCGGGTAACACCCCGGGCCGCCTCCTCCGCCAGCTCGTCCAGAATCTGGCGTGTGGTGCCGAGCAGGCGTCCGGCGGTCTTCTCGCCGATCCCGGGGATCTCCATCAGCTCTTCAACTGAGGTGCGCAGGACATCCTGGAGCGTCTCCTTGCCCGCCGCAATCAGCCGCTCGACCATGCGTGGGCCGATCTGCTTCTCGTATGCCTCTAGATCGGCCTCCGGTACGCCCCCCTCTCCCGCCTGCTCAAGATCCAGCTGGGACTGGCTCTTCAGGTCGATTCCGTATCCGGTCAGGCGGTGAGCAAGCCGCGCATTCTGCCCGCGGCCACCGATGGCCAGGCTGAGCTGATCATCCGAGACGATGACCACAGCGCTTCTTTCCTCCTCGCTGACCAGCACGTCAAGGACACGGGCCGGAGCCAGCGCCCGGCTGATGAGGATCTTCGGATCCGGACTCCAGGGGACAATGTCGATGCGCTCGCCCCCCAGTTCCCTGACGATCCCCTGCACCCGGGCGCCCTTCATGCCAACGCAGGCGCCCACCGGATCGACGCGGTCATCGTGCGAGACCACCGCGATCTTGGTACGGCTGCCGGGTTCCCGGGCGATCTCCCTTATCTCCACTACCCGCTCGAATATCTCAGGGACCTCGTTCTCGAACAGTCTCCGTACGAAGTCCTCGTGAGTCCGGGACAGAATCAGCATCGGGCCCTTCTGATTCCTGTCTATCTCCCTTAGAAGGACACGGACCGGATCGCCAATCTTGAACCTGTCCCGCATCATGAGATCCCGCGGGGGGCAGATCCCTTCGGTACGGCCGATCTTCACGATCAGGCTGCCCCGGTCGACCTGGGAGACGGTGCCGGAGAGGATCTGGCCGACCTTGTCCTCGTACTCCTCATAGACCTTGTCCCGTTCGGCTTCCCGTACGCGCTGGACAAGGACCTGCTTGGCTGCCTGCACCGCATTCCTGCCGAATTCCGCCACCGGCACCTTCACGGGAACCGTGGCGCCGAGGCGGATGTGCGGGTCGATCTTCTGCGCCTCATCGAAGTCAATCTCGCCCTCGAGGTCGATGGCGACCTGCACCACCTTCTTGTGCACGCGGACTTCTATCCCGCCCGTGACCTCGTCGAAGGCAACCTGTACATCAGCGGCGGTCGCGTATCTCTTCTTCGCGGCGCTCAGCAGGCCGGCCTCAAGAGTCTCTATCAGGAGCGCCCTGTCGACGCTCTTCTCACGGGCTATCTGCCGCAGAGCCTCAAGGATTTCATCCGTTGGCAGTTTAGGCATCTTCTGGTGCCGAATCCCTCTCCGGCCCGCCGTCAGCATCACGCGGGCCCGGCCTCTTCTTCCATGGATCCATGTGCAGGAACGCCCTGTCCACGGCGCCGAGGGGCAGAACTGTCTCCCCGCCGCCATGCAGGATGATCCGGACTGAATCCCCCTCCAGCTCTCCTATACTTCCCTGGATCCTCTGCGTGGTCCCGTCGGACGCCTGGAACTCGATCCGAACATCCTCGCCCCGGAACCGCTCATAATGCTCCGTCTTCCAGATCCTGCGGTTCATCCCGGCGGATGACACCTCCAGGTTGTAGGCCCCCCTCAGCATCGGGTTGGCATCCAGAAGGACAGCTATCCTCCTGCTGAGCCGCGCACATGCCTCCACGGGCACGCCGCCGGACCGGTCAACCGCGACCCTGTAGGTTCCGATCCTGCGTGAATGCGAGACCGAGCATTCTACCAGCTCGAACCCGTCCTCTTCCAACAGAGGCTCAACCAGTTCCGCCAGTTCCTCGCGTCGCATGGTACTCCTCTGCGGCCCGGCGCGCCACATGCGCCTCAAGGGTCAAACAAAAACAACGTGGACAGATGCCCACGCAGTCCTACCCTACAGAAGACTGGTACCCAGATCAACGGCATTCCCGCCCACCCGCCACCCGGGGTGGGCGTCGGTCAGGGAGACAGCCGCCGATCGTAGATCAGGGTCGAAACCACCTCCCCGACCCGCGCCAACCTCTCGGGGCTGACGTTCGCGGGCACGTCCTGCCGAGTGTGCCAGAACGGATCGTTGAATCCAATCACAACAATCGACGGAATACCCGCGCGCAGAAACGGCGCGTGGTCGTCGACCACATGGTACTCAACCTCCGGGTTCCACTCCCTGAACCCCTTCTCCGCAGCTATCCCGAAGACGAGGTCCTGCAGATCACGGGCGTACGTCCTGGAAAACAACTCCCTTCCGAACTCGGTATGGGGAGAGCCGATCATGTCCAGGATGATCACCCAGTCAGGCGTCGCCCATGGCCAGTTGGCGGCGGCGTAAGAACTTCCATGGCACCAGGTCTCCTCACGGCCGCGCGTTCCCTGGTCCTCGGCATCGAAAAACGCCAGGTCCACGCCCAGCGGAGGCGGGTATTCCTCCAGGTGCCTGGCCAGAACGAGAAGAAGCGCAGCCCCGGACGCGCCATCATTGGCGCCTGGAACAGCATGGGTTGCGGCTATCGTCGAATCCTCCTCGTCGCACCAGGCCCGGGTGTCGAAGTGCGTACCGAACATGATCCGGGGGCGTATCTCCGGCCGGAAACGCACCAGCACATTGGTGCCGGTAATCGTCCTGCCTGTGTAGGGATCCGGGTGGGGAAAGCGCTGTAGCCGATACTCAACCCCCAGGCTGTCCAGATAACCCCGGGTCATCCCCAGCCAGGCTGCGTGAGCCGGAGTGCCGGGCACCCTGGGTCCGAGATCACACTGGCGCACCACCCACCTGAAGATCTCCTCGCCTTCCAGGACCGGATGGCTCCCGGCCGACAGACCGGTGGAGAGCGCAAGGATGCACGAAACCGCGCCAGACATCCAAAGGGGCAGCCTGCACCGGCCCGGTATCTTTGCTCCATGAAACTGCCGTAGAACTGCCTTCATGGTTAGCCCCCCGTTCCTGACCAGGGCTGACAGCAGATCAGTGCTCAGGCGATCAGGATGTGATGCTCCCGCATGCTCCGAAGTTCGGGACGGCCCTCTCTAGAAAGTGAACTGGGCCGAGATCGACACCCCTATGAACCTGGTGGTGAATGCCTCGTTTCTGTTGTCCGTGTCCTGACCGACATCGATTGAAGCGCTTCCGTTGATGCTCTGGGTGAACTGGTAGGTGGCGCCCGTTGCAAGCTTCCACCCGGACGTGTCGTAGCTTACCACCTTGCGCGGCCCGGTCGTGACCTCCTGACGGCGGGATCTCCAGTCCAGGCTCGCGTTCGCGTCCAGTCTGCTCTGAATCGTCTGTGTGCGGCCGGTCAGCGGAACGGTCACCTGGCGGGTCAGGTTGAAGCTCTTCCTGAGTGTGAGGCCGACCGAGAGATCGTTCGAGCTGGTGGTCGACGCGCCGGTCCCGAATCTCGCGGTAACGGACGAATTGGCGGAGGAGCTGAGGGATGCCTGCAGCCCGGACGGACTCGTTGCGTTGATGCTCAGAATGGGGTTCAGACTCGTCCGAACCGTCTCCGAATCCTTCGGCCGGAGACTGGAGCCCTGTTCCGTCGTGACGCGGGAGTACCGGCTGTTGGCCTGGAGAGTACGGAAGAAACGTTTGAGGCCGAGCTTCTCATGCAGGCCTCCCCAGTTGACGTCGACATCCGGCCACGTGAGTGTTCTGTTGGTGGACACCATTCCGTTGGAGTTGCTCTGCCCCTGGGCACGGGAGAATCTTGTCGTTATCTGTACGCGATCGGGCAGTGAGAGTCGTGTATCCAGGGTGAGATTCCTGTTCCGTGTCCTCTGCTCGGTGGCCTGCCTCAGGGCCTTCACCCCGCGTCCGGGATCGTCGGTCAGACCGAGCTGGTACAGAATACCTGGCTCCCCCTTGCGCAGGCTGAAACTGGTCCCCGAGGTAATGGAGTATGTGGTGTTGATGTCACCGATGCTGAACCGGCCCTGACCTCCACCCGCCTGACGTCCTGCTGCTCCGACCGAATCCTCACTGCCGCCGAGCCGGGAGAGATCGCGCAGATACTCCATCAGCCTGGACAGGGAAACCCTGGCGTTGTACGTGGTGGTCCGGTTGTTCCGCAGGTCGTTTGCCCTGTCCGGTTCATCCTCCGCCGACGATGTGGCCTGTCTGGCCAGGACAAGATCGGAATTGCCACTCCAGCTGAACCGCGGAGCAAGCTCGGAGCGGAGCACCGGGATCTCCTGGCTGAACGAAAGCTGATGCTTCCTCGATGTCTCCCGCCCAAGGTTTAGCCCCAGCAGACTCTGCTGGTTCTCCCTGAGCATCAGGTCGCGCCCGCTGTCTATGCGGTACGTAATGGGAGAGAGCGGCCGGGCCGATGCTGACAGGCCCAGGCCGGCGGTGTTTCTGTCCTGACTGGGCTGTTTGACATAAGGCTGGCTCAGGTCGGTCCTGCTGTATCTTGTCTGCATCATGTGGCTGCCGGTGAGATTCGCCGACAGCGAAGTCGGGATCAGGCGCATCCTGGTCCGTTCGCCGAAGAGCCTCCCGATCGGGTGGAACAACCAGTGGGAGCCCACGTCCCACTCACCCCAGTTGGCCATGTTCAGGTTCCAGCCCACACTTCCCCGTCGGGTCGTCGAGGTATCCCGCGCCGTGGGGTTGAGCGTAACCGCGCGGCGATAGCCTCCGGAGACGCTCCAGGGACTCAGCAGGTAGCGGTCTGTCCATGTCTGGCCCTGCCTTCTGCTGAGTGAGATGGAGTGGTCCACCGATCGGCTCTCGGCAATATCCCGGTCGGTCGCGCGATCCAGCACGAGATCGCTGTTCGTTCTGAACTTCGGCACGCTACGGGAGGAGGTTACGCTGGTCCGCACCGGCGCATCGATGCCCAGGGGACGAATGAAGTGGCTGAGATTCGTGGAGCCCGAAAAGTTCCAGGTCGTGGATGTGGTGCCGCTTCCCCTGTCCTGCCCGATTCTCAGGAAGTCTGCCCCGGTCCTCTGTATGTTGAAGTCCATGCGGGCCACATCCGACAACTCGGCCGACAGGGTCATCCGGGAGGCCAATCCCACGTCCCTCTTCACCTCTGTCAGGCGCAGCTCGTTGACCCAGACACTCCCCCTGCCAAGTGGACGGCTTCCGACATTCGACACCTGCAGCGCAATGCGCTTCACCGACGTAAGGGACGGATTCCCCCTTCGGGAGATTACCACGCCATCTCCAAGATCGCGGGTGATCAACCCCGTGGTCGAATCGGGCTGCTCCAGCTGCAGCTGGCTCAGGGCGGCGAAGTCGATCTTCAGAAGCCTCCAGTGCCCGGTTACGGGAACCCTGTACTCGTAGTAGTTCAGGGTATCGTTGGCCGCATCCCGGCAAAGCCGCATCGAGCAGATCAGGTCCGCGTCGCCGGTCTCATAACGCCCCTTCAGGTAGAACTCCATGTTTTCGTAAAGGGTGTAGTCCTGGTCCTGACCATACGTGCGGTAGATGGAGGCCTTGCGCCCCGGCTGAAACTCGCTGAAGTTGAGGGTGATCGACTGCTCTCTCTCGGGGATGTTGTCCTGCTTGCGGACAGTAAAGGGGGGATCGTAGACGGCTGCGTCATCCTTGTTGTTGATGACCCCGACGTAGAACTCCTCCCCCGGCGCCAGGTCGGCCGGATCGACCGGGCGTCCCCTGAGATCGCTGATCGGGTTCTCGTACCAGCGGTTACCAACGATTTCCATCCCGCCGAGCTGCAGGGTTGCCCGGTCCTCGAAACCCGTGACCCAGACACGCGCGTGGAGGATCCTTTCCCACACCGGCTCTGTTGCGTCGCCGTCCCAGAGCCTGGTGACCAGGCTGTCGCTCCCCAGGGGTATCCGGATCCTGCGCCAGCCGTTGTGCGGCTCGACCAGCCCGGGGGGCGCGCCCGGGTCCCGGTGAACGTAGTCGCGGTAGACGTCAGTCTCCCAGAGAGTCGAGTCGGCCAGGGGGATCCGGATCTGGAAGTAGCTGTTCAGAACATCCAGCACGCCGTTCCCGTTCAGGTCCTCAGTATCCAGCTCCTGGTTACCCTCCATGCCGTTAATGTGGGCGTACTTCCTGGGATCGTCATCCGCAAGGCTCTCGTCGAAGCTGTACGTGTCGAAGTAGTGGGCTCCCGGCTGGCCTGTGAGCAGATTATCCAGACCCGTGTCCTCGTTCACGCCCCCGCCGACATCCAGACGGCCGTTGGGGTAGACTACATCCTCCGTGTCGAGCTTTCCGTTGGGGCGGGCCAGATCGAACCAGTCCCCCGGGTCGAGCGGACTGTCAGGATCCTCCCGGTACCACATCGCATCTTCGCTGATGGCGCCCAGATCGATGTACAGGTAGCCCCTGCGCTCCTGGTCGGGCGTAGGCTGAGGGCGGTACTGCCTGAAGTCGTTCACCCAGACATCCAGAAACTGCGCCCGGGAGAGGTCGCGTCCGCGCGTGGATATGACCTGGACCACCCCGGCCCAGGACTCCTTCCTCTCCTCCGGAGACTCCCCCCTGGGGAAGAACTGCATCTGCATGATCTGCCGGTTGTGATCCGCCTCCCTCTCCGACAGGGTCGGCCGGAAATCCCTCTCCCTCGCCGCCCTGCGGGGCGAATACCACCACAGTTCCCCGCGCCGCCAGGCACGGTCGTCCGCGCCGCGCGGCAGGTTGTTGGTATCGTAATCGGGCAGCGGAATACTGGTCGGCTGCCACTGCCGACGACTCATGCTCAGTGATACGACGTCCTTCGCACCCTCGAAGTCGTCGATGTACAATCTGTCCTTGGTATTGGGGTTGGGAAGGGATATTCCGGCCCCGAAACCCATGTTCAGCCTCGAGGGAGCACGCGCATGAACCCCGGGAATGGCATTGGTCAGCCGGGTCAGCAGCCTGGACTCGGTCTTGTATGTTCCGGCGACCTCGCCCACGATCGTTCGGGACGGCTCCTGCCCGAGACGCGGCCGGTCACCTTCCAGCCCCGGCACACCGCCCTTGCTCTCGAACAGCCAGCTTGTGGACATGGAAAGGTTCGAGTCTTCCGGCCGGTAGAATGCAGCGATCCCGCCCAGCGTCTTCTGGCTGCCGCCGAAACCCATGTACGAGTAGTTGACGCTGATCTCATCGCTCTCCGTTACATTGGCGGCCTCAAGGATCTCCACCTCGCCCAGGTCATAGTCGATACGGTAGTGTCGGTCCCGTACCAGGGTGCGACCGCTCGCAGTGACAGTCTCGCTGCCGGGAAGGATGCCGAAGGCCTGGAGGTTGATCATGGTGACGGGACTTCGGAACGTGGCTTCCAGGTAGAACCGGCTGTCTGCCTGTGGGTTGACATGGTTGATCCGGTCGTAGACCCAGGGCGACCGGTACTGGGTGGAATCCGTTGTCGTGGGAAGCGCTCTCGGCCGACGGAGCCTCTGGTTGTCGAAGTTCGGGCTCTCCCCGGGCCCGGGAGGCCTGCCGGGGCCAAAGCGGCTGAATGTGTACCCACTGCACTGCGCCAGCCTGTACCCCAGATCGGATGAATCGGGGTCGAAGGGACGCAGGTCGGGGAACTGGATCAGCCCGAGCTCATAGCTCACGAACTCGGAGTCCACCCGGTCATCCCGCCCCGGAACCCTCCCGACGTCAGTCTCCCTGGACAGATCAAGGCCGGTCATCATCAGAAACGTGGTCTCGCCGATCCGGTCCGGTTCCTGCGTCTCTCCGAATGTCGTCTTTGCCCTGATGCGCAGCTCGAATCCATCCCTGAGGATTCCGCGCGACCCCAGGTCGTACACGTTACGCAGTTCGAATCTACGCAGGTCGGCCCAGGGGCCGATCGTCAGGTCGCTCTCCCGGATCCTGGAGTCCGACCGGCTCGGACGGATGAGGGCCAGCTCGAGAGTGTCCGCTTCACCGGGCAGGCCCGATGGCCTGCTCCCGCCGCCCACCGTGAAGAAGGATTCCGGCACCGGGCGCAGATCCCGGTCCATCTCCCACCCGGAGTACGCGACGGCCAGTGCATACTCATCGCTGAGTGGACGGTTCAGCATCAGAACCGGGTGTCCGTTGTACAGGCTTGTCTGGATCTGGTAGTCGCCGTTCGGAGGAGGCCCCGCAACCAGGCGGTAGAACGACCGGCGATAGGCGAGAGAGTCGGAGTACTGCTTGCCTGGAGGCCACGCCACGACCGGCACGGCCCCCATCTCAACATCGTTTCCCGCGTAGTAGTCATCCAGGAACACATCGAGCGTCCCCTGGTCCAGCTCCCAGGGGCAGCCGTTGGGGTCCCGCAGGAAGAAGTACCTGTTGGCGACGTAGTTCAGATCGTCGATCTTGACCGTCCGGGTCTCCGCGGACCGGGTCACGCTCCTTGAATCGCTCTGGCCCTCCTGCTTCGTCAGGATCCCGGTAAGCTGGACCGGGCCGATCCTGGCCTGCGTGTTGATCCCGAATAGCCCTTCCGCCCTCCCGCCGTACGTAACGTAGTTGGTTCCCGGCAATGTGAGGCTCGTATTGCCCAGGTCAACGCTCTGCACTATCTCGTCCTCGTATCCCTTGTAACGGATCCGGATCCTGTTGGCCAGAGGCGTAGTTGCCTGGCTTGACTGGTCGATGTCAACGCTGACTTTGTCGCCGATAGTCCCGGTGAGCTGGAGATTCAGCTCCTGCTTCATGTCGAGTGTGGGGAACTTCGACTGCCGGCGCATCATCTCGTTGCCCTTCTCCTTCGGACGCCACCGGCTCGTTCCGCTGAAGGTGATCCGCTCGCTCCCGCGAACCGAGAGGTTGGGACGTCCCTCCCCGAAGACGCTGCGCAGTTGTGAAGGGACTTCGATCGGTATGTCCAGCCTGACAAGGCCTCTCCTGGAGCCTGTTACCGCCGCCGCCTTGAGACCCCGGGCCGATTCCGCCTTCCAGACCTTCCAGAACTGCCCGGACGTAAGCCGGCTCAGAAACTCCGCCTGATCCATCGCGACAGGAGGCGAGGCGGGTGCGTCCTGAGCCAGTCGAACGATCTCGATCGCTCCGGTCTCCACATCCTGCTCGATCTGCAGGGAGGTTGGAGCGCGTGTGCCGTATCGAGTCCACCGGGGATCAGGCAGCTTTACACCGAGGGCCTCCTCGACTTCTGCGATATGCAGATCGATGCTGTCCGTCCTGGCTGCGAGCTGGTCCCGGCGATCACGCCACTCCGGCCTGAAGAACTCCATAGCCTCTATGATGGGCCATGCCCGCTCCCGCATTGCCCGCCGGTAGGCAAGGGCATCCTCCGTGGGGATGAGCGAGGGAATGTATGAGAACACGCCGCCTGACGGGATGCCCGGCGGCCCCGTCATGGAATCAGGCCTTGTCGCCCCGAGAAACACCCGGTCGAGAGAATCTCCGAACGGCGAGGTCCGGGGGATGGCGAGCGCCTCGGCTATGGGTCCGTCGTCCCAGCTGGCGGGCCGCAGCGGATCCACGCGGGGCCTCCATTCCCGGGGAGCATCGGGCTGGTACGGATCATCTTCCGCGTCCCGGGGAGAGGTCGGCTCCGGTTGCACGGGAGGAGCCCCGGCGGTATCGGGCAGCGCGGGCAAGTCGGCGGGCAGGTCTTCCGGCAGGAACGGCCCCATCAGGGTTGGCAGATCGGCCTCCCCGTTCTTCAGAGTATCCTCCGGAGGAGCATCATGGATCCGGGCCGCTGGGTCCTCCCGATCACGGGGCGGCGGTTCGGGGCCGAACACGGTGGCATCCGCAATCTCCCCGGCGACTTCCGGACCAGGCGGAGGAGGGGCGGCGACATCCTCCGCAGGCGGCGGGGATGCGGTCAGAGTGTCCCCGGGGACAGACGCAGATTCGGCCGGAGGAGGAACTCCCCCAGCCTTGGTACCACCCGAGAGAACCGGCCCCGAACCCGGCCGGCAACCTCCGGGGACCCAGAGGGCGAGCACCAACAGCAGCCAGAACATGATGCTGGGGGAACTCGCCCTCAGAACTGTTACATGACCTGATCTCAATGTTCCCCAGGGTGTTGCCCGGTCATCGGTCCCCCCGGGCAGGGTCGACGATGCGCTCAGGTTGCTTATACTCCCGCCCAGGGGATAAGTTCACCCGGCGATCCGCCGGGTACGCGACCGGTTCGTGGCGGACAGGTTCCCCTGCAACATGGGATACGGAAGAAAGGCTCGGGTGGAAGCCCGACGAAAGCAGGACAGATGATCCTTCGACGCTACATAATCCGATCACTTGGCGGACCCTTTCTGATCGGCTTCGGCCTTGTGACATTCGTCCTGATGATGAACATGTTCCTGGACCTGCTGGATCTCCTGATCGGCAAAGGCATCGATATCTGGTCGGTCACCCGCCTCTTCCTCTTCGCCCTCGGATGGATGGTCGCCCTTTCGATTCCCTGCGGAGTCCTCGTGGCGGCCCTCATGGCCTATGGGCGACTCAGCCAGGACAACGAGATTATTGCCCTGCGTGCAAGCGGAGTGCACCTGGGGCTCATCATCCTCCCCGCGCTGGCACTGTCGGTCATTGTGGCTGCGGGTCTGACTCTCTTCAACAACTACGTCCTGCCGGAAAGCAACTTTGCCTACGCATCACTCATCCAGGAGATCACCCGAAAACGCCCGACGGCCCAGATCAGGGAGGGGGTCATCATCAGCGACTTCAAGGGATACGATCTCTGGATCGGCCGTCTGAACGACCGAACGGGAGACATGCAGGATGTTCTGATCCTCGACAGCAGAACCCGGACCGACTCCCCTCGGACCATCCTGGGCAGGACCGGCACCCTGACATTCCGGCCAGACGAGAATGCCCTGAACCTCGTTCTCCATGACGGTGAGATCCACGAGGCCGACCCCGCGTCTCCGACCGGGGAGTACAGACGGCTCAGTTTCGAGACACAGACCATGAGCATCCTGCAGGGGGAAGAACGCTGGCGTTCTCATGCCAACAGGACACGAGGCCAGAGGGAGATGTCGGTGCGGATGATGCAGGATGAGATCGGGCGGTTGAGGCGGGAATACGTCCGACAGGACTCCCTGCTGCTGGCGGCACTGGAGTCGATCCCGCTGGAAAGCCTGGCGGAACTCGACCGTCTGGATCCGGGATCCATGCCCCGGAAACCCGGCCTCGGCAGCCTGCTTGCCGGGGTGGCAGACCTTCTGGGCGGGGCGCAGGGCAAGATACCCGACCCACCCCCCGAGTGGACCTCATTCCAGAGGCGGGCAATCGAGCTGGTCCGATCCCGCCAGAGGGAACAGATGCTGACAATGAGGAAGATCCACGAGTTCCAGGTGGAGATTCACAAGAAGTACTCCATCCCCGTTGCATGTATTGTTTTTGTGCTGGTTGGAGCGCCCCTGGGCATCATGGCCAGGCGGGGAGGCCTGACGGCGGGAGTTCTGAGCGCCGGATTCTTCGTCTTCTACTACCTCTGCCTTATCGGAGGGGAATCATTGGCCGATCGCATGATCATTGCGCCCTGGGCCGGCATGTGGACCCCCAACATCATCCTCGGAGGGCTGGGTATGTACCTGTCTGCGCGGGCGGTCGTGTCCGGCCATCCTGCGCGGCCGCAGAAGAAGGCCGCGGCGTGAGGATTCTCGACAGATACCTGCTGAGGGAGTTCGTCTCGTACTCCGTCCTGGGTCTGGGAACCTTCATCGCGATCACGATCATCGTTGATCTCACGGAAAAGCTGTCAAGGTTCGTCGACCACAGCACTCCCATTTCCACCGTGCTGAGATACTACGCATACGGCCTGCCGGCGCTGCTGACGCAGATGCTCCCGGTTGCGGTGCTTCTGGGCAGTCTGCTTTCCCTGGGCCAGTTGCGGAAGCACAACGAGATCACCGCCATGCAGAGCAGCGGAGAGAGTCCCTGGCGCCTGGCCCGTCCGCTGCTGCTCCTTGCCCTGCTAATCTCGATCGGCCAGTACACACTGAACGAGACGGTCGGCCCGGGCGCGTACGTTGAGCAGTCCAGGATAATGACAGAGGAGATCCGCCGCCAGGCCGTGGACCGCAGCAGCCGCACGACGGTCCGTCTTCTGGGTGGTGGCAGCCGTTTCTACGTGGCGCAGTACTACGATGCCGGAACCTTCACCCTCCGGGATGTCTCCGTACAGTTCCTGGACCGATCGGAAATGCGGGAACGTGTGGATGCCAACCGGGCTGAATATGTCGATGGAGTATGGCGCTTCCGCAACGGGTTTTACAGGACCTTCATTGACACGGCCGAGGTCGCGGTCTCCTTTCGCACGTACGGATCCACCACCATGACCGAGCAGCCGGGCGACTTCGGTCGGACCCAGATGGATCCTTTCAACATGGGCATGCGGCCCCTCCTCGTGTATGCAAGAAGGCTCAAGGAGAGCGGGGGCCAGGTCCAGACTCACATGACCAACTTCCACATTCGCGCCTCCTTTCCCCTCGCCTCCCTGGTGATGGTGCTTCTTGGGACGGGGCTGTCTCTTCGTGTGGCGCGGGGCGGAAACGTGGCGCTTGGCTTCGGAATCAGCATAACCGTGGGGTTTGCCTACTTCGCTTTCGTGCGCCTGGGGCAGGCGCTTGGTTACAGCGGTACAATCCCGCCGATGCTCGCAGCCTGGCTGGGAAATCTGGCCTTCGGCACGGTCGGTGCCTTCCTCTTCTGGAAGATCACCCGCTGACCGGATGCCCCGGATGTCTCAGTAACGGACTATTCCGTCCGGCCCCTGCCTCGGCTCCCGTGACACGTTCGCCGGGCCATCAAGCGGAGGTTCCTTCCCGTGCTGGTCCTCGAACGGACAGGCGGATGCTCCATCGGTACCAGTCGCCCTCTCCCCTTCGCCATCATTTTCCCTGTCGAACGCATCCCACGTTGTGTCACTGGAAGCGTGAATCCCCTTGATGCGCAGCGCAAACTCGGTCGGGTTGGAGGAGTTCTCCATGGCCGATTCCAGGCTGATGCGCCCCTCGCGGTAGAACCTCATCAGGGACTGGTCGAAGGACTGCATTCCGTGAGAGGAGGTCCCTTCCTGTATCGCCTGCTTGATAAGGTGCGTCTTCTCCGGCTCGACCAGGTACTCGGCGACAAGCGGTGTCTTCACCATGATCTCGCAGGCCGGCACCCTCCCCTTGCCGCACGTGGTGACGATCAGGCGCTGGGACACGATCGCCTGCAGCGTGGAGGCCAGGAGGAAACGGATCTCCTGATGCTGGTGCGGGGGGTAGAACGAGATGATGCGGTTGACGGTCTGCGCCGCATCCACTGTGTGCAGGGTCGAAAGGACGAGGTGGCCCGTGTCGGCCGCCATGAGCGCAATGGCCATGGTGTCCCTGTCACGGATCTCGCCCAGCAGAATCACATCGGGATCCTGGCGAAGAACGTGCTTCAGTGCGTGGAGATAAGTATCCGTGTCAAGCCCCACCTCGCGCTGGCTGATCATGCTCTTGTCGTCCCTGTGCAGGAACTCGATCGGATCTTCGATCGTCATGATGCAACGGGACATGCTCCGGTTGATGCAGTCGATCATCGAGGCGAGGGTCGTGGACTTCCCGCTCCCCACCGTGCCTGTGATGAGGACAAGCCCGCGGGGCAGGAGGGCCAGTCTCTCCACCGATGGCGGAAGGTTGAGGTCCTCGAATGCGGGCACACCCAGGGGCACATGGCGGAGCACCATGGCCGGCGTGCCGCGCTGGTAGTAGAAGTTCGCACGGAACCGCGCAAGACCAGGCACCGAGACCGCGAAATCGATCTCCCTGCTGGAGTGGAACTCCTCCTTCTGCCGGGGAGTCAGGACCTGGTCCACCACCGCCTCAATGTCCTTCGAGGAAGGAGGCGGATGGTCCATCTGGACCAGAAAGCCGTCCACCCGGATCTGAGGCCGCGAGCCGGCCTTGACGTGCAGATCGCTGGCCCTTGCCTCCAGCATCGATTCGAGAATACTGCGAAAGTCCACGGGGCATCCCTCCATGTCCGATTCCGGGCACTGCCTGCCTATTGTCTTCGGCGGAACGGATCCGCTTCTGGAGGGTCTATCGGGGCATGTTGGCGGCAGGACGGGTCAGGCCAGGATCCTGCCCACTGCCCGTCGCACCGACTCGGCAGGCACTTCGGGCACGATCAGGGCTGATCCGAGTTTCCCGGTGAGCACCCATTCGGACTCGCCGGCCGGGTCCAGCCTCGAAAGCACGGCATCCGGCTCTACCCCGTTGGTGCGAACGGGAAGACCAAACCGCTCGAGAAGACTCTCCACCCTGGAGGCCTCGGCCTCGCTGAGTCCGGACACCGCCTGGGAGATCCTCAGATCAGCGGTCATCCCAAGCGCCACCGCCTCACCGTGCAGGAATCTTGAGAACCCGGTTGCCGCCTCTATCGCGTGTCCCACAGTGTGGCCGAAGTCGAGCAGGCTGCGGTCTGGGTTGGCGGCCGGCTCACCCTCCACCATCCTGGCCTTCACGGACAGCGACCGTGCAAGGATCTCCTCCAGGGCGGGGGAGCGTGAGAGAGTAGCCGGCGGCTCCTTCTCCAGGATGTCAAGGAGTTGCAGATCCCCTATCACGCCGGACTTGACCACCTCCGCGAGTCCTGCCGTGAGTTGCCTGGGATCCTGGCTGTTCAGCCACTCCGGGGATATGAGCACGGCAGACGGCTGGTGAATGCCGCCGATCAGGTTCCGCTGATCTCCGAAGTTCAGTCCCGTCATCCCGCCGACGCTCGAGTCGACCTGGGAGTGGAGGGTCGTCGGGATCTGTACGAGCCGTATTCCGTGCATCCAGGTGGCGGCCGCGAAGCCTGCCAGATCCCCAAGGACGCCGCCTCCAAAGACAGCCAGCGTCCCGTCCCTTCCCACCCCTGCCGCCTGGAGGTGGTCGTAGATGCGCATCAGGGTCGCATGGGTCTTAGTCCGCTCGCCACCCGGCAGTTCCAGCACGGCCGGCTCTATACGCACAGAACCAAGTGCAGACAGCACATCGTCTGCCCAGAATCTCCAGGCCTCCCGGTCCACGATCATGGCCCAGGGAACGGACGGCCAGTCACGCAGCAGCGTGCGGAGATCCCAGTCGCGCCAGGGGCCGACTCGAATCGGGTATCCCCTGCCCAGGGCAATGTGAAGATCGATCACGTGCGCTCCACCGGACGGAATGTGCGGGCCAGCGCGAGTACCTCCCGCAGCACGGGAAGCTTGTCTCCCGGCGGATTGAAGACGGAGCAGTCGATCATGTAGAACCGGTCGTCCCGTGTGAAGACAAAGGTCCTGAACGGCCCTCCCATGGTGTACTTGCGGTTCTGCCAGATGCCGTGCAGGACCGTGGCCGGCCTCCCCTGGAACTGACCGTCTTCCCCCCATGACCGTTCGAAGAGAACGGCGTCTCCGTCGTAGTACTCGAACCCGAGTGCATGGCGAAGTCTCAGCATCTCCTCAATCGTCTGCGGCATATCCGCGGCCGGGCCATAGTGGACCATGAGAAATCGCGGCGGCTCGGGATCGATCACCCTGTAGAGGCGGACCAGACGTCCCTGCTGATCCTCGGCTACGAGGTAGTCCCTGGGCACCGTGATGTGGAATCCGTGATGCTGCTCGAGATAGCGGGTCATGTGCGTGTCCTCGCCCAGCGCGAGCACCACGTGGCCCAGAGACTGCTCGAGCCCCCGTTCGAACGCATCCACGATCCCGGTGCCGGACTCGCGCATGTAGGAGACGAAGGCCCCCGGGTCTGATGTGTGAATGACCATCACCGTCTGGCCAAGGGCCCAGACGTCCCGCACAACCCGGAAGGCGACCTCCTGCTTCCGCATCCCGTCAAGGTCGCCTTCGGAGAGGATGCGCCTGAGCGGCCTGGCCAGGGCTCCGGGCTGGTTCATGTCCAGCAGGAAAACCAGACTCTTCCAGTCCCTCGCTCCCTGGAAGACTCCGGGAGAAACGGCACGCATGCTGAACCGTGCTTCGGGACGCATCATCTCGACAGGCGCCTCCATCGCAGCCGTCAGCGCCTGAACCCGCGCGTCGCCCGGCCCCCACGGAGTGACGAGGCCCGGCTCACCGGCTCTCCCGACCGCCATCCGGAGGCCCTTCGGACATCCGGCGCCGTAGACGAGGACTGCCGCTCCGGCGAAAACCAGCGCGGCCCGCAGCAGAAACTGTCTACCGCCTCCGCGACGACTGTCGCGCATCGCTCCTCCTGATCTCCCCCGTCACCGCAACCTGGAGCGCTGCTGCTCCAGCACGCGGAGCTGCTCTTCGAGCTGCCTGATTGACCTGCGTACCCTGCTCTCGCGGGCCCGGTTCAGTTCCTCTTCCCTGGCCAGCCACTCAAGCGCCGAACGGTCACCAAGGCGTGGATGCACGGCGAGCGGCGCGCCGTTTCGCAGAAGCCCGACGGATATCGTCTCTCCGGGTTTGAAGGCGGCGATCCTGGCCGTGATCTCGTTCGCATCCGCAACGGGCCTTCCGGCAATCGAGAGTATATGATCCCCGGGGAGAATGCCCGCAGTTTCCGCGGGGCTGCCGGGAAGAACGTGAATCACGATGAGACGTCCCGTGGAGAAGCCCTCATGAGCGGCATCAGGCGCCTCCGACAAACCTACGATCTCCGCCCTGACGCCCAGGAATCCTACCGGGTTGCGACTCCGTTCCTCCAGAAGGCGGCACAGATAGCCCATTTCGCGTGAGGACAGCACAAGGACCCGCTGGCACTCGAGCAGTTCCATCGCGAAACCAGTCTGGAAGGAACCAGCACCCTGTTCCTTCTCCGCAAGCACCTGAACCAGCATCCCCTGGAAGCGGCCATTGCAGTCGATCACCGCACCGCCGCAGGATCCCCGGCAGTCTCCCATCTCGAGCCTCAGGTATCGTGTCGAGCCCGGCTGCCCCGGAACAGCCGTGTCCAGTGTTGCCATGCGGATCGACGGGTGGGTCTTTCCGGACTCGAAGTGGAACACAGCCAGCCAGCTGCCGGAATCGCGGCCGATCGCGGCATCGACGGCCACCGGCACCAGCCCGTCGCAACTGTCCGCCCGGATAAGGGATACCCCCCTCTCGACATCCTGGGCCAGAAAGCGGGCACCAATGACGCGGCTGTCGGCCAGACGGATCTGAATGCTGTCGCCAGGCTGCGCGGCCTCGGCGCAGGTCAGTATGAGCCCGCGCTCATCGAGGACCACCCCGGAGGCCCACACGGTCAGCCGGCTCGGCTCGAGGCGGACCATTCCGGAACCGTCGCCGAACCCTGACCACGGGCCCGTCGGACGGTATCCGATTACCTGGACCAGAGAACTCTCGACCCCGCTGAAGAGATCGTTCAGAGCCTGCCCGACAGCCGAATCCTCGTCGCCGGAGATCACCCGGGCCGGGCCGGGTGATGGCAAGAGGCCGAGAACCAGAATGGCAACCGCCAGCCGGAATGCATGGCGGCAGCCACAAAGGGAAAGTCCCCGGTGAGGGACCCTGCCGCTGCAGGGGGGGAGGCACGCCGGGGACTCGGGACTAGAACGTGATCTGAGGACGAACATCTACCTCATCCAGGTGGACCTGGCGGCCCGGGCCCATCGGGTCGGCCGGCAGTGTCCCCGGTGCGAACCGTCCGGGCTGATCCGACTCGGGGATGTCATCCTGATCCGTTTCGGGCGACAGAGCGAGTTCATCGACCAGGTCCATGAATGGACGCGTGGTTGCGTGCGGCAAGGAATGTGACACTTCAGCAGGCATCGCTGACGACGATGACAACGCCATCTGAACATCGGGCTCCTGTCCGGTACCTGTGACATCCCCATGCGGGACAACCCTGTCAGGACCGGTGATCAGGATCCCAACGACCGCACCAATCGCCAGGGCACCAGCCATGCGAACCGGGACGGGTATCACCAGATCACCGAAACGCGCCCTGAGGCGGCCCCAAAGCCCGGAAGCCGACTCGCTGACCGGTTCCAGTTCGATGCGGCCGGCCTCATACGCTCGCACCCTGTCCAGGACCTTACCCACGAACGAAGGGTCAGCAGAGACCTGGGGAAGACCCCTGACCATGCTGACGGTAGCCACCAGAGAATCCCAGTGCATGGAGCATCTCCGGCAGTTTTCAACGTGAGCAGCCACCATGGCTGCCGTAGCGGCGTCGAGTTCGTTGTCCAGGCGTGCTGAGAAAAGGCTTTGAGCCTTACTACATTTCATCGATTCCGCCTTCCACCAGGCCGGAGAGCTGCTCCTGCAACGCCGACCTGGCCCGGTTGATCCGGGAGCGCACGGTGCCTCCCGGGATTCCCAAGACCTTCTCTATCTCTTCGTATGAGAGCTGCTGAACATCCCTGAGGATAATCACCTCGCGGTACTTCTCGGGTAAGCCGGCAAGAGCCTTGCCGACCCACTCCTGGACTTCCCGCTGGCGCAGGCGGCGCTCCGGACCGGGGCCGCGATCAGCCACGAACCTGCTGGAGTCGCCCGCAACCTCCATCAACCCGTCGAGGCTTACGATCCGCCTGGCCCTTACCCGCCGGCGGATCTCGTTCTTCGCAAGGTTGACCGCGATCGTGTACATCCAGGTGCTGAACTTTCCGCTGGGCCTGTATCTCTCCCTGTGCACAAAGATGCGAAGGAAGACCTCCTGGGCAATCTCCTGCGCGCGGTCCCTGTCGTTGATGAAGCGGCAGACCAGGTTGATGATCCGGCCCCTGTATCGGTCCACGAGGGTTGCGAACGCAGCCTCCGACCCCCGCACGATGTGTTCCATCAGAACCTCATCCGGAAGGGTGGAGAGTATGGGGATCGATTTTCTGTCTTCGTTCACTGCCATCGTGTCTCCAATCCTGAGTCAGGCAGCCACATGAACCCTCCTGGCGGCCCCGGGTTCCCTGCCGGAACCAGATCACTCTCCTACTATCTTTGATGCGCCGGCGCGCTGTCCAGGCTGTCCTCCAGATCCCGCAGCTTCTCCTCGGCTTCAGCATCATCGGGCGCCAGCTCCAGTGCCCTGCGGTACAGGCATGCAGCACCTTCCCTGTCCCCCAGTGCCGCCTTTGCATCGCCAAGGTGTCTCAGGACAATGGGTTCGTCCGGCAGCAACTCCGCCGCCCTCTGCAGGTAGGGGAGCGCCCCTTCGGGATCCCCAGTCTGGAAGAGCCCCCAGCCATAGCTGTCCAGATAGGCGGCATTGTCGGGATCCAGCTCCAGGGCCCGCCTCACACGCTCCAGCGACTCCTCCAGCCGTACTCCACGCTCTATGCACATGTACCCGGCGTGATTGAGGGCCATGTGGTTGTCCGGCTGAACCTCCAGAAGGCGGTCGAGCATCGAGATGGACTTCTCGAAGTCCCCCGCTTTCTCGAACAGAAAGCCCAGCCGCAGGAGCAACTCGGAATCCTCCGGTGAGTGCTTGAGCAGGGGGATCAGCCGCGCCGCCGCCTCGGAGTACCGCTCCCCCTCTTCCAGGAGAGTTGCCGACACCAGGGCCGCATCCCTCCTGGCAGGATCCCTCTCCAGGAGCTGGTCGGACAGGAGCAGGGCCTCGTCCTTCCGATCCAGCTGAGCCAGGGAGACTGCCTGCAGGATCCCGGCCTCCTCATCATCGGGAGATCGCTGCAGAAGCGCCTCTGCCATCTCGAAGGCCTCTTCCGGGCGACCGTCCTGGTTCTCTACGCGCCACAGCCAGCGGTAGGGCTCCGGGTCTTCCGGGGCGCTGCGCGAGGCTTCAAGGAGGGCCTGACGGGAGTCGGCAATCCTGCCCAGCCGCAGGTAGTAGATACCGAGCTGGCGGGCCAGGATCGCGTCCTCGGGTCTGTCGCGGACCAGTATCTCCAGGTGTGGAACCGCGGCCTGCCAGTCACCCGACCCAATCAGGCTTCGTGTCAAGCGCAGCCGCACCCGCGACATCCGCGGCTGCTCAAGCAGAAGCTCATCCAGTATCGGCGCTGTCCCGGGCGGATCGCCCAGGTTGTCCAGCAGCAGGTGCAGCATCGGCTCCGCCTCCGGAAAGGCCGGGTCCCTGCGCAGGACCCTCGCCAGATCCATGACGGCATCCAGGGGACTGCCGTGAAGGGCCAGCAGCCGCGCACGGCGCAGGTATATCGACGGAAGCTCCAGAGCGGGGCTCAGGGCAGGATAGATCAGATCCAGGGCCTCCCTTCCGCGTCCCAACTGCTCGTAAAGAGTCAGGAGATTCATGAGAGTCGTCGTGTCTTCCGGATCCAGCTCCCGGGCAGCCAGGAAGCGGTCGAGAGCCTCCTCCCTCCGACCCTGCCTGACCAGTGTCATGCCTGCCAGTCTTGCAGGTCCCGAGAGGTCTGGGGCCGCCCTTGCCACCCTCTCCGCCCAGACCAGCGCCGAGTCGAGCCGGCCGCCCTGGTGAAAGGCCTGCGCCAGCAGCAGCGCAGCGTCGAGGTTTCCCGGATCTGCGGAGATCGCACGGCGGAACTCCACGACTGCCTCGTCGATCCGGTCGTCCTGAAGGTAGAAGCTGCCGGCAAGGTAGGCCTCCAGGCCGATCGTGAACTGCGTAAGAGTATCGGAGGGAACTGCCGGGGTCCGGACCTCCGCGGGATCCAGCGGGGCAAAGGCACTGTACTCCTCCGGCAGGACCGGCCCGGTCAGCCGGGCGGCAAAAGGCCTGCCACCCTGGTGGTTGGGGCCACCCCTTTGGGCGTCTGCGGATGCAACACCGGAAAACACGCTCACAACCGTCAACGCCATCAGGAGCATCCATACATCTGACAGGTGTGCGGAACTGCGCCCGTAAAGGGAAAGTGTTCCCGGGCGAAGGTATCGCCCAATGCGGTAGTTTTGACTCATGAGGCCCGTTTTCCTATACTCTGAAGCAGTTGCCCCTCGAACACTTCAGGGAGGTTGGTCATGAAACACGCCCGGTTGGCAGTTCTCATGGCTGTGATGCTGCTGATCACGGCCGGTTCGGGTTGTTATACCATCGTCCGCCACTCCGGGGGGCCCTCGACCCAGTACACGGGCGGAACAGCCGGTCATTACCACGATGACCCGTTCTTCTCCCAGTACGGCCATTGGATGGATATCTACTATTATGCGCCGTACTATTCGAGACACGTGTGGGATCCGTGGGCAGGCTATCCATACTGGAGAGACTACTACTACTACCGCCCGATGCCCTACTACTACCGGCCCGTGAATCCGGCACCGGTTCAGTCGGGCGGAAGGAGCGCGTGGGATCGCGGACCTGGGGCTCCGTCACTGCCGTCAGCAGGTGAGGGCCGCGTGGTTCCGGCTCCGAAGAACGAGCCGCAGCAGCCTGCGCCGCCTGCGCCCGAACCGGAAAAGCCGGAGCGGGACAAAAAGCCCAGGAGTGACGAGCCGCGCCGCAGTGGATGGAGCCGCTAGCCTGGACAGTCTTACCCATGGAGCCACGAACATGACCCGCAATCTCCCAGCTGTTTCCGGCCGCGCCCTGACCCTGTCCGCACATATCCTGGCCATCGCCGCGCTGTCGCTGTCTGCGTCGGCGTTTGCCGTCGTTCCTGATCAGCCGATACCGGACATTCCTCTCATCCACAGGCCTGGAGTCGGCGCGCGAGCAATGGGGATGGGCGGAGCCGTATCCGCCTCTGTCGGCGAATACACTGCCATGCACAGCAATCCCGCCGTGCTTGCCCTTGTCCGAAGCACTCAGATCACCGGATCGATGGAACACCGAACTCTCGATAGAGATGACACGTACCTGGGGCACCGCTCCGGCACCTCGCTCAGCGAGACACGCCTGCACTCATTGGGTTTCGCGTATCCCTACCCGACATACCGGGGCTCCCTGGTAATCGGACTTGGATACGATGTCGTTGCGCCGTTCGGCTCCGACTACTTCAGAACTGCTTCCAATCGAGGTTCGGTGGACTTCGAGCGAGAGACCATACTCGAAAACGGCATGCTCGGCACATGGTCCGCGGGCTTCGCAGTTGACGTGAGCCCACGGGTTTCGCTTGGTGCTGCAGGCATCATCCTCACCGGCGATTCGCGCAGGGAGAGGGAGTTCATGTTCGACCACGCCAACGGACTCGACTGGGAGATCACATCCGCGGTCACCGACATGGATATCACAGGGGTTTCCGGCCGCCTTGGGGCCCTCGTGCGCACTGATTCCGGAATCAACCTCGGCCTCGTACTGCACCTGCCGGAGAGGCTCAACCTGTCAGGAACCGCTTTCGAGGATGTGCGTCGGTACGACTCAGCAGGTGACACACTGGACTACGAAGACCGTTTCGACTTCGACGAAAGCCTCACCCTCCCCTTCCGCATGACCGGTGCGCTCGCGTACATGGCGATGCTGGGACCGGGCGATCTCACACTCGGCGGAGAGGCCACCTTCGCCGACTGGAAGGAGATCGACTACGCCGGACGGATCAGGGCGCGCGGGCTCGGCTATGCCTACCGCTCCACCGTCGATCTGCGTCTGGGGGCCGAGTACGCATTCATGCGGCCGCTCCCGGTCTCGCTTCGCGCCGGGTTCGCATCTCTGCCCCTGGCGTACAGGCCGATCAAAGTGGATGTGTTCCGCAACGACTACGAACTCGCATCGATCGGCAGGGACCGCCGCGCCTGGACCCTGGGGCTGGGGGTACAGGTCGACCCGACACTGCGCATCGACCTGGCGTATGTCAGAAGCTCCTACGAGCGTTCGGGACGCTCCACGGCGGGAGCGGTCACCGAAGAGTCGGCTCAGGAGTCCAGGCTGCTGATGGGCGTCCTGCTGGAACTGTAGCGCGGACGCCTGATCCGGCTCATCCGCGAGCCGTCTGCTTCGACACCCCAAGTAGGCGCGAACACCGCCGCCTACGTCGCATCCGGGTCATGGCCGTTTCGGGCTGAGTCCCTCTCCCCGGCTTCATCACGCGCAAGCTGGGCCAGTGCGGCGCGGGCGGCCATCTGCTCGGCTTCCTTCTTGTTGTGCCCCGTCCCGGAACCCAGCACGCGCCCCCGGATCACCACCTCCACACGGAAGACCTTCTCGTGATCCGGCCCGCTCTCCCCGCAGATGCGATAGCGCGGGTGGGTCTTGTGCCGCGCCTGGACCAGCTCCTGCAGCAGGCTCTTGTTGTTGGACAGCGCACGGTCCTGGAGGATCTCGTCCGCCCGGATCAGAAGCCTGCGCCGCACGAAGCGCCGCGCCTCCTCCAGCCCCTGATCCAGGTAGATGGCGCCTATCACAGCCTCAAGGGTGTCGGACAGAATGGATGCGCGGGAAGAGCCGCCAGATTCCCTCTCGGGAGCGCTGAGCAGCACCGACTCGCCAAGCTTCATGCGGTCCGCGCAGATCGCAAGGACATCGCGTGAGACGAGGAGCCCCTTCTTCTTGGTGAGGGTTCCTTCGCGGTCATCGGGATACCTGTCGTAGAGGAACTCGATGACGATGAGTTCCAGCACGGCATCGCCCAGGAACTCGACCCTCTCGTTGGAAAGCCGGGCGTCGCCGCCGTTGCAGCCGAGGTATGACCGGTGGGTAAGCGCGCGGCAAAGCAGGCCTCTGTCACGAAAGCGGATTCCCTGTCTGCGCTCGAAGGTGTCGAGCACGGAATCAACGTCCCGGGAGGCTCCCGGAACTTCGCCTTTCAGACGATGCCAGAATTGACCGATCCAGCCCATGCTTCTGCCCAGGCACGATTGCCGGGCCGGGCCCTCAGCCTGGTCGTGCCTCCCGGTTACACACTGCAGTTCAGCCCGGTCTCGTCCGCAGGCCGGCCCGGTGAACTCATGAGTGGTCGCGGCTACGCGTAGCGCCGGACCGCCAGTGTCGCGTTGTGCCCGCCGAATCCGAAGGAGTTGCTGAGAACGAAATCCACCTTCGCCTCTCTCGCATCATTGGGAACATAGTCGAGATCGCACTCCGGATCCGGTGTCCTGTAGTTGATTGTCGGCGGGACCACCTGGTTCCTGATCGCCAAAATGGAAGCCACCAGCTCAGCCGCCCCGGCAGCGCCGAGCATGTGGCCCGTCATCGACTTGGTCGAACTCACAGGCAGCTTCCGGGCGTGGGCGCCGAACACCGACTTTATGGCCATGGTCTCGAACTTGTCGTTCAGGGGAGTCGACGTCCCATGAGCGTTGATGTAATCGACCTCCTCGGGCACCACCTCAGCGCTCTGCAGGGCCAGCTTCATCGCCCTTGCCGAGCCCTCGCCCCCGGGGGCGGGTGCCGTGATGTGGTGGGCATCTGCAGTGGCTCCGTACCCGACAAGCTCGGCGATGATCTCGGCACCCCTGGCCCGGGCGTGCGCCTCGCTCTCGAGGACAAGCACTGCCGAGCCTTCCGCGATCACGAAGCCGTCCCTGTCCAGGTCAAAAGGCCTGCTGGATTCCGAAGGACTATCATTGCGCGTGCTGAGGGCCTTCATTGAGCAGAACCCGGCCATGGCAAGCGGGGTTACCGGCGATTCGCTACCCCCGGCAATGGCAGCATCCAGCTCACCGTGACGGATCATGCTGAAGGCCTCACCGATCGCGTGGGCTCCCGACGCGCAGGCGGACACGGTGGCGTAGTTCGCACCACGCGCCCCCCACATCATCGAGAGCATCCCCGAGGCCATGTCGGCGATCATCATCGGCACGAAGAACGGGGACACCCGTCCCGGCCCCTTCTCGACAAGGATGCGATGCTGCGCTTCCCATGTAGTGGTGCCGCCGATTCCCGAACCGATGATGCAGCCGATCCGGTTGCCGTCGTTCTCCGAGGTGTCCAACCCGCTCTGTGCCATTGCCTCCCTGCAGGCGGCCACGGCGTACTGGGTGAACGGGTCGGCCCTCTTTGCTTCCTTCCTGTCCATGTAGAGTGCCGGGTCGAACCCCTTCAACTCTCCGGCGATCCGGCTGTCCAGTTCGGACGCGTCGAAGTGCGTCACCCCGACTATCCCGGAATGTCCGGCCAGAAGCCCCTTGTCGAACTCCGGCACGGACAATCCAAGGGGAGTGACCGCCCCCATACCGGTGATCACGACTTTCTGTTTCATCCAGAGCTCCCCGCTGCCGGGAGGGTCTGAGACCCGGCCCGGGCCTGTTACTTCGCGGCTTCGAGATGGTCCTTCAGGTACGCGATCGCGTCGCCGACCTTCGCCATCTTCTCCGCGTCCTCGTCCGGAATCTCGATATCGAATGCCTCCTCCAGCGCCATGATCAGCTCGACGGTGTCGAGGGAATCCGCCCCAAGGTCGTCGACAAACGAGGCCTCCGGCGTCACCTTCTCAGGCGCAACACCGAGTTGCTCGACGATGATGTCCCGGATCTTCTGCTCGTAGTTGGTGCTCATGCCTTTCTCCCTTTCAGGGTTTCCCCCGTTCGTACCGTCCCGACCTATCCCATCAGCATCCCGCCGTCCACCCTGACCGTCTGACCCGTCATATAGCCGGCCAGTTCGGACGACAGGAAAGATACCACTCCAGCCACGTCATCGGGCCGGCCTATCCGGCCCATGGGAATCTGGCCCTTCAGACCCTCGCGAACCGCATCGGTCAGTTCCCCGGTCATCCCGGTCTCTATGAAGCCGGGAGCCACCGCATTCACGGTGATACCCTTCTCCGCGAGCTCCCTCGCCAGCGAAACCGTCATCCCGATCAGTCCCGCCTTGGAGGCGGCATAGTTCGTCTGGCCCTTGTTTCCCATGATCCCCACGACCGAGGTCATGTTGACAATGCGCCCCCAGCGCAGTTTGAGCATCCCGCGGGCAAACGCCCTGGCGCAGTTGAAAGCGCCCTTGAGATTCGTCCCCAGCACGGCGTCCCAGTCTTCGTCCTTCAGGCGCAGGAAGAGGTTGTCCCGAGTGATCCCGGCGTTGTTGACGAGGATCGAGACGGGGCCGAACTCCTCCGCAATCCTCGCAGCCATTGACCCGACCTGCTCCGAGTTCGATATGTCGCAGCGGTAGTGGCTGCAGCGCCTGCCCAACTCCCTGATCTCGCGCACGGTTGGGCCTTCCGGATCACCCGTGCGGTCGGTCAGGACCAGGTCCGCTCCGTCGGCGGCAAGACGAAGGGCAACGGCCCTCCCGATCCCCCTGCTGCCGCCTGTCACCAGGGCGATGCGGCCCTCATGATCCAGTCCGCTCATGATCCCGCTCCTTCCTCCGCAAGATATGCCTGCACCTGCGCGGCATCCCCGACTGCGACCAGCGTTGCGGAGCGGTCCACAGCCTTCACAAGACCGGTCAGGACCTTTCCGGGACCCAGCTCTACGAAACGCTGCGCCCCCCACTCCAGGAGGTTTCGCACCGTCTGCTCCCAGAGAACCGGGGCGAGCAGCTGGTGCTCCAGGGATGCCCGGATGGCACCCGGCTCGACCACGGCATCGGCAGATGCATTCGCGATGACGGCGCAGCGCGGGGGCTGGAAGCCGGTCACGGCCAGGATCTCCGCCAGGCCGCGGGCCGCCCCCTCCATCAGCGGCGAATGGAACGCGCCGCTCACCTCCAGGGGAACAACCCGCTTCGCGCCAGCCTCCCGCAATGCCTCCATCGCGCCCTCAACCGCCGCGCTCTCCCCGGATATGACAACCTGCACCGGGGAGTTCATGTTGGCCGCCTGCACCAGGCCCGGGACCCCCGCCAGTATCTCCGACACGCGGGCTCCGTCCATGCCGAGAACGGCGGCCATGGATCCGGGCCGATCCAAGCCGGCCTGGTACATCAGCTCACCGCGCCGCCGCACAAGGCGGAGTGCATCGGCGAAGGAAACCGCACCCGCGGCTGTGTAGGCGCTGTACTCACCCAGGCTGTGTCCGGCCGCACGCACACCCTCCCCCCCCATGGACAACCCGAGGGCACGCACCACGGCCATGCTGTGCAGAAAGATCGCCGGCTGAGTGTTGCGTGTCTCGCGGAGCAGCTCGTCCGGTCCCTCGAAGCAGATCGATCGCAGATCGCACCCCAGGATATCGTTCGCCCCGTCGTACAGCTCGCGAACGGCAGGGTACCCATCGTAAAGGTCCCTGCCCATGCCGACGTATTGCGCACCCTGACCGGGGAACAGATATGCCGTCTTCACGCCCTGACTTCCTCCCTGAAACCAGCCGCCCTACCACCGCATCAGACAGGCGCCCCATGTCAGCCCGGCTCCGAAAGCGACCAGAAGGACCAGGTCGCCCTCCCTGACCCTTCCCCCGACTACGGCTTCGTCCAGTGCAAGCGGGATCGAGGCGGCCGATGTGTTCCCGTACTTGTGAATGTTGGAGAATACCTTTTCCATCGGGATGTTCAACCTCTTCGCGGTCGCTTCTATGATCCGGAAGTTTGCCTGGTGCGTTATCAGACAGTCGACGTCGCCCGGCGTATACCCCGCCTCCTCCACTACCTGACGGGCCACCTCCTCCATCGTGCGGACTCCGATCTTGAACACCTCGTTCCCGCGCATCCGGCAGAAGTGCAGCCCCTGGTCGATCGCCTCGTGGGAGATCGGCATTCGTGTCCCTCCGGCGGGCTGCTCGATGAGGCTGCCGTTGGTGCCGTCGGCACCCAGACGGGAACCGATGATCCTGTGCCTCTCGTCGCCGGCCTGCACGACAACTGCGCCGGCGCCATCCCCGAACAGGACGCAGGTGGTACGATCCTTCCAGTTCGTGATGCTCGTGAGGAGTTCCACGCCGATGACAAGGACGTTGTCTGCCAGACCCGAAGCGATTGACGCGCGAGCCTGCTGCAGGGCGTACATGAAGCCTGAGCACCCTGCCAGTACGTCGAATGCAAAGGCCCGATCCGCACCGTAGCGGGCCTGGAGAGTGCAGGCTGTTGAAGGGAAGAGGTGATCCCCGGTCACCGTGCCGACGATTATCCCGTCAAGGTCCCGAGGCCTTAAGCCGGCCCGATCCATCGCGATACTACCGGCAGGACCGGCCAGATCCGAGGCGGCCGTTCCGGGCTCGAAAATGCGCCGTTCCCTGATTCCGCTACGGGTGATGATCCACTCGTCGGATGTGTCCACGATCCTCTCGAGATCCGCATTGGTCAGGATCTTCCCGGGGACATTCGACCCTGTGGATGCTATTCGAACATCCCTACCCCACTGCATCCTCGCCTCTGCTTTCACGAGTCAGTTCCTCTCTGATCTTGACATCGATCCGCTCCGTGGCGCTGTGCCGGGCGGCGAGAACCGCGTTCATTATCGCCTTGGGGGTTGACCTGCCGTGAGCAATCACGACAACTCCATTCACCCCGAGGAGGGGGACTCCGCCATACTCCTCGTAATTCAAACGGTTTCTGAGCCTGTGTAGCAAGGGCCGAAGCATCAGGGCGCCGATCCTGTACTTGATATTGGCTGCCATCTCACGACGCGTCACCTCGACCACCATTCCCACCACGCTTTCCGCGAACTTCAGCAGGACATTGCCGGTGAACCCGTCCGTGACGATCACCTCCGTTGTGCCGCGAAGGATGTCGCGCCCTTCCACATTCCCGACGAAGTTGAGGCTGTCGCGAACGTCATCCATCATCCTGAAGGCCTGCCGGTAGATCTCGGACCCCTTGGAGCTCTCCTCGCCGATGTTGAGGAGCCCGACCTTGGGCTCGCTCACTCCCAGCACGTACTTCGCATAGACCTTCCCCATAAGGGCGAACTGCAGTAGATGTACCGGCTTCACCCCCGAGGTGGCCCCCACGTCCAGCAGGACCACGTTACCTGTCGGTGTGGGAACGATGCTGCCGAGTGCGGGACGCAGCACTCCCTTCAGGCGTCCCAGCCCCAGCAGGGAGGCGGTGACAACAGCGCTGGTGTTCCCTGCGGACACGAAGGCATCTACCTTCCGCTCGGCAAGGAGCCGGGTCGCGACTACGATGGAGGAGTCCCGACGGCTGCGGTAGGCGCCGGGAACCGATTCGGCCATGCCTATCGAATCCCTGCAGTGCACGATCTCGCAGCGGCCGGTCTTCATGACGCCCTGCGGCAGGTGGCGGTTGATCTCCTCTTCATCCCCGACGAGGACCGCATTCAGGCGGCCGTCGCCGCGTTCAAGGGCATCGAGAGTCCCCTGGACGACCGTGCCGGGCCCCAGGTCGGTGCCCATGGCATCGACGGCTACCCGGATTCGTTCAGACATGACCGCTCGATCCCCTCGTACTCCTCGCTGTGCATCTGCCGGCAGGCTTGTTCATGGCAGGCTGGGAAATGGGGCGAGACCAGGCTACCCCTCCGTGGCGATGAACTCTTCGTCCCTGTAGTACCCGCACTCGGGGCAGACGTAGTGCGGCCTCTTGACGGCGCCGCAGTTGCGGCACTTGGAGGAACCGGGCGCAGCCAGCTTCCATTGTGCCTTTCGCTTGTTCTTGCGGCTGTGGGAATGCCGCCTCTTCGGAAGAGCCATGATGCCTCCAGGAACCGCAGACCGCCCTGGGCCCGCGGATCGCTCACGTTTGATCCTCCCGCAGGGCGTCCCAGCGGGGATCCCCGCGGAACGTCCGGCAGTCGCACTTCTCCCGGTTGCGGTTGCAGCCGCAAACAGGACAAAGCCCCAGGCAATCCCCGCTGCACACGAAGTGCCACGGGAGTTCCAGGAGCAACAGTTGACGGACCTCATCGGTCAGGTCCAGAGACAAGCCGTCATGATAGACGATCCCGGTGTCCTCTTCACGCAATTCTTGATCCGATCGGCGATCCCTGGATTCCTTCCGCTCAGCGAAGACCCGGAGCGTGGCCCGGATCTCATGCCCGACCGGATCAAGACAGCGGTCGCAGGGCATCTCGGTCCGGGCCGTTATCTCGCCACGGATATTGACCTTGTCCCCGGTCCTGTGCGCCGTGGCATCCAGACGAACCCTCCCGTCCAGGACGATCTGCCCGGGCTGGAGCCCCAGCTGCGCCCCCCAGGCAGACAGATCGATCCGGTTCTCCCCCTCCTCGAGCTGCCTGAGCCGGAGCAGGAATGGCCCCTCCTGCTGTCCGCCTGTCACCGGACCCGCCTCCCGCTCTCAGCCCCGCAGGCTCCTGGTGAGCCCGAAGAACCCGATCTCCTGGCGGGCTGTCCCGGGCGCATCGGATGCGTGGACCGAGTTGCGCTCGATGTTCATGGCGAAGTCCTTGCGGATGGTTCCCGCCTCGGCCTTCGCCGGATCGGTCGCACCGACGACCTTGCGGACGCGGGCTATGGCATCCTCGCCCTCAACGACCAGCACCACCACCCGGCCGGAGGACATGAAGGCTACCAGGGAGTCCACGAACGGCTTCCCCTCGTGGACCTTGTAGAACTCCCGCGCCTCTTCGGGCTTCAGCTCGACCATCTTCATCTGTGCAATCGTCAGCCCTGCCGCTTCGATCCGCTCCAGAATGCTGCCGATGAGGTTCCTCTCCGTCGCATCGGGCTTGATCATCATCAGTGTCTGTTCCAAGTGAGCCTCCATAAGTTGGTACGGGACCGCTCCGGGGCCGTCAGGATCTGTCCAGGGCCTCCTGTACAAGACCCGCAATCTGCGATGGGACAACCGCAACAGGAATACCCGCAGCTTCGAGTGCCGCCGTCTTCTCGGCCGCGGTGCCAGATCCGCCGCTGATGATCGCGCCTGCATGACCCATGCGCTTGCCTGGCGGCGCCGTCCGGCCTGCGATGAAGGAGACCACCGGGGTCTTCATGTGCGACTTGACGTAGAGCGCCATCTCCTCCTCGGCAGTGCCGCCGATCTCCCCGATGGCGACCAGAACGCGCGTACCGGGGTCGGCCTCGAAGAGCGGCAGCAGATCCGTGAAACTGGTGCCCAGCACCGGATCGCCGCCGATCCCCACGCATGTCGACTGGCCGATTCCGTGACGGGTCAGCTGATGGACCATCTCGTATGTGAGGGTCCCGCTGCGCGACACAACGCCGACCGGACCGGGGAGGTGGATGTCGCCCGGCATAATCCCGACCTTGCACTTCCCCGGGCTGATGAGACCCGGGCAGTTCGGCCCTATCAACCGGACACCCTTCTGATCAAGCTCGCGGACGACCGGGATCATGTCCAGCGTCGGGATCCCCTCGGTGACCGCGACAACCAGCCTCACCCCTGCCGCGGCCGCTTCGAGGATCGCGTCGGCGGCGTGAGCGGGCGGCACGTAAACGGCCGAGGTGTTGGCGCCGGTCTTCGCGACCGCCTCCTCCACAGTGTTATAGACCGGGATGCTGTCGACGCTGCTTCCACCCTTACCGGGGGTAACCCCGGCCACGACCTTCGTGCCGTATGCCTTCATCGACCTGGCGTGGAACGACCCGTCCCGCCCGGTGATCCCCTGCACGACCACCCTGGTATCGCTGTCAATGAGAATGCTCACGGTCTGATCCTCTCCCCGCCCGGACCCGCGTCCGGGGCCTGTGCCTGC
>CAZWSC010000101.1:0-5968 GCA_964636385.1 uncultured bacterium
CCAGATAGGCCATGAAGGCCCCGGTCGCCTCCGATGTGGCCTGCAGCAGTGCTGCCAGCCAGGCATCGCGATCACGTGGCTGGCGAAGTGCGCGAAGAAGCGCGTGGCTGTGGGCAAGGCACCGGTTTGGCTCCATGGATATCCATCCTCCCGACTCATGTCCATGCCACAAGGCGCAAGCTCCGTGCCTTCGTCCGGGAAACCTGACGCATGGGGGAAGGGAATGCGGAAATGGCGGCTGCGCAGGGCGGATCGCCTGCGAAAGCGGGCCTCAGGCCCGGGCTTCCTTCCAGAGAGAGGCAGCCTTCCTGGCCTGGCTCCACACTCGCCAGCCGAGCAGGATCTCCACAAGGACCATGAAAGCCAACAACATGCTTCGACCCTGATGGCCCAGGCCCATCTGCTCCGATATCGGCTGGAACCGCCACCATGCGATGAATACCGCGATCATCAGTGCTGCGGCGACGAGTGCTGTCAGCGCAGGCGGGATCCAATCAGCCTTGTTCGGGCCGTACCGGAGTTTTCGTTCAAGACGGGGCACGTACTGCATCCTGCAATGGGGTTCGTGTCGTCTGCAACGCGGCTCTGCGCAGTAATTTGATCCTGGCAGGATTCGAACCTGCGACCTTCTGCTCCGGAGGCAGACGCTCTATCCAACTGAGCTACAGGACCGCTCACTTCCGGCAGAATACCCGTTCGGTCCGGGCCTCAAGGGCCCGCCTGCCGACCGGCTACGCCAGACTGTTCTGATGAATACCAGATCGTCGCCGGGCGCACAAGGCGCCAGTTACCGGGATGGCTCCGGCGGCCGTCAATCGTCCCCACTCTCTGCGCCCCCAGCTTCCTGCAGAAGCTGGGCGGCATGCTGCCTGGAAATCCCGGCGGCCGCATCCCCGGACAGCATGCGCGCCACCTCATCCAGGCGGGCTTCTGCATCGAGCCTGACCACGTGTGCCTGCGGACGTCCGTCCGAGTCGGCTTTGCGAACGGCGAAGTGGGTGCTTCCTCTGGCGGCGATTCCGGGCAGGTGGGTCACGAGCAGTACCTGGGCCGAGCGACTCAGAAGCGATAGCCTGGCCCCGACCCTGTTCGCCGTCTCGCCTCCAATCCCCTGATCCACCTCATCCAGTACCCACGTGCCGGGCGGCACCTTCTCCCCCAGGGCTGAGTGCAGCGCCAGGAAGATCCTGGAGAGTTCCCCACCGGAAGCCACCCGCCCGAGATCCCCCTCCGGTTCGCCCGCATGGGGGCGAAATCGAAGCCGCACCCTCTCCAGGCCCCCTGCGAAGTGGCGAAGGGTTCCGCCAGGCGTCGGCACACCGTTCGGATCCTCCTCGCTGATCAGCTCGAATCTGAGGGAGGCCCCGGTCATGTCCAGCGCTTCCAGTTCGGCACCCACATTCCGGGCAAGCTCCAGTGCTGCCCTGCGGCGAAGCAGAGAGAGATCGTACCCTGCCTCCCCCACCTCCTGGCGCACATTCCGGGCCCCGCGCTCAAGCCCCGCAATCCGGTCGGACAGGCTGCGTCCCTCTTCGAGACGCCTCTCGACTTCGGCCAGGTGTTCGAGCGCCGCCTCCTCGCTTCCACCATACTTCCTGCAGATCCTCTCCAGGAGGTGCAGCCTCTCATCCGCTGTCACGGGATCCACCCACTCATCCGGATCAATGGCGGGAACCATCCGGTCCAGCCCACCCACGGTGTCGCGCAGGTTCAGGATTGCCTCGCGAATCTCCTCCCAGGCTTCCCCCTCAAGTGACGAGATGCGATGCGTCAGTGTCTCGAGGTGATCCACAACAGAGCCGTTCTCCCCGAACAGCCGGTCCCGCAGCTCTTCAACAAGACCCGCCTCCGCGACACGGGACTTCAGGCCGCGGGCAAGGTCACGCAGGCGCACCAGCTCTCCGGGGGTGATGCCGGCATCTCTGATCTCACGCGCCTGGAAGCCGAGCCAGTCCGATTCCGCCGCGAATGCCTCGCTGTCCTCCTTTGCCCGCTGCAGCGACCCGAGGGTATCGAGGAGCCTGGCCCTGGCATCACGAAACAATGCGAGCGCATCGCCGGCCCCGGAGAAGCGGTCGAGGAGCCACTCCTGCTGCTCCGGGTCTGCAAGCGCCCGCTGTTCCCCCTGCCCGACAATCCACAGGAGTCCGGATGTCAGATCCCGAAGCTGGGAGACCAGGATCTGTCTGCCGTTCGCGAAGCAGCGGGAACGCCCGTCCAGCCCCAGTTCGCGGCGTAGAACGAGCAGTCCCTCCGAGCAGTCCAGACCCAGGCCCTCCATCACATCGCCTGCGCCCGGCACGCCGTCGACATCCAGAGTCCCTTCCACGGAGAGCCTCCCGCTTCCATGCCGGATCCAGTCAGCGGAACCGCGGGAGCCTGCGAGAAAACCAACGGCATCGATCAGGATCGACTTCCCCGCCCCGGTCTCTCCAGTCAGAACGTTCAGGCCTGTGGAGAACTCCAGCACCTCCTCCCGGACTATCACGAAGTTCTCAAGTGCCAGACGGAGCAGCATGCTTCCCCCCGGAGCGGGCCGGCCTACACCGCGCCCCACCCCAGCTTGGCGCGAAGGAGATCGTAGAAGCTGCGGTCCTCGAGAGAGACGAAGTAGATCGGCCTGTTTGCCTTCGTCACACGGACCGAGCAGCCTGCGTCGAACTTCAGCATCACCTGGCCGTCGACCGTGAGATCCACGGTCGTTTCTGGCGGCAGGACCCTGAACTCGGCGGTCTCGCCGGCCGGGAAGACGAGCGGCCGAAGCGAGAGTGAATGCGGCGAGATCGGCGTCGCTATCAGCGCATTCAGTGTCGGCTGGACGATCGGCCCCCCGGCCGAAAGCGAGTAGGCTGTGGATCCTGTAGGGGTCGCCACAATGACGCCGTCAGACCGGAAGCGTCCGAGTGGCGTTGCAGCGAGCGAGGCCTCGATCCGGATCGCCCGCCTGCCGGACTCGTGGATCACCAGGTCATTCAGGCCGTGCACGCGCTGCACCTCACGCCCCCTGCCGTCGATTACGCTGGCACGGAGCATCATCCGCCGCTCCAGCAGGTAACTGCCCTCCAGAACGCGGTCAACGGCGCGGAGCATTCCGGCGACACTCACCTCCGTCAGAAAGCCAAGCCCTCCGAAGTTCACCCCGAGAAGCGGGATCTTGCGCGGGTAGACCAGGCGCGCTGCGGACAGCAGCGTTCCGTCTCCGCCAAGCACGACCATCAGACAGATCTCCCTCGGAAACCGGATATGCTCCGCCGTTCCGCCGGCCGATTCCGCTGTCCACTCTCCCGACCTGCGATGTATCCACGGTTCGATCCCACGCTTCTCGAGCCAGCGAACAAGTCTGGCCAGCTCCTGCGCCGCATGCGGCTTGGCCATGTTCGTCAGGATGCCGACGCGTTTCATCGGGCGGATTCCATGGAGCCGTAGAGCCACTCATCCGGCAGGCGCGCAACCACGGCGCCGATCAGGTCGGTCAGAATCTCCCCTCTCCTTCCGCGGACCGGTATCCGGGCAAGGCTCTCCTCGAGCGCCTCCTGCAGACAGACCCTGGTCCTGGGAGAACCAAGGATCGTCGGGTACGTCGCCTTCCCCCGCACCCGGTCGCGGCCGCGGCGCCTCCCCAGGACCTTGTACGAGCCGAACTCGCTCAGCAGATCATCGACGATCTGGAACAGGAGACCGAACGAGTCGCCGAAATCGGCGAGCCTTTTCAGGACAGGCCCTGATCCTCCCGCGAGGATCGCACCGCCGGTAATGGAGCAGCGGATGAGCGCTCCGGTCTTTCGCTCGTGCATGAGGCGCAGGGTTGCGGGAGAGATCTTCTTCCCCTCGGATTCGATATCCACCACCTGTCCCCCGATCACTCCGTATGTGCCGACCGCACCGGCAATCTCATGCAGAACGCGCAGCTTCCTGGCCGCGGAACCCGGCAGCCTGGAGATCTTCTCGAAGGCCAGCACGTGGAGGGCATCGCCGGCGAGCACGGCGATCGCCTCGCCGAACTTCCTGTGGCAGGACAGCCGTCCGCGCCGGTAGTCGTCGTCGTCCATGCAGGGCAGATCATCGTGGATCAGTGAGTAGGTGTGGAGCAGTTCCAGTGCGGCTCCCAGCTGCACGCCGCCGTCCCCCCTGCCGCCCGCAATCTCGAAACCCAGCACCGCGAGAGCCGGGCGAATCCTCTTCCCTCCCGGAAAGACCGCATAGCGCATCGCCCTGTGAACGCTCTGCGGCTTCTCCTTCGCGTCGGGCAGGGCCTGGTCCAGCGTCTCCTCTATGCGCGGTCCAATCGACTGCAGCCAGGCATTCCAGGCGCTAGCGGCCTTCATCCTCGTCTCCTTTCAGATCCTGCTCATCAAGGCTTCCGTCAGCCCTCCCGAGGATCTCCCTGACACGAAGCTCGGCTGTCCGCAGTCTCTCGCTGCAGATCCTGAGAAGACGCTGGCCTTCCTCGAATCGGCGTATGGTCTCCTCAAGCGAAAGGTCACCCTGCTCGAGCCCGGCTACCAGCCCTTCCAGCTTCTCAAGGGCATCCTCGAAGCCCTCGGAAACCCCGGAGGTGCCCGGGTCCCTGGCTCCTTCATCCTGTGGTCCGGATCCACCCGGCGCGCCACGATTCAAGGCTCAACTCCTCCCATCTCCGCCTCCCGGCGGCACCTGAATCTGTTCCACCCTGCAGGAGAGACTTCCCTCGTACAACATCACATCGAGGAGCTCTCCTGTCTCCGCGTCGCGGGATCTGCTCAGGATGCGGCTGTCCCGTCCGCGGCGGACGATCCCGTACCCTCTGGACAGCACCTGCTCCGGATCCAGCACCCGAAGCTGGACCGAAAGGTTGTCCAGCCTCGCCCGACGTCCCTGCAGAATAAGGGCGGACGAACGTCCCAGCCTGTCGCGCAGCAGGGCCAAAGAATGGCGGGCATCCTGGATCCGCCGTGCCGGATCCTGAAGCATGAGCCGCCTTCCCAGTCCGGACAGCCGATTCTGCCCCTCTTCGGCCCGGTGTGAAAGCGATTCCCTCAGCCTGTCCGCAGCGCGGTCCAGGTCGATCCTTCCCCTGGCCAGCAGGTCCTCCGGCCGTCGCAGGCCGGCGGCCCCGCGCACCCGTTCCACGCGGAGACGCGCCTTGTCCAGGGCCCCCTGCAGAAGACGGCGGAGCATCCTCCGTTCCCTTTCGAGGGCGGCGGAGATCTCCTCCGCATCCGGAACAGCCAGTTCGGCGGCGTGAGTCGGCGTGGCGGCGCGGAGATCGGCCGCGAAGTCACACATCGTGAAGTCAACCTCGTGTCCCACGGCCGATATGACCGGCACGCGGGAGTCGGCCACCGCCCGGGCCACTCTCTCCTCGTTGAAGGCCCAGAGATCCTCCAGCGATCCACCGCCCCTTCCCACTATGATCACGTCGACGCACGGAACGGTGTTCAGATCCGCGATCCCGGCCGCTATCTCCCCGGCAGCACCGGGGCCCTGCACCGGAACCGGGCGCAGCACCACCTCGGCCATCGGCCAACGCCTCGACAGGATGCGCAGGATATCGCGGAAGGCCGCCCCGCTGGCGGAGGTCACCACGCCGATCCGCCTGGGGATGCGCGGCAGTGGCCGCTTGCGCGCCGGATCGAAGAGGCCCTCTGCGTCCAGGGCACGCTTGAGCTGCTCGAATGCGGCTGCAAGACGCCCCTCGCCCTCCTCCATCATCTGCTCGACAACCAGCTGGTATGCGCCCCGGGGTTCGTAGACGGTCACGCGGCCGAACGCCCTGACAAGAAGCCCGTCCCTGACCTGCATCCGGCGAGTGAACCCTCTTACGATCGGCGCCCATGCAACGCAGCTCAGAACGCTGCGCTCCTCCTTGAGGGTGAAATAGGCATGGCCGCTCGACGGGTGGACCTTCCAGCCCGAGATCTCGCCCCGGACCCAGACCTGGTCCACCTCGGTCTCCAGCAGCTCCCTGATCCGACGCGTCAGGTCGGTG
>CAZWSC010000102.1:0-12882 GCA_964636385.1 uncultured bacterium
GCCCGGCTGCATGATCTGCCCGTGCAGAGATGTGCATTCGTCGGGGACAACATGAACGATCTGGGCGTGGCGCGGATGGCCGGGTACACCGTGGCGTTCAACCCGAAGGTGAAGGAGCTCGAGGAGCTTGCACACGCGGTCGTAGTCTCCGACCGGTTCGAGCCGGTGCGGGATCTCTTTCTTGCCTGACCCTGTAACCTCAGGAACCTGCAGCCAGACGCTCACGCATCCCGGTCGCGTTCAGGGCAGCCTGCCCGCCATGACAGTTGTTGAAGAACACATAGGTCTCGACGGATCGCTGTGCGAGCCTCTGGATCGCATCCACCCACTCCTCCAGTTCTTCATCCGAGTAGAGGTAGTCGTAGCGGGTCCTGCTGTCTCCCCCCCACCAGTTCTCCGCGTTGCGGCCGTGGAAGCGGACGTATCCAATCGGACCGGTTGGGCGCACCAGGGGCGGGAAGAGGCCTCGGAGGCGCGGCTCATCGACTGCGCAGAAGCCGGCGCCGGTATCGTCAAGCAGCCTGAAGGTCTCCCTGTGCGCCCAGGAGTCATGACGGAACTCCACGAACAGCGGCCTCTCCCCGTGGGCATCCCGGACGGAGCGGACGTAGTCGCGGTTCTCATCTGTGTCCCGAAAGCTCCACGGGAACTGCGCCAGTGTCCCCGCGAACCTGCCTGCCTCCTCCAGCGGGGCGATCGCCCCAAGGTATTGAGGCATGACCTGCAGACCTGTCCCCCGGCTGTGCGTGACATCGCCGGGAAGCTTCACCGTGAAACGGAACCCCGGGGGAGTCTTGCGGACTGCTGACTCGAAGGTCCGGGGATGCGGGACTCGATAGTATGTCGAGTTTATCTCCACCGCGTCGAAGCGCCGGCTGTAGTGCTCCAGCATCTCCTCCGGCTTCGTACCCGGCGGGTAGAACGGGCCGACCCAATCCTGGAAGCTGTAGCCCGAGGTGCCGACCAGGATCCGGCCCGATGTTCCGGCGGGGCTTTCTTCCGACAGACTCATCCGTACCCTCTGGTCGTCTGGTCATGGCTGGACCGGCAGGCCAGTGCCGGACTATCCCAGCGCCCACCCGTACTGAACGGGCCAGTCCGGCTTGACTCCCAGGGCTTCCGCTGCGCGATGCGGCCATATCGGATCCCGAAGCATTGCCCGGCCTATCAGTATCAGGTCGGCGTGCTCACCGGACAGGATCTCCTCCGCCTGCTCCGGCTCGGTGATCAGCCCGACCGCGGCCGTAGGTATGCCGACCTCCCTGCGTATCCGGGAGGCGAACTCTACCTGGAATCCCGGGGCTGCCGGGCTCCTCTGGCCTGGCACGGCACCACCCGAGGAACAGTCCACCAGGTCCACACCCAGGGCCTCCAGTTCGCGGCAGAGCACGATCGACTGCCCGATGTCCCAGCCATCGGGAGCCCAGTCGGTGGAGGAGATCCGTGCGAGAAGCGGCAGGTCCTCCGGCCAGGCCTCGCGCACGGCGCGGGCAACCTCCAGCGGGAACCGCATCCGGTTCTCCAGCGATCCGCCGTACTCGTCATCGCGCCGGTTCACCAGCGGCGAGAGAAACTGATGCAGGAGATATCCATGGGCCATGTGGATCTCGATGAGCCGGAAGCCGGCCTTGTGTGCGCGGGCGGCAGCCTCAGTCCAGGCGCGGGCAAGGGCCGGCAGCTCCTCTGCCGTCAGGGCGATCGGAGGGCGTTGCCCGTCCTGGAATGGGTCGCTGCCCGGACCCCTGGCCTGCCAGCCTCCCTCGTCCAGCGGAACCTGGCCCCGTCCTGCCCATGGCTGGAAGGACCCGGCCTTTCGTCCACCGTGAGCCAGCTGGACCCCCGGAACGGCGCCCTGGGATTGGATAAAGGATGTGACCGCAGACCAGGGAGCAATCTGCTCATCCGACCAGAGCCCGGTATCAGCCGGACTGATCCGGCCTTCCGGGACGACGGCGCTGGCCTCGGCGATGATGAGCCCTGAGCCGCCCATGGCGCGGGCGCCCAGGTGCGCGATGTGCCACCCGGAAGGCCGCCCGTCGCGGGCAGAGTAGGTGCACATGGGGCTCAACCCGATCCGATTGCGGATGGTGACTGAACGCAGGGACAGGGGCGTGAAGAGGTGTTTCATGCAGCAGATTGTAGGGGCTGCGAGGCGGCCCGGTCACGCCGAAACGGACTCATATGCGAAGGCCCGGACGACGGGGTCCGGGCCTTCCTCGTGCTTACTGCCCGATTCTCGCTGTTCTTAACGGAAGACGCTCTTGATCTCGCCCCAGGTCGGACTGTCGGAAGGTGTCACCTCATCGCTGCCGACCTTGACATAACCGAGGTACCAGCCCGGATACATGACCGAGCCGTCCGTTCCGAAGTCGAACTGCACCACGATCTCCTGGCCCATGTAGTCGGACAGGTCGAAGCACTGCTGCAGCCAGACCTGGGATGGGCCCTCCCAACCGAATCCGGACCAGCCTGGCTGGCCGCCAACACAGACCGGCGCGCTGTTCATGGTGTGCGTATAGCCGCCGACCGGATACGCGATCTGGCCGTTGACCTTGACGTTCCCGCCATCCCAGTTGGTCTCGATGTGGACATAGTGCCACACCTCCAGCAGGAAGGCGTCAGGCGTGACGGTGAACGCGGGCGCGATCAGGCTCTCGCCGGCCAGGTTGGGGTAGTTGCCGTTCAGGACGGTGGCCCAGACATTCGCCGGGGCATTGGGGATGACATTCTCGGCACCCCATTGCCACACAGGCAGGCCGCCCGCGCAGATCGCCGTAGTGAAGCCATGATCCGAAACACTGAAGTCCCAGTCGTAGGCCACACTCACGAGCCCGCACGGATGTGCGTCCACCCGGATGGCCTCGTCGTAGTTGTCCTTGGCCTCGGCTGAGGGACAGAGCAGGCAGGCAATGGCAACAAGCAGCGGGGTCAGCTTTAACAAGCGCATAGAAACCTCCCGTATGGATGCGGTCAACACTTTCACCACCTGAGTGGGCATATGCTCGCTCAGCGTGACGAATTCTAACACATCCCCGGGCGGGAATGCGAGTGGAAAGGGTTGTCTGGGTTGTGTGGGAGTTGCACGCAGACGCCGCAGCAACAATCGCTCATCAAATCGCCCCTGGGTTCAGGTCTGGCGCACTTGTACATGTCTGATCGGTTCCTGTCCGATCACACCTCAGTCCGCCAGTTGCGCCGATGCATATCGCATGCGGAACAACCCCACACCGTATCGGGATCAGGTTTATCGGACAGCGTGGGCAATGTCCTGGTGTGTCGGCGGCGGGAGCCTCGGCGGCCATCCGGGATGGAACTGCGATTCATCCACATGGCCGGATGACCGCAGATCCGATCTCGTCCGGAAGGTGCACTCACTCACACAGGCTACCCGACCCGGAATCCCCGGGCATCGAACCTGTGGATGTGTCCATGGCGGATCCGGATGCGCACTGACTCACACTCCGGGAACTCCGCAGGGACCATGGCGCGCAGATCGAGGTCAGGGGCCGCCAGACTGAGGAGGTGTTGCAGTCCGAGGGGTTCGCGGAGGCTGACCATGAAGGATCCGGTCAGAACGGATCGTGCATCATCAGCATGCTTTCCGGACGGACGCACGTCGCAGTCCAATCCATGAACAGAACCGCATCCAGCGTCCGGCAGAGGAGCGACCTCTACCTGCTCAGGCCGTACGCCGACAGTGGTTGCGGAGTCTCCGATCACGGCTCCGGCGAAGAGGTTCATACGCGGGCTTCCCACGAATCCCGCCGTGAAGACGGTGGCCGGCTTTCCGTAGATCTCACCCGGGGATCCGACCTGTTCAACCCGTCCTTCGTTCATGATCGCCACGCGGTCCGACAGTGTCATCGCCTCGATCTGGTCATGTGTCACATAGATCACAGTGGACCTGTCCCGGCGGAAGAGCTGCTTCAGCTCCTGGCGGGCCTGCTCTCGAAGAAGGGCGTCAAGGTTGGATAGAGGCTCGTCAAGGAGGAACACCCTGGGATTCCGCACAAGCGCACGGGCCAGCGCGACGCGCTGACGCTCACCCCCCGACAGGTGCCGCGGCCTTCGCTCAAGCAGCCTTTCCACATCAAGGGACCTGGCAGTATCTCCGACACGGCTCCGAACCTCTGCGGCAGGAATCCCGCGGAGCCTGAGCGACACGGCGATGTTCTCGAAGACCGACATGTGGGGATACAGCGCGTAGCTCTGGAAGACCATCGCCACGTCCCGATCCCGCGGCGAGACGCCGGTCATCGGCTCGCCTCCTATCCGGATCTCCCCGGCGTCACAGCGTTCCAGGCCCGCGATGAGCCTCAGCAGTGTGGACTTTCCGCACCCTGAGGGACCGAGCACGGTCACGATCTCGCCGTCGCTGACGGTAAAACTCACCTCCCGGACGGCGTGTGTGCGTCCGTCATAGCTCCTCGTCACGCTGTCGAGTTCGAGATCAGCCATTCATCAACCCTTGACCGCACCGGATGTGAGGCCGCTGAGTATCCAGCGCTGGAAGGCCATGACCGCCGCCACCACCGGAAGCGTGGTCATGACGATCGCGGCGGAGATCTGCCCCCACGGGATCTCGTAGACGGTCGCCCCGCTCAGCATCGCGATACCTACCGGTACAGTCCTCATCAGGTCGCTCTGCATGAAGGTAAGGGCTATGACAAACTCGTTCCACGAGAAGATGAACACGAGGATGGCGGTTGCAGCCAGCGCAGGAGCAGACAGCGGCAGTATGATCCTGACCAGTATCCTCGGCCGCGAGAAGCCGTCCACAGCCGCAGCCTCCTCGATCTCCCGCGGCAGGGCCCTGAAGAAGGCAGTCAGAGTCCAGACCGCAAAGGGCAGATTCAGGGCGGCGTGCACAACTATCAGACCGATGTAGGAGTTTGTCATCCCGAGGACCCGCGCCGCGTTGAACAAGGGGACCAGAAGCACTGCGGGGGGAAACAGGGCAAAGAAGAGGATGCCCTTCTCGATCATCGGCCCTTTTCCCGGCGCAAGACGACCAAGCGCATAGGCGGCCGAACTCCCCGCCGCCAGGGCAAGGAGCGTGGAGCCCAGGGCAACAATCACGCTGTTGAGGAGATACCTGGCAAAGGGACGCTGGGCAAAAACCTGGCCATAGCTGTCAAGTGTGACCGACCCGGGCAGGTACGTTGCGGGGACTGTGAAAATCTCTTCGGCAGGCTTAACAGATGTGAGGACGGACCACATGAAGGGGGCAAGGCTGAAGGAGACCAGCAAGGCCACGCAGGCGATATGGAGAACGCTCTTCACGGGATCCTCCGGCCCCGTACAAGCGCCCCTGCGGCAGCCGCAATGGCAAACATCGAGATGCCCGCAACGATGGTAAGGGCCGCTCCGTAACCCCACTCCTGAAATCGGAAGTACTGGTCATAGATGTAGAGTGCGATCGTCTTCGTGGAGTTTGCCGGGCCTCCACCCGTCATCACCCACACAAGGTCGAAGATTCCCATCGCCTGTATGATCCGGAAGATCACCGCAAGGGCCAGGACCGGCCGCAGCAGGGGGAGTGTGATCAGCGAGAATCGCCGCACGGTGCCTGCCCCGTCGATCTCAAGCGCCTCGTACAGATCGCGCGGAATCGACTGCAGACCCGCGAGTACGAGAAGGGTTACAAACGGCGTCGTCTTCCACACATCCGCGATCACGACGGAGATGAATGCCGTTCCGGGACGGGCAAGCCATGCCACCGGCTCCTTCAGCAGACCCAGGCGCATGGGGAGATCGTTTGCGACACCAAAGGAGTCGTTGAAGATCCACCGCCACGCCATCGCCATAACTGCAGTCGGCAGGGCCCATGGAAGCAGGGCAGCAGCCCGGACAAATCCGCGCAGCCGCAGCGTGTGGTGCAGGATCATGGCGAAGGCGACACCAAGCGCCACCTCACATACCACTGTGACTCCGGCAAAGGCGAGAGTGTTCCAGGCAATGCGTGCAATGTAAGGGTCATGGCGAAGGCGTCCGAGTTCGGCGATTCCGGTGGGGAGAACGCTCAGGAGCGGGAGGGCGATCACCGTGGCCAGAAGGAGCAGGGCCGGGGCGGTGAATACCCAGGCATGGACCTCTCCCGTGCGGCGTATGCGGACCCTCATCTCCCTACTATCTCGCGTATCGTTACCGCGGCGGAACGGAGGGCGGCCCGCGGGTCCTCTCGGCCGACCAGTGCCGCGCTCACGTGGACCTGGATTGCATCCGATATCTGCGGATACTTCGGGTGAACGGGCCTGGGCCTCGCTGTCAGAAGGACTTTGTACAGATCCGGAAAACGAGGATTGGCTTCCAGCATCCGGGGGTCGGAGTAAAGGCTCCTTCTGGCCGGAAGGGCGCCATTGTGCCCGTGAAGGATCCGCATGCTCTCCTCCGAACATGCGTGGCGGATGAACTCCCAGGCCCTCTCCGGATGAGGGCAGTCGGCGGCTATTCCGAACCCCCAGCCCCCGAGTACGGAAGCCCCCTGCATCCCTTCGCCGCCGGGCATTCCGGACACGGCGACCTTGCCGCGGAGAAGACTGTCGTCCGACTCGATCATCCTCCAGACGTAAGGCCAGTTTCTGAGAAACACCGACCTTCCCTCCTGAAACAGACGGCGTGTCTCCTCCTCCTGGTATGTGACGACTGCCTCCGGGGTGATTTCGCCGACAGCGTCCACCATCCAACTCAGCGCGGCGAGGCCCTCGGCCGAGTCGAGGACAACCCTCCCGTCGGAATCCAGGACATCTCCCCCGTGGCCCCACAGGATTTCGAGAAACGAGCAGACCAGTCCTTCGTACTGCGCACCCTGGAAGATGAAGCCCCACCTGTCCGGGATCTCCTGGTGCATCCTGGCGGCATCCGCCAGTTCACGGAACGTTGCGGGCGGATCGGGCGTCAGATCGCTCCTGTAGAACAGAACACCGGCATCAGAACGCATCGGAACGCGGTATATGTGCCCGTCGTAGATCGATCCTCGAATGTCACCGGGGAGGAATGCCTCCCTCTGCTCAGGCATGAACCATTCATCAAGGGGGAGAAGCCATCCCCGGGAAGCGAACTTCGGCACCCACACGACATCCATGTATACGATGTCGTAGACGCTGTCTCCCGACATCAGTGCCGTGGAGTACATCGTCTCGCGGGTGTCCGTCGCGGTCGGCCCTTCCACCAGTTCCACCTTCACACCTGGATTGGAAGCCTCGAATACGCCGATGATTTCCCTCCAGGCCGCGCTGTTGTCCGGCTGATCGAGGAAGCGGAGAACAATCTGCCCTGCCCCGTCCTTCGAGCAACCTGAAGTCAGAAGAGTTGCGATGACGAGTATCCACACGAGTCCGGCTGCATGATGCGGAACGAGGCGTCTGAGCGGCATTTTCGTCGATGGAGTCATGATCCCTCCCTTCGACAGGCGTGGTGACCGGGCTACAGGTCCGGATAGCGCTCGATGATCACATCGGGAATGGGACCATAGGGCTCCCACGGAGTAAACCCGAATCCCGGCATCAGATTGATCCATTTGGCATCCTGCTCGACCCACTGCCCGGTCTCGTCGATGCGCATGATCGGCTGTGGCAGCGAGAACATCCGCAGGTCGTGCAGTCCCAGGCTCGGAAGGAACAGGGGTAGCTCGATCCTTATCGCCGGAAGGTAGACGTAGGCCCCGATGCGTGGATTGTCCGGGTCCCGGTCGCCATCCACGCGGTTCCTCCAGCTCAGGATAGCCTGCATCCGGTGCACGCCGGCCCGCTGGACATAGAGCCCCTGTATCTGGTCGATGATCAGAAGGTCCAGGGTGTCGCCCCGGTCGATAATCGTCTCCCTCAGCACAAGTCCGCAGAACCGGCTCTCGTACAGCAGGTCAATTGTGCTGTGAAGGTCACTTCTGAGTTCCAGCGACAGAACTTGAATGCGGTCACCGCCGGGCGCCTTCACTGTGTCGTCACTGATCTTGAGTGGAATCCCTCCCTGCAGCACCTCGCCCCTGTGCCCCTGCGGGATGGCGTACTCCATGCAGAACCCGCCGCCTCCGACAACCCCCCGCGACAGGAAACGAAGCGGGTAGACCGCTGTGCTCGAGTATGACTGCCCGAAAGGTCCCAGCATTGCATGCTGATCCGTCACGAAGCAGCTGTCCGGCTGCGATGCAAGACGTCCGATGTGGTCAAGTGCCGTCTCTGCGCGCAGCTGGAAGTGGTTTCTGGCCTTCCTGCGGCTCTCCCGGGCATCCGTGGGACCGAAGTGGCCCGCGCGGTAGAGGCTGTCGGCCTGAAGAAAGACCTCGTGGTTCCTGCGGGAGATCTCCCGGCCGATGGAGTCCACATCGGATTCGAGAAGCCTGCGCGAGGGCAGTTCTCCATCCAGCTCGCAATAGCGGCATGAGCTGTAAGGCCTGTCGATGCCGGGAAGTCCCGAATCCCCGGGAAGCGACACGCCTGCCGAGGACCGGACCGGCCGACTCCCTGCCATGAGTCCCAGGACCAGCCACATTCCGGCAGCGACCGCATGCCGGCGCACCGAATGGGATGAGATAGGCATACCGCGGGGAGCACGGTGCTCCCGATCTCTTCCACAGGCTGTCATTGCACCTGGAAGAGCTTGAGCAGGAAGAGCGAAAGATCCGGGAAGTATGTGATCACAAGGAGCGCAAAGAGGAGCATACCGAGCCAGGGAAGCGAGGCGCGGTACACCTCCACGACTGGCCTGCGGAACCTGAAGGATGAGATGAAGAGGTTCAGTCCCACCGGCGGGGTCATGTACCCGATCTCCAGGTTGGTCAGGAAGATGATCCCAAGGTGTATGAGGTTAACATCGTACTGAATCGCCAGTGGGGTGATCAGGGGTACCACCACTATCAGGGCAGAGAATATGTCCATCAGACAGCCCACAATGAGCAGGAGTACGTTCAGCACCAGCAGGAAGAGAAGCCTGCTCTGAATGGCCCCCTGAACCCAGTCGAGAAGCCGGTCAGGCACACCGGCGTCGATGATGAAGTTGGTGAGCCCCATGGCCGCACCGAGGATGATGAGGATGCCACCGACGAGAGTCATGCTTTCGGTGGTGATCCTCGGAAGCCGCTTCAGCTTGACATCGCGGTAAATGAATACTTCGACGATCAGGGCATAGAGGGCGGTGACGGAGGCGGCCTCCAGCACAGTAAGCTTTCCACCGTAAATCCCACCCAGTATGATGAACGGCAGCGGAATCTCCCAGGCAGCTCCGCGGAGTGCCGGCCATACCTCGCGGGGCCGGAAGGGTGTACGTCCAACCCGGCGGCTCCTCCCCTCGCGTGTACACAAGACCGAGAGCACCATGATCAGAAAGATGCCGGGGACAATGCCCGCCAGGAAGAGGCGGTCCACGGTGGGCGAGTTCTCCGGCGCAAGGCTGAGGCCGCCGACCGCGGAGGATGCTACGTAGCTGTACAGGATCAGCGGCAGGCTGGGAGGGAAGAGCAGCCCCAGGGAGCCGCTGGTGGTGAGCAGTCCGAGTGAGAACCGCTGCGAGTACCTTTCACGCAGGAGTGCCGGCATCAGAAGTCCACCCATCGCCACGATGGTGACTCCGCTCGCCCCTGTGAAAGCGGTAAGCACCGCGGCCGCCATCATTGAGACGATTGCAAGCCCGCCGGGGATCCATCCGACAAGCGCCCGCGTCAGGCGCACGAGGCGCTCGGCGGTGCGGCTCTCGGCGAACATGTAGCCGGCGAATGTGAAGAGAGGTATCGAGACCAGAACGGGTGAGGTTGCAAGCCGTGTCATTTCCGCCAGTACTGCGACGGCGGAAATGCCGTCGAAGGCGAATGCGACAAGTGCGCCCAGTCCAAGAACAGCGAAGAGTGGGACCCCCATGAGCGCCAGTACCGCAAGACCGAGCAATACGAGGATGGTCATGCGCTGTTCCCCTGCTGTATGCCGGCCGACTCAGGCTCTGCCGCACCACCGGCTCCAGGCTCCGGAGCCTGGGTCAGGGTGTCCTCGCGAGCGGGGGAAAGCTCACTCCTGCCCCAGAAGAGTGTTACGAGGAAGCGGTAGGCAAGGATGGCGAACCCGAAGAACAGAATGCTCTGCACCTGTCCGGTTGTGAGACCAAGGAAGGCTTCCCTCGGGTGCCGGGCCTGAAGCCGGGCATACTCCCAGGCTCCGTTGGCAAGTGCCGCGCATATGCAGGCGGCGATCAGGGATACCACCCGCACCATTATGGCCCTCTTTGGCGGGGGAAGAATGAGCGACACGACATCGATTGCGATGTGCCTTCCCCTGGCCGAGGCCGCGAACGCGCCCAGGAAGGCGATCCAGAGTGTAAGGTGCCGCAGGAGAGGATCGATCCATATTCTTCCGGAGTCGAAGAGGTTGCGCAGGACTATCTGCGTCATTGAGAAACCCAGGATGCCGAGAAAGAAGAGCAGCAGGATCGTCTGTTCAATCGAATCCGATACGGAGTCGAAGCGGTCGGGGCCTGTCCGTCTTCTGACACCCAGGCGAACGAGAAGGGCCGCCGCCAGGACACCAGCCAGGGCAGACAGGAAGGGCAGGCCCGGGGGCAGCGAAGAGAGCAGGAATGAGCCGCCGGCGTTCATCGGCATGCCCCCCGGGCAGGCAGGCACCGTCCGCGGTTGTTCATCCTCCGGAAGCTCATCAGGCTTCCGGCGTGATGTTCACAGACCGATGGACCATGAAGGGCTTCCCGCTGGCGGGCAGACGCCGTGTGTCAGGGAAGACAACTCTAACCGGCATCGGCTGGTGTCTCCTCATCATGCGCAGCCCCGGATGCGGGATCAGGGCTGCCCTGTGCCGACCTGTGATCCTCCAGGGCCTGCAGTACCTTGTCCAGGATTGACTGGTTGTACAGCGAGCCAACCAGTCGCAGGCGCACCCTCTCGCCGATTTCGCGGAATGCGGCAATCTCCGGATCCGGGGGAACGACCGTCCTTATTCCGTTCTCGGCCATGACCTTCATGCTCTCCGCGTTGTCCCTTCGCGTAGCCTCACTCAGCTTCCCGAAGTACTCGTCGCACAGGCGCCTGACAACAGGGCGGTGCTGGGCAGGGATCTTCTCCCAGGAGTCCCTGGAGATGACAACCGCTCCCATGCTGTATGTAAGAGGGAGATCAGTCGTGTAAGCGATCCTGGTGAACCACTGCATGGCGATGTTGGCCAGCGGCGTGACGTATACGGCCGTAATGAGACCCGTCTGCAGGGATGTTAGAACATCACTGATGGCCAGCGGCACGGGCGAAATGTCAGCTTCCCGGAACAGTGCCTCTGCCAGCGGGTCTCCCTCCCACACCCAGACCTTCTGTCTGCGCAGATCATCCAGCGATGCGACAGGCTGCCTGCTGTATAAGTATACAAAACCGACCTCGGCCCATCCGAGAAGGACGAATCCGGCTTGCTCAAGCTCCGCCTCGAAGATGGGATCCATGGCGCGGTGAACCGCATCCACCTCCGACGAATCACGAAGCAGGAACGGCACCTCCATTATCCGCAGGCTGGGCGCAACCTGTCCCAGGCCCACCCCTGTCAACCCGCCACCCTGGAGCTGCCCAAAGCGTATCTTGTCGAGGACGATCATCTCGTCGCCCTGCACCCCCCCGGGGTAGAAACGCAGCCCCACGTCACCGGCGGTCTCCTCACGGATTCTGTCATCCAGTTCGTACATTAGATTCATCCAGGTCGATCCGTCGGTGGCCAGGGTCGCGATCTTGATCTGGTACCTTGCCCTGCGGGATGACCTGGCGGCGTCCGATGAGCCGGCCGTCATGAGGAAGATGACTGCCGTCAGAAGAACAATCGACGTCACGCGGTATGCAAAATGGGACAGTCGGTAGCAGCTGCGGGTACTCATTGTGTTGCCTTCCTTCCTGGAGATGGATCCGGGTTCCGGCCCGACCCGGTCTAGAAGAACTCCTCCCGCATATCCATCAGCTTCCGTGCCCTCTCCTTGGCCAGAAGATTCATCAGGCGGTATTCGGGGAACACATCCTCGGATGTGCTGAGAACCTCATCCAGCGACCTCTGAAAGCACCCCTCATCCAGTGTCTGCCGGCAGTAGTACCTGGCGTAGGTGACCAGATACAGCAGGTTCTTCCTGCCGGATATCTCGAGGGCTTCGTCAAAGTGGCGCTTTCCCCTGACCGGGTCGCCGCCGAACATAACAGGCCGGAATGTCCAGAGTGTGCCGAGAAGGACGTGCCCAAGTCCATCGAAGTAGTCCGGCCACACCTTCATCGCATGCTCCAGATACTCCTCAACCCGCGGCAATTGAGCGATCCTTCTGGGGTCCTCCTGGCGCAGTCCGATAAGGCCTGTCCAGTTCGCCATGGTCCAGAGGACCAGAGGAGCATCGTCCCGTTTCATGCGAGAGAGAGCAGCCGGATCCGGTAGCGGCACCGTCTCTTCTGTCTTCCGAAACCATCCCTTCCGTCGCAGCCCCTCCAGCCCCAGCTCCATCCCCTCCTCGTACAACCTCGCGGCACGGTCAGGATCGTCGTCCTCGATGAAACCCTGAACATACGAGAAGTAGAGCTGTACGGCATTGGTCCGCATATGCTCATTGGCAGGGTCGGATTCGCATAACCCTCTCAGGATGAGCAGATTCCCGGGGATGCCTTCGCGAACGGTCTCGATATCCCCTGCCCGGTATGCCGACTGTATTGTGGCATCCAGTATCGGCTCGATCGTGCCTATTGCCAACTTGCTGGTGAGGCCGCACCCACCCAGGCTGAGCATGGCTATGGCGATTGCCATCAGTGGACTGAGTTTCTTCGTGTGCATGTCTGCGAATCTTAGTCCGACCCATGCATCCAGTAAAGCACTCCCCTTCTGGACCCAGAACTGCATCTGTGGCCTGGGGAAGCTTCCACCGCGGGGGGCCTGAGCG
>CAZWSC010000103.1:0-13715 GCA_964636385.1 uncultured bacterium
AGAGAGGAGGGTGTGGCATGAGATAAGGGCAGCGTGATCGGAGGTCCGGCATGTTCCGGACGGGAGAAGTGCGGGGTTGGGTGGTCGCTCAGGCCCCCCACGGTGGAAGCTTCCCCAGGCAACAGATGCAGTCTTGGGTCCAGAAGGTTCAGAGTTGATCCACCCGGGGCCAGTTGGTAGCTTGCGTTCAGTCCAGACGTGATACACAGGCAGTGCCGCACCGCTAGGCCAGGTCGGTGGCAGGGGAGGAAGCAGGCCATAGAGACATGGAGGTTACAGATGGGAACACGGACGCGTTCGATTATGGCAATGGCGGCCGTTGGGGTTCTGTCCGCCGTGATACTGGTTCAGCCTGCTTGTGCCGGCCGGAGTGTGTCCGGAGGGGTACAACTGGTGGCCGGCGATCTCCTGGATAAGGCAGCCGGGGACTATCGGCTCGGACTTGGCTTCAACTTCACCGGCAACGCCGAGCTGACACGCACCCTGGACCTTCGTGCCGATCTCGGTTTCCGGTGGTACGAGGGTAAGCTCGCCCGGATTGGAGAAGAAGGTGCCGTACCCGACCTGGGCGGAACTCCGGGACACAGGATCGACGGACTGCGGATGATGCCCGCCGCCCTGAGCCTTGTGTACCGGTTCGAGGACTGGTCCCGGGGCCGTTTCTGGATCCCGTATGCGGCGGCCGGATTCGGCTTCTACGATCTGCGCGCATCTTTCGCCGATGATGACGGCGTGCGGGCGTACAACAATGTGTACAGGCCCGGCTGGAACGCCAGGATCGGCGTGCAGTTCCACCGCACATCCGGGCTCTTCGTGACCGTGGAGTCGGCGGTTAACCTGTTGGATCTGCCCGGCGCATGGACCCCCAGCTACGATCTTGCGTTCGGGATCGGGGCATTGCTCCCCAGGCGCTGACCGTGCTCCGCCGGATTACGGCGGCAGGCAGGCCACCTGTCAGCCGGACTGGAGTCCCGGCCATTCTCTCTGCGTTAATCGCGGGGAGCCTTCTTGCACCCGCATGCACGCATGCGTCCGGAATCCCCCTCATCGATGTCGGAGTCCTTGAGAACGCTTCGGAGATCGCTGTGAGCAGCGACGATGTGTGGTACCTCGGTATCCAGGGCTCGGGATTGCGGCCCACACGCATGGATCCCATGGAATCCTGGATCCTTCGGAACGCCGGTGGAAAGGTGCGCGTGCTTGACTCCCGGGGGCGCATTCGAGGTGAGATCACGGACACACTGTTCACGTACGCAGCCCGGGGGGGAGCGGGCATCCTGAGGCTGGGACACCGATCATACAGGGGAGAAGTGCGCATATGGGCGGCTGCGCAAGGACTGACAGCGGTCAACGTTGTTGATGTCGAGTCATACCTGATGTCGGTGCTTCCACCGGAGATCGGGCCTCAGCCCGACTCCCGCAGCGAGGCCCTCAGGGCCCAGGCGGTCGCTGCCCGAAGCTATGTCCTGGCGATGCTCGAGCGCAGGCGGGACCGGGGATTTGATGTCTTCCCGACCGTGGAGGATCAGGTCTACACCGGCGTAGAGAGCGAGCGGCCTGTCTGCACGCGGGCTGTTGAGGACACGAGGGGGATCGTCGCTGTTCACCACGGCAAACCGATCCGGGCCTTCTACCACTCAACCTGCGGAGGACACACAGCTTCCGTCCGGGAGGTATGGGATCGTCCCCCCGCACCGTATCTGCGTCCGGTCAGGGACAGGACGCGCCGGGTGCAGGCATCCTTCTGCGCCATCTCTCCAGTGTTCAAGTGGCAGGAGGAGTGGACCGGTGAGGAGTTCGAGACAATGCTGGACAGGCACCTTCCCGGTGTTGTCAATGTCTGGGATCGATCCAGGTACGGTTCGCTGCACCGCATCGAGATCGCCGGGCGCTCCAAGTCCGGACGAGTGAGCTCACTGAAGATTCGGTTCGAGCGGGGGACCATCGAGCTGGCCGGAGACTCGATACGGAGGGCCATCCGCAGGCAGGGGGGAGCGGGTCTGCTCCGCAGTTCGCTGATCAGCCGGGTTGGCATGGAGAGATCCTCCCGGGGGATCGAGAGAGTGCGGATCTCGGGCCAGGGCTTCGGCCACGGTGTCGGGATGTGTCAGTACGGGGCCATGGGGATGGCCGAGGCAGGGTACTCCTATGACCAGATCATCCGCTTCTACTACAGGGGGGCGAAGCTCAGGAGGTTCTACTAGCGTGCACCGATCACACGTGGTCCGGCCAGGCAGCTCCGGATGCCGCGGGCGCAATCCTGAGTTTACCATCAGCCCCTGGGTCCTTGGATTCCGAGGCCACAGGATCCCCGCCGGTTTCCGAGATGCTGCATCCAGTGGGAGTCTTGCCGGGATCATCCTCTTCCGGGACAACCTGGGCGGCAGCCTGGAGTCAGCAAGGGCCCTCGCAACAGAGCTGCGGGTCGCCTCACCAACGGGGAGGCCTTTCCTCCTCCTGGCAGACGAGGAGGGCGGCCTCATATCACAGACCACCGGGCTGCAGCTTCCCGGTGGCGGAGAGTGGCCGGCTGTTCCCACCCCCCGCGCACTCGGCAGGTCCGCCAGGCCTCTGGATGTACGGTGGGTCGGCGGGCTTCTGGGCAGGCGCCTCCGTTCCCTGGGCATCCGTCTTGCCATCGCTCCGTGCCTGGACCTGGACACCGAGGGGAGGAACCCGGTGATCGGCACGAGATCCTATGGCAGTGATCCAGAACGGGTCGCCGAGCTGGGTTTCGCATTCGCCAGGGGACTGTCGGACGCAGGTGTGGGGTGTGTGTTCAAGCACTATCCGGGGCACGGAGGCACCGTGCTGGACAGTCACCTCGATCTGCCCACGATGGATCCAGCCGGATTCGAGATGCACGAGAAGCCGTTCAGGCTTGTTCTGAAGAAGGCCGCGGGGTTGCGGGCGGCACTCCTTATGCCCGCGCACGTCGACTGGGGCAGCGGGCTTGCCGCATCGCTCGATCCCGGTCTGCTCAGCCGTCCCCGCCGAATCACGCGGGGGGTTCCTATTGTCACGGACGCGCTCGACATGGGTGCTGTCTCGCTGGATGAGGGGGCAGCCGAGGCTGCCCTGCTGGCGGGGAATGATCTGCTCCTGGTCGGTCGCGAGTGGGAGACAGGGCTCCGGGCTGTCGCGGCACTGCGGGAGCGAAGCCTGGAGGATCCGGTGGTGCGCAAGGCGTTGGCCCGTGCTGCGAGTCGTCTAGATCCGGTCTGGGGGCGCCTCGCACCCTCCGGCAGCCGCGGTATGCGCACCGCTCCGGCAGCGGAGGACAGGTCGAGGCTTCGTCGGCTGCACGTCAAGGCCCTGGCAGCCGATCGATCTCCTGCTCAACTGCCGGAGGGCGAGTGGCTCTGGCTCATTCCGGAAGGGTTGCCATCCTATGTGCGCCTCCAGGGATGGATTCCGCCGGGCGGGCGGAGAAGGGCCTGCGGCGAGGTGATCTGGATCCCGGGCCGGGCATCGCGCCCGTGGGCCGCAGGGATTGCCCGCAGGCTGCGGAGAGACCCCCGGCCCGTCATGCTCGTTACACTGTGGCGCGGCTCGCCACCTGACGAGGTCAGGGAGGTGTGGGAACCGCTCCTCGAGTTGCCGGGGCTGGCGGCGGTTGCCCATCTTCTGGACGATGTATGGCCCGGGCCGGGAGCGTTTGCGACATTGCAGACTTCAGGCCCGAGCCGGGAGTCTCTGGATGCGCTCGCCACCGGGCTGAACGCCCCGGACGATTCCTGGATAGAAGGGCCTCAGTTCCGGCATTCTCCCGTTGACAGGTGGGTGTCGAATCTGGCCTAATCGGAATCTCTTGCCAAGGGGTTGTAGTTCAGTTGGTCAGAACGCTGGCCTGTCAAGCCAGAGGCCGCGGGTTCAAGTCCCGTCAACCCCGCACGAAGCGCCTCCCGGTCTTCCGGGGGGCGCTTTTCCATGGCTGATATGAGCGCCTCGCGCCTCACTTCCCGAGGAAGCGCCTCTCGAACTCCTCCTGCCGTTTCTCCCGGTGCTCACGGACAAGCTCGTCCCTCCGGGCTTCAGCCTCCTCGGTGAGGGCCCCCACGACGGGGTCGTCCGCGTAGGTGTGGTCAAGGGCTGCGTTTCTGGAATGGAACGAACGGATCTTCCGATCACTGCCAAGTACGAGGGCGAGGCGGCCCAGGTATTCGCCCTTCATCCCCGTCTGGTTGACGATCGTCTCTCTCACCTTCGAGGCCTGAGGCCTCCAGGCTGCCCACTGGCCATACAGGGCAACATCGATATCGCCCACCTCCAGGAGGAAGCTGTCCGTAGCGGCGGGGGACATCTGGGACATCAGGACTACCAGATCCGCCTTCTCCCTCAGCGCCGGGATCAGATCCCGGGCCTTTGTTCGCGGATCCTCGAACGCGAAGCTGACTCCCTCCGGCGGTTTGATTCCTGCGAACTCGTCAGCACCCATGAGGCAGAAGACGGCGACACGCACTCCTTCCCTGGAGAAGATCATGTACTGCTCGCCAATTGGCCTGGTCTCGCCGCCGGCCTTGAAAGATACATTGGAGGATATGATAGGGATCTCGCCGCTCTGGAGGAAAGTCGCAAACTGCGGCCAGGCGCTCAGCTCCATCGGTCCAACACCGACGGCGTGGACGTTCATCGCCTGAAAAGCCTTCCACAGGAAACCGGTGACGAACTCCCCCGACACCTCGTCTTCCTTGGTGAAGTCGCCGAGATCCAGGTGGAGATAGGGGGTACCGGATTCCTCCAGAGACTTGACAACCTGGGACCTCCGGGGCAGTCCCCCCCTGGGTATGCGGCAGCCACAGGGTGTCAGATCCCCGCGCAGCGAGCCAAAGGAGACGATCTCCAGAACATCCGCTTCGGGGGCGCCGGCCGCAGCTTCATCCGGCATGAACGGGATCCCCACCGCAAGGGCGGTGAAGAGTGCTGGAATTGCAATCAAGGTGCGCCGATCCGGCATGCCGATCATCGGTAGCCTCCTGTCCTGATGGCCATCCTGTCGTGACAGGTGAAGATTACCACACGGAAGGCGATCGCTGTCATGTCGGTGATGCGCCCGGTGACGTCACGGGTTCTGTGTCGGGACGAGGGAGGCCGCAGCTCCCATGCGTCCTGTCAATTCGGCGGGGAATGAGGTATAATCCCGCCCGTGGAGTTCGGACGGTGTGCCGGGCCGTTCTGCTCACCGGCTTCATCGCGAAGCGGTCCCGGGCAGTTCCGGACGGACAAAGGCCGGAGCACCCGAACAGGATGAATAAGGGAACGTGAGCGACCCTGCGCGTCAGGAAGCTGCCCTTTCTCCCATCTGTTCCAGGAGGTATCGGACATGAGCACGTTCAACCCATTCCCATTGACAATGGCCATCGTCTGCATCGCCTCGGTTTCCGCCCACGGCGCCGGCAAGGTTCTGGAGACCAGCCTGCCGGATCCGGGCGCCACGATCTCGGGTGAGGAGGTCTTCCGGGAGGAGAGTGGCCCGAGGGATCCGGATCTGTGCCCGGGCTGGCCTGTGTCTCTCGGCACGCCGGGTGCCGGCTTTCCCTACACCCCGACCCTCTACGACGTTACCGGCGACGGCCGTGCCGAGGTGTTCATGACGGGCGGGCACACGTTCGGTCTCACGGGAGATGGCGGGTTTCTCCCCGGCTGGCCGACCACGGAACACGCACACATGGGGTACGGCACGAATGGGCAGATGCCCGGCCCCTCGGTGGCCGACCTGACCGGAGACGGGACGGTGGCGGTCCTGTGGTCGCAGAGGGACTAGTATGCCGGATCCTCCTACATGTGGAGCTTCAACGGAAGGCTTCCCGGCGGTGGAAATCTGGGGGGCTTTCCCCAGCACGCACCGGATCAGAGTTCCAATGCGCTGGCATCCCCGTTCGTACTTGGCGACGCGAACGGTGACGGAAACCTGGAGGCCTGGTCCGCCCACACGCTGGGGAACACGGGCGACTACTACCGGATCTCCGCGTTCGATCACACCGGCACCAGGCTCTTCACCCGGGATCTCAATCCCAGCGAGCAGATACTCAACATCTACTTCGGGGATCTCGAGGGGGATGGGGAGGAGACCTTCTTCGCGGTAACCCTCCTGAACGGAACCTTCAGGCTCTTCTCCTTCAACGCGGACGGATCCTGGAAGCCCGGCTACCCGGTGGCCCTGTATACCCCCGGTGGCGGGAATCCGATGTTCGGCCCGCCCCTGGTTCTGGACATGGACGGCGACGGTGCCCTCGAGATCATAATGGGTGTGAACGTCAGCAGCGTCTCCCACGCCATGGCGGTGAAGCACGACGGCACGCCGGTTCCGGGCTTCCCGATGACCATCTCGACGCAGAGCCAGCTCTTCTATCTGGGGCTTGGCGACGTGATCGGCAACCAGCAGCCGGACCTGATCGCCTTCGACAACCATCTCGGCAACACCTACCGGGTGCATGTCTTCGATCTCGCCACGGGATCTCCGCTCCCCGGCTGGCCTGTGTGGGTGCCGAACTGGCCCAAGGGGTTTCCGACCGTCGTCGATGTGGACAACGATGGCGTGCAGGACATCGTCTTCGTGACTGACGGCGCGAGGCTCTATGCCATGCGCGGGACCGGATCCATCCTCGAAGGGTATCCGAAGACCATGGCTTCCGGCTCCATCTCCGGCGTTGCGGCGGGCGACATAACGGGCGACGGCCTGTACGAGCTGGTCGCCGTGACCTGGGACGGGTGGGCCTACGCCTGGAAGACGCAGGGTGTCGTTGCGGGGGGAAATGCGGACTGGCCGATGAGGGGCATAGACCCTCGCAACACGGGCGTGTTCAGGCTCTCGGAGGACACTTCCTCCGCCGGCGGGCGAGGAGATCAGGTTGAAGGCGGCGGGGTTCACGGTGCTGTGATCACGCTGGCAGGGCCGAATCCGTTCAGCATGAAGACGACCCTCATGCTCGACATGCAGCGCTGTGGTCCGGTCGACCTCTCGGTTTACGATACCTCCGGCCGTCTTGTGCGCACCCTGATGCAGGGTGAGTGTGCAGCGGGGATGCACACGGTTCTGTGGGACGGTATGGACGCACGCGGGCAGATGTCCCCTTCGGGTATCTACATGGTACGGGTCAGCCTCCCCGATGGATCTGAGGAGTCGATGAAGATCACATTGAGCAGGTGAGGCGAGAGCCGGTTGTCTTCTGCATAACCTGTTCCTGATGGTGTTACCGCGATGGTTACAAGGGGAAAGAGAATGGCCGGGTTCACGTTTGCTTCCCGCCGGTCTGACGCGGGGCGCATGATTGGCGCCCTGTTCGGGCGTCCGCTCGTCGGGCCGCGGGCTGTAAGTCTGGAGGTCACGCACCACTGCAATCTCCGCTGCATCTTCTGCGAGTCGCACGGGAGTCTGCTTCGTGCGCCGATAACCTCCCGACGGGAGTACGCGGGCGGACGGACGAGCATGGATCTCCCGACGGTACGCCGCCTGGCCGGTGAGCTTGCAGGGGAGGGGGTGGACCTGGTCCAGCTGTCCGGGAAGGGGGATCCGATCGCCCACCCGCAGATGACGGAGATCGTCAGGGTTATCAAGGATGCCGGCCTGGGCTGCGCCCTGGTCACGAATGCAACACTGGCCTCGCCCGATCTTGCCTCCGAGCTTGTGGAAGCGAAACTGGACCGGCTCACCGTCTCGATCAACGCCGGTTCGGGCGGTGTCTACAGTCGCATCACCGGAAGCAACCTCTTCGACAGGGCAGTAAAGGTCGTTCGTGATGTAATGGGCTGCAGGCACGCCGCCGGGATGCAGCGTCCCTGGGTGCGCGTGAGCCACATTGTCTGCAGGGAGAACATGGACGACTTCGGCAACATGGCCGAGCTCAGTCTCGAACTCGGCGTGGATGAGGTCATCTGGGATGTCATGGGAGAGCTTCCGGAAACCGCCCACCTCAGCCTGAGCAGGGATGACGCGGCCCGCCTTCAGGAGCGTGCCTTCCCCTGGAAGGCGCGACTGGATATGTCGGGGGTGATGCACAACCTCCCGCATTTCATCTCGCAGGTCGTATCCAGGGCCGGCCGGGCGGGGGTCCAGACGAACCCTCTGCAGCGGCTGATCCCGTGCTACGAGGGCTGGTTCTTCTGTGTTGTCGCGCCGGACGGTGCGGTCCTGCCCTGCTGCTACTGCGAGGCGGAGATCCTCGGAAACATACACGAGCAGAGTTTCCGGAAGATCTGGCTGGGGAAGAGCTACGCGAACTACCGGAAGGAGTCGCTTGATATGCCCGGTTCAGGCCGGCCGGTCTGCCCTGAGTGCTTCATGTCATGTAACAAGGCATCGCAGAACCTCCACGTCTTCCGGCGCACTCATCCTCACAGGCGCAAGGTCGGGCTGTAGTCGGGGTGATCCGGGAGCCCCGGCGATGAGTTGCCGGGGCGACCTGATTGGATGGCGAAGTCCGGGTTTCCGCTGCGCCCGTATTGGGGTACCTTCCTTTTCGTGTCCTTAACAAGGCGCGGGTCTTACCGGGCTGGCACTGCCGCGAGGACGGCATGGAACCCGGCGTGTTCCGAAGCGCTCCCCGTGACCCGCCTTCCAGGAAAGGCAGAACGGCATGCCCACCGGATACAGACTGATTGCTCTCGTCGCGGCCCTTGCCGCTCTCGGTACCTGCTGCGCATCATCCCACGCGGATGCTTCGCGGGACCAGGTTTCGCAGGCGCCGGCAGTTCGCGCCCCGCTTCCGTATCCTGCCCACGTCTGGTCTGCGCTGAAGGGGCCCTCGGAGCATGGCCTGCAGTTCTACCTCCCCGATGATGCCGACTACGATCCGTCTATTCCTGCGCCGAGTTCTGTCCTGGGGTTCGAGATTGGGGCAAGGATCGTGCGGCATGACCAGGTCATACGCTATCTTCAGGTTCTTTCCGAGGCATCCGACCGCGTGCTGCTTGAGGAGATCGGGCGAACACACCAGGGGAGGCCCCTGGTTCTGGCCACGGTTTCTGCGGGTGGCAACATCGCATCCCTGGAGGCGATCCGTGCGGCGCGGCAGGCGGTCCGGGACGGTCGGGAGGCCGGGGGACCGATCGTTCTTTGGATGGGTTATACAGTTCACGGGAACGAGCCGAGCGGAAGCAGCGCCGCCCTGCTGCTGGCATACCACCTGGCCGCATCGCGTTCGGATCGGACTGCGGAGATGCTTCGCGATATGGTTGTCCTGATCGACCCATGCCTCAACCCGGATGGGTACAGCCGTTTCGTGGAGTGGATCGACGGCAGCAGGTCTAAACAGCCGGTCCCGGATCCGAACCACCGTGAGCATGTCGAGCCATGGCCCGGCGGGCGGAGCAACCACTACTGGTTCGACCTCAACCGCGACTGGCTGCCGGCAACACAGCCCGAGACCAGGGCCAGGCTTCCGCACTTCCACGAATGGCTGCCCAACGTGGCTGCGGACTTCCACGAGATGGGGCACACCACCACCTACTTCTTCCAGCCCGGAATACCGACGCGTGTGCACCCTCTGATCCCGCAGGAGAACCAGGAGGTGACAGGCGCCCTGGCGCGGTACCATGCGCGGGCCCTGGACGGGGCGGGACGGCTCTACTTCACCAGGGAGCGATTCGACGACTTCTACTTCGGCAAGGGATCGACATACCCGGATATCCTCGGTTCTGTGGGGATTCTCTACGAGCAGGCATCATCACGCGGAATGGTGATCGACACGGAATTCGGCCCCCTGAGCTTCCCGACTGCGGTGCAGAACCAGCTCACCCTCAGCCTGTCGACCCTGGATGGAAGCCATGCCCTGAGGGATTCCCTGCGGAGATACCAGGCGAACTTCTTCCGGCAGAGCAGGGAGGAGGCCCGGCGGGGTCGGGAGCGTGGATACCTGGTGGGATCCGGCGGTGATCCCCACAGGATGGAGATGCTGCTCGATCTTCTGCTCAGGCACCGGATCGAGGTCCATCCGCTGGCCGAAGCGTATGCGGCGGGAGGGGTGATGTATAACCCAGGTGACGCATTCGCAGTGCCGCTGGACCAGCCGTACTCCCTGCTGGTGCGCGCCATGTTCGAGGAGCGGACCACCTTTCCCGATTCCACCTTCTACGACATAACCTCCTGGACCCTGCCTCATGCCCTTGGCCTGCCCTTCACCCGGTTCGACAGGCTGCCCCGCATGGGGCCAAGGATGGACGCATTACCCCTGCGGGACCCGGGGTTGCCGGACGAGGGGGCCCTGGGCTACATCCTGCCCTGGGACTCATTCGGAGCAGCACGCTCGCTCCAGAGGATGCTCGCTGCGCAGCTGCTCGTGCGGGTCGCGACCCGGCCCTTTACGGCCGAGACTCCGGACGGGCCACGGCAGCTGGAGCGTGGCACACTGCTGGTCTTCATGGCTGTACAGACCATTCCGGAGCGGCAGGTCCACGGAGTCCTCCGGCAGTCTGTCATCGAGGACGGGGTGGAAGTCATCGCTCTCACAACAGGGTTGTCGCACGACGGGATCGACCTGGGCAGCCCGGCCATGAGGGCGGTTTCTGCCGTACGGCCGGCAGTGCTGGTCGGAAGGGGGATGAGCAGCGGGGAAGCCGGAGAGATCTGGCACCTTCTGGACCAGGACATCGGAGTGCCTGTGACACTGCTTGAGTTCCCGGGTTTGTACCGTCGCGCCCGGCTTGCTGATTATACACACATATTCCTGACCAACGGGCGGTATCTGAACTGGGGAGACGGGGACATCTCACGGCTTCGCCAGTGGGTGCGCGATGGCGGTGTGCTTGTGGCCCAGCAGCAGGCCGCCGAGTGGGTCACGGCGAACAACCTGCACATTGCTCCCGATGAGGCGCGGTACTCCGAATCCGGTGTCTACGGGTCAGTCGAGACGACCCGGGCCGCAGCGGCAGATACGGCAGCGTGGGTCCGCCGCCCTTATGAGGAGTTCGAGCGGGATGAATCGGCCCGGCGCACATCCGGCGCCATCTGTCGAATCGACCTCGACCTTACCCACCCGCTGGTGTACGGCCTGTCTCTTCCGTGGCTTCCGGTGCTCCGGAGTGGATCGACCGTGATCGAACCGGGGCCCGGTTCGTACCAGACCCCCGGTCTCTATCTGGAGCCGATTCTCCTGAGCGGGTACCTTCACCCGCAGCGCAGAGGCGAGATGACGGGGTCCGCGGCCGTCAACGTAACGCGGGCCGGCCGGGGCACCGTCATACGCTTTTCCGACAACCCCTGCTTCCGCGGCTTCTTCCGCGGTTCCTCCAGGCTGCTTGTGAACGCGCTCTTCTTCGGTCAGATCATACAGCCGGCTGTGGGGGAGCATTGACGGGCGGCTGAGCGCTACAGGGGCTCATCCACCTTAACACCGTCGCGTTTCACGATCCGACCGGGAACGCCTACCACGGTACAGTTCGGGGGAACATCCTTCACGACAACGGCATTGGCCCCGATCCTCGTGTTCGAGCCCACCGTCACCTTCCCGATGACCTTCGCGCCGACGTAGACCCGAACGCCGTCCTCCAGGATCGGCAGCTCGCCCACTCCGCCGTGTCCGACGGTGACCTGCTGGCTGACCCAGCAGTTCCTGCCGACACGAACGGCGTTGACCGCCGTGGCGAACCCGTGCTGGATGTAGAAGCCCTCTCCTATGTCAGTTGCACGGAGGTACAGCGCAACCTGCGTTCTGTAGAAGATGCCCAGTACACGGGCAGCCAGCCGGGCAGCCGCCCCCCCGTGGTGACGGCACCTGTGGAAGGCAAGAGTCCGGAATTCGAGCTTCCTCCACTGCTCCAGCACCGATGCATCCCCACGGAAATCCTGGTTCAGTACTTCGCACCAACGTCTCGCATCGGCTGTGATGATCCTGTAGGGCTCGCGGAAGAACCGCAGGACCATGACCGGCGCGTAAAGGATCCTCCGCATCGTCCCCTCCAGGGCCGTTACCGCGGACCATTCATGAAGCCCCCGTCGGAGTATGGGGAATGTGAATCATACGGATCAGCCACACGGCAGCCGGCCGTGATTCTGAAGCTCCGGACCGGTCACTCCGCCGGAGTCCTGCTCCAGTGGTGTGACCGGTCCAATGCCGCCGGATGGATGGCCCCGGCCCGGATCATCTGTGAGGCTGAGGAGTCACGAACAGCAAGGTTCGGATCAGCCCTTCTCCGGCTCCTTCTCCTGCATTCTGACTTCGATGACGGCCTTCTCGATCGCGATCTGCTCACTTGTGGCTCCGCTCCGGGATCCGACCGCCTCCATGGCCTGGAGAGCTTCCATCCCCTCGACCACTTCTCCGAAGATGGTGTGCTTTCCGTCCAGATGCGGCGTGGCCACGAAGGTCAGGAAGAACTGGCTCCCGTCGGTGTTCGGCCCTGCATTCGCCATGGACAGAAGACCGGGCCTGTTGTGCCTGACAGCGGCACTGAACTCGCCGGCGTACTGGTAGCCGGGATTGCCCGTGCCTCTGCCCAGCGGGCAGCCTCCCTGGGCCATGAAGCCCGGGATGATGCGATGGAAGGTGAGCCCGTCATAGAAGCCCAGGTTCGTCAGGTAGATCGTGCTCGTGACATGCATAGGAGCGACTGACGGCATGAACCTGATCAGGACATCCCCCTTGTTCGTGGTCATCCGCCAGAAATAATCGTGCTCCTCATCGAACTCCGCCTTGGGCGGCCTGGGGAGGCTTGTCTTCCAGCCGTCGGCGCTCCTGTCGATCTCCGACTCGGCTATGAAACTGTTGATGAAATCGATGGCCTTGTCCTCCATCTTCCATTCCTTCTCTGTTGCATTCGTCTTCGTGTCGGCCTCTGCGACTTCCGCCGCCACGGTTGCAGTCGCCATGACAGCCCCCGCCACAGCCAGCGCCAGCATGGTCAGTAATGTCCTCTTCATAAAAGCCTCCCTTGTTCAGCCATATCTCCCCGGGGGGCATCCCGCCCGGGTCGGTTACAATGCCATACTCGAACAGCCGGTGGACAGGGCGTACCGGCTACTTCGCGCCAAGATACCTGACCTCGAAGATCAGCGTGGCACCGGGCGGTATCACACCGCCGGCGCCCCTATCTCCGTAGCCCAGATGAGGCGGTATGACGAGTTGACGCATGCCACCTTCCTTCATGCCCTGGACACCTTCATCCCATCCCGGTATGACACGCCCCATGCCGAGAGGAAAGCTGAACGGCTGGCCACGGTCGTAGCTGTTGTCGAATCCGGTACCGTCCGTCAGCCAGCCGGCATAGTGAACAGTCACCATCTGGCCGACCTTGGGGCTCTCGCCTTCACCTGTGACAAGGTCGTGGTACTTCAGTCCCGAGTCAGTCGTGATGAACAGCGAATCGTCGATTTCGGTGGGTGATGAAGGAGCGGTCATCGTGGTCTCCGTGTCCGGCTGGGCGGTGTCCTGCTGTTCCGGGCGTTCGTCCTCCCCATTGCCACAACCCGCCAGCAGCAAAAGAGCTGCCAGGGCCAGTGTGCGTATCATCCAAGCCTCCCCTCCTGCGGTTGGTCTGCCTGTTCCCTAGTGGACAGGGCGCAATCTACCGCAAGAACAGGGATTGCTCAAGGATGAAACCGGATTTTCGGGAGCCGGGACTGCGCCACGCTGCCGGCAGAAGAAGCGGAAGGCCGGAGCAGAAGCCCCGGCCTTCGACATGCATCCCTCAGATGTAACAGCAAAGATTAGCGATAGATGCTCTTCACGCTGCCCCAGCTGGTCTCGACGGTCGGGATGGCGCCGCCGGTGATACCGCAG
>CAZWSC010000104.1:0-51506 GCA_964636385.1 uncultured bacterium
ACGGCAGGCCCTCGATATCCCCCACGGTCCCGCCTATCTCTATGATCGAGATGTCGCTGCCGGTCCGCTTCACAGCCTCCTTCATCCGCCGCTTGATCTCGTCCGTGACGTGCGGGATGACCTGGACTGTCTTTCCCCGATAGTCACCCCGGCTCTCCCCCGCCCGGGGACGGGCGGGGATCCCGGCCCCCCCGGAGGGCGGGGGAGAGAACGGGGGGGGGGAGGAGGGGGGTTGGGAGGCGGACCCGCAGCGACATCTCGATCATAGAGATAGGCGGGACCGTGGGGGATATCGAGGGCCTGCCGTTCCTGGAAGCGATCCGCCAGATGCGATTGGACCTGGGGCCGCGGCGAACCCTCTTCCTGCACGTCACGCTGGTCCCCTACATCCGGGCGGCGCAGGAGTTGAAGACCAAGCCGACCCAGCACAGCGTCAAGGGGCTCCGGGAGATCGGCATCCAGCCGGACATCCTGATCTGCCGTTCCGAAGTTCCCGTCTCGCCCGAACTCCGCGAGAAGATCGCGCTCTTCTGCAATGTCCCCACCAGGTGTGTAATCGAGAACCCTGATGTCCGCTCGATCTACGAACTGCCGCTGATCCTGCACCGGGGAGGGCTGGATGCTATCGCCCTCGACCTGATGGGCCTCGAGTCGCCCCGCGAGCCCGACCTGCGTCCGTGGGAGGAGACGGTCCGCAGGATCGTGGATGCCCCCGGGCGCGTGAAAATCGCGGTTTGCGGCAAGTACACGAATCTGCAGGATGCGTACAAGTCCGTCCTGGAGGCCTTCGTGCATGCCGGTGCCGTCAACGGGGTACAGGTGGAGATCCGCTGGGTGGAATCGACGGAGCTCGAGGAACACCCGCCAGCCCAGTTTCTGGAAGGCGTCGACGGGATCCTCGTGCCCGGCGGCTTCGGGGACAGGGGTATCGAGGGGATGATCCGCGCGGTCGAGTATGCCCGCCTGCACGGAGTGCCCTTCCTCGGGATATGCCTTGGCCTGCATTGTTCCGCGGTTGAGTTCGCCCGCAACGTTTGCGGCATGGACAGGGCCAACTCCGCCGAGTTCGACGAGGGTACGCCCGATCCTGTGATCTACCTGATGCCGGAACAGCTGGCCTATACGACCAAGGGCGGGACGATGCGGCTGGGCGCCTACGAATGCCGGATTGCGCCGGGCAGCCGGGCCCATGACGCGTACGGCCTGGACCAGATACGCGAGCGCCACAGGCACAGGTATGAGTTCAACAACGAGTACAAGAGCACCCTGGAAGCGCGGGGCATGGTCTTCTCGGGCGTGTGCCCGGAGAATGATCTCGTCGAGATCCTGGAGCTGAAGGATCACCCCTGGTTCGTTGCAGTGCAGTTCCATCCCGAGCTGCGCTCCCGTCCAAGGTCGCCGCATCCCCTGTACAGGGCCTTCGTGGCGGCGGCCGTTCGCCATCGCGGGGAAGCGGCGGGAGGAGGGCAGGGGCAGCGGACCTGAGTTGTGCCACACAACGGACTCTGGAGGACACATGCAGCCAGTCGAAGGGAACCCGAAGCGGCAGGTCCGGATACTGGGCCGCGAACTCGGACCGGGGGAACTCCTCGTCATCGCCGGGCCGTGCATACTGGAGGGCCCGGAGATGGCCCTGGAGATCGCATCCACCCTCGCCGGCTTCGCTGATGCGCACCGGTTCCGACTGGTCTTCAAGGCATCGTACCGCAAGGCGAATCGCAGCTCGGTCCATTCCTTCACAGGGCTCGGCGATGGGGAAGCCCTGCAGATCCTCGGGCGGGTCCGCGCAGAGGTGAAGGTGCCGGTGCTTACCGACATCCACGAGCCGGCTGAGGCTGCCGGGGCTGCCGGGGTGTCCGACTGCCTCCAGATCCCCGCGTTTCTCTCCCGGCAGACCGAACTGCTGCAGGCGGCCGCAAGGACCGGGCGCGCCGTCAATGTGAAGAAGGGGCAGTTCCTGGCGCCGGACGACATGCCGAGGGTTGTGGAGAAAATCCGTCACGTCAGCCCTGATGCAGAGATATGGCTGACCGAGCGCGGGGCGGCGTTCGGGTATCACAACCTTGTCGTCGACATGCGCGTCTTTCCCCTGCTGAGGCCGCTCGGGGTGCCGCTCATCTACGACGCCACGCATTCGCTGCAGCATCCCGGGGTCGGGGGTGACAGGCGCCATGCGCGGGCGCTTGCCCGTGCCGCGATCGCCGCCGGGGCAGACGGGCTGTTTGTGGAGACTCACCCTGATCCTCGGAGGGCGCTCTCCGACTCGACAACGCAGCTGCCGCTTGGCGGGCTGGGTCCGTTCCTGGAGGAGATGACTGACTGGAAGCGCCTCCAGGCTGAGTGGATCGACAGGCGGGACACCGTATCCGGTGAGGAGGTCGGGTGACACTGGACAGGGACAGACTGCTCTGCCTGAGCCGGAAGGTTCTGGACCAGGAGGAGAAGGGGCTTCGCGCCCTTCGCCGGGTTGTGGAGAAGGAGCCGTTCGCTGAGACGGTGGAGATGCTGGTCGCCTGCCGGGGCCGCATCATAGTCTGTGGGGTGGGCAAGTCCGGGATCGTCGGACAGAGGATCGCTTCCTCGTTCCGTTCCACCGGGGCGCCCTCGATCTTCCTGCATCCCGTGGAGGCGATGCACGGTGACCTGGGGCTGGTGGATCCTGCCGACATCGGCCTCTTCCTCAGCAAGAGCGGAGAGAGCGCCGAACTGCTTCATCTCCTTCCCACCTTCAAGCGGATTCCGGTTCCCCTGGCCGTGATCGTGGGAAACGGCGCGTCGCAGCTGGGCCGCTCCGCAGAAGCCTGCATCGAACTGGGGCCGATGGAGGAGGCGGGCCCACTGGCGCTCGTCCCCACCACAACGCTGACCGCGTTCCAGGTGATGGGCGACCTCCTCGTCACCGCCCTCTATGTCGCCCGGGGCGTTACGGAGGCCGATCTGGCATGGCTGCACCCGGGAGGGGTGATCGGCCGGAAGGTCACCCTGCGGGTCAGCGAGATCATGCACCGGGGCGACGGGCTGCCCTGCGTCAGGGAGACCGCATCGCTGCGCGAGGCGATCATGGAGATGATGGAGAAGAAGCTCGGCATGACCACGGTGGTCGACTCCGAAGGCAGGCTGAGCGGGATCCTTACAGACGGCGACCTGAGGCGCGCCGTTCACACGCATGACAGGATAGATCCGCTCTCTGTCGCCGAGGTCATGACCAGGAATCCGAGGACGGTGCACGGCGATGCCCTCCTGGCCGCCGCGGTCGAACGGATGGAGAACAACCCGGGGGGTCCGATCACAACCCTGGTGGTGCCCGACGAAGACGGAAGGCCCGAAGGGGTGATCCACCTGCACGATTGCCTGAGAATCCCCGGCGGGAAGTGAGGTCCCTGGTCTGTGACGGCAAGCCGGACATCCAGAGGGGCCCTGAAGCGATACCGCAAGGGGCTCAAGCGATGGATTAGATTCTGGGTATTGCGGGTTGTCCTCCAACCGCTTGCAGTCCTGCCGCTGAGGCCTGCCCGGCGCTACGGAGCTGCCTTCGGAGCATTGGCATGGTGTCTCATGCCGGGCCTGCGGCGGAGAACCCTGGAGAACCTTCGGGCTGCCTTTCCGGAGTGGCCGGCTGCGCGGAGGAATGAAGTCGCGGCCGGCGTCACCCGGTGGATCGGTACAACCGGCGCGGATGTGCTGCATCTTGGGGGGCCGGATCACGAGGCTTTGCTCGAGTCGATCCAGGTGCGGGGGCTAAAACATCTCCCGTCGGATCCCGGGGACCGGCGCGGCATCGTGATGGTTACAGGACACCTGGGCAATTGGGAGCTTCTGGGCTCCTGGGTCGCGTCCCGCGGCCGGCCCTTTCGTGCGCTCTACCATTCCTTTCACGAGAAACGCCTGGATGGCATGGTCGAGGTGATCAGGGAGCGGGCCGGAGTGCGGGGCCTTGCCGCAGGGAGAAGCCCTCTCCCTGCGGTACGGGCGTTGCGGCGCGGAGAGGTGATCGGGGTGCTGATCGACCGGGTCCCCCGGGGCAGAGCAGTTGATTGCAGGTTCTTCGGCAGGGAGTGCAGGACTGCACCCGGTGCGGCATGGCTTGCCGTAACGACAGGCGCACCGATAATACCTGTTGCGCTGTTCCGGCGGGGCGGTGATGGATACCTTCTGGACATCAGGGAGCCTCTGGACCCTGCAAGTGGCGAATGGGGTTCAGGCGATGGTGCCATTGCCGGCCTGACCCGCCGGTTGACATCGATACTGGAGGAGCAGATTCGCGAGGCCCCCGAACAGTGGCCCTGGTTTTTCGACCGGTGGAAGATCCGCACGGGGGAGATCCTGGGAGGAAGGATCGATGATGATCAGCCCTGAAGGACCGCCCGTATCCGGGGGACAGAGACGGACGGGGCGCACTTCGCTGCGCGGCACGGGTCTGCTTCTGGCTGCCCTGGCTGCTCCGGCAGTCCTCTCCTGCAGCTCCGATCCGGCCATCGGCACGGAAGACAGCCTGCAGGAGCCGGCCGTTCCCCAGCAGATCCTGGTCGGCGTACACCTTCGCGAGACAAGCGTCAGGGGGCTGCTCTGGGTCCTCGAGGCCGACCACGGGGTCTCCTACGGTCCCCAGGATCCGATCCACCTGGAGACACTGACCGTCCGCTTCTACGACGGCGGTCCCATGGTGAAGTCGACACTGACCAGCAGGCGCGGCGTCGTGGACGAGAAGAGTCGGACCATCACCGCACTCGATTCGGTGGTCGTGGTGACTCCGGACGGAGAACGCCTCGAAACGGAGCAACTGCATTGGGACCCTGTTAACGAGCAGGTAACCAACGACACCTTTTTCCGGCTCACCCGTGGCGGGGATCTCCTGACGGGTGTGGGAATACGGGCCGAGCCGGACCTCAGCAGATATGAGATACTGGGGGAGGTGCGGGCCGAGATGGTCGATCAGGACAACCGGGAGATTCTGGAGGCGCTGGATGGCGAGACCCCAGCCGCCCCCTGACAGACTCGAGGGGGTCGGGACGGAGATGAGGCAGGCTGTGTGCCCCGGCGGCGATGCACTTGAAGCCTCCGGCCTCGAGCGCAGCTACGGCAGGACCCGCATTGTCAAGGGTGTCAGCCTCCGGGTGGCAAGCGGCGAGGTCGTCGGTCTCCTTGGTCCGAACGGCGCAGGCAAGACGACCACCTTCTACATGATCGTGGGGCTTCTCCAGCCGCATGCCGGGAAGATTCTCCTTCACGGAAAGGAGATCACGAACACGCCGATGTACCGCCGGGCGCGCCTGGGGATAGGCTACCTTTCGCAGGAACCGAGCATCTTCCGTCGCCTCACCGTGTGGGAGAACGTGATGGCGATCCTGGAAACCCTGCCCATGGGCAGGCAGGATCGGAACCGTCGCTGTGAAGAACTGCTGAACGACCTGGACATTCTGCACCTGAAGGACCGCCGCGGAATGAACCTGTCGGGCGGGGAGCGCAGGCGCACTGAGATCAGCAGGGCTCTCGTGACGAATCCATCCTTCATCCTGCTGGACGAACCGTTCGTGGGGATAGATCCGATCGCTGTGGCGGAGATCCAGCAGATTATAAGGAGCCTGCGCAACCGGGGGCTGGGTGTGCTCATCACCGACCACAGCGTGCGCGAGACCCTGGGGGCCACGGATCGCGCCTACCTGATGTACGAGGGCCGGATTCTCCTCTCCGGCACGGCCGAGGAGGTGGCTTCCGACCCGATGGCCCGGAGATTGTACCTTGGGGATAGCTTCCGACTATGAGCCGACGCGGCAGCCAGAGTAGAGAGGAGATTCCCATGGCCACCCGGACCACCCTGCACACGCGGACCACACCGGCCCTTGTCCTGACACCAGGGACCCAGCTCGCCCTTGAGCTGCTCCAGATCCCGACACTCGAGCTGCGCGACCTGGTGCAGCAGGAGCTTCTCACCAACCCATTGCTGGATCTGGAGGACGAGGAGGTCTCAGCGGCTGATGATCCCCCTGCATCCAATGCGGGAACAGAGGCGCCCTCCCCGGCTCCGGCTTCACAGGATGAGGAACCACCGCTGCCGGACTGGGCGGACCTGCTTCCGGAACGCGACGAGCCGGTCTGCGACTCCGGCAGGCAGGGAAGCGGCCCGGATGGGTCGCTGGAGCGGAGACAGAGGCAGGGTCCTACGCTGGCCGGGCATCTCCTAGGCCAGGTTCGTTTGTCGGAGAAAGACCCCGCGCTGATTTCCGCGGCTGAGTTCCTGATCGGGTGTCTGGACGACAGGGGGTACCTGTGCTGCCTGGTGGATGAGGCGGCGGCCGACCTCGGTATCCCCCCGGATCAGGCGGAATCCGCGCTGCGCCTGATCCAGACTCTGGATCCTCCCGGTGTCGGGGCGCGGGACCTGAGGGAGTGCCTCCTGCTGCAACTGGCGGCCTCGGGAAGGGAAGGGGGGCTGGCCTGGCGGATCGTGAACGGGCATCTCCCGGACCTCGTTGCGCGGCGCCATGTGGAGCTGTCACGAAGGCTCGGAACGCCTTTGAGGGACGTGTGCGCCGCCGTGGGGGAGATCCGGAGACTGCATCCCCATCCGGGACGACTGGTCGCGGCGGACGAGGTGCGTTACATTTTCCCGGACCTCATCATGGAACGGGTGGGAGACGGCTTCGAGGTCTACCCGAATGAGCAGGCGATGCCGAGGCTGCGCCTCAGCCGCTGGTGCCGCGAGATGCTGGCATCGGGAACAGAGCACACCGGGGCAGGTGAGTTCGCCCGAAGCAGGCTGCGCTCCGCCCGATGGCTCGTTCGGGCACTGGACAGGAGGCGGAGCACAATGCAGAGGGTTGCGGAGGCGATCGCGGGGGAGCAGAAGGGCTTCCTCGAGCACGGGGTATCGCATCTGCGTCCCCTGACCCTGCAGCAGGTCGCATCGAAGCTCGGCCTTCACGAATCGACAGTGGCCCGCGTGGTCCGGAACAAGTATGTGCAGACCCCGGGGGGGATGTTTCCGCTGAAGTTCTTCTTCTCCAGCTCCCTCCCGACCCGGTCTGGAGGAGAGGCGTCGGGGCGTGCAGTCCGCGAGCGGATCCGCACCATCATTGAGGAAGAGGAGCGGGGTCGTCCGCTGTCGGACCATGAACTGGCCAGGCAGCTGCAGCGGGACGGGATCCGCATCGCGCGCCGCACCGTGGCCAAGTACAGGGAGAGCATGAAGATAGAACCCGCCCGTCTGCGGCGCAGGCGTGTGGGATAGCCCAAACTCGACAGGAGGGATCGATGGAGATCATCACGACCGCAAGGCGCATGAAGCTGACCCCGGAGCTGAAGGAGCAGGCGGAGAAGAGGATTCAGAAGCTGAACCGCTACTCGGACCAGATTCTGGAAGCCCACCTGGTCCTGAGCGAGGAGAAGTACAGGCAGATCGCCGAGCTTACGCTGCGTGCCGCCGGGACCGACCTGGTCAGCCGCGAGGAGACAACCGAGATGGTTACCTCCATAGACCGTGTGGTCGACCGGATGGAGAGGCAGATCAAGAAGCTCAATGCCCGTATCAAGGACCGCAAGGCTCTCCGCCCTGTGCCGGCGATGAGCGTGATTGAGGAGATGGAACTCCCCGACGTCGAGGTGGAGGAGGAGTTCAGCCCGGTGGTGGTGCGCAGCCAGCAGGTCTCCAGGGAGCCGATGACCGTCGAGGACGCCATCCTGTTCATGCGTGAGAGGGACTGGGATCTGCTTCTGTTCTCCAACGTGAAGACAGGACGCCCCTGCATGGTGCATATGCGTCCGGACGGGAACTTCGGGCTGGTAGAGATGGAGTAGCCGGAGCACGTGATGCATGGAGTCGGCATCCGGGAGATTCTGGAGAAGGATATCTCTGGTCTGAGGCTGGAGGTCCTTAACGAGGGACAGCCGGGGCGTCGTCCCGTTACCGTGGCGGACCTTAACCGCCCCGGGCTGGCCCTTGTGGGGTTCATCGAGGGCTTTCTCTGGGAGCGGATCCAGATCTTCGGGCAGGCCGAGATCCGGTTTCTGCGGACCAGGACGCCGGAGGAGGTCCGCTCAGCGCTCGCCCCGATTTTCGCCCGGGAGATCCCCTGCATCATCCTGACAAAGCAGCTTGACCCGCCGGAACCCTTCCTGGAGCTGGCGGTGGAGGCGGGGATTCCCGTTCTCCGCACTCCGCAGCCCACCACCGAGTTCATGCGCGTGCTCTCGTCGAATCTCGAGGAGCTGTTTGCGCCGACCACGAATGTCCATGGTTCGCTCGTGGACGTCTACGGAGTCGGCCTGCTCTTCACGGGCCGCAGTGCCATCGGCAAGAGCGAGGTGGCGCTCGACCTCCTCGAGAGGGGGCACCGTCTGGTGGCTGACGACGTGGTGATGATCCAGAAGAGAGCGCGGAACGTCATCATCGGGAGGGGTAACGAACTGCTCAGGCACTGCATGGAGATCCGGGGGATAGGGATCATCGACGTTCAGGCGATCTTCGGGATCCGCGCGGTCCGGGCGCAGAAGCGCGTGGAGGTCGAGGTCCATCTGAAGGAGTGGGAGAAGAAGGAGGACTACGAGCGACTCGGCCTTGAGGACAGGACAACGGACATCCTGGGAGTGGAGATTCCCCTGTCCGTGATACCGCTGTTCCCGGGAAAGAACATCACCGTGATTGCGGAGACGATCGCCATGAACTACCTGGTGAAGGCCTACGGCTACAACCCCGCCGAGCACTTCAACGACAGGCTGCAGGAGCTTCTCCGGCGAAAGGCCAACCTGGAGATCCTGGCCAAGGATGACATGGAGTGAGCGGCACGGGGGAAGGAAGGGCGCAGGTACGTGCCCTTCTGGTTACACATGCCGATCTGGGGGCCGAGCTGGTACGCACCGCCGAGTCGATCCTCGGCCGGCAGGAGGCAATCGCCTTCATCTCCAATACCGGGGCGTCGCTCGATACCCTTTCCGAAGCGGTGAAGGCGCGGCTTGGCGACGACGACGGACCGCTCGTGCTGTTCGTCGATCTGCTGGGCGGAAGCTGCTGCCATGTCTGCTCTGACATCAGAAGGCTCTATCCCGGGTGCGCAGTCTTCTCGGGCGTCAATCTTCCGATGTTGATGGAGTTCCTCTTCAACAGGGACCGGGTTTCCTTCGGCGAGCTGAAGGATCGGCTTCTGGAGAAGGGGAGGAATGGGATCCAATGCCTGTGACGCCGGATTCCCACCGGCCGGCCGCGCCGGAGCGGTTCCGGCTCTTCCGTGTGGACGACCGCCTGCTTCATGGGCAGGTCTCGCTCGGTTGGGGGAGGCACCTGGGCCGGACGGACTACATCCTGGCAGACGGACCCCTGTCCCGGGATCCCGACGCAGCGGAACTCATCCGCCTTGCCGTGCCTGAAGGATCCCGCCTGGTTGTGCTGTCCACTGCGGATCTGATCGAGGCGCCGGGCCTGCGGACCGGGGTGGATCCCGCCAACTCCGTTCTGCTGGTGCGCGGGCTTGCGGAGGCTGCGCAGCTTCTGCGTGGGGGTATTCCAGGCCCGGTGAACCTGGGAGGACTGCACCTGCGCAGTGGAGCCGTGGAGATCCTGCCGTTTCTCTTCCTGACCCCCGGGGACCGCCGGCTGCTGCGTGGCCTCATCGATGAGGGGCACTCCTTCTTCGCGCAGGAGCTTCCCGGGTATCCGGTCATCGGTGGGCGGGAGGTGATCAGGCACCCTGCCTGGGGCGGTGCGGAATGAGCTGGCCTGCGGCACTCTCGGTGATCATCTGGGGAGCGTGGGTTTCGCTGGACGAGCGCACCTGGGGCTCCTGGGCGATCCACCAGCCGATAGTTGCCGGTACGGTCACGGGGCTTCTGCTGGGCGATCCCGCAGCGGGCCTTGCGGCCGGGGTCGTCTTCCAGGCCCTCTGGCCCGGGCAGCTTCCGATCGGAGGATCGGCGCTGCCGGCCTGTGGACTGGCGGCCGTCACTGCCGCAGCGTTCTGCGCACTTGGCCGCCACGGGCAGGTAGCGCCGATGCCGTGGCCCGGAAACCCCCTGCTCCTGCCCGCGTGCATTGCCGGGCTCGCAGCCGCGTGGGCGGGAGAGCTCAGCGAGGGAATGATCCGCAGGCGTAACAGGCGGCGCGAGTCCGAAGCGGTCGCGGTGTGGCCGGACCGGCCCGAGCGTCTTGAAAGGGCATTCAGGTTGGCGATGATGGATGGTGCCGGCCGGGGGGTTGTCATAGCCGGCGCCGGTCTGGCACTGGCCTGGGCGTCCGGGGCCTCGGGGCTGTCTCATCGCATCGGCGCCGAACCCTGGATGGCGACCGCGGGCGGAATCCTTCCGCTGGGTGCGCTCGGCCTCTGTCTTGGATCGGCCGGCAGGTGGTTCGGTGCAGTCCGGCGTGTAAGGCCGATGCTGGAGATATCCTGCGGTCTGGTCGCGGGCCTTCTGCTCCGGCTTCTGGTGCTGAGACCATGACGGCGGGATCAGTGAACAGGGCGCGTGCCGGATCCGCCTCCATTATCTGGACGCTGTTCGGGCTGGAGGCGCTCTACAACTCTTCCGGGCAGCAGAGGGGCGGGATGCTGAGGGCGGTCCGCAGGGGAGCGTCGAAGCAGGAGGGTGATGACCGGTTACTGGAGGAACTGGCAAAGGGACCGTGCAATACCAACCCGATCCTTTCTGGATACATCGCCGGGATACTGATCCGCGAGGCCGGGGGGGCGACCGGAACCGGACTACAGGAAAGGGGAACACTGCTCGAACGCTGCCGCACCCTCCTGGCGCCTCTGGCGGCGGCGATGGGGGACAGGCTGTTCTGGGGCAGCATGCGGCCGGCTCTCTCCCTGGCATGCCTGTTCTCAGTCCTTTTCAGCACGCTCGGACCTGCTGTATTGTACTGCCTTGGGTACAACGTGACCCAGGTCTGGTGGAGGCGGAGGGCGCTCTTTACGGGTCTGGGCGGAGAGCAGGCTGTGCGCCGGGAGCTTCGCGGGGGGCGTCTGGAACGTGCGTCGGCCGGATGGGGATCCGTTGGACGGATCATCCTGGGGCTCCTTGCAGGGGTTCTGGCGGTCGAGGTGTGGACCCGGCTGGGCCCGGCCGGGGCGGCGCTCTTCCTGGTGGCCGGCCTGTCCGGCTGGGGTCTGGCCTCGAGCACCAGGATCCGGCCGATCCTGGCGTCAGCGATAGGGCTTGCGGTGGCCATGGCCGCGTCGGCGGCGATGGCCGCTCTGTAGGGGGGATACTCGTGCGGGAGTCCGCTGGAGCATGTTCCGGACGGCATACAGGGTTATGCCGGTGAGTCCGTACACCGGAGGTGGGCAGAAGTGGCCGAACGAGAAGTGACGGTTCGCAACTACCCGGGGATTCATGCCCACCCGGCAGTGCTGTTCGTCAAGATGGCGGCAGGTTATCGCAGCGACGTCTTCGTGCAGAACGGGAGCCTCACAGTGAACGGCAAGAGCATCATGGGCGTTCTCATGCTGGCGGCGGAGACCGGAACGAAGCTTGTCATTCGGGCGGAGGGTCCGGACGCCGACGATGCGGTGAACGCCCTGTCAGAGCTGGTGGAATCCAGGTTCGGTGAAGGTGCGGCCTGACAGTATGGCATCAGGAGAAGACAGAGGGACACTGATGAAGCGGGGAGTCCCCGCATCGGGGGGCCTTGCCTCCGGGCCGGCGCACCTGGTTCTCCCGCGTGCCGATGCTGCGGTCGAGGACCGGGAGCTCGAACCGCTGGAGGTGCGGGCGGAGATAAGGCGGTTCCGCCTTGCGATCAGGCGTTCCCTGGACGAGATCCAGGCTCTGCAGGAGTGCCTGCTCGGGGATGAGGACGATCCGGGCCTGAAGATACTGGACGTGCACCGGATGCTTCTCGACGACCAGGAGTTCCAGACTTCGGTCGTCAAGGGCATCCGTGCGGAGAAGCGCCCCGCCGCGGTGATCCTGGGCCGGGCCTTCGCCCGGATGATAGGCACGCTCGAGGCGGCGGGATCGGAGTATTTCCGTGCCCGCACCGCCGACTTCCAGGACGTGCGCAGGAGGATTCTGAGGCACCTGGTCGGGGGGCAGCAGAGCAGCGGCCCGGTTCCCACGGGGGCGGTTGTGGTGGCCCCGGAGCTCTCCCCGAGCGAGACCACCTCATTCGATCCGGAGTCGGTGAGAGCCCTCGTGACCGACCACGGCGGTCCCACCAGTCACGCTGCGATCCTGGCCAGGTCGCGGGGGATCCCTGCTGTTGTGGGGCTTGGTGATCTTGCCTCGAAGGTGCGCGACGGGGACGAGGTGCTGGTGGACGGATTCCGCGGGATGGTGGTGATCCGCCCCGGTCCTGAACAGGTCTCTGACTTCGAACAGAGACGCAGGGCGGCGCAGAAGCGTGCCAGGCAGATGGCCCGCCAGGATCCCGGGCCTGCAGTCACGCAGGACGGCCATCCCATAGTGCTGCAGGCGAACATCGAAGTGCCGGGAGACCTTCAGAACATCCTCAAGGTCGGGGCGCAGGGGATAGGTCTCTACCGGACCGAGTTCTTCTACCTGAACCGCAGGGTCTTCCCCGACGAGGAGGAGCAGTTCCGGGCCTATCGCGGGATTGCGCTGAAGATGCGGCCGCGTCCCGTGACGATCCGCACCCTCGACGCGGGCGGGGACAAGTTCGCCAACTACATCGGCACCAGCAGGGAGAGCAATCCCTTTCTCGGATTGCGCGGGATCCGCTTTTCGCTCGGCCATCCGGAGCTCTTCCGTACTCAGGTGCGTGCGATCCTCCGTGCATCGGCACACGGGAACGTGAGAATCCTCCTGCCGATGATCTCCTCCCTGGAGGAGTTGCGGGAAGCGAACCGGATCGTCGACGAGGTCTGGGGGGAGCTGCGGCAGGAGGGGAAGCCAATGGCGGAAGTGGTTCCCCGGGGTGTGATGATCGAAGTGCCCGCTGCGGTAGCACTGTCCGATCTCCTGGCCCGCGAGGTCGACTTCTTCTCCATCGGATCCAATGACCTGATCCAGTACACGCTGGCGGTGGATCGCGAGAACGAGAAGATCGCATACCTGTACAGTCCGTACCATCCGGCCGTGGTCCGCTCCCTGGCATATACGATCGATGCGGCGAACAGGGCGCGCATCCCTGTCAGCTCCTGCGGAGAGATGTCGGGCAGCTCATACGGAGCGGCCGTGCTGATCGGCCTTGGATGCACCTCGCTAAGCATGAGCCCGTTCCAGCTGCGCGAGGTGCGGCAGATGGTGCGCCGCATGCACCTGGTGGACCTGCGGCGCCTTGCGGAGGAGATCCTCCTCAAGGGCACGGTGGAAGAGGTGACCGAAGTCCTTCGCGCCTGTCTCGGCCCGGACCAGGGCAACGGCAGCCTCGCTGCAGGCGGCGCATGAGGATGCGGAAGGAGGCAGCGTGAGGGCTGGTGTCGGCAACGGGGCGAACGGTGCAGGACTCATGCAGGAGTGGGTCAGGGAATCGGCCGCGCATCTGAGGATGGCCCTGGAGAGAGCCCGCGCCTGCGGCTGGCCCGTAAAGGCCCGCAGAAGCGACCGCCTGCTCCTGGGCGGCATGGGCGGGTCAGCGATGGCCTGCGACCTGGCCGCCTGTCTCCTGGAGGGAAGGATTCCTGTCCAGGTCCTGAGGGACGTCGAGCCGCCCGCATGGGTCAGGGACGGCACGCCGGTCGGGCTCGTCAGCTATTCCGGGCAAACCTGGGAGACGCTCGAGATTGCGAGGGCGGCCCGGGAGGCCGGGGCCTCGATCTGGGCGGTCGCCTCGGGAGGGGCGCTTCTCAGCGGGGCCGGGCTCGAGCCGGAAGACACCTTCGAGGTTCCTGCCGGGTTCGCACCGAGGGCGGCCGCGCTGTGGCTGCTCGTTCCCGTCGCCCTGGCTGCAGGCCGGGCCGCCGGGGTCGATCTGGGTGTTGCTCTCGAAGAGGCTGCGGACGCGATCGATGAGGAACTGGCTCTCTGGGCCGCCGGAGAAGCACTGCCCGGCAGGGATCCCGGGCGCATAGCAGGGGAGATAGCCGGCCGGATCGCGATTGTCTACACCCCCTCGGAGAGAATCCGCCCCCTGGGAGTGCGCTGGAAGAACCAGCTTCTGGAGAATGCCAAGCAGCCCGCGTACGAGGCGGCTTTCCCGGAGCTGGCCCACAACGAGATCATGGGCTGGAAGGCCGGGTCAGATGCCGGATGCCTTGTACATCTCCTCCTCGAGGATCCGGTGGCGGCTGACCACCGCAGTGGCCGGATACGGGAAGCAGCCATCCATGAACTGGAGACGCAGGGCGGCCGCGTCCTCAGGATTCCCGGGCGGGAGGGGAGCCTGGCGGTCAGGATTCTGAGCCACATGGTGCTGGCCGACCAGGTCAGCATCGAGGTGGCGGCACTGCGGGGGATCGATCCCCTGCCGGTCGATGCAATCGAGCGGGTCAAGCAGGCCTGCGGAAAGGAACAGGGGGCATGAGTCCAGACAACGCAAGGCCGGTGGCCATCGTACCGGCCGCCGGGGTCGGCACCAGGCTCCGGCCGCACACCCACACGATTCCGAAGGCCCTGGTCAATGTCGCGGGCAAGCCGATCCTCGCGCACATCGTGGACGGGCTCGTCCAGCAGGGGATCAGCCGCGTGATCCTGGTGATCGGGCACATGGGAGACCGCGTGCGATCCTACGTGACGAAACGCTATCCGGGCATAGCCGAGTGCGTCGAGCAGAAGGAGCCACTGGGGCTGGGACATGCGGTGCATGTGACACGCGAAGCGTGCCAATCGGGGCCGGGCCTGATCGTTCTCGGTGACACCATCGTACATGTCGATTACCACGACCTTCTGGGGGGGGACGAGGTGGTTCTCGGCGTGAAGGAGGTCGATGATCCCCGGCGCTTCGGCATTGTCCGCGTGGAGAATGGTTTCGTGACGGCGCTGGTCGAGAAGCCCGAGAAGCCGCCGAGCAACCTGGCCCTCGTGGGGCTCTACTACATTCCGGACATGGCGGAGCTTCACTCGCGCATGCAGCGGGTGATCGAGGGGCGCGTGACAACGAAGGGCGAGTTCCAGCTCACCGACGCCCTCGCCATGATGCTGGCCGACGGGATCCGGATGAGGACCAGGCCCGTGGAGGGCTGGTTCGACTGCGGGAAGCCGGAGACGCTGCTCTCGACGAACGAGTACCTGCTGCGGATGGCCCCCAGGGCGCCGGAGCTACCGGGAGTGCTGATACGCCACCCGGTGGCGATTGATCCGACGGCCCGGGTCACGCAGTCGATCGTCGGGCCGAACGTGTCCGTGGCGGCCGGTGCGGTCCTCCACAACTCGATTGTGAGGGACAGCATAGTCAACGAGCACGCGGAGGTGCGGGACATGATCCTGGAGTCCAGCCTCGTGGGGGAGAGCGCCGTTGTCCGCGGGGCCTTCCAGCGCCTGAACGTTGGCGACTCTTCGGAGATAGATTTCTCCGGCAACGGAGAGAGGAACTCCTGTTGATGCCCGCCTGCCTCTCCTTGCCGACCGGATTCTTTGATAGTAGACTGGCCGGGTTTGCCGCTTCGCCGGCGTTCCGGAAGAACATGCCTGAACAATAAGGAGCACGTATGGGAGCCAAGCACCTGATCACCTCCGAGTCAGTGACGAAGGGCCATCCGGACAAGGTCGCCGACCAGATCTCGGACGCCATTCTGGATGCCATGCTGGCGCAGGACAGGGACTGCCACGTGGCATGCGAGACGCTTGTCACAACCGGTCTGGTCGTGGTCGCAGGGGAGATCACCACGAAGGCGTACGTGGACATTCCCAGCGTGGTGCGCCGGACCGTGCGGGGCATCGGTTATGACGACCCGAAGTATGGATTCGACGGCGAATCCTGCGCGGTCATCACTTCGATAGATGAGCAGTCCCCCGATATCGACCAGGGGGTGAAGGACCGCAGGCGGGGCAGCGAGGACGAGCAGGGAGCGGGCGATCAGGGGATCATGTTCGGGTACGCCACCGGCGAGACCGGCGAGTTCATGCCGCTCCCGATGGTCCTGGCCCGCAACATGACCGCGCGGATGAGCAGTGCGAGGGAGTCCGGCGGGATCCCCTGGATGGGGCCGGACGGGAAGAGCCAGGTGACGGTGGAGTACGAGGGAGAGAAGGCCGTGCGGGTTCACACGGTCGTCTGCTCCGCCCAGCACAGCGATTCGGTCGACATCGAGACGGTGCGCCGCGACCTTCGGGAGAAGATTGTCCTGCCCTGCATTCCCTCTGAGCTCGCCGTGGTGGAGCCGATCCTTCATCTGAACAGGACGGGTCGCTTCGTGAAGGGCGGCCCTGTTGCGGACTGCGGTGTGACAGGCCGCAAGATCATAGTCGACACATACGGCGGTGTAGCCAGGCACGGCGGCGGTGCCTTCTCGGGGAAGGATCCATCCAAGGTGGATCGTTCCGCCACCTATGCGGCACGCTGGGTTGCCAAAAACGTCGTGGCAGCCGGGCTGGCGGGCCGGTGCGAGGTTCACCTGGCCTACTGCATCGGCCACCCCGATCCGGTGTCGATCCGGTGCGAGACCTTCGGTACGGGCGCGATCCCCGATTCGGAGATCGAGGCGGCGGTACAGGAGGTCTTCGGCGTGTCGCTTCGGCCCGGGCGGATCATAAGCCGCCTGGATCTCCTGAGGCCGATCTACGAGAAGACCGCGGCCAACGGGCATTTCGGACTGGATGATCCCGACTACACCTGGGAACGGCTCGACATGGTCGACGAGCTGCGACGGTTCGCGAAGTAGACCCCTGAACCGGGGATCGACCTGGTCCGTGAGCCCCGGCGATCTGCCGGGTGGACCCTGTGACTGAAGAAAGGATGGTCATGGATTACGACATCAAGGATCCGGGCCTGGCGGATGCCGGCCGAGACAAGGTGGAGTGGGCGGACCGGAGCATGCCTGTTCTGGCCATGATACGGGAGAGATTCTCGAAGGAGCAGCCGCTGAAGGGGCTGACTCTGTCGGCCTGTCTGCACGTGACTGCCGAGACGGCCAACCTGGCGCGTACCCTGAAGGCCGGCGGGGCGAGGGTGCTCCTTTGCGCCTCGAATCCCCTCTCCACGCAGGACGACACGGCCGCCGCCCTTGTGAAGCACTATGGGGTCGAGGTCTTCGCGATCAACAACGAGGACAATGAGACCTATTACCGGCACATCTCGCAGGTGCTGGACGGCAGACCGCATCTGACCATGGACGACGGGGCCGACCTGGTCGGCATCCTGCACTCACAGCGCACCGAACTGCTGGAAAACGTGATCGGCGGCACCGAGGAGACCACCACCGGTGTGATCCGTCTGCGCAGCATGGAGCAGAACGGAGTGCTGCACTACCCGATCGTCGCCGTCAACGATGCCGACACGAAGCATCTCTTCGACAACCGCTACGGCACCGGCCAGTCGACCCTGGACGGAATTCTGCGGTCGACCAACCTGCTGATGGCCGGCTCGACCTTCGTCGTCATAGGGTACGGCTACTGCGGCAGGGGCATCGCCTCCAGGGCCGACGGCCTCGGCGCCAAGGTGATCGTTACCGAAGTCAACCCGGTCCGCGCCCTCGAGGCGGCGATGGACGGATACCGGGTAATGACGATGGAGGAGGCCGCTCCCCTGGGGGATTGCTTCGTCAGCGTCACCGGCAACATCCATGTCATCCGCCCCGAGCACTTCGCCCTGATGAAGGACGGCGCGATCGTGGCGAACTCCGGGCACTTCAACGTTGAGATCGACATCCCCGGTCTTCGCAGGATGTCCATCTCCTCAAGGCGTGCCAGGCCGATGGTCGAGGAGTTCAGGATGGAAAACGGCAGGAGGGTTTTTCTCCTGGCCGACGGGCGCCTCATCAACCTGAGCGCCGCCGAGGGGCACCCGGCCGCGGTCATGGACATGTCGTTCGCGAACCAGGCGCTCTGCTCGGAGTACATGGCCGGGCGGCCGTCTCTCGAGCAGAAGGTCTACCCCGTGCCGCCGGAGATCGACTACGAGATAGCGCGGATCAAACTGCAGACCATGGGAGTGACGATGGATACCCTCACCGGGGAACAGGTGAGGTACCTGGCCTCGTGGGACCAGGGGACCTGATCCCAGGCCCCCCACTGCCGAACCCGAAGGAGCGGACCCATGCGCGATGCGACGACACCGCACAGACGGATTCTGCTCGGGATCCTGCTCCTTCTCGTCAGCCTTCTGACGCTTGCTTCCGTGCTGTCCTCGCCGCCGTGGCCCGGGGCCGGGCCTCTGGCAGGGCTTCCTGTCGATGCCTGCGGGGAGGTCGGGCTTCTCATCAGCAGGAGTCTCTATGCCAGGGTCGGAATCCCTCTGGCCACATGGGGAGGGCTGGTGGCATTCACCCTGGCATTCCGCTGTCTGCTCAGGCGCCCGCGCAGCCCGTGGGTCTTCTTCCTCTGGAGCCTGCCGGTCATGCTTCTGGCTGCCCTGCTCGGATCGCGTCTTCAGCCTGATCCGCGCTGGGGAGAACTTGCCGCGGGTCTTGCGGACTACCTGGGATCGCCTGCTCTTCTCGGGCCGCTGGGCTCGAACCTGGTTCTTGCCGGGCTTCTGATATTGCTGCTGGCCGTAGGTGCGTTGCGCTGGATTCCGTACAGCGTTCCGCGTGCTGTCATGGAATGGGCTGTGTCGGTGGTCTCGCGGCTCAGGGAGCTGGCGCCGAAGGTGCCGGTGTCGGGCGGCCGGAGGAGGGCCGATGTCGGCGGAACCGCCGGTGGGAAGGGGCGCCGGGCTGGGAGGAAGAGGCACACTCCTTCGGAACCGGCCTCCATGCATCCGGTGATTGCCGCCCGTTGCGGGGATGCTGATCCAGGGATCTTCCCTCCTTCGGAAGGCGACAGGGAGGCGGAGCCTGCCATGGCGGCGACGGGCTCCGGCAATGCTCCCGCTTCCGGGTCCTCATCATCCGGATCTCCGGCTTCATCCCTCAGTTCCTTCTTTCCGTCCCGGGGAGGGAGTTCGTCGGAGAGCGATCCGGAACCCGGGGCGGGGTCACACCGACCCTTGGCCTCTGCAGGGGGCGCCGCTCCGAAGAGCCGGACGGAATGTGGTGTGTACATGCTCCCGCCGCACGACCTGCTGGAAGAGGGTGAACGTCCGGAGCAGGTGGACAGGGAGGAACTCCTTGGCACAAGCAGCCGCCTTGTCCAGACCCTGAAAGACTTCGGAATCAACGGCAGGGTCGGGCAGATTCACCCCGGGCCTGTGATCACGCAGTTCGAGTACGAGCCGGCTGCGGGAGTGCGCGTTGCGCAGATCGTGAGCAGGGTGGAGGATCTCGCGCTCGCGCTGAGGGCGCAGAGGATCCGCCTTGTGGCCCCGATTCCGGGAAAGGGTGCTGTCGGAGTCGAAGTACCCAATCGGTTGGCATCGATCATCCGCCTTCGTCCGCTTCTTGAAGAGCTGGAGTCATCGGGACTGGCCGGGGAGCTGCCGATGGTGTTCGGCCTGGACGTGCGCGGGCGGCCGATGTCGGCGCGTCTCGAGCTGATGCCCCATCTCCTCGTGGCAGGAACCACCGGTTCCGGCAAGAGCGTCTTCATCAACTGCATTCTCCTCTCGCTTCTCCTGAGGAAGACCCCCGAGGAGATGCGCCTGCTGCTGATTGACCCGAAGATGCTGGAGCTGACCCCCTATGACGAGATTCCGCACCTGGTCTGTCCTGTAGTCACGGAGGCCCGGGTGGCCGCGCGCATGCTCGGCTGGGCCGTAGGAGAGATGGAGAGGCGGTACAGGCGCCTGGCTGCGATCGGGGTGCGCAACCTCGAAGGCTATCGAAAGCGGGCCGGCACCTCCCAGGGGAAGGCGGAGGGTCTCGAGCCGATGCCCCACATCATCATCGTGGTGGACGAGCTCGCCGACCTGATGCTGACACTCGCCAACGAGATCGAGGGGCCGATCGCCAGGCTGGCCCAGATGGCACGGGCGGTGGGAATCCACCTGGTCCTGGCAACCCAGCGTCCGTCCGTTGATGTGATCACCGGCGTCATAAAGGCGAACTTCCCGGCGCGGATCGCCTTCCAGGTCGCCTCCAAGGTCGACAGCCGCACGATACTGGATGCGAACGGCGCGGAGTCGCTTCTCGGACGCGGGGACATGCTCTACCTCCCGCCGGGCAAGGCGCAGGCCCTGCGCGTACACGGCGCCTTCGTCTCGGAGGTGGAAACCGAAGCCGTGGTCCGCTTCCTGCGCACCCAGCCTCCTGCGCCCGAGCTGGTCCGGCCGGAAGAGGTCTCGGGGGACGGGATCAACGGGAGCATGATGGACGACATGTTCCCTGATGCGCTGAGGCTGGTTGTGGTGCAGCAGCAGGCTTCGGTCTCCTTCCTTCAGAGGCGTCTCAAGGTCGGATACTCCAGGGCGGGAAGGCTGATGGACCTGCTGGAGCAGGCAGGCGCCGTCGGCCAGCAGGATGGCAGCAAGACCAGGCAGGTGCTGGCGGATGAGAGCTTCCTGGAAAGATGGTTGAACGGGGAGCAGTCGGATGGGTGAGATTCGGGAATCCTTGACGATCCCGGGGGCGGGCCTGCCTGCTTCAGTCATACTCATCTGGATCGCATCTCTTGCGGCGCTTCCGGCGCCCGCAGCGGAAGGGCCTGATGACTCCGCGGCCAGCGAAGGCCGGAAGCTCCTTGACCGACTCGCCGGGGTCTACCTGGAGCTGGAGACCCTCCGGATCGACTTCATGCAGACACAGGACTGGGTCGGCATGGAGGATATCCCTCCGTGGAGGGGCAGCCTCTTTCTGATGCGGCCCGACAGGTTCAGGATCGAGTACGAAGAGCCGGCCGGGCATCTTCAGGTGGGGGACGGTGAGCGCGTATGGACCTATGTTCCGGAGAATGCGGAGGTGCTGGTCACACGGGTGTCGGACTCCGGCGGCACAGGTGGCGATCTGCTGAGGTGGATCCTGGAAACGGGAAAGCCCGATCCGGAAGCGCCTGGGACGACAGTCCGTTCCCGGCCCGCGCTGATCCTGACCCTGCGGCCTGCGGAAGGCCTGGGGATCGAGATGGTGCGGATCTGGGTTGAGCCTGACGGGCCGGGTATTCTGCAGTACGAGATGCTTGACAGCTCCGGCAACCGCAATCTCTACCGAGTCGTCTCACTGAAACCCAATGAACCGATCGACCCGTCCCTCTTCCGGTTCCAGGCACCGAAGGGCGTGCCCGTAGTCGAACTCGGTTCACCGTGAAACGAAGCAGACACAGCAGCGCCGCCCGCTCAGGCGGCTGTGCCGGCGGGGAATCGCGCTCCCCGGAGAGGGACGGCGGACGGGCCTGGAGGGTGAGCGTTGTCACCCTCGGCTGTCCGAAGAACCTGGTCGATTCGGAAGTGATGGTCGGCACCCTGCACTCGGCCGGGTTCGAGATCGTCCGGGATCCGGAGGCTGCGGACCTGATCCTTGTCAACACCTGCGCCTTCATCACCGAGGCGCAGCAGGAGTCTGTGGACGCCATTCTGGATGCGGTGACTGCCAGGGGCAGCGGCCGCGGGAAGGTGCTGCTGGTTGCCGGATGCCTGCCGCAGCGGCATGGGCTGTCACTCCTGGAGGAACTGCCCGAGATCGACTACCTTCTGGGTCCGGGGGCGGTGGGCAGGGTGGTGGAGGTTGCGGAGGGGCTTCTCGCCGGGGATCTGGAGCGTGGCGGAATCCTGAACGGTCTGGACAGGCTTGACTATGACTGGTCGGTGCGTGTCCTTTCCGGCTACAGGCACACTGCATATCTGAAGGTGAGCGAGGGGTGCGGCAACAACTGCACCTACTGCGTGATCCCCAGGCTGCGGGGAGCGCAGCGGAGCCGACCCCTGGAGGACCTGGAGGCCGAGGCCGGGCGCCTTGCCGCGGATGGCGTGGTCGAGCTGAGTCTGATAGGCCAGGACACCACGGCGTACGGGGCGGATCTGTACGGCAGACCCTCCCTGGACCGGTTGCTCCGCCTGTTGGACGATATCGATGGACTGCACTGGATCAGGCTTCTGTACACTGATCCCCGGAGCTGGAGGCGCGAGATGCTGGACGCATTGGCAGGGTGCCGCCGCGTCGCGCCGTACGTGGACATGCCGGTACAGCACGCATCCGACTCCATCCTCCGCAGGATGGGCCGTGGCATGTCATGGAAAGCGACCCGTGGTCTTCTGGAGGAGCTCAGGAACGCTCGTCCCGGGATGTCTGTCAGAACCACGGTCATGACAGGCTTTCCCGGCGAGACCGACGATGACTTCCGGCAACTGCTCGATGCTGTCGCTGAATATGAGTTTGACCATCTCGGGGTGTTCGCCTATAGCGGGGAGGACGGAACGGCCGCGGCGTCCATGGACAACCAGGTGCCGCCCGAGATCGGGGAGGAGCGCCGGGACCGGGTTCTGTCGGTGCAGCAGGAGATTTCGCTCACCCGAAACCGGCGGCGGATAGGCGGGTTGCTGGAGATGATCGTCGATTCAATCGATACCGACAGGGGGATCCTTGCGGGCCGGTGGTCCGGTCAGGCCCTCGATATCGATGGGGTCGTCTACGCGGCCCTGGACTGGGAGAACCGTGGAGCGGCTTTGAAGCCCGGGCCAACGGTCAGACCGGGCGCCTTCCTGCCGCTTCGGGTGCGCGGGGCAGGTTCTTATGACCTTGTGGGTTCGATCGAGGAGGAGCACAGCTCTTGAATACCAAAACGCAGTTCGACGGGAGACGACTCATTCTCCCCGCCCTGATGGGAGCCGTCATGCTTGCGGCGGTCTTCCAGTATCCGGTGCGGGCGGCTGAACCCGGTTTCCTCAGCAATCTCGGTCTCCTGGATCGGCTCACCAGAAGTGCGGTGGCAGCCGCGGCGGATTCGCTGAGGCTCCCTCCGGGAGAGCCCGTATCGATTCTCTCGCAGACCTGGCACGAGGCAAACTGGTTCGTCGGAAACAAGATGGCCGAAGAACTCACCCGCCGGGGACACCCGGTCAGGGTTCTGGAATGGTCGAGGGAAGGCGATACGCCCCCGAGGCCGAAACGGGCGGTGCAGGGAGAGAGACAGCCCGCGGGAGAAGCACCAGGGGGCCGGGAAGGCGCGGCGCCGGACGGACCGGATCTGCCCGATGATCTGAACGGCGGGGATGCGCAGGCCTTCGCCGACTCGGTGCAGGCGTATGCAGATTCCGTTGCAGCTGCTTCATTCGACCCATTGTGGGGGGAGATGATCGACGACGAGGGGCAGGACCCGCCTACTCCGGCAGCACCCGAGCCGCCCAGGAGAGAACCGCCGCGCCGCGAAGGTGTCGATCCGCCTGCGCAGTCTGACGCCGCCTGGACCGGCCTGGATGACGGTGCACCGCTCCTGCCGGATGGACATGTTGTCGACCTCCGCATCGTGGAGTTCGGAGTCCAGTATTCCGACGTGGGGCGGCGGTTCCTGTTCGGGCCGCTGCAGTTCACGAGGGTCGGGGGGATCTTCCTCCAGGCTTCCCACATTCGGGGTCCGGAGGGCACGATTCGAAGGATGACGAATGCCGAGAGGCATCACGTGGACCGCCTGTCCGGCTCGGACAGACACCTGGCTGAAGGGGCGAGTTATCCCTTCTCGCAGCCGGAACTGCAGGCGCCCAGCCTGGGACGGTATGTGGAGCCGGCGGTGGTGGTGTCGATCGTGACGAGCCTGATCTACCTGTTCTACGCCAACCAGAATTGAGGCCGGCTGTGTTCTTCTCTACCTGCAGATCCTGTACAGGGAATGTGAGGCATCCGGATGCCGCGTCTCTTCCGCCGGGGTTGCCCCTGGCGCTGTTCGCTCTGAATACGGTCCTCCTGTTCCTCGCCGGCTGTGCTGCTTCGATTCCGGGCGCCGGTCTGGGGCCGGAGGCGGACTTCGAGAGAGGCAGGCAGTTGTACGAGGAGAGACGCTTTCACAGGGCGGTGGAGGTCCTGGAGTCCTTCCGTTACGATCACCCCGGCAGCGACAGGGTAGATGATGCCCTGTTCTACCTGGCCAAGTCCCATCAGGGGCTGGGCGAGAATCTTCTCGCCAGGGAGGAGTTCAGAAGGCTTCTCCGCGACTTTCCACACACCAGGTATCGTGAGGAGGCGGTATTCGAGCTCGCGATGAGCTGGCTGGCTGACATGAGGAACCCCGGGCTGGATCCGGAGCCTACACTTGGTGCGATGGATGCCTTCCACGCCTACCTCAGGCAGTATCCGGACGGCAGGTTCGTCGAAGAGGCGTCGAGGCACGAGGAGGCCTGCCGCGACCGTCTTGCCGTCAAGGCTTTCGACAACGGGAGGACCTATGTGAGGTTGAGGCGGCCAGAGGCGGCCGTCATCTACTTCGAGAAGTCCCTGGAGGTCCACCCGGAGTCATCCAGGGCTGGAGCGGCCCTTTATGGGCTTGGTCAGGCGCATGAAGCGCTGGAAGACAGTGCTGCCGCGGTCGCCGCATATCGCCGTCTGATCGAGTATGCCGACGAGGGCCGGATCGAGGCCGATCCCAGCCTGGCTGCCCTGAAGTCGCGGGCCCTCCGCGGGCTGGAGCGAATGGACCCGCCCCAGGGCGGGGAGGGATCCTGAGTGCGTCTCGGGGTTCTCGGCGGAACCTTCGATCCTGTGCATATCGGGCACCTTATTCTGGCCGAGCAGGCGCGGGATGCCCTCGGGCTGGACAAGGTGCTCCTGATACCCGCATGCAGGCCGCCGCACAAACCGGGTGTTCCGGTCAGCCCGTACGGGATCCGGCTCCGCCTTGTCCGTCTTGCCGTGAAGGGAGTCCCCGGGCTGGTGGCCAGTGATCTGGAGAAGGATCCGTCCCATCCCTCATACTCCGTTGACACGCTTCGCGTGCTCAGCAAACGTCATCCGGACCTTGAAGGCCTGTGGCTGCTTCTCGGAGAGGATGCCATGGCCGAGTTGGAGACCTGGAAGGAACCTGGGGAGATTCTGCGCCTGGCGCGTCTGGCCGTGTACGCACGACCTGGCTGTCGGCTCCGTCCCCCAGGCTCGCTTCCGCAGGAGGAGCTCCAACTGGACAGGATCGATGGACCCCGGATCGCTCTTTCCTCCAGCGAGCTCCGGCAAAGACTGGCATCCGGCAGGAGTGTCCGCTTCCTCGTGCCGGAGCCTGTTCGGGCGTGCATCGAACGCGAAGGATACTACCGCCCCAACCAGTCCGGTGCCTGCGTGTGACATCCGGACTGCGGAGGCGATTCTGATGCCCCGAATACGGAAGACTTCTCCAGACCGCCACCTGGCCGGGCACCTTCCTGTAAGCAGCCCGGCCGGCAGCAGTCAGCCGGGAGAGACCTGCCATGGCGAATCGCCCGGCACACTGCGCAGAGGCCTCTTGCACACGCAGCCGGGTAAAGCGGAAGATGCAGTTCTGAGTCCACCGGGCCCGGGCAGGGCCGGGAGGGTGGGATATGGAGCATGATCGACCGCGCCTGTTCCTGGTCGACGGAACCGCTCTCGTGTACCGAGCGCACTTCGCGTTTCTCAGAAGCCCCCTGACGACCCCCGGGGGCAAGCCGATAGGGGCGGTATTCGGTTTCGCCAACACGATGTTCCAGCTGCTTCGCGACGAGAAGCCGGAGTACATGGCCGTTGCCTTTGATCTGCCCGGCCCGACCTTCCGCCACGAGATCTACCCTGTGTACAAGGCGAACCGGCCGCCGATGCCGGAGGACCTGGCGGGGCAGTTTCCCACGGCCCGCAGACTTGTGGAGTCTTTGGGCCTTACCATCCTTTCCCGCGAAGGTGTGGAGGCGGATGACCTCATCGGGAGCCTGGCTGTCCTTGCGGACCGGGAGGGTACCGACGTGGTGATCGTCTCGGCGGACAAGGATTTCATGCAGCTGGTCGGGCCGACGGTACGACAGTGGATTCCCCCCAGGCCGGGCCGGGGGGGAGAGTGGATCGATCCTGATGGGGTTCTCGGCAGATGGGGTGTTTCTCCGGAACAGATGGTGGACCTACTCGCCCTTATGGGTGATGCATCGGACAACGTGCCGGGTGTTCGCGGAATAGGTCCGAAGACAGCGGCCCTTCTGCTCCAGCGGTTCGGCACCCTGGACGGCGTATATGAGAACCTGGATGCGGTGGACCCGGGTAGTGTCCGCACGAAACTCGCCGACAACCGGGAGGAGGCCTACCTCAGCAGGAGGCTCGTGGAGATCCGTTGTGACCTGCCGCCTCCTTCTTCCGTGAAAGCCATGGCGGTCGGGTCCTGGGCATCCCGTCCCGGGCTGCCCGGGCTTCTCGCTGAGCTCGGCTTCCGCCGACACCTCGAGAGTATCGACATGCAGGAGACGTCTGACTGGAACACCGACTACAGCGTCATTGAGTCGGTTGGTGAGCTGAAGTCATTCCTTGGTGAGTGGCGGGCCGCGAACAGCCCCCTCTCTCTTGATACGGAGACGACGGGACTCGATCCGAGGCGCTCCACGATCGTGGGGATCGCGCTGGCCTGGCAGCCGGGGCGGGCATGTTACCTGCCCCTTGGTCACGTGGAAGGCGGGAATCTCCCGCTGAAGGAGGTCGTCTCCCTGCTAGAGCCGGTGCTCTCGGACAGCGCCACCATCCTTGCCGGGCAGAATCTCAAGTTCGATCTCCACGTCCTGGCAGGCCTGGGGCTCGGGGTCAAGGCAGAGCTCCGGGACACGATGCTTGCCTCATACCTCATTGATCCCGGGGGATCGCACAGGCTGGACGATCTCAGCAGGAGTCATCTGGACCACAGGCCAACCCCGATCACCGACCTCATAGGCAGCGGACGCGGACAGATCGGCATGGACCAGGTCCCGGTCGGGAAGGCCGGCCCTTACGCAGCAGAGGATGCCGATGTGGCGTTGCGTCTGCTGCCGGTGCTGGAAGGTCTGATGGAAGGGGCCGGCCTGCACGCGCTGTGGACCGACCTGGAATGCCCGCTCGTCCAGGTCCTGCTGCGGATGGAACAGGCGGGAGTCGGGATCGACAGCGGTTGTCTGGCCGCGCTCTCGGAGTCGATTGCCCTGGATGCGGACCGGATCAGCAGGGAGATCCAGGAGCTTGCCGGCGAGGAGTTCAACATCAACTCGCCTGCGCAGCTTTCCAGGATCCTGTTCGATAAGCTGAGGCTCCCGCGCCGCAGGAAGACCAGGACCGGCTATTCCACGGATCAGGGCGTGCTCGAGGCTCTGTCTGATCTCCATCCTGTGCCGGAGAAGGTCCTGGAGTACCGAAGCCTGGTGAAGCTGAAGGGCACTTATGTGGACGCACTGCCCGGGCTGGTGGATGAGCGGACCGGGAGAATACACGCCTCCTTCAACCAGATGGTCACGGCGACCGGCAGGTTGTCCTCCTCCGATCCCAACCTCCAGAACATCCCGGTCCGCACACCTCTCGGGAGGGAGATACGCAAGGCCTTCAGGCCCCGGGAGGGGAGCCTCCTCGTCTCGGCCGACTACTCCCAGATCGAGCTGCGGATACTGGCTCACCTGTCGGAGGATGAGGGCCTGATCGAGGCCTTCCGGACCGGACAGGACATCCACGCGGCCACGGCCCAGCGCCTCTTCGGGGCAGGGCCTGGCGAGGTCGATCCCGATATGCGCAGCAGGGCGAAGACCGTGAACTTCGGCGTCATCTACGGGATGGGTCCGCAGCGCCTCGCCCGCAGCTTCGGGATCCCGGTGTCGGAGGCGAAGGAGTTCATCGATGTCTACTTCTCGAAGATGCCCGGGGTGAGGCGGTACATGGATGGGGTCCGGGAAGCTGCACGCCGGGACGGTTACGTCACCACGATCTTCGGGCGCAGGCGGATTCTGAAGGACATCAACTCCTCGGACGCCAGGGAGCGCAGCGCTGCTGAGAGGATCGCCACGAACACGCCGATCCAGGGTTCCGCCGCAGACCTGATCAAGCAGGCGATGCTGTCGGTGGATGCCGTGATCAGGCAGAAGGGGCTTCAGGCCAGGCTGATTCTGCAGGTGCATGACGAACTGATCGTGGAGGCCCCGGAGGATGAGGCGGACACGGTTTCGGATATGCTCAGGGACTGCATGACGGGGGCGGCAAGCCTGCGCGTTCCGCTGACGGTGGAAGTCGGCATCGGAAAGACCTGGGCTGAGGCGCACTGAGGGCTGCATGTCGGAACGGGTGAAGGGTGTGGTCGGGATAACCGGGGGCATTGGCGCCGGGAAGAGCGCACTCGCGAACATGCTCAGCGATATCCGGGCCTGGCCGCTGCTGGAGGCCGACGGGATCGGGCACGAGGCTCTCAGGCCCGGCTCCGGCGTGCTGCCCGCGCTGGTTGCGCGATTTGGAGAGGAACTCCTCGCGCCGGACGGATCAATCGACCGGGGGCGGCTCGGTGCCATCGTCTTTGCATCCCCGGGGGACCTGGCCGACCTGAATCGGATCGTCCATCCGTACATTCTGGAGAGGCTTCATGAGGAGGTGGCGGCCTTGCGGAGGGGGGGATGGGCGGATATCATCCTCGTCGATGCCGCACTGCTGCTCGACTGGCTCGAGCATTTCCGGCCGCAATGGATCGTGCTCGTGCGATCGCCCCGGCGCCTGCGCTTCAGGCGTCTTGAGTCGCGTGGCCTGTCCCGTGCCCAGGCGGAGCGGAGGATAGACTGCCAACGGCCGATGGAGACGGTCCCCGAGGCAGACTGGATCATAGACAACGACGGAGACCTGTCGAAGCTTCGCGCCGGGGCGCTGAAGCTGGCAGGGTTGCTTGAAGCCGCGGGGCGGGATGGCGCCGGAAGCAATCCCCCTGCCGGTTGATTCCGGAGGATGCGATGACGCTTGATCTGAGGAAGAGGCTTGACGACGGCGACCGTAGACTTGTCAGCCTGCGGGGGTATCTTTGACCTCGACGCCAAGGCAGCCGAGGTGGGTCGAATCGAAGCGAGAATGGCCGAGCCCGGCTTCTGGGACCGGCCGCAGGCAGCCAGGGAGATGCTCAAGAGCCTCCGCGTACTGAAGGGGCTGCTCGGGAAGTACGAGGCCGTGCACCAGACCTGGGAGGATCTCGGTGTGCTGGCGGAACTGGCGGAAGGGGACGAAGAGGGCGCTGCCCGTGAAGCCGAGGAGACTGCCCGGCGTTTCGCGCGCGAGTTGGAGGCCTTCGAGCTTGCCACTCTTCTGAACGGCGAACATGACCTGAACAACGCAGTCCTCTCCATTCACCCGGGCGCCGGCGGCACCGAGAGCCAGGACTGGGCGGACATGCTCCTGCGGATGTACCTCCGCTGGGTCGAGGCGAACGGCTTCAAGTCATCGATGCTTGACTACCAGGAGGGGGACGAGGCGGGGATCAAGGATGCGACCATAGAAATCGAAGGGGAGTACGCCTACGGCTACCTGAAGGCCGAAGCCGGAGTGCACAGGCTGGTGCGGATCTCCCCCTTTGATGCGGCCAAGCGAAGGCATACCTCGTTTGCCAGTGTCCATGTGCTTCCCCAGGTCGAGGAGGTGACGGATCTCGAGATCAACGAGGAGGACCTTCGGGTCGACACCTTCCGTGCCAGCGGGGCCGGCGGTCAGCATGTTAACAAGACCAGCTCCGCGATCCGCATTACACACCTGCCGACCGGGACCGTCGCCCAGTCGCAGGCCGAGCGATCCCAGCACCGCAACCGGGAGCTGGCGATGAAGATCCTGAGGGCCCGTCTGTGGGCGAAGGCCCGCGATGAGGAGGCGGCGAAGCTTGGCCATCTCGAAGACGCGAAGAAGGAGATCGCATTCGGCAGCCAGATCCGTTCGTACGTCTTCCAGCCTTACACGATGGTCAAGGATCACCGCACAAGCACCGAGGTCGGCGATGTACAGAGGGTAATGGATGGCGACATCAGCCCGTTTATCGACTCCTTCCTGCGGATGCGCAAGGAGGAGGCCTCGGGCAGGTGAGCTGAGGGCATGCCGGCGTCCGCAACGCGGGCGGATATCAGGGAGACCGCATGGGCAGGGCTATCAACCCCCACATATTCAGGGAGTATGACATCCGGGGGATCGCGGACCGCGATCTGACGGACGAAACGGCCTTCATAATCGCGCGTGCATTCGCGGACCGCGTGAGGAAGGAGGCGGGCCGGACTGTCGTTCTGGGCCGCGATGTGCGTGAGTCCTCCCCGAGGCTTTCGGAGGCCTGGGCCCGCGGGCTCTCCGCGGGTGGTCTTGCTGTGATACGTGTGGGAGTGGTCCCGACGCCCGTCCTGTACTTCGCCGTGGAGCACCTGGCGGCGGACGCCGGAGTGATGATCACCGGCAGCCACAATCCGATCGAGTACAACGGGTTCAAGCTGCAGTTGGGCAGTGCGTCCCTGCACGGGGATGGGATTCTCGACCTGGCGAGGCGATGCGAAGCGGGTCAGCCCGGGGATGGCGCAGGCTCCGTGGAGGACCGGCCTATCCTGGATGATTACTGCAGGATGGTGGTCAGCCGCTGCAGGCCGGATCGCCCGCTCCGCCTGGTTGTGGATGCCGGCAACGGAACAGCGGGTCCGGTTGCGGTCCCGATCCTGGAGGAACTCGGCCACTGCGTAGTCCCCATCTACTGCGAACCGGATGGTCGTTTCCCCAACCATCCTCCTGATCCCACGGTGGAGGATTACATGGAGGACCTGAAGGCCCGCGTCGTCCGGGAGGGGGCTGACCTGGGGATCGGATACGACGGGGATGCCGACCGGATAGGGGCTGTCGACGAAAGGGGTGTGCTCCTTCTCGGGGACCAGCTGCTTGCACTGTTCGCCCGGGACTCGCTGAGCCGGCTGCCGGGAGCTCCTGTCGTCTTCGACGTCAAGTGCTCACAGGGTCTGGAGGAGGACATCGTCGCCCATGGGGGACGGCCCGTCCTCTGGAAGAGCGGCCACTCCCTGACAAAGGCGAAGATGAAGGAGGCAGGCGCCCCCCTGGCGGGAGAGCTGTCCGGGCACATATTCTTCCAGGAGGACTTCTACGGCTTTGATGACGCCATCTACGCCTCTGCCCGGTTCGCGGCGATTCTCTCCCGTTCCGACTGGCCCCTCTCCAGGCACCGCAATGACCTGCCGCAGTATGTGAACAGCCCGGAGATCCGGATTTCCTGCCCGGATTCCGAGAAGTTCCGTGTCGCCCGCGAGGTGGGGAACGCCCTGGCGGATCGATACCCGGTGAACGATATCGATGGGGCCAGGGTCTCGTTCGGATATGGATGGGGTCTGATCCGTGCTTCCAATACGCAGCCGGTTCTGGTCCTGCGATTCGAGGCGCGGTCCGCCCGCGATCTGGCGCGAATCGAAGCGGAGTTCCGGGCGCTGCTTGCCCGTCATCCGGAGGCCGAATGGGGCTGAACAACCGTGAATGCAGTTGACACTCCTGGGGGGGTGACATAGTCTCCGCAATGATATGGCGGAAGTTACGGTTCCGCCACGTGGTATGTCTGCCCGGGGTTGGTGGTCAGGGATAATGCCGGGCCCGGCAAGGCAGGGGGATGGTAGACAGGCCTGAGCTCTCGTTTCTGCCAGTCTGATTCCGCCCGTCCGCCGATCCGGTCGTAAACGCGATTGGAGCGTCTATGAGTCGAGCTTGGAAGCCTTTCTCCGTACCGTTGACGGGGAATCTCCGTGCAGAGAAGCGTTTGATCATGCTGATGGTTCCCGCGGTGACAGCGATGATTCTCCTGGCAGGCTGCCAGGAAGAGGATCTCCTCCGGCCGGGCGATGTCGAAACCAATGTCGTCGTCGCAGTCTACATGCCGCCGGAGGATTTCGAGGGGAACGAGATCGAACTGGATGGGGTGGCGCTGGAGAAGGAGTGGGGAGCGCCTGATGATCCCACAAGGCCCTTCACCATGATACGCGCTTCCGCCGAGCACGGCACAGGGTTCCCTGGCGATCCCAAGTACGTTGCCGTGAAGGCCGTCTACACGGATGAACACCTCTTCTTGCTCTTCCAGTGGACCGACCCGTGGGCCGACGTTCACAAGGACAGACTGGTCTACACCGGCCCTGACGTTCCCGAGGATCACGGGGGACGCTGGGAGCCGCTGGTGGATCCGGAGAACTGGAGCAGGGATGTGCTTGCAGCCGGCAGAAGGATGAACGAGGACCGCCTGGTGCTGGCATTCGAGATGGAATCCGCAGGCGATGATCGCGGTGCGTTCTCGGATCACGGATGCCAGATAGCCTGTCATCCGGGCAGGAATCCCCAGTTCGGACGTCCCGGATACGGTCGCCTGGATGTGTGGCAGTGGATGAGCACCAGGACGAACTGGCACAGGAATCTCTTCGTTGAAACAGACCACCCCATGTGGCCACGCTTCGGCATTCCAGGGTATCTGGATGACTTCGTTATGGAGCCCGTCGGCGGTCTGACCCCGGATCCAGGCCGTGCCGGTTGGTTCCGGAACTGGCAGGAGGGCACCAGCGTTCCGAAGTTCGTCTACCGCCCGTCGGATGACACCTGCCCGACCGGCTACAATCACTTTGGTGAGGAATGCAAGGTTAACAACGGCCTCATCTTTGACTACCTCTGGCGGGAGAGGCTCGATCAGATCGTTGCCGGTTTCGGTGAACGTGACGTGACGAACCATGCCCTTGCCGAGCCACGGCTATGGGAGACAGGCGATCATGTGAGCGGCTACTACTTCAGCTATCCTGATGGAAGCCGTGCCGATGTCCGGGGAAAGGGTCAGTGGGACGAGAGGGAGTTAACCTGGACCCTGGAGATCGGCCGCAGCCTGAATACGGGGGATCGCTTCAATGATGTGATCTTCCAGGGCAGCGCCGGGGAGGAAGTGGTGTTCACCGTGTGCGTAATGGACAACGCGACAGAGCGGCACTGGGGCTCAGCCCCGCAGATACTCCGATTCGGGCCGAGACCGGGTGCAGGCGGGAAGCTCATGGCTGGTGATGCAGGGGGAGGGCGTGATGAGTAAGCGTAGCCTTGCCGTGAGTCTCCTGGCTCTCCTGCTGGCTTCAACGGGAGCTTTGGCGCAGTACACCGTGTTCGACAGCGCGCGTCTGGGTCAGCCGATCAACCCGGGGCTTCCACAGACGCGGCTTCTCGGAATGGGCGGCATGAACCTGGTTGTGGAAGACGAGAACAACCAGATCAACCTTGCCGACTTCGCAGGGAATCTCGCAGGAACAGCCGAAGACCGTGACGGGTGGAGCCTGGAGTCCTGGGCCGGCCGCGGGACCACTGAAGAGGCCACTCTGGCTGTGCACAGGGGAGACGAGGTACACCAGCGCAATCGATTCAGCCGTGGTACGGGCGGCTTTGACGTTGTCTACAGGAAGGGAAGATACCGCGCAATCGGGGTTACGACCAACTTCAACCGGTATCTCTTTTCACGGCGCTACGGGGACGAGTCGAAAGTCCGGGGGCCGCGGGTTTTCGCCCACTACAACGAGAACCTCGGTCCCCTTCGCCTGGCTTTCGGTGTCGGCAGATGGACGGACGAAGAGAGTGTCAGGAGCTCGGATGTCTTCGACATGGGCCACGCATCAGAGACCTGGACCTACCGGTTCGACGCAGCCTACCCGCTTCTGGGGATGATCGTGGGCGCCCGGTTCCAGGCTGATGACGTATTGATCGAGGGGAAGAGCCGCGGACCGTCAGGCTTCCATCAGGATGAGTACACCTGGTCGCGCCCGTCGACTACGCTCTCGCTGTCAGTGCTTCGCTCCGTGGCCAGCCTGGATGCGGGCATCCGCCTGGTGATGACGGAGCGTTCGGGCGGCGAGGAGGTTCATATCAGCTGGTCGGACCGGTTTCTGGACAATCCGTCTGATGCCAACTTCGTGGTCACGGTGCCGACCTTCCGCGAAGAGGAGTCGGCGATGGTCATGGAAGGCCGCACACTCCTTCGGTTGGGTGAGAGCGTCCGCCTGGGTGCCGGGGCGATGTACGAAACCTTCGACAGCGAAGTGGTCGAGGATCTAAGCTCCAACTTCACCGGATCAAGAAGGGCTCACGACCTTGAAGAGTCACGGCTGCGCGTCGGCGGTGGGGGGTTGTTCATCCTCTTCGGAGGCAGGCTGAGCCTGGGCGGCGAGACACACTATGACGCCTCCAGCCAGGATGTCCGTCTGCCCATGGGAGGTGTGTCGGTTGATTCCCGCCGCGTGGAACTGCGCACCGGTGCAGAGCTTCTGCTCCCCAGTCGCTTTGCGATTCGTGGCGGTTACATCAGGGGAGCCAGGGACGAGAACCTCGACCTGCCGAACAGTTTCTATGTAGCCGATGGCTACAGTCTTGGCCTGGGATGGACTCCGCGCGGGGGCCTTTTCAGTATTGACGGAGCCTTCCGGGCGCTTGAAACCAGGCCGGATTACGACGGATGGCCGGACAAGTCTACGGATCGTCAGGAGTTCATGCTTTCCGCACGCTTTCTGCTGTGAGCGCCATCAGCCCTCCACGGTGACGGCGGCAGGTCTGTGGAGGCTTCATGGTATCCGGCCGCGTGCTGAAGATGTTGTCTGATCAGGGGGTTGACGCTCTTTCCGTAAGGGGCTAGGCTTTGGCCAGGGTTGGGCGCAAACTCCTGAAGAGTCGGTCGTTTGAACCGCAGTTCGGGACTGATTGGCGGGACCGGGAGTGTGGTCTCGCGAAAGGAGTGCATCCATGAGGATGAGGGGAGTTCGCCCACATGCCATTATTCTCCTGCCTGCCTTCCTCCTCCTGTTGACCGCGGCTGCCGTCCTTGCGCAGGCGCCGGGCGGTGTAGGTGACATTGCCGGTAAGGTTACCGACCTGCAGGGGAAACCCCTGGCCTACGCGAATGTAATGGTCGTGGGAACTCAGTGGGGTGCTTTTACCCTGGATGACGGATCATTCGTCATCAGGAACCTTCCGGTCGGGACGTACAACCTCACGGTTAACATGATCGGCTATGAGGATGAAATGATATCCGACGTGACCGTGACAAGGGGTGAGACCTCGCGGGTCGAGTTCAGAATCGCCGACAAACCGGTGGGCACAATGCCGCTGGTGGAGATTGTGGCCAGTCGCGAGGTGATCAAGAGAAGCCGTACGGATATCTCCCATCAGATCGGAAGCGATGACATTTCGAGCCTTCCTGTCGACGAGATGAGCGAGGTTCTGTCACTCAAGGCAGGTGTGATAGCCCGGGAGGGACAGCTTCACTTCCGGGGAGGTCGGGCCGGCGAGGTTCAGTATCAGGTTGATGGCGTCCCTGTGCGCGACCCTCTGGTCGGCGGAGGCGTGGGCCTGGCGGCCCTGGCGGTCCAGAGTACCGAGATGATCATGGGCGGCCTCGATGCGAAGTACGGGAATGCGCAATCCGGAGTCGTGAACTACACGACCAAGGAGGGCGGAGACACCTTCTCGGGCGAGGTGTACTTTCTGACGGACAACTACGGCCAGCCCGAGAATACATTCGACAACCTGCACAGAATCTTCGTCGGAGCAGGGGGGCCAAGTCCAATCAGGAACATGACCTACTATCTCGCGGCCGAGGGGACATTCCAGGACAACTATCCCAGCACGATCCGGCGCAAGAATCGAAGCAGAATCCTCAACTTTATCTCGGTGGGGGACCGCAAGTCGAACAGCATCAGATTGCAGGGTAAACTGGCATTCAGGCCTGCTCCCAGCTACAAGCTCACGGCGGAGTACATCCGCAACCGTACCAGAAGCCACCAGTACTACCACATCTGGAGCCGCGACGGTTATGTTGAGACATACTACGATACCACCCAGACCGGGGATGTAGTCAGGCGGCGGGGCCGCTGGTCGCCCACTCAGGTCGATTCGACCTATGAGTATTACAATGCGGCGGAGCACACTCCCGACTTGATCAGCAACTTTGACCGCGTCGCCGTCATACTCAACCATACTCTTGACCAGAACACCTTCTATACGATGCGGCTCAACCGCAACAGCTTCTTCACCGACTCCCGGGTCCGTGACAAGGAAGCCTGGGAGTACGATGGAAGGGAGTTCCGCGACTACTGGTATAACTACCGGGACAATACGACGAGCGACTTCTTTGTTATCTCGGGCGATTACCCGAGCCAGTCCACCCGCAGTACCGTTGTCTACACTGCCAAGGGCGACCTGGTGCGACGTCACAACAGGCATACATTCGAGACCGGATTCGAAGGCATCTACAATGACATGCGCTATCAGCAGGTCGATTATCCCTACACCACGAATTCCCTGGGAGAGATTGGCACACGTACGCGGTATCACTATTTCAACCCGGAAGGGGCCTTCTACGTCCAGGACCGCTGGGAACACGAGGGAATGGTCCTGAATGTCGGCTTGAGATACGATGTTTTCAGCGTCGGGCAGCAGCTTCCCGTCAGCGAAGTCAGGGACCGCACCAAGCAGCAGGTCTCCCCCCGTATCGGGATTGCGTATCCGATTTCCGACAGGGACGTCTTCACCTTCCACTATGGCCGCTTCTACCAGATTCCCGACCGGCGATTCATCTTCGACAACAGAACGGTGTTCGACGGCAGGATCCGCGGTAATCCGAATCTGACCAATGAAACCACCGTCTCATACCAGGCCGGGATTCAGCATCTCTTCAGTGAGACCGTATCGGGCCAGTTCAGCGTCTACTACAAGGATGTCTTTGGACAGCTTACGGCCGAGGAGATGCCGGCGTTGGGATCGACTGGTAACGTTGCCACATACGCCAACAAGGACTACGCGTCGGCCAGGGGCTTCGAGACGACACTCAGCAAACGCTTCAGCAACAACTTCGGAGGGGAGATCAACTACGGATTCGGCGTCGCAACGGGCGTCGCCTCCGATCCCAATGCCGCAGCAGTTCAGGATTTCGCGTACCTTCCGATATCAGAACAGCCCCTGAACTGGGATGTTCGCCATACCATCAGCGTACAGCTGATGATCGCCGAGCCCGGCAACTGGCTGGCCTCGTTCATCTGGGAGTATCTCAGCGGATTCCCCTACACGCCCTGGGGGCGGGACACGCGGGAGCTGGATCCGGCCGACGTGAACAGCCGCAGGCTTCCTGCCACTACATCTCTGGACGTCCAGGCGGAGAAGTACTACCGGGTCTGGGGGCAGAGATTCCGCGTCTTCCTGCAAAGCAGGAACGTGCTTGACTCGAAGAACATCACAAGCCTTTCGCCGGGCAACTGGCCGAATCCTCCGGGAAGGAGCGGCACTGATTACGCGAAGTATTTCACCGAGACGGGGCGGGCAGGCGGGGCGTACCTGGGTACTGACCTCACCGGGGATGGAAGGGCCGACTGGGTTCCTGTCTACGATCCGCGCGTGTTTGGTGATCCCCGTTCGGTCCGAATTGGGCTGCAGTACAGTTTCTGATGCGCCGGGGTCCATGGAGTCGGGAGGTCCAACTCATGAGCAAGTCCAGAACCTGCAGGGATCAGGTGAGTTCCAAGGTTGTTCTCGCCCTCCTGGCTGCACTCGTCCTTGTCGTCGCTCTGCCCGTGGAGGCGAAGGGACCGATAACGCCGATCGAGGAGGTTCTCCCAGTCTACGCCCTCAGGCCTCCCTACCTCTTCCGCCACAATGTGGGGCTGCTCGAGCTGGCGATAACAAATGTTGGCGTCATCGGCAACCCGTGGGTTGATCAGACGTCGGCCGGTTGGCGCGGGGGAGAGTACCTCTACGTCGCCGCAATGTGGATCGGTGCCGTCGCGAGCGACAATCTTGCCTACGTGTCCACCGGCGCGTTTGAGACGGAACTGCGCCCGTCTCTCGATCCGGTAGACATCATATACATGAACTATGAAGGGTGTCCGGGTGGGAACCGTCCAGGCTTCTCGCCGAACCGGGGCGATGACGACCTCGACGGCCTCATTGACGAGGACTGGCCCAACGGCAAGGACGACGACGGCGACGGTCTCATTGATGAGGACTTCTCGGGCATTTCGCAGCAGATGTTCACATGCGAGTACTGGGACTACACTGAGGAGGCGATCAACGCTTTCGCGAATCACAGGCCTCTTAACGTGAGGGTGCGGCAGAGCAGTTATGCATGGGCCACCGAGGGCTCCAACGAGTTCATCGGATTCGACTTCGAGGTGATTAACGACGGCTTTGAGGTTCTCCGTGATGTCTATCTGGGCTTCTTCGTGGATGCGGATGCCGGACCGCCGGAAAGTCCGGGATACTATCTCGACGACGGTGGGGCCTATTACCTGACGGACACCACATTCGTGGATCCGACCATCAGCTTTACCTGTACTGACCGGATCAGTGGTGAGGAGGTTGATTGTTCGACAGTGCAGTTGAGGCTTGAGCTCTGCTACATGTTTGATCATCCGGACGACGGCGAAACCGCTGACGGCGGAGATGTCGACGGATTCTTCGGGGGCATGTTCCTCGGGCACACAACGGATCCTTTCGGGGTTAGCGCTCCCAACAGGGCCCAGATGCACACCGCGCGTTTCTTCAGCGGTGGAGGTGCATATCCCGACGGCGATCCGTCAAACGATACCGAGCGCTACGACCTCCTCTCCGACGGCACCAAGCCTGCGCGGCCGACCGGGCCCCCGGCCGACTACCGCTTCGTCTTCTCGGCCGGTCCGTTCCGGGAACTCAGGCCCGGAGAGCATCTGGACTTCCAGGTGGCGTTCGTCATCGGTGAAGGCAAGGAGGGGATGCTTCGAAACGCGGTGAATGCGCAGAGGATCTACAACGGCAAGTGGCGGGATGTGGACGAGGACCCGAGGACGGGGAGGGAAGGAAGGGAGACCTGCCTGGTTGCCGAACCGGGAGAGACACTGGTATGGAATGATCCATGTGATTCCCTGAATCCCACTGTCCGCATAATCAGGGAAACCGAGTGCATACCCGGGAACTACGTCGACGATGACTGCAACTGCTGTACGCCTCTCTTCACCACCAATGAGGAAGCCGCCACAATGGGGCTTGAAACCCTGGTGAACTGGGTCGGGACCGTGGCGCCTCCCTCTCCGGGGACCAATATCGACCCCCCGGCGCCGAACGTTGTAATCACTCCGGCGGCCGGTGATCGGAGGATTGTCCTTGAGTGGGACAATCTGAGCGAGTTGACCGCGGATCCGATCATGCAGAGGATCCTGTTCAGCGGATACCGCCTGTGGCGGGTTGAGGGCTGGAGTCGGCCGGTGGGCGCCGCTGGTCCTGCTGCTGACGACTGGGAGCTGATTGCGGACATATCAAGGGATCCTCCCGACGGGCTTGGTGAGGATTCGCCCTGGCATGTTACGAGATTCATCAACGCCGAGATCGACTCGACGCACCCGGCTGCAGAGCTTACGGTCACCGGCTCCGCAGTTCCCGGAGAAGAGGAACTCTGGTACTACCCCGTTGGAAGATATGTCTTTGCCGACTCCCTTGGCCTGAAGAACGGCATGCTGTACTTCTACGATGTCACGGCCTACAGCGCCTGGTACGACACGACCTTTGCGGATGACGGCAGCGTGCTCAGTGTGCAGCGAATGGAGCTGGCCGGCCGGCCGACGGCTGTCGAGGAAGAAGGTGTAACTCCGATCTGGGCCGCCCTGGATCAACTGGATGACGTGTACGTGGTTCCTAATCCCTACATCAAGGGCAGGAATCCTGACGGATGGGACCTGATACCCAGTCGGGCAGATCCAACAGGTACCAAGGTCTACTTCGTGGGGCTTCCCACAGAGGAGTGCACCATCGACATCTTCAGCCTGTCAGGTGACCTCATTCAGACACTGCACCATGACGGATCGCTGGAGGGCGCGGGAGGGGTTCCGTGGAACCTCGTCAGTCGTAACGGTCAGGACATCGTGAGTGGGGTGTACATCTATCAGGTCAGGTGCGGTGGGAATAACAAGGTTGGGCGATTTGTCATTGTACGATGAGGGGCAGCTGGTAGACGGGCGCTATGTCCGAAGGAGGGCCAGGTGAAGCGGTTTGTCATCCTGATTGCAGTGCTGGGCATGGCCTGGCCGGGGATTGGGCGCGCAGCATACGAGTTCGAGAAGGTGGGGACCGTCGGTGGGCAGTTCCTCAAGATCGGGATTGGGGCACGTGCCGTCGCCATGGGCAGCGCTTTCGTGGCAGTTGCCGACGATGCAACATCGGTCTTCTGGAATCCGGCCGGGGTCGCACGAATCGACAGAAACATGGTGAGCGTAAACCATATGGCCTGGCTGGCGGACATCAACCTGACGCAGGCCACGTATGTGTTCCAGACGGGCTGGGTTCCGGGAACCCTGGCCGTGAACGCAAGAAGCGTCTACATGCCGGAGGAACCAATCAGAACGGTCTTCCATCCGGAAGGCGGAGTGGGGTCCTTTGACGCGGGTGACCTTTCACTGGGGATAACCTACGCGAGGTCGCTCACGGACAAGTTCTCATTCGGCATCAGCGGCAACTACGTCCAGTCCACCCTCGCGGAGTACTCGGCCGACGCAGTGACTTTCGACTTCGGTACTCTGTACAATACGGGTTATCGAAGTCTTCGCATTGGCATGGCGATCTCCAACATCGGAAGCACGATGGAATGGATCGATGACAACGTCAAGATGCCCATGACCTTCCGCGTAGGAATGGCGATGAACCTGTACGAGTCCGGAAGCCATATCTTCCTGATGGCAGGTGACTTCAGCCATCCCCCGGACAATGCGGAGCGGGCGACCTGGGGGTCTGAGTACGGCTTCAAGGAGTTCTTCTACGTTCGCGGCGGGTATCACTTCAACTACGATCTGGAGACTTACTCGGCCGGGCTCGGGTTCAAGCTTGCGGCCAGTCTGAACGCCGAGGCACGGATTGACTACGCGTATACAGACATGAGCGAGATGCCGGGGGTTCATCGTATCTCGGTAGACTTCCGTTTCTGATCATCCGTTCAGGGAAGAGCACGGCCCGGGGCCCCTGCGCCCGGAGGGCCGGGTGAGACGCATGAGGCTCCGGTCATGACAGCCGGGGCCTCTGTTTCATGTCGGATGGAGGTGGCAAGATGCATGCGATCCAACTGGCCGCCCTCCTGGCTGCCGTGTACTGCGGTCTGTGGTTTCTGCCCGGGTCCGACCCCCTCGAGGCCGGGTACCCGCAGGAAGCGGCGGGAGACATCCGCTTCCGGGTTGATCCGGTTCGATTCCTGAACGACGGCGCCGAGGCGCTTGAGGTCTTCGTGGCCCTTCCGGAAGGGGCTTTCGAGGCTGAGAGCGATTCGTTCCGGATCATGGCGCTGGTCGAAATGCTGGGCCGGGACGGATCGGGACTCGCCGAGTTCAGCACGGAGATGGTCATCCCTCCCGTTGTCGGGCGTGACTCTGAAGCCGCCTTCCCCGTACCGCTTCGCTGGCTGCGTCTCTATCCCGCCTGGCTTCCAGGAACACAGGGTATCAGGGTTCAGGTTCAGGACCTGACCCGGATGAAGGCCGGACTGCTGGACCGCGTTCGTGGACGGCACCTTGAGGGCACAACCTCCGGACATCTCGGACCCGGTCCCGGGAGTTTGCGGCAGCTTGAGTGGCTGAGCGACCTCCTCTTCGTGTGGGGCCCGGAAACCGAGCCGGAAGCTGCCGATGTCGGGGAGCCGGGGTTGCGTTCAGTGCGATCACGGCTGCAGCCGAATCCCCATCGCTACTATGGATTACACAATGAAGTCCTCACCATCTACTGGGAGCAGTATCCTCCTCCTCCCGGTTCTGATGCAGATCCGGGGGATTCGCTGGTACTGAGGCAACGGATCATCGACCGGAAGGATGATGCTGTCGTCTTCGCATCGGCAGAGACTCTGGGAGTGCGGGCGTCCGCCGACTGGACTCTGCGCAGATACGATCTGGCGGGACTGCCTGGTGGAGCCTATGAATTCGAGCTGTCACTCGAGGATGCCGGACCCGGCGGTGGTCTCCTGGCCTCTTCCGGGGGGTTGTTCCAGGTAATCTGGGAGGAGTCCAACTGGAAACTTGACGAGAGCGAAGTCCTTGCGCTGGGGCGGGTGGTGCTGCCTGCCAGGGATTACGAGGATTTCGAGGAGCTGGACCGGGGGGAGCAGGAGAGGTACCTTCGCGATTTGTGGAATCGCGAGGCACCAACCCGGCCTGGCGAGCCCAACCCCGTTGAGGAGAAGCTCATGGAAAGGGCGCGGTTTGCCGCCGAGCGCTTCGGCGAGAGACTGCGCCCGGGCATACTGTCGGACCGGGGCAGGGTCTACATCAGGTATGGCGAGCCGGATGTGATCCGCACCAATCTTAACCCGCAGGACGAGGAGCTGCTTGTGCATCTGCTTGCCCGCGAGGTCTATGACGACGGGTTCTCCGACGGCCTGGAAGGGCAGCGTCTCAGCAAGCGTCGGACCAGATACGACAACAGCGCATACACAATCTGGGAGTACAACCTGAGAGGCGATCCGCTGCTGAGCGATTACGTTGATCACACGTCGAAGATGGGGCTCAAGTTCATATTCGTGGACGAACTGGGCATAGGCGATTTCCACCTGGTCTACACGAATGCCCCCGGGGTGCTTCACTGAGGATCTGCGGCCTCTTGTGCCACCGATTCTCACCGGCTCAACACAAGGGAGGTGCGCCTTGGACAGACTGACGATTCGGGATGTCGATCTGACGGGAAAGAGGGTTCTGACCAGGGTGGATTTCAACGTGCCCCTTAAGGAGGGTGCGGTCGGGGATGACACGCGCATCTCAGCCGCGCTTCCCACGATCCGCCACATGCTGGATGCGGGGGCGAGAGTCATCCTGATGTCGCATCTCGGCCGGCCGAAAGGGAAGGTGGATCCCTCCCTGTCCCTCCGCCCGGTCGCAGAGCGACTGGAGACGCTTCTGCGAGCCCCCGTGGGGTTCCCGGACGCTTGCGTCGGTACGGAGGTGGAAAGCGCCGTCAGGGCCCTCAGGGACGGTCAGGTGCTCCTGCTGGAGAACCTCCGCTTCCATGGGGAGGAGGAGGCCAACGATCCAGAGTTCGCTGAAGCCCTGGCCCGCCTGGGTGATCTCTACGTGAATGATGCTTTCGGGACTGCGCACCGGGCGCACGCATCCACGGCAGGGGTCACGGCGCATCTGGCACCATGCGTCGCGGGTTTCCTTATGGAGAAGGAGCTGACGTACCTCGGACAGGCGCTGCAGGATCCGGCCAGGCCGTTCATCGGAGTCATGGGGGGGGTTAAGATCTCCGGAAAGATCGACGTCATCCAGAGTCTGCTCCCGAAGGTCGACAGGCTGCTCATCGGCGGTGCAATGGCGTTCACGTTCCTCAAGGCTTCGGGATTGTCGGCAGGCCGCTCCCTCGTTGAAGAGGACCGTCTCGAGATGGCAGAGGCGCTCCTGAAGGGATCCGGAGGGGAGAAGATCCTTCTTCCGTCCGATACAAGGGTGGCCTCCGGCACGGACGGCACGGATAAGGGCAGGATAGTCCCGGTTGACGGAATACCCGATGACCTCATGGGAGTGGATATCGGGCCAGGTTCAGCCCGGGCCTTTGGAGAGGTGCTCGCGGGGGCCAGGACCGTGGTCTGGAACGGTCCAATGGGTGTATTCGAGACGGAGGCGTATGCGGAGGGGACGATGGCGATAGCCAGGGCGATGGCAGAGGCGACCAGATCCGGCGCGGTTACGATCGTTGGAGGCGGGGATTCTGCCGCGGCCATCCGCAAGGCCGGTCTCTCGGATGCAGTGTCGCATGTATCCACGGGAGGCGGGGCATCCCTCGAGTTCCTGGAGGGCAGGGAACTGCCGGGTGTGGCCGCCCTGACCCCGCGGAGGTCGGAATGAGTGCCGGAAAGGCGCCGCGCCGCATCGTGGCAGGGAACTGGAAGATGTACAAGACGCGGCGTGAGGGAGTGTCGCTCGTGGAGGAGATCCTTGAAGGGGCAGGTGATCTGCCGTCCTGTGTTCATGTGCTCGTCTTTCCTCCGGCAACGGCCCTTTCGGCGGTGGCTGAGAGATGCGCGGGGACGGGAGTCGAGGTGGGGGCACAGAACCTGCATCCCGAAGCCGAGGGGGCATTCACGGGGGAGATCTCCGCGCGGATGATACTGGAGGCCGGCGCCACGCACGTGCTGATAGGGCATTCCGAGAGACGGCACATCTTCGGGGAGACAGATGAGCTTCTGTCCAGAAAGGTCCGGTTTGCCCTGGAGGCCGGCCTGCGTCCGGTCTTCTGTGTGGGGGAGAAGCTTGACGATAGGGACTCGGGCCGCACCGACGAGGTCCTGGAGGGTCAGTTGAAGTCCGGGCTGGCCGGGCTGAAGCCGGCCGATCTGTCGACCCTGCTTCTTGCCTACGAGCCTGTCTGGGCGATCGGGACCGGACGAACAGCGACCCCGGATCAGGCAAGGGAGGCACATCTGTTCGTGCGGGGCTTCCTTGGAGCTGGATGGGGTGATGCCGGCGCCAGCGTGCCGATACTGTACGGCGGAAGCGTGAAGCCCGACAACGCTGCATATCTCATGAGCCAGCCGGATGTCGACGGTGTGCTCGTGGGGGGAGCGAGCCTGGACGGACGCGCCTTCATGGGGATCGCCCGGGGAGCTGTCTGAGTAGTGCGGGTGGCGCCGGGACGCTGCGTGCTGCCCCGGCGGCTCTGCCCCCTGCCTTCCATGGTTCCGCGCCGTCTTTCCTGCTTGACGGAGCCGGAAGTCTGTTGCTAGCCTCCAAGCTTGCAGTTGAGCTGGAGGCAGGAGGTCTGCTTAATGTACGCCTTGATTCTTACGATTCACATCCTGGTCGCCGTGGTCCTGATTGCGGTTGTGTTGATGCAGTCGGGCAAGGGCGGCGGGCTTTCCGGCGCGTTTGGCGGAGGAGGGGGGAACCAGACCCTCTTTGGCGGCCGTGGTGCTGTGGACTTCCTTGGAAAGGCGACCTGGGTCCTTGGCGGCCTGTTCATGGTCACAAGCCTTACCCTGGCCGTAATGGCCGGGAGCATTCGTGATACCAGGCGGGGGAGGATCATCGAGCCGGCCCGCCCGGCGGCTGCCCCTGCCTTCCCCGTGGGTGAGGACGCGGATCCGGAGGAGACAACTCCGCTGCCGGTACCTGAGCCTGTCGCTGATCCCGAGGCGGCGGGGACGACCGGTGACCCCGGTGCGACCGGGGAGCCCGCGGAGACGGGTGAGACAACGCCCTGATCACGGGGACTGAGCCTTTTGCCGCTGATATGTGCCGGGATGGTGGAATTATGGTAGACACGTACGTTTGAGGGGCGTATGGGGCAACCCGTGCGGGTTCAAGTCCCGCTCCCGGCACCATGACACAGCGACCCCGTCATAGATGGCGGGGTCGTTCTGCATTCCGGATCCGGAGTGCGTGAGAGAGCGCCCTGTCCTGATCCTGTCCCGAACGCGTCAGGGATCAGCGTCTATGTCCTTGTAGCGGGCATCCTGGATATCCTCCTCATGGATGGGTCGCCCGGATCGCCTGCCGCCGGCTTGCCTGCCTCTCTGCTGCCTGTGGAGGTCGGTCCGGGGCCCTGCGAGGAGGCGGCGTGCGATCCACCCGACAGCCTTCAGCAGGAGATAGAACCCCAGCGCAGCCAGGAGCAGCCTGAACAGAGATGCTTCGAGAGGGGCCATCGCTCGTCTCTCCATGCTCCGGGGGTGCGTGGTTCCTGCTGCGGCGGGCACGCGGGGAGCCCGACGGGATCGCAAACCTACACCGTCCATCGTCATTCCTCAACAACGATGTACCCCACAACGGGCCCCAGCCGGTTCTCGTCGTCTCTGAAGAGGTCCCGCAGATGCTGATTAGCCACAACCGGCTCCTCGACCAGCGACAGGCGGAGGCGCCAGGTGCCGGGGCGCCCGGCCGGAGGAACCTTGATCGACAGTGTGTCGGGTACCGGTACTCCGAGGGGAAGCCGCGCCATGGAGACCGAGCCCATTAGCGGGAGCCTCGGGACGCGGTTGCGGTAGAGCCTCCCTTCCAGTAGTTGCACAATGTTGCGGGAGGGCTTCTCGAGGGCGTTACACCAGAACCACGGTCTGGGAGGATCTGTCTCGACGGTGAGAAAGGCCGTCAGCGGGAGATCAGCCTCCACCTCGCCAACTCGACACCACTGCAGCGGCACCAGGATCTCCTCCAGGGGGCGGACTGGGCCCGCCGGTAGCTCGATGCGGATGGCCTCCACCCCTCCGAATCGGATCGAACCATGCAGATGCAGGCGGGCCGGATCCGGGGCAGCAACAGGCACAGGCTGCGCTTCTCCCCTGTCGTGGCAATCGGGGAGCGGCTGATGTTCCGTGGCGGGGTCGTCTGCGGATGATTTTTCGGGCCGTGAAAGCGCCCCTGGCCGGACTTCGCAGATGAGCCCGAGCGAGTCCCTGTAGATCGGCGGGAATCTGACCGGATCGCCGCTGAACCTTCGCTCCGCGAATGCGAGCGACTGTGCGTCGACCCTGCTGATGATGTTGCGGCTTGGAGTCGGAAGGGCGAGGTTCACAAGCACGTAGTCCACCTGGTAGGCCAGCAGGAGCGAGTCGAGCCTCGCGGGATCGGTGGTGCGGAACACCATCTCCTGCTGATCCGCCAGGCGCTCGCTCCAGTCGGCGTCGGTGGGGGGCGCATGCTGCCCAAGCGCGGCTACGACGTGGGCGCCTGTCCACGCTCCGAGGGCATAGCTTGTGAATGGGTCCGAGAGGACAACAGGTGGTTCCCCGGTTCCCGGCATGATCGAGGGGATGGCCTCCAGGGCGGCGGCATAGCGAAGTGGCGTGGAGATTCCACGGGCGAGTACGGAGGCCCTCCTTATCTCCGCGGGGAAGCCTGCAATCGAGTGTACAAGCAGCCAGGCTGCGAGGGCAGTGCCGGCAAGGTGTATCGCGGATCCCGCCGCGCGCCGGGTCCCGATGATCCGCCGCACACTGATGAATCCCAGAACGATGATTGCAGGGCCCGGGACTATCTCGAGCAGTCGGAACGCCAGGTAGCTGAAGTGGCCGAAGAGCAGGCCGTACGCGGGGGTCAGCACGAGCAGCCAGGGAACGGCTGTGAAGAGCACCAGGGGCAGCCTCCGTTCGGGCCTCACGGCACCAGCGGCCGCGGGCAGGAGCAGGAACGCCACTATGGCCGTATACCCCGTCTGCCTGAGGATGAAGTAGGGGGAGGCGGTCGCCAGGCCGTGCCCCAGGAAGAGCAGCCCCTGCGGATGTGTGTGGAGCGTGCTGACAGCCTCTCCCTGAATGGCCAGGCGGAAGAGCACGGCCGGCAGTGCTCCGAGCGCCACTGCAACAACCGTTCCGAATGCCCGCTGCAGCGATCCTCCTCCCCGGTTTCGGGCGAAGAGTGCCGCCGCCAGCACGAGCCCGGCGGAGAAGGCTGTCAGCGCACCGGCGACGACGTGGATGAGTGTTCCGGTGAAGGCGAGGAGCGCGATCGCAACGGCCCGCCATCGCCTCCGTTTCGCCCCCGTTGCCTCATCGAGTATCAGCGAGGCGGCCAGCAGCGCGAGGGGATATGCCACGAAGTTCGGGTAGGCGCTCCTTGTCAGCCACTCGAAGCCAGGTCCGGATCCGGCGAGAATCCACACGATAAGGGCGAAGTCGCCGGCGGGGCCTGTGGACACCCAGGAGCGCAGAAACCTGCTGATGGCGAAGATCACCCCGGGCAGGAAGACCGCCGGCAGGACACGCCAGAGCTGGAGCGGGTCGACTCCGGCCAGTCTGCACGTGAGAGCATGCAGCGGGTGTAGCAGGCCCATCCTCGGATCCCAGCCGGTTCCGTCGCCTCCGCGGTAGAAGATGTCCGTCGGGAGGATGCCGCCCCCCTCGAAGCTTCGACGGATGGCCGTCACATGAGCGAGGGCGTCCGTCGAAACGGCGAGCGGAGCCCCGGTGAAGATGAGGCCGATCAGAGCCGCGCCTGCGAGAAGCCACTCGACAGGGCGAACCCTTTCGTCAAGCCAGTCAGGACCAGATCTACGGGGACTGCCCGCGATCGCATCGACTGCCGGCGGCGGATCCTTCGCGGACTTCGCCGGGGGAAGGAGGCGGCCTGCGGCCAGGGCGGCCGCGTTGCCGGCCACAACGCATCCGACGGCAACCCAACCCCCAGCCGGGAGGGAGAGGCCGACCAACCGGGCCAGGAACAGTCCCTGGATCAGCAGGAAGAGGGATGAGGGCAGCATCCAGCAGGCGGTTGCCCCTCCCGCCCTGGCCGACAGGAATCGCGCGAGCGGATATCCACAGAGGTAGTAGAGGAAGACTGCGGCCAGTACCGCCCGGATCTCCGAGGCCCCGATCGGCGTCAAGTTCTACTCCTGCCGGGATATCCCGGGTGGCCCGGCATAGTTCACCTTTCCGCCGGATCCCGGTGGCCGTCACTCCCGCGCTGCGACAGCTCGATGGAGATCTTCCTGACAAGCTCGGTGATCACCAGCTGCTGCTTCTTCTGCTTCATGTACAGAAGGCCGACGAGGATCAGCATGAAGGCGTGCGAGATGTAGAAGATCAGGTCCACACCGCGCCCCACGCCGAGGAACCACGCCACTCGATGCGCCGCCTCCGGGACAAGGATCAAGGCCAGTAGCGCGCAGGCCACAATGAGGACGATGAAGCGGCCGATGATCTGATGGGCGAAGTACCGGAAGTAGATCACCGCCGCGGCGACAAGCATCACGAACAGCACTGCCTGCATCGGTATCATCGCAGGAACCTGCCTGTGATGAAGTCGAAGAGTATGTTGATGGAGTTGAAGATCGACTGCCCCTTCCTCTTCGAGTAGTCGGTGTACAGCACCTTGATCGGGACCTCGACGTAGGACAGCCTTGCGCGTGCTATCTGATGAAGAATTTCGGAAGCGTGCGCCATGCCGTTCTCCATGATCCGTATGCGCCTGGCTGCGCCGCGGGAGAGCGCCCTGAATCCGTTGTGGGTGTCCGTAACGCGGATGCCGCTCACAAGCACGGTGAACCTGGTGGCGGCCAGCAGGAGCAGGCGCTTCATGAACGGGATCTCTTCTGCATTCTCCCTGTCCAAAAAGCGTGAGCCCAGGGCGACCTCGGCCCTGCCTTCGGCGATCGGTTCCACCAGGCGCTCTATGTCATCATGGTTATGCTGTCCGTCTGCGTCGAAGTGCACGATGATCCGGGCGCCGCGGCTCAGCGCGAAGTCCATCCCGGTCTGCAGGGCCGCGCCCTGCCCGAGGTTGATGATGTGGCGGATGACGCGGACGGGCAGGTCCCTTATGGGCTCATGGGTGCCGTCGGTTGACCCGTCGTCCACGACCACCACGCTGTAGCCCAGGGCGATCAGTGGCTGCAGGGTCTCGCGGATCACCCCTGCTTCGTTGTAGGTCGGCACCACTATGTAGATATCGCTACGGTCCATGATGGAGGCAGCTTCTCGTCGAAGGCCGGAGATGGTGCCGGATTCGGACGGATAAGCCCCTGGTTGCCGTGGCTCGCTGCACGGCAAAGAAGCTCCAGGGTGTACCCGGGTGCCGTCTAGTGCCCGCGCTCAAACTTGGCCCTTTCGTGAATCTCGAACCGGGCGCCGATCTGGTCCAGGCGTTCGAGCATGGCGGCATCTCCTGCGGAGCGTTCGCGCGCGATGCGGAGGGCCTTGGCCATCCCGGACGGATCGGCCGGAATGCCGTAGCGGCTCTGGCGGTCTATCAGTTCCAGGGCCTGGCGGCTGAGTTCCGGGTTGTCCCCGTTGAAGGCTTCCACAATGGTCGGCTCCATGAGCCGGGTCATGTGCCAGAGGTTGAAATGCCTGTTCCTCTCGTCCCTGTCCGGCAGTTCGGATGTGGCGTCACGGATACCGGTGTCTTCGTCGTCGTAAAGGCCCAGGAGCACCGCCATGAAGCGCGGATCTCCAGAGTGGGCCATGCCGTGCGTCGCGCCCCGTAGATGATCCTCCCGCGTCGACATCTCATAGAAGCTGAACAGGATGTCGTACGCCTCCCTGCCCTTGGCCGTACCCAGCATGATCAGGACGCTGACCGGCGGAAGCTCACCCTGCTTCCGCAGAAGGTGGAGCCTCTCGAACAGGATGTCATTTGCCCGGGGATCTCGCGAGTGGACCATCATGGAGAAGCCCTGGAGCCTGAGATCCTCCGCCCTGCTGTCCACGTAAGTGAGCATCCTCTGGAGCACCGCATCCTGAATCGAGAGCTCGGCGGCCGCGATCTCCAGCTGGTTTCGAACAGAAGGGCTCTGCCCCTCGGAATCGGCGATCCTCAGCATGACCTCTGCAGCCGTCTCCCTCTCGGGCCGGCTCAGCGTCTCCTTCATCAGCGATATGTGTCTGATCAGCGTCTTCTGGCAATGCGCCTGCACGTCCAGGTCATCGAGGATTTCGATGATCTCATCGAACATGAGCGGAGAGAGCCGCATCCTGGCCTCGAGGAGCCCGGAGACCGAACCGGGGCTGGAAGGACCTTCGCCCGGTTCGGCGGAGCACAGTCGGATGAGATGTGCGACCGATACTCCGGCGAAGAACCGGGTGGCGCGCTCTCTCCTGACTCCTTCGGGCTTGTCGGCCCAGGCGCTGATGGAATCCCTCCAGGTTGCCGTCAAGGCCTCAATGCTGACTTCAGTGGCGGCGGCAGGTTCCGCGGGTAGTCCGATGGCCAGCGCGAGCCCTGCGGCAAGCAGGGCGACCATCCAGCCGGCGGGGATTATCTTCGGCCTCATCTTCTCTCCTCCGGGTGATCGGATGCAGGCGGATCTCCCGGTCGGAGGTGGGGGGACTCCGGTCCGGATGCGCCCGATATGCATGTCTTTCGGTAACCTCCGACCGCTTGCCAAGAACTCCAAGCCCTGAATCGAGCCGAGCATACCGCCCGGGGCGCACCGCAGGCAAGGACGGCAGGTTGCTGCTGCTGCTGTCGATGAGGTGGGTGACCGCGACCTCGGAGAGTAACGTCCTGCGACAGCAGGTCTTGAGGGGCCTGATGACGACCCCCAAGGGGCATAAAGCGCAAAAACGCGCCTAGGGTTGACGTGTCTGAGCCATTTCGCTACAATGGATCTATCGCGATCAACCAGCGGAAGGGCCCTTTCGTGTGGGTGATTGAGTACATAACAATGTCAGAACACTGGGTAGATATCTGATTTACCTGGGTTCCGGCAAGGAGGGTTCTCGAATGCGCTTTGTTTTGGTTCTTGCTCTCGCTTTGGCTCTGGCGGGATCCGCCATGGCAAACAACTCAGCTTCCAGGCTTGGTGGACCTGACGCTGTTCCGCAGGACTACACCAACCAGTACCGCAGTGGCGACTACCTCGTCGTGAACATCCTCGAAGGCACCTTCACCGATCTGTGCGGGATCTACTCCGACGCGCTCGGTGGTGCTTCCTGCATCTACGACCCGATGGGTGACTGGGGCAACCCCAGTGATTACGCCATGATCGTCTACAACACCTCCGACAACTGGTGGACCTCCTACACCGGTTACTCCGCTGACCTGGCCACTGCGGGATCCTACATGGACGCCGGCGGCTGCCTCTGGATCAGCGGCCAGGACTTCCTCTACGGGGGCGGCTCGGCTGCCATGAACTTCGTCATGAACCGCATGGACGTGATCTCCGTCGTCGAGGACGTCAACTTCGGCGATGAGACCGAGCTTCACTGGGATGGCTATGGTCCGCTGGCCGGAATGGCCGGAAACATGATTCCCTGCTTTGGCGCAAACCCCTGGTTCACGGATGACGTGTTCACCAACTCGC
>CAZWSC010000105.1:0-36322 GCA_964636385.1 uncultured bacterium
ACTGTCGAATGGGAGACACCGAGGGTGCGTGCTATCTGCCTGAGCCCTGCTCCTGAGACTGCCGGCACACGCAAGTTCCGGGCCCCCTAGAGATGCAGTCTTGGGTCCAGAATGGTAGTCTTCGGGTGGATCGGGGTCGAAGCCCGTATAGCGCCCCCGATTTCGCCGACTTCCGATACATCATTGGCCAGATTCTGTCCACCCAGTTGGTCTCCAGTTTCCCGCCTGATCCCGGGTCTGTGCATGGCCATGGCCCAGGGCAATCCTGGTGCTACTCCTAACCGATGGGTGCCTAACGGTTAGTAGATCGCATCCCCGCTCCGAAGATCCCATCCAGGTTGGCACAGCTCTGGCACTCCATCCCCCGGACTGATCCGGGAGGGATACATGCAAAAGGAGCTAGATTCGAGGATCCAGGCCAAGGTCCGCATCCTGCTGGCCCGCCGCTGGGTTGATCTGCGCGCTGTCACGATAGGGACCACGAACGGTGTGGTCTACCTGGGGGGCGACCTTCGCACTGCCGGCGGACCCGGGGCCGATGCTCCGGGCTTACTCCCAGGGCGAAGCAGCTCATGGCTGAACCGGTTACGAAAGGAGATCGCAGCCATTCCCGACGTCAGGGATGTGGTCTTCACTGCGAAGCAGGTAGGGGGAGGGTCTGAAGAATGCCAGAAGAGATCCGCTTGAACCAGATGCAGCTAGTCCTGGATCCCTGGCAGGAAGGGGCCCGGGCGCTTGAGGAGGCGAGGGAGCGGAACCCGGAGTTCGCCGATCTCAGGAACCTGCTGGGCTTGCTCAGGCTTGCTCAGGGGGACCCTGTGGAGGCGAAGCGGGAGTTCGATGCAGCGCTGGCCTCGAATCCGCAGTACAGGCGGGCTAGGTTCAACAGTTTCGTTGCTGCCAGGTTGTCCGAGGGGCACCTGGACCCTGCTGAATGGGGCAGCGATAACCCAGTAACCGGTGGTCGGGATCCGGAGGCATCACTGTGGACTGCGTGGTTCCTGGCCCAATCCGGCGATCGCGAGGGAGCGAGGCTGTGTCTGCAGCGGCTGTCGGTGATGCAGTCCTGGACAGGCCTGGCCGCCTATGCCGAAGCCGTGCTGGAGGATGCCTGGGGTGATCCTGCACGAAGCCGTGAGTCGCTGAAGCGGGCAGCCATTGCCCATCCTCTCTATCGCTCGATCCTCGAGTCCAGGGGGCTACTGAGGGGCCGCGAGAGTTCGGGACAGAGGAGGCCCGCCCTTTCCCTGATTCCCGATGACTCAGGGCCGGTGGCGTGGAATCCCGCCGCAGGTGACCTTTATGAGTTCCTGGGGACCCTGTGTGCCAGGAACGGAAGAGTCGATCTGGCACTGCAGTTCTACGAAAATGCATTCCTGATGCAGGGCGACGAATCGGCGCACCGCATAAGGTTGTCCCGCCTGGCACTGGCCCAGGGAGATGAGGAGGAGGCGGTCCGCAGCCTGAGGCGCGCAATCGATCTGGACCCGACATCCGTCCCTGCCCGGGCGGCTCTCGGATTCGAGTACCAGTCGCAGGGCTATCCGGATGAGGCGCTTGTTCAATTCGAGGTGGCTGCGCGCCTGCACCCCGAGTTTCCTGATGTTCAGTACAACCTGGGGCTGCTCTACGGAGTGCAGGGGCGCTCTGAGGATGCTTCCAGATGCTTCCGGAGGGCCCTCGACACCAACCCGGCATACTTCCAGGCTCGTGCTTCCCTCGTTCAGCTCCTCCTTCAGACGGAGGAGCACGAGGAGGCGCTCAGGGAGCTTGAGATCCTGAGCAACCAGGGGCTTCGGTCCGCTGATCTGCATGTCCAGAAGGCGGAAGCACATCTTGCTGTAGGTCAACCCCAGGATGCTGTCTCCGAACTGGAGCAGGCCATCCGGATCAACCCCTCCTATCCCCGCTCCTATCATGTCCTCGGGACGGCCTTCCAGCGCCTCGGACTGCGGCGGAAGGCTCAGAACGCTTGGAAGCAGTACCTGGAGTTCAGCCGAAGGTGGACTGAGGGACAGCCTGCCCTGAACGAGAGGGAACTCACATGAGTGGGAACAGTTCCGGCGGAGCGCACAGTCGGCCGGTGCGCATAGAACTCGCGACCTCCGAAATCGAGGGGAGCCGGTGCATAGGATGGGCGGACCCGTCGCAGGTTCTCGCCGTTGTCGCGATCAGCGAACCCCACGATGCCTTCGCACGTCACCTCGAACCGGTCCTTGTGGAGGGGCCTTCAGCAGGGGAGGGAGTGGATGGCCCGCCTTCCTCCGAAACACCAACCGGGACAGGTGGCGGACTCCCGCCGGCTTTGCAGGGGCTCATCGAACGTCTCAGGGCTGTCCACAGGCGTCTCCACCGGGAGAACCAGTCACTCATGCGTGACCCGCGCTGGGTCTCACTGACCTGTGCATTCGCCGAGGAGAATCGCGTCTACTTCGTCAAAGGTGCTCCTTCCCGCGTATTCCTGCTCAGGGACGGCAAGGCCTACCAGGCCGAGCAGGAGGGCGGGAATGCAGGGGCGAGTGCAGCGCTCGGCAGACAGGAGACACTCAGGCTCGAGGTTACTTCGCTGCCGGTCCAACCTGGGGATACGGTTGTCCTGCTCGCATCGGAGAACGACGTGCCCCCTGATCTGCGGGCACTAACAAGTGTGTTCGACCAGACAAACGACCTGAAGAGGGCATGCGATGGTCTGGTCAACCTGCTGGGCCTCCAATCGGAGGGTGCCAGTGCGGTTGCTCTGCGGTTCCTTGCCATCGGGACGAATGGTGCCGGCCGCGAGAATCCCCTGGATGATCTCGCCCGTGACCTGCTGGTGAAAGCTGATGCACCCCTGCCTGCCGATTGCCAGGGAGAAACTGTGTGTGCCGATATCGGAGAAGAACCGGCCGGACAAGATCAGGGTGAACTGCTTCCCGACGGCCGTGGATCCGACTACCCCGGGGCGGCACAGGAGTTGGTTCCCGGCGGGGAGGTGAGAGGTCCCTGCCTGGAGGATCATCCGCAGGGAGTTGCCGACCGGGAAAGGGGGCTCTGTCACCTGGGTGTCAGGCGCGATTCAGTCACATGTCCGACGACGCGCCGCGAGACCGGGGTTTTCTGGCCGGTTCTGATCATCCTCCTGGTGGCGGGGCTGGCCCTGCTGGCTGCCATTCCGCTGCGGCACGGTACTCCGCCAATCGGCGCGCGCCTCTACCACTGGATCCAGGAGCAGGACATCCGTTCCTGGATCGGAAGCCGGGGAGGGATCGCAGACGCCGGACCCGCCGGAACCTCGAGGGGCGTGGGCTTCGGATCACTGAATGTCGCCCCCGATCCCCCGGCCCGGTCTGTGCTGATAGACGGAGAGGTCAAAGCCTCCGGGACGCCCGTCAGGCTCGAAATGATCCCCGCAGGAAGACACCGGATCGGTCTGGATCTCGGACCATGCGGGATCTGGGAGACGGAACTCCACGTGCCGAGGGGTGAAACAGCCAGCCTGACGCCCCGTCTGGTCGGCTCGGTGGAGATCATGACAGCAGATCCCCGGCTGAAGGGTTTCGTCTGGACCCCTGGTAGGGACAAGGTGTCCACCCCGGCCCGCATTGACTCGCTGCCGGTCGGCTGGAACAGGGTGTTCTATGAGGACGAACGCCTGCCGATGTGGGACCGCAACGTCCTCGTCCGGGCAGGGGAGACTGCCCGGGTTGTGGTGCCCAATGACTTTGCCTCCGACCAGGGGCTCGTCAGGATATCGGCAATGGTCTTCCGGCAGGGCGACGGCCTGGTTGACGCAGTGGGGGACTCCGTTTGGGTCGACGGCTCCTTTGTGGGCCTGACACCGATGGAGAAAGGGCTGTCTCCGGGGCTCCACAGCGTGCGGGTCGGAAGCGCCGCGCACGGTCAGTACTCGGAGGTACTGGAGGTGCGGGCCGGTGCAACCCGACACGTGCAGGGCCGGCTCAGTTCGTCTCCGCGGCCGGTCATAGTACACAATGCTCCGGGCAGGGTCTGGATCAGGGGGCCGGTGCTGCTATCCGCGGAGATAAGCGGAGGCGCAGGTTCAGTGCGCCCAACCCTTCACCTTCCCGAACTCCCTTCCGGGTTGCGTCAGATCCCGATGACTCCTGTCGACCAGGGAGCGGGGGTGTACGTCGGGGTCGTCGAACCGGAGGCCCTTCCTGCGGGACGAACGGTCTCATATTACTTCACGATCCAGGGATCGAACGGGGAGACCGTCTGGTCGGATCTGTTCAGGCTGGAGTGCCTCGAGGAGACTCCGAACGACTGATCCCTGCCGCCCGTGTATTCAGCGGACGTGTCTTGGTTTGAATGTGGGTACCCGATCTGCTAATATTGAAAGGTGCGGAGTGTTGCCCGGTGTCCCAGGGGGAACTGAGGACCCGGGCCTATTGGCAATCGGGAGGAATCATGAAACGCACGCGGGTACCGTCTGCATTCTTCTCGCTGTTCATTGCGCTCTCCGTCATCGCTGCTCCGGCTCTATCCGATGAAGACTCACTGCCCGTGGCGCGGACGATAGCGGCGATCGATGCGGCTTTCTCCCGGGGCGAGATCTCCGAAGGGGAGGCATACCTGTACAAGCTGGCCTGGCTGCGGAACTCCTCGATCCTCCCGGCTTCTTTTGTCATGGACGATGCCAGGCCGATGAAAGGGGCCACTCAGCTTCTCCTTCAGATCGAGGAGAAGATGAGCACCTTCGCCCCGGAGATCCAGATACAGATCAAGAACCTGCGCCAGAGGCCGGTCTGTCACGAATACGTGGACACCGCACACTTCCGCGTTCACTACAACACGAGCGGAACCCACATGATCTACGGTTGGCCCGATACGGACTACCGGGATGCCGTCCTCGAGGCGGTCGAACACTGCTGGCAGGTGTTCCACCTCGATCACGGTTGGCAGATCCCGCCCGGTGACGGCAGTGCCGGGGGAGGATGGAACCTGATCGACTGCTACGTGCAGAATCTCCCGGGCTACTACGGGTACGCGCAGCCCGAGAACACGGTCCCCGGAGACGGCTGGCCCAACAGCAGGACCGGTTACTTCGTCATCGACAACGACTACCAGGGCTTTGGCTATACCGACCGTACACTGCCGATGAAGGTGACGGTCGCACACGAGTACCATCACATCACCCAGTTCGGGTACACCATCTCCAACAGCTGGTGGATGGAGAACGTAGCGGTGTGGGCCGAGGAACTGTGCTATGACGACATTGACGACTACATCCCCTATATCTGGCAGTACATGCTTCGCCCCTACTGGAGACTGTACACCTACAACGGAGCCTTTGAGTACGGCGCCACGATCTGGCCCATGTATATTCACGAGCGGTTCGGCAATCCTGATCTGATTCGTCAGATCTACCACTGCTCGGGCACCACCGGCATCCACAACTGTTTCGACAGTGTCCTTTCGACGCAGGGGTACAACTTCGCCGCCGCACTGGCCGAGTGGGGAGTCTGGAACTTCTACACGCACCTTCGTGATGACGACCAGCACTATGGGGAGGGCGGAGCCTGGCCGTATTACATGCAGTTCGACAAGCAGTACGCCACTTACCCGCAGTACAACCAGAGCCCTACATCCACGAGGAGGCCCGAGGGAACCGGAACCAGCGTTCAGCGTCTCGTACGGGACACCGGCAGCACGGACAACGTTCTCACCATTGACTACAGCGGTCCGGCGTGCACGCAGCAGCTTATGATCGTCTGCAAGGAACAGGGATCGCACGTCTTTCATGAATTCTACATGAACCTGGATGCCAACGGGACCGGCACGCTGGATGTCATTGGCTGGGACACGATGGAGTATGGCCACATGATCTGCTCCTTCCCCCTGGCGTGCGGGTTCCAGGTGCAGGACTACACATTCGACCTGACCACTTCCGCCGCAACCTCGGTCGAGCATCCGCCTCTCTACACCCGGACCGTCAGCCTGGAGCAGAACCGCCCGAATCCATTCGGCGGGTACACGCAGATCAGTTACGACCTGCCGGTGCCTGGTCCGGTCAGCCTGTCCGTCTACGACGCCGGCGGCCGGCTGGTGAGACAACTCGTCCGGGCTGAGCAGAGACCTGGCTTCCATCATGTCCACTGGGACGGACGCGATGATCTCGGACACGAAGTTGCTCCCGGTGCGTACTTCTGCCGCCTGCAGGGTGGCGGCGAACTGCTTACGCGCAAGATGATCCTGACTCGGTAGCCCCGTCAGATCTCCGCGTGACCTGAACTGCGTCCCAGTGTCATGCAGGCCGGAATGCCAGATGGCGTTCATCCGGACAACCATACCTGATTCACGCGGGAGGGGTTGACCAACCTGTGGGCGGAGGGGTCTGTAGTGAACACGGGCTCTTATCCGGCAGTTGGTGTTCCATGCCGTTTCCGCACCTCGGTCCGCTTCTTGGTTTGAAGTCGGCCTCATCTTTTGATAATATGTGTGAGTGCAGAGTCTTGCCCGGTGTCCTGGGGGATGTCGGGGATCCGGGCTAATCGGTAACCAGGAGGGATCATGAAGCAGCTACGTCTAATCGTTTCAACCTTCGCGTTTCTTGTTGCGTTGGCAACGATTGCCGGGCCTGCGCTTGCCGCAGAAGCCCCAGAGTTCACAAGACCCGCGGCCCTTGCCGCCATCGACGACGCCTTTTCCCGCGGAGAGATCTCCGAGGCCGAGGCTTATCTCTACAAGCTCGCCTGGGTCAAGAACTCCGCCATTCTGCCGGAGCGCTTTGCCATTCAGGACCACACCCCGGTGAAGAGTGCTACCCAGCTGCTCCTGGAGATCGAGGAGAAGATGAGCACCTTCCCGCCCGAAATCCAGGGATACATAGAGATGCTCCGCTCAAGGCCGGTCTGCCAGACCTACATCGACACCGAGCACTTCCGCATCCACTACGACACCACCGGCACACACATGATCCGCGGATGGCCGAACACCTCCTACAGGGACGAGGTCATGATCTCCGCGGAACACTGCTACCAGGTCTTCCACGTGGACAACCTGTGGCAGGTGCCTCCCGGAGACGGCGGCAACGGCGGGGGATGGAACCTCATCGACTGCTATGTCCGCAGCCTCCCGAGTGGGCTGCTGGGCTATGCCCAGACCGAGAGCACAGTCCCCAATGACGGCTGGCCCAACAGCAGGACCGGCTTCTTCGTCATCGACAACACCTATTCGGGCAACTATTTGAACCAGATGCGGGCAACCCTCGCGCACGAGTACATGCACGTTACCCAGTTCGGTTATACCGTCTCGAACAACTGGTGGATGGAGAATGTTGCGATGTGGGCCGAGGAGCTCGCCTACGACCACATCAATGTCTACATCCCCTATATCAGCACCTACATGTGGAATCCGTTCAAAAGGCTCTACACCTATGACGGTTCCTTCGAGTACGGGGCCTGCGTGTGGCCGATCTACATGACCGATCGTCATGGTGACATCGACATGATCCGGCGCATCTACCACACTTCGGGGACCACCCCGATCCACACTTCATTCGACCAGGTCCTTTCCGATGTAGGATACGATTTCGCCACGGGCCTTGCTGAATGGCACGTCTGGAACTTCTACACCCACTATCGTGATGACGGGCAGCACTACGAGGAGGGCGGCAACTGGCCCTACTACATGATGTTCGACAGGCAGTTCGGCTCGTACCCGCAGTACAACCAGCAGCCCAGCTCGCACAGGCGACCCGAAGGGACTGCTGCCAGCGTGCAGAGGCTCATGCGTAATCCGTACAGCGCGGACAACATCCTTACTATCACATACGACGGTCCAAGCTGCACGCAGCAGGTGGTCTTCATTACCAAGGTTGACGGCCAGGATGTCTTCCATGAGTTCTACATGGACCTCAGCGGGGGATATGGCGTTCTGGAAGTTACCGGGTGGGATGTGATGGAGTTCGGCCACATGATCAGTACCTTCCCGCTTGCGTGCACCTTCCAGCCGCAGAACTACACCTTCCACCTGGAGACAAGCGTGGGCGATCCCGGATCGGTCGACGATTCGCCGCTCTACACGCGTGTTGTGGATCTTTCCCAGAACATGCCTAACCCGTTTGCCGGGAACACCCAGATCAGCTACGCGCTCCCTTCGCCTGCACCGGTCGACATTGCGATCTATGACGCGGGTGGCCGTCAGGTGCGCAGCCTCGTGAGTTCAGCCGGGCAGAGGGCCGGCAACCACGTGGTCCACTGGGATGGTCGTGATGATCTTGGGCGGGAAGTCGCTCCGGGTACCTACTTCTACCGCCTTGATGCTGGAGGAGAGTTGCTGACCCGGAAAATGATCCTGGCCCGGTAGGCCTGAGGAAGCGGTTGGATGAAGGAGGCGTCAGCCATCCTGTAACCGCATCAGGCTGGGTTGCGAGCCAGAGACTTTCTGGCAGAGATATCGGAGGCCCTGCGCCTGTCGCGGGGCCTCTCTCATGTACGGCGCAATCAACTCCCGCGGCGGGGCGGTCGGTGCTGCAGTCCTGGTCGTTCCAGGGACCCGCATGACGGCACAGATCTGGCTGCTCCCCCGGGCGTGCACGAGAGTTCGTCGTCTCCCCGGAGGGGCAGGCGCCGGGGGAGCCCGGCAGACCGCCGCGTGTCAGGATGGCCTGGCGTCTGGACAGCGTTTGCCGTGCTTGCCGGCTGGTATGCCGGTGCTTACCTCGCTTCCGGTGATCTGCCCGCAGCATTCATGGTCAGGCTCCCGGCACTCCTCCGCGAGCTGCCCTTCCTGAACCAGCTTCCGTCGGTGCCTCTCTGCCTCTTACTGCCGGCGGCAGCAGCGTGGGCAGTCGCACTGTGCGCCAACCTTGGGCGCAAGGGGCATCATCCGGGTCGAGCAGCCCCGGTCATCGGGGCCCTCTTCCTTGTGGGGGCCTTCTCCGGCTGGAGGGGGGCTTCCCATGGCACGACACCGTCAGCGGGAGATTCAGACCCATCTGCTCCGCAGATTCCATCGACTACGGCTTTCTTCATCCTGCGGATCGAGGAGGCGGGCATCGGGATCTCGGGAACCGGCTTCAGCGGCCGCCTGTGGGCCGACAGTTCCGAAGGGAGCTGGCAGGTTTACGGTCACCCCGCGTCCGTGCGTGGTTCCTGGGGAAATGCCGCCAGGGGACTCTGGCTGGTGCGAGGCACATGTCGCAATCCAGTCCCGGGTGAGGCGACCGCGTCGGTGGTGCTTGGGATCCGGACGGCATACCGCCTCAGCGCGGGTGAATCCGGGCTCCCGGCAGCGGCTCGTATCGCCGCCTGCAGGCGGGCGCTTGCCGGAGTCTGGGTGGATCGCCTGGGGGATGATGCAGGCACCCTGGCAGCGAGGATCTTCCTGGGGCCCAGTCTCCCGCTCTCCCGGAACTGGAGCGAGCCGTTTCGCAGAACAGGGACACTCCACCTGCTCGCCATCTCAGGTCTGCACCTGGGTCTCCTTGGAGGGCTGGCCTGGCTTGGAGTAAGGATCGTGACAGGAGGGGCACGATGGTCGCGCTGGGCCGCCCTTGTCGTGCTCACGGTGTTCACCTTACTGATCGGCGCCCCGCCCTCGTCCAGGCGGGCGCTCGGGATGGCATGGATCCTGGCGCTCGGGCCCGGGTGGGGCCGTCGCACGAGGCTCTGGAACGCCTGGGGATGGATGGCCGGGATCCTTCCGTTGCTGGATCCCTCGCTTCCCGCCGGGGCCTCGTATCCTCTGAGTCTCTCGGCAACGGCAGGCGTACTGCTTGGCACCCGGTTCTTCGGTACGCTGCGACGACGCCTGAGCGGCGCTTGCATCGCGGGCGGGTATTGGAATGGTGGTTCGGCAGTACTCGACCTCCTTGGCGCATGCGTTGGTGCGCTTCTCCTGACGGCACCATGGTCATGGCTGCACTTCGGGGTCATATACCCCCTGGGCCTTGCCGCAAACCTCCTGGCGGTCCCCTGCATGGCCTGGGTGCTGATATGCCTCCTGCCGGCTGTCATCGGGATCACCCTCGGCGCTGGTGCACAGAGCCTCTTCGTCGCGCCGGGCCGGGCTGCGGCCGACGGACTCCTGGGCCTCCTGCGTCTTGCCTCGGGGTGGACAGGTCGTTGGCCGCTCGGTTGGGAGATCGAACCCTCGGGCGCCCTTGCCCTCTGTGTCGTGCTGGGTGCGACACTCTGGCTGGGCGCCCGAATCCTGGAGCATCCTCCCCAGGTCTGGAAACGCCGGGCAGGGCGCCGGAAGACCCTCTGTCTTGTTCTCGCATCCGCACTGCCGGTTCAGGCGCTCCTTCTCTCTGTCGACGGGCGCCCGGCGGCACGGGCCCCTCTGGAGGTCAGATTCCTGGAGGTTGGCGAGGGGGATGCGATCTGCGTCAGGCTGCCCGGGGCAAGGTGGATGGTCGACTTAGGGGTTGGTGGGTGGTACGGGGAGGAGCGGTTGCTCCGCACCCTGATCGAAGGTGGAGTCCGCCGCCTGGACAGGGTCTGGATTACCCACGGAGACCTGGACCACTGGGGCGGGCTGGAGGGCCTCCTGAAAAGCCCGGTACAGGTTGACACACTGGTCATTCCGGTGGATGCCCCCTTTCCGGATCCTTTCTGGCAGGTCCTTGCCCGGGCGCGACAGAGGCCAGTACTCATCAGGCAGGCTGCTCCATGGGAGCGACGTCTGCGCGACGGGGTGAATGTCCGGCTCCTTCATCCCGAAGCAGGGCTCTGGATCGATGACCAGAACAATCGCTCCTTTGTCATGCAGGTGACCCAGCTCCCGGAAGAAGGCCGCCTCGGCTTCGGCTTTCTCCTCGCAGGTGATCTTGAGCGCCCCTGGGAGCGGCTTCTCCTCGAGAAGGGGGCCGTCAGGCGGGCCGAGGTAATGCAGGCCGGACATCACGGCAGCCGCACTTCGGGGGATCGATGGTGGTGGGAGACGGCCGCCCCGATTCTGGCGGTTGCATCCAGCGGCACGCGCAACCGGTTCGGTTTTCCACACCGGGAGACGATCGAGGCGGCTGCCAGACACGGCGCACGCCTCATTCGCACTGATCAGAGCGGTTCGGTTCGGATAGGCGTGTACAGGGACCGCGCCGAGGTAAGACGCGATTTCCCCGGATGATGGTGACAGGCGGGGCATGCTTGCCCGGCCGAACCTGGCGTGATATAAGCCGCTGCATGGATCGAACTCCACAGATGGGTCCTTTGCGCATCGGCGTTCTCGCGTCCGGGCGCGGCACGAATCTGCAGGCACTGCTGACCGCGCAGGACGAGGGCCGGCTTGCCGGCAGGGTCGTCGTTGTGGTGTCGGACCGTGGAGATGCCGCAGCACTCGATCGGGCGGCAGGACACGGAGTCCCGGCTGTCCATGTTGATCCCGGCTCACGACGCGCCCGTCTCCGTCCGGATGCGGAGAGAACCTTTCTGAAGGCTCTTCAGGATCACGAAGTGGAGTGGGTTGTGCTGGCCGGGTTCTTCCGCATCATCGGCCCTGTGCTTCTCGGCGCCTTTCCCGACAGGATCCTCAACATTCACCCCTCGCTGCTCCCCTCCTTCCCTGGGCTGCATGCGCAACGCCAGGCCCTTGAACATGGCGTCAGGATTACGGGATGCACGGTTCACCTGGTCAGCGGCGCCGTCGACGGTGGTCCGATCCTGATGCAGGCGGCGGTGGAGGTCACGGGGGATGATTCGGAGGAATCGCTGTCTGCCCGGATCCTGGAACAGGAACACCGCATCCTGGTCGAGGCGGTGAACCTCGCCGCTTCCCGGACCTTTCGAATCGATGGGCGCCGGATTTTGTGGGAAGAACAGCGTGATTGAGGGACAATGACCGCCTGCAGATGTCTGCTGGAGGGTCCGCCCGGGCAGCCCCCGGGGGAACAAGTGTCGGCAGGGATGCCGCCTGCAGAGGCGGATGAATCAGCATAACCTATCAGGGAGGGTACTCAGTGAGCGCGCCGTTTCACAGCCTGGACGAGCTGGGCATAGGGCCGGATCACCGGGGCAAGGTTCGCGAGACAGTGGACCTCGGCCAGGAGCTCTTCATAGTCACAACCGACCGCATCTCAGCCTTCGACTGCGTTCTGCCGCAGGGGCTTCCGGGCAAGGGGGTGCTTCTTAATCAGCTCTCGGCCTTCTGGTTCCGCGGGTTCTCGCAGTTGCTGCCGACGCACTTCATCTCTACCGACGACAGGGACATCCCCGGCCAGTTCGCCGGGCATCTGGAAGTCCTGCGCGGGAGGTGGATGCGCGTGCGCAAGGCGGGGCGGATACCGATAGAGTGCGTTGTCAGGGGATACCTTGCCGGCTCGGGCTGGGATGAGTACAGGAAGACGGGGGAGATCCTGGGACAGGCGGTTCCTGGCGGGCTCAAGGAGTTCGACCGACTGCCCGACCCGCTCTTCACGCCGACTACCAAGGAGGAGGAGGGTCACGACCGGCCGATCTCGGTGAAGGAGATGGCCGGCATCGTGGGCGACGAGACGGCTGCCGAGCTCGAGCGCCTGAGCCTGGAGATCTACTCCCGAGGCGTGGAGTACGCGCTGGCCCGCGGGATCATCATCGCGGACACGAAGTTCGAGTTCGGGTTCATTGACGGCAGGATCGCCCTCATCGACGAGGTCCTTACTCCGGACTCCTCGAGGTTCTGGCCTCTGGAATCGCTTCAGCGCACAGGGAAGCCCGATCCCCTGGACAAGCAGTACGTTCGCGATTATCTGAAGACCCTGGACTGGGATCGCAACCCGCCCGCGCCGGATCTTCCTGACAGCGTTGTGGCGGAGGCTCTGGACAGGTATCGCCGCGCATACGAGGACCTGGCCGGCGGTCGTGAGCGGCCCGATTGGGCGGAGGGGGCATGATCAGGGTCCAAAGGGCCCTCTTCTCCGCTTATCACAAGGATGGGCTCATTCCCTTGGCGAAGGAAGCGGCGCGCTGGGGAGCAGCCATTGTCTCCTCCGGGGGGACCGCCCGATACCTGAAGGACTCAGGGCTTGAGGTCATCCTCGTGGAGGAGATCACCGGTGCGGGATCCATGTTCGGGGGCAGGGTGAAGACGCTGCACCCGATGATCCACGGCGGGATCCTGTACCGCAGGGATCAGGAGGAGGACCGGGCGGCCGCAGCCGCTGCGGGGATCGAGGGGATAGACCTGGTCGTAGTGAACCTGTATCCCTTCAGGGAGGCGCTTGCCCGCAATGCCCCGCATGACGAACTTGTGGAGCTGATCGATATCGGCGGACCGGCCATGGTGCGCGGCGCTGCCAAGAACCATCGGCATGTTGCCGTTGTGACGAGGCCTGAGGACTACGACCGCGTGCGCGAAGCCCTGGAGCGCTGCGAGGGATCGCTAGAGGAGGAGCTTCTCAGGGAGCTTGCCGCAGTCGCGTTCCAGGTCACCGCTGCGTACGACGCGGCAATCGCCGGGTTCCTTGGCCGGCAGGATACCATGCCCGGGCACTGGTCGGCCGGTGCGCCCCTCCGCCTGCCTCTTCGTTACGGGGAGAATCCTTCGCAGCAGGGTGGGCTCTACGGGGAGGGAACCGCCTTCCCGTTCAGCATCGAGCACCTTCATGGCAGGGAGCTTTCGTACAACAACCTCCTGGATCTCTGCACCGGGCGGGACGTGGCCGCCGAGTTCGGAGCGGAGCGGGTCGCGGTTGTAGTCAAGCACGGGATACCCTGCGGCGTTGCGTGTGGAGACTACGCTGCAGCCGCGTACAGGCTGGCGCGGGATGCAGACTCCCTCAGCGCTTTCGGCGGAGTTGTCGTTCTGAAGGAGCCTGTGGACGTGGCAGCGGCAGAGGCGCTGAATGAGAGCTTCATCGAGGTCGTGCTGGCTCCCGACTATGAGCCGGAAGCCTTCGACATCCTGAGGAAAAGGAGGAAGCGCGCACTGCTTCGATGCCCGGCATCCGACCTCCGCGCGCCCGCCGCCGGAGTGCGTGGCCGCTTTGCAGGGTCGGGGTTCCTGCTGCAGACGGCCCTGGCTCCGGGTGCAGGAGAAGATGGCTGGACTGTCGTGACGCGCCGGGCACCAGATGAAAAGGAAACCGGGGACCTCCGCTTCGCATGGCGCGTGCTGAAACACATCCGCTCGAACGGGATTCTGATCGCAAAGGACGGCCGGACCATAGGTGTTGGCTGTGGCCAGTGCAGCCGCGTCGACTCGGTCGATCTGGCCATACGGAAGGCACGCCGGGAGGGTCACGAGCTGTCCGGCTCCGTCCTGGTCTCGGATGCGTTCTTCCCGTTCCGGGACAATGTTGACCTGGCCGCGGCGGCGGGGGTGAGCGCGGTCCTCCAGCCCGGTGGTTCGGTGCGGGACGATGAGTCGATCCAGGCCTGCGATGAGCGCGGACTGGCGATGGTCTTCAACGGGGTCCGGGTGTTCAGTCACGGCTGATCCGGCTGCAGAGGGGCGAAGAGGGCGATATGATCGCAGTTCTGGACTTCGGTTCACAGTACAACCTTCTGATTGCACGGCGGGTGCGGGAACTCGGCTTCTACTCCGAAGTGGTTCCCTTCGGCATCACACCCGAAGAGCTCCGCAGCAGGGGGGCGCGCGGGCTGATACTCTCCGGTGGCCCGTCGACTGTTCTGCGTGACGATTTGCTTCCGCGTCGCGGGATCCTCGAGATGGGCCTGCCGGTCCTTGGAATCTGCTACGGGATGCAGGCCATCACGCACCTCATGGGAGGGAGGGTTGAACGGGGTGACACCGGCGAGTACGGGAAACAGATCCTCGGGAAGACCGGCGACTCGGTCATCCTGAACGGCGTCGAGAACCCGGTCCAGGTCTGGATGAGCCACGGCGATCTGGTTGTCGAGGTGCCGCCCGGCAGCCGGACTGTTGCGGCCACATCCACCTGCCCGCACGCGGCGGCCGAGGACCCGGATAGGGGGCTGTACATGCTGCAGTTCCACCCGGAGGTGAGCCACACGCCGCAGGGCAGGCTGATCATGGAGAACTTCCTGATACGCGCCGCCGGGCTCAGCCCCGACTGGTCGCTGGAAGACTTCGCCGAACTGGCGGCGAGGCGAATCAGGGAACAGGTCGGGGGTGCGAGGATTGTCTGCGCGGTGAGCGGCGGTGTCGACTCCACGGTTGCGGCAGTCCTTGCTCACAGGGCGGCGGGCGATTCCCTCCACCCGATTTTCGTGGACCACGGCCTGCTCCGCGCCGGCGAGGCCGAAGAGGTCATGACCACGCTTCGGGACCGCCTCGGATTGGCCGTGCAGATGGTGGATGCCTCGGATCGCTTTCTCACGGCACTGGCCGGAGTCTCGGATCCGGAACGCAAGAGAAAGATCATAGGCGAGCAGTTCATCCGCGTCTTCGAGGAGGAGGCGAAGCGGATTGGCGATCTGGAGTTCCTGCTGCAGGGGACGCTCTATCCCGACGTCATCGAATCGCACGGGGAGAAGGGGCCTGCCGCGACCATCAAGAGCCACCACAACGTGGGCGGTCTTCCGGAGAGGATGCATCTGAAGCTTGTCGAACCGCTCCGCGAGCTCTTCAAGGATGAGGTGCGCACCCTCGGCAGGGTCCTGGGCATCCCGGCCGCGATCCTGGGACGGCACCCTTTCCCCGGGCCTGGCCTGGCCGTTCGGGTACTGGGCGAGGTCAACCGGGAGGCGATCCGCCTGGCCCGTGAATCGGACAGGATCTTCATGGAGGAGCTGAAGCGCTCCGGTGAGTACGACCGGGTCTGGCAGGCTTTCACAGTCCTGTTGCCCATACACAGCGTCGGCGTCATGGGGGATGCGAGGACCTACGAGAAGGCGGTGGTTGTACGCGCAGTGACCAGCGAAGACGCCATGACCGCCGACTGGGCGCGGCTCCCGGCCGGGCTTCTGGAGAGGGTCGCGAATCGGATCGTGAACGAGGTGAGGGGGATCAACCGGGTTGCCTACGACATCACGTCGAAGCCTCCGGGCACCATCGAGTGGGAGTGAGCGGGATGCGTCCGGTATCGGTTTGGGGAAGGCGAATGCTGGCTGCCATTCTTTTCGTCGCGGCGCTCTGTGGTGCGCCGGGGTCCGCTGCTGCCGCCTTCGACTGGGATGCACCCCACGGCGAATGGATGCAGCTGAGTTCTGAAGCTGCCGGCGGAGTGCTGGACCTGCGCCGGGCCGCACAGATCGACTCGCTCAGGCTCGCCCTCGAGGATGCTGTCATCGCCGCGCTGTCGCGGAGCCGTCCTGAACTCCCGGAAGGTCCCGCGGGCGAGTGGGCCCTGGACCTGGTGCGTGACGGGCTCATATCAGGCGACACCCGGATGCGCAGGCTTGTCGAATCGGAGTGGGACGCGTCTTCGATCCGTCAACTCGATCCAGGGGGCAGGCTGACCCTCCCTGCCGCACTGACACTGGCTGCCTCCCGGAGCTGGAGGGCAGGCCTGGACTGGCTTGAGACAGGAGTCCTGCCGCCGGACGAGGTACCTTATGGAGCCGTCCTGCAGATCGAGGCGCTCCAGGCTCTCGAGGACACCTCCGGGGCGGGAAGGCGGGCGCGCAGGATTGCCGATGAGAGACCGGACCTGCCTTTCTGGAGCAGGCTGGAGCTCGAGAAGGCGCAGATTCTCGCCCACATTGCCGACGGGGATCTGACTGCCGCCGCTGCCGCGCTGGCGGCCTTCTCCGGGCGCAGTGAAGAGCGCGGATTCTGGCTTGTTCAGCAGGCCGCCCTCGCAACCCTGGCCTGCGATTCGGCGAGGGCCGATTCGATCACCTGGCGTGTGCTCCGCGAGTATCCCGGCGGAAGAACGGCGGGGCGTCTTCTGCGGGAGCTTGTGGATCCCCGCGATGGACCCGCCGACGGCCTCGGACGCGACCGCCTCAGGGCCCTTCTTGACGCAGCGGAGCACAGGGTCGATCTCGACCGCTTCCTGCGGCTTTCGGAGGCGCTCTCCGCGCAGTTCCCGGCTGCAGGGCGTGACAGCCTCGTTCTGCGGGAAGCGCGCCTGGCCCTGCGCGCCAGGCAGTCCGCGCACGCTGCCGGCCTGTCGTGGCGGATCCCCTGGGTCGCAGACCGGTTCCCCGGGCCTGAGTGGGGGATCATCCAGGGGCGTGCCCACAGGAATACGGCGAGGCCGGATTCGATGGCCGCCTGGTTCCGGCGCGTGCTGTCGGCCGGTCTGCCGCATCAGCGCATCACAGCCGCGTGGGAGTGGGCCAGGGAGGCGGACTACCTCCGGCGGTTTGGGGAGGCCGACTCGCTTTACGGCGTCTACCTCGAAGAGGGAGGGACCGAGAGACGTGGCGAGGCCCGCATTTCGCAGGGACTCTGCCGCCTCAGCATGGGCAGGCCGGATGCTGCGATGCGCTGCTTCCGGGCTCTCACCAATCATGACGACCCGGAGGATGCAGCGGCCGGGTGGTTCTGGATCTACAGAACAGAACTGATTCGCGGTGACACCGACGCCGCGCGCGGTGCGCTTCGGAACGCCGCCGGGGTGGAGCGCGGCTACTACTCATGGCGGGCGCGTTCGGCGATCCGGGCGGAGGAAGACGGCGGGCCCGCTCTGGACGATCCTGCGGGATACTGGGCCTTCCTCAACGAGCTTGGAGGCAGCCCGGTTCTGGAACTGGCCCGTACCGACAATGATGCGCGCTCCGGCGCGCAACTGGCGGCGGAGTGGAGGAGGGAGCGGGATCTGCTGCTCCTGTTCAGGCACACAGGGCGCCCTGCCTGGGCAAGGCGCGTTCAGGACGATCTGGCGGCGCTTGCCGGGAGGGCGGACCCGCAGCAAAGGATCACTGCCTACCTGGCCCTCGGGCTGCCGGACCTTGCCGCTCGAAGCGCCGTGCGCTCGGGACTGCGGCTGCATGAGTGGACTCACCCGACCCCCTTCCCTGCGGCTGTCGCGAGCGCCTCCGCCGCGTGGGGGATTGCCCCGGAGTGGATCTGGTCTGTCATGCGCAGGGAGTCGTTCTTCGAGAGCTCTGCGATCAGCAGCGCGGGCGCTGCAGGCCTGATGCAGCTGATGGAGGCTACTGCAAGGGAGACAGCGAGAATCCACGGGCTGCAGGACACCCCTCTCTCGAGCCCGCGCGTGAACCTGCTGCTGGGCGTCGCACATCTGGCGGATCTCAGGGAGAGGGAGCCCGACGACTGGCCTGTAGTGCTCGCGGCCTACAACGCAGGGCTTCACAATGCGCGGCGCTGGCGTCATCCTGATGACGACCGGGACTTCTACGTGGAAAGGATCGGTTTCGCCGAAACCCGAACCTACGTGCGCAGGGTCCTGGAAGGGTTCTGGATCTACAGGAGTCTCCTGCGTCCGGAGAGCTGAGGCGGCACCGGTCTGTTTCCGACAGGCCAACCGGAACACCTCTCCCGGACGAGAGAAGGGCAACCGGGCATGCGATACGGTGGAGAGATGATCCGCAAGGCGATCCACTTCAGCAGCCTGGCCATCCCGGTGGGGATACACCTCCTGCCCATTCAGACTGGGAGGACCGTCATTCTTGTGATGACGCTCGGATTCCTGCTTGCGGACCTGGTGCGCCTCTATGTTCCACCGCTTCGCACGGTATTCTACTTCGTGTTCGGGCGGATCATCAGGGACCACGAGCGGTTCAACCTGCTCGGCAGCACGTACCTGCTGCTTGCTGCGCTGATTTCGGTCTACGCCTTCAGCAGGCCGATCGCCGTGGTCTCCCTGTCGTTTCTCATCGTTGGGGACACGATGGCCGCTCTGATCGGCCGCAGATGGGGGATGGTGAAGCTCCTGGACAAGAGCCTTGAGGGCAGCCTTGCCTGTCTGGGATCATGCCTTCTCATCGGATGGCTCTACCCTGCGGATCCGCCCCTCTCGCTGTACGTGATAGTGGTGGGGAGCGTGACCGCCACGCTGGCCGAGCTTCTGCCGATCCCCCTGGACGACAACCTGCGCATCCCTCTTGCTTCCGGATTCGCCATGTACCTGATTCCGTGACGGCACTGCCGGGCGGGCTCCTTGACCCGGCAACACGCGGCGCCCTACAATCGGAAATCCGGTTTCTGCCCGGCACAGTGGGGTCACAAGGAGTGTATTCCGCACCCGGCAGCCCGGATGGCTCGATGGGAACAGATCATGGATGCGATCAAGGCCGGCATCAGCAGGATAATCACGCGGCTGTTCGGGACGAAATCCGAGCGGGATCTCAAGCGGCTTCTTCCACTCGTTGACGAGATCAACGCCGAGTATGCGAAGCTGCGGGATCTTCCCGACGACGATGTCCGCGGGAAGACGGAACAGTTCCGCCGCCGGATCGAGGACGGGGCGCAGCTGGATGATCTTCTCCCGGAGGCATTCGCCGTGGTCAAGGAGGCCTGCCGCCGTCATTGCGGCAGGGGCTGGCCCGTTGTCGGACACGAGACCTCATGGGAGATGGTTCCGTTCGACGTCCAGCTTGTCGGCGGGATAGTCCTTCACCAGGGCAGGATCGCCGAAATGGCGACGGGGGAGGGGAAGACCCTCGTGGCTATCTTCCCCCTCTACCTGAACGCCCTTGGGGGGAGGGGCGCCCACCTGGTCACCGTCAACGATTACCTCGCCAGGCGTGACAGCGAGTGGGTGGGCCAGATCCTGCGCTGGCTCGGCCTCACCGTCGGATGCATCCAGCACGGCATGGACAACGCCGCGCGCCGCGACGCGTATGCATGCGATGTGACCTACGGCACCAACAACGAGTTCGGCTTCGACTACCTGCGCGACAACATGGTGACCCAGGGCAGGGACCGTGTTCAGCGCCCCCATCACTTTGCGATCGTCGACGAGGTCGATTCGGTCCTCATCGACGAGGCCCGGACCCCCCTTATCATCTCGGGTCCCGTGGCTCAGTCGTTCCAGCATTTCGACAGGCTGCGCGGACCCGTGGAAAACCTCGTGCGCCACCAGAACACGATTGTGGGCGGCCTGCTGGAGGATGCGCAGGGGCTCCTTGACTCGGGCGGAGAGAACGACCGCTACTCAGCGGGCACGCTGCTTCTGCAGGTGAAGCGCGGTGCTCCGCGCAACAGGCGCTTCATCAAGCTGACCTCCGATGTTGCCGACCTGCAGAAGCTGATCCACCGCGTCGAGAGCGATTACATGCGGGAGAAGCGCCTTCATGAGCTCGACGATGACCTCCTGTTCTCGATCGATGAAAAGGGCCATTCGGTAAGCCTGTCCGACAGGGGCCGGCAGTTGATGTCGCCCGGTGAAACGGAGATGTTCGTGCTTCCCGATCTTTCCGAGGAGATCGGCCGCATCGACCAGGATGACACCCTCTCCCTGGAGGAGAAGATCAAACGCAAGGAGATGGTGCACCAGCGCTACGCCGAGAAGAGCGAGATGCTCGGAAACGTGCAGCAGCTCCTGCGGGCCTATTGCCTCTACGAGAAGGACAAGGAGTACGTCGTCCAGGACGGCAAGGTGCTCATCGTGGATGAGTTCACAGGCCGGCTGATGCCGGGGCGTCGGTACTCGGACGGTCTTCACCAGGCGTTGGAGGCCAAGGAGAGGGTCAGGGTCGGAGAGGAGAACCAGACCCTCGCCACGATTACGATCCAGAATTACTTCCGCCTCTACGGCAAGCTTGCGGGGATGACCGGGACAGCCGAGACCGAGGCGGGGGAGTTCTGGGAGATATACAAGCTGGATGTCGTCGTGATCCCGACCAACGAGCCGATACGCCGTGTGGACTACGACGACCTCATCTTCAAGACGCGGAAGGAGAAGTACGCGGCGGTCCTTGACGAGATCGAACGGGTGCACGGCACGGGCCGCCCCGCCCTCGTCGGAACGGTGTCGGTCGAGGTATCGGAGACGCTCTCCCGGATGCTCAAACGGCGTGGTATCAGGCACAACGTCCTCAATGCGAAGCATCACCAGAGCGAGGCGGAGGTGGTGACGCAGGCCGGCCGTGCGGGGGCCGTGACAATCGCGACAAACATGGCGGGGCGAGGTACGGACATCAAGCTCGCCCCCCAGGTTGTCAAGGGGCGCGTCTGCCTGGTCAATTCGGTTTCCGGCCAGGGTGAGTGCAGCGCAACGGAGAGCGTCCGCGCCTGCGAATCGGACATGCCCTGCGGGCTTCACATCATCGGTACGGAGCGTCACGAGAGCCGCCGCATCGACCGTCAGCTTCGTGGACGCAGCGGCCGCCAGGGGGATCCGGGTTCCTCCCTCTTCTTCCTTTCACTTGAAGACGACCTGATGCGCCTTTTCATGTCGGACAAGCTGGCCGGGATGATGGAACGGCTCGGCGTGCAGGAAGGGGAGGTGATAACGCACCGTTTCGTGACCAAGGCGATCGAACGGGCCCAAAAACGCGTCGAAGGGCACAACTTCCAGATCCGCAAGCATCTGCTCGACTACGACAACGTGATGAACCAGCAGCGCGAAGTTGTGTACCAGCTTCGCAACGACGCGCTCGACGAGGAGGATCTCAGCGGGAGGATCCGCGAGCTTATACACGCGCGAATCGGGGAGTTCCTTGACGTCTACGCCGCCTCCGGGGAGCCGCCTGAGAGCTGGGATGTGCGCTCCCTTCAGGGTGAGCTGGAGGCCCTCTTCCTTCTGCCGATGGAGCGCGAGCGCCTTGAGAACGCCTCGTCCCGCGAGGAGCTCATGGAGATTTCCCTGGAGGCCGCCCGGACGGCCTATGCGCAGAGGGAGGAGGTCTTCGGGCAGGAGAGGATGCGCGAGATCGAGCGCTGGGTGCAGATCAACATCATCGATCAGAAGTGGCGGGATCATCTCTATGAGGTAGACCAGCTGCGGGGCGGGATCGGGCTTCGGGCCTACGCGCAGAAGGATCCGCTGCTTGAATACAAGACCGAGGCGTACCGCATGTTCAGGGAACTGATCACGGGGATAGAAACCGACACGGTGCGCTATCTGTTCCGGGTCATGCCCGCGGTGCCCCAGAGGTCTCCTGCCCGTCCCGTGCAGAACGGGGCAATGCATGCTGTGCACGCCGAAGCAGGGGTGTTCGGCCGTGGTGGCGCCGGCCAGGGCGCGGCTGACACGCCTTCGCCCTCAGGCAGGCCGGCGCCCCCGAGGCAGGCACCCGCCCCTGGTCCCCGGACTGTACGGCGCGACGCACCCAAGATCGGCAGGAATGAACCATGTCCATGCGGGAGCGGGAAGAAGTACAAGAAATGCTGCGGCCTCAACGAGTAGAAGACTCGCCGGTCCTGGACGAAGGGCTGAGGGCCGCCTACGGAAACTGGCTGCGTCAGCTTGCGGCCGTTGAGGGCAAGAGCCCCCATACCGTGAAGGCGTACGGCTCGGATGTGCGGATGGCGCTCCTGAGGATTGCCTCCACATCCAATCGACCCCTCACCCCGGTGGATCTCGACCGCACACGGGTTCTCGCGTATGTGTCGACCATGAACGCCGGCGGGCACGCTCCGCGATCCGTAAGCCGACGGCTGGCTTCAATGCGTTCCTTCCTGGGTTATCTCCGCAGCCGGGGCTGGATCTCCGAGGATCCGACGCGTCTGCTGCAGGCCCCCCGGCAGGGGAGGCGCCTCCCCAGGTTCGTGCCGGAGGAGGAGCTGATCCGGCTCCTTGATGCACCCTGGGAGGACTCGCTCCGGGGCGCGCGGGACCGTGCAGTAATGGAGGTTCTGTACGGCACCGGCATCAGGCTCGCCGAACTTGTATCCCTGAAGCGCGACTCGCTGGATCTCCGGGAAGGGACACTGCGGGTTCTGGGAAAGGGCTCGAAGGAAAGGATGGTAGTGCTCGGCCAGGGTGCCAGGGCGGCCCTGGAAGGGCATCTCCGTGCTCTGCGGGAGAACGGTGCGTCGGCGGCCGGGCCGCTCTTCCCGGGACGCAACGGGGCGATAAGCCCCCGGACCGTCCAGCGGATAGTCTACGCGCACCTCAAACGCCTGAGCAGGGCGGGCGGCCACTCTCCGCATGCCCTTCGCCACTCCTTTGCCACCCACATGCTCGACCGGGGGGCGGATATCCGCGCGATACAGGAACTGCTGGGGCACTCAAGCCTTGGAACCACCCAGGTCTATGCACATGTGTCCATCGAAACTCTGCGAAAGGCCTTTGATGAATCACACCCCCGCGCCCGGTGAAAGGGCGACCAGACTGCGCTCCACAACCGTCCTCGGGTTCGTACGCGACGGACGCGCGGCGATAGGCGGTGACGGGCAGATCACAGTCGGGTCCACCGTGCTGAAGCAGACAGCGCGGAAGATCCGCGTTCTGGCGAAGGGGAGCGTCCTTGCCGGTTTCGCAGGCAGTGCCGCGGACGGGCTGCAGCTTTTCGAACGCTTCGAGGCGAAGCTCGAGAGCGTGCACGGAAACCTCAGAAGAGCTGCGGTCGAGATGGCGAAGGACTGGCGCACCGACCGGATACTCAGGCGGCTGGACGCCCAGCTCGCGATCCTCAGTTCGGAGACCGCCCTCCTTCTGACAGGCGGCGGGGATGTCGTGGAGCCCGATGACGGAATCGTCGCGGTCGGATCCGGCGCACCGTACGCACTTGCCGCCTGCAGGGCCCTTGCGGCTCACAGTAGTCTCGATGTCGGCGCAGCCGTCTCGGAGTCGCTCCGAATCGCTGCGGACATCTGCATCTACACCGGGGGTTCGCTCGAGCTCCTGACCCTGCCGCAGGGTACAGGTGCAGATGGGGAGGACGGGCCATGAAGTCATCCTCCCGTGACTGGACCCCCCGTCAGATTGTGGCTGAGCTCGATGAGTATGTCATAGGTCAGAATGCGGCGAAGCGGGCGGTTGCCGTCGCGATGCGCAACCGGCTGCGTCGCCGGCTGGCGCCCGAAGAGATCCGGGAAGAGATCATGCCCGGGAACATCCTCATGATCGGTCCGACAGGCGTCGGCAAGACTGAGATCGCCCGCAGGCTGGCGCGCATTGCAGGCGCCCCGTTTCTGAAGGTGGAGGCATCCAAGTTCACTGAGGTCGGGTACGTCGGCCGGGATGTCGAGTCGATCATCCGCGACCTCGTCGAGATCAGCGTCTCGATGGTGCGCCAGGAGATGGCCCGGGATGTGGAGGCGCGTGCCGGCAGGCAGGTTGAGGAACGCCTGCTGAATCTCCTGCTCCCGCGCAGCCGGAAGCGGGCTCTCGAGGTGGAGAGCGGAGAGCCGGGCAGGTGGCAGGAGGAGCGGGCCCGTCTGCGGACCGAACTGCGGAGCGGCCGCCTTGACGAACGGATCCTGCAGATCGACGTGGCCCCGTCGCGTCCCCTCGTGGGCGATCTCATGGCGCAGCTCGGTATGGACGAGGCGGATCCGTCGATGGGGGAAGCCCTGGAACAGTTTTTCCCGGCGCGCAAGAAGCGGCGGCGGGTTCCGCTGTCCGAGGCGAGGCAGATCTTCATGCAGGAAGAGACCGCCCGCATGGTGGATCGCGACGAGATGACCCGCCAGGCCCTGGAGCGCGCGCAGAACTCCGGGATCGTCTTCCTGGACGAGATCGACAAGATCTGCAGCACACAGGGAAGCCGCCAGGGGCCGGAGGTCTCCCGGGAAGGGGTGCAGAGAGACCTCCTCCCGATCCTCGAGGGTTCCACCGTGCCAACCAAGCACGGACTCGTGCGAACGGATCATATTCTCTTTATCGCCGCTGGGGCGTTTCACATGGTCCGGCCGTCGGATCTCGTCCCCGAGCTGCAGGGACGCCTGCCGATCCGGGTGGAGTTGCAGGCCCTGGACGCGGCAGACTTCCTTCGGATTCTGAGGGAACCGAGGAACTCGCTGGTGCGGCAGTACCAGGCCCTGGTGAAGGCGGAAGGATCGGACCTGGAGTTCACCGATGCCGCCCTGGAGCGCGTAGCCTCGATCGCGGACACGGTGAACGCACAGACGGAGAATATCGGTGCTCGCCGTCTTCAGACGGTGCTCAACACCCTGCTGGAAGAGGTTCTCTTCGATCTGCCCGAAGTCGGGACGGGGAGAATACTCGTCGACGACGGGATGGTCGAGAGTCGGCTCGGCAGCATATCGCGTGACAAGGATCTCAGCCGCTATATTCTGTAGTTTCCGTAAACTCCGGTCACGGCCGGGATTCTGAGTGGCAATGACCATCTGCAAGGAGGATGACCTGGTAATGGGTACACAGCGTGACTTTCTCTCTCTGGCGGATTATGGAAGGGATGAACTGGATCAGATGCTTCAGCTGGCGGCAACACTCAAGGATTCGTGGAGGATGGGCAAGGCAGAACACCGCCTGGAGGGGAAGGTGCTCGGTTGTATCTTCCACAAGCCCAGCCTGCGGACGCGCCTCTCCTTCGAGGTGGGAATGCGCCAGCTGGGCGGGAGCTCCCTCTACATAACGGATGCCGAGATCGGGTTTGGCAAGCGCGAGTCGATCTACGACATCGGCCAGGTGACAAGCCGCTTCCTCGACGGGATCATGATCCGCACCTTCAGCCAGGATTCGGTGAAGGGGCTCGCAGAGGCCGCTCCGTCGCCGGTCATAAACGGCCTGACAGACCTGCTCCACCCCTGCCAGGTCTTCTCCGATCTGCTGACGGTGCGGGAGAAGGGGTTCCCCCTTGACGGGATCAAGGTCACCTACCTCGGGGACGGCAACAACCTGGTGCACTCCTGGCTGAATGCCACCCACAGCTTCGGGTTCGACTTCACCTTCGCAGGTCCCGAAGGGTACGATCCCAAACCGGAAGTGGTCGAGCAGGCCAGGGCGAAGGCAAAAGGGAAGATCTCCCTGGTGCGTGATCCGGCTGAGGCCGTTGCCGGAGCGCAGGTCATCTACACCGACACCTGGACCAGCATGGGCCAGGAAGACGAGGCCGCGAAGAGGGAAAGGCTCTTCCCTCCGTTCCAGCTCAACAGGGCCCTGCTTGCCAGGGCGGATTCTGGGGCGATAGTCATGCACTGCCTCCCGGCCCACCGCGGGCAGGAGATCACAGACGAGGTGATGGACGGTCCCCAGTCGGTGGTCTTCGACCAGGCCGAAAACCGCATGCATGGCCAGAAGGCGATCCTGGCACATTGCCTCGGCGCCTCCTGACAGAGCGGACTGCCGGGGGCGGGCTCTCATCGCAGGGAACCTGCCCGCTCCCCGCTTGTCTGCTGGCAATGATACTGACCGCGGGATGCGCACAGATCGAAGCGCCCCGCGGCGGTCCTGCCGATACCGAGCCCCCGCGTGTGATCGCGACCTTCCCCGACTCGGGAGCTGTGAGGGTGCCTCTGGTGGACAGCATCGCCATTGTCTTCAGCGAGTCGATGGATCGCTCCAGCGTGGAGTCATCCTTCCGCCTGTTGCCGCCGGTCGAGTATCGTGAGCGGCGCTGGGACGGGCAGACCTGGATCCTCAGGCTTCGCGAGCCCCTTAGGGAGGACCAGACCTACACAGGCCTTGTCGGCACGGGAATCCGCGACCGGCAGAGGCTGAGCCCGAAGGAACCGTGGTCATTCGCTTTCTCCACTGGAGACACCCTGGACACAGGGGCCGTCGCCGGAACCGTGTTCGGACAGCGGTATCCTCCACGCGGGGCGCTCATCTATGTCTGGCCCTGGGAGGCGGGCCTGCCGGACACACTCGCCGAAGGGTTCCCTCCGGATCCTGTGCGGCTTGGGCAGGCTGACGGCCAGGGCGCATTCAGTCTGCAGTACCTGCCGCGCGGCCTTCCTCTTCAGATCTGCGCCATGTATGACGGAGAGCAGGATCAGCGCTTCAACCCGCGGCGCGACCGCTGGGGGTGCCTCGACGCACCGATTCTGCTCGGCGATACCCTGCGGACGCATCGCGACGTGGACCTCTATCTGGCGCATCCGGAAGAACCAGGGACTGTAGCCGGCGCCCTGGTCGACTCCTCCTGCGTCAGGGCCCAGGTGCCCGCGAAGATGAGACGGATCCAGGCGAGACGGGACAGCCTGCGGGAGTGGATGGAGATCAGGCTTGCTCCCGATCCCGGGGATGAGCCGGAGATGCCGGCGGAGGCCAGGGATGTCGATGACCCTGACTCGCTGATGTCGGGCGGGGTGATCGATGCGGAGCCGGATGACGGAAGCCCGGGTGCCGGCGGAGGCTGGGTACGAGGCCTGACCGACGGGGACTCGCTGCGCATCGGACAGGAGTATCTTCGCCTGGATGCCGAAGAGGCGGCGGCGCGCCGCGACTCGCTCATGTGTGCGCATCCGATGGTTGCCCGCCTGGTTGACCAGGATTCCGTGGTTGTGCGGGAAGCCTACGGTGCCGACAGCTTCCGCTGGACGGATGTGCCCCCGGGGATCTACCGGCTGATGGGTTTTCGTGACATGAACGAGAACCGGCGCGCGGATCCGGGAGAGCCCGCGGTCTGGTATCCGCATGCCATCGAGGTCCGGCCGCTCCGTGTGCTGGACGATCTGGATCTTGAACTGCCTCCCGTACTGGGTCCGCTGTCCGAGGCTGACCAGGACGTGCCATGAAGCATGTTCGCTTCCATAAGGCGCACGGCGCCGGCAACGACTTCGTGATCCTCGACGGCAGGAAGGGGGACCTGCAGCCCCCGTCCCGCAGGCAGATTCGTGCTCTTCTGGACCGGCGAAGGGGGATCGGAGGCGATGGGCTGCTCTTCCTCGCGGCCCGGCCTGACCTCGCCGCAGTCTCCGTGCGATACTGGAACGCGGACGGATCCCCGGCCGCCTTCTGCGGTAACGGCGCCCGCTGTGCGGCCGCGCTGATCCTTGGGAAGGGCCCGGTGGCGGAGGCCAGCCTTCTCTTCGGACGACGCATCTACAGGGCGCGGCGGTCTGGACCGGGGCGGATCAGGCTGGGGCTGCCCGTGCCCCGCCTCATGCGAATCCCGGATCCTGTTCCACCGGGAGTGGATGAGTTCTGGTCCGCCGAAGAGATCCGCGTTGAATCCGCAGGCGAGGATCGCGGGCTGCGCGGGAAGCCTTCTGCGGCGGCATGGATCGACTCCGGTGTGCCGCACTTCATCCTGCCGGTTCCGGATGTGGAAAAGGCGGACATCGCCCGCCTGGCTGTGCCGGTACGCTTCTGGCCGGGTCCGGGGCCCCGGGGCACCAACGTGGATCTGGTCAGCGAGGCCTCCGGGGAGTGGCGTGTACGAACGTGGGAGCGCGGCGTGGAAGGCGAAACACCTGCCTGCGGATCCGGCCTGGCGGCGGCGGGCTTCTACGCAGCTTTCCTGATGGGGAGACCTCTGCCGGTAAGGCTTCGCTCGGCGGGTGGGGACACCTTCGTCCTGGATGGTGATCCGGGAGGGAAGCTTGTCTGGCTGAACGGCCCGGCCTGCATCGTCTACTCCGGGTTGATGCGGGGAGGCATCCGCCCGACCATGGGCGAAGACAGGGACAGGCGGCAGTCGAATCCGCGTGAGCCGGGGGGGAGATGATGTTCGAGGGATTGTCCGTGGCCATGGTCACACCGTTCGAGCAGGGGAGACTGGACACCGGGGCGGTTGACAGATTGCTGGAGCATCTCCTTGAGGGAGGAGTCGACGGCGTCGTAGCTGTCGGAACCACCGGAGAGGGCCCCACCGTTGGCCCGCAGGAGAGGCTCGAGCTGTTGACACTTGTGAGGAGGAAGGCGGCCGGCCGTTTCGTACTGGCCGGTACGGGGAGTAACTCCACCTATACGACTGTTGAGCAGACACTCATGGCAAAGGACGCCGGTGCCGATGGGGCCCTGATCGTTGCGCCGTACTATAACAAGCCCACACAACAGGGCCTGATCGCGCACTTCACGCGGACGGCGACCGCGGCAGGATTGCCGGTGTGCCTGTACAACGTTCCCGGCCGCACGGGCGTTTCCATTTCCGCAGAGACTGTCTTCGCCCTGGCCGATGTGCCGCAGATCGTTGCCATAAAGGAGGCCTCGGGATCGCTGGACCAGGTGACCGAGATTCTTGGTTCCACGAAACTCACCGTCCTCTCCGGAGACGACTCGCTGACCCTGCCGATGCTCGCCGTCGGGGCGTCAGGCGTAATCAGTGTTCTCGGGAACGTTGTGCCGAAACCCCTGAAGCGGATGCTGACGGCCTTCAGCGAGGGGAGTCTGGACGAGGCGCGGGCCATTCATCATCTGCTCTATCCCCTGGCCCGTGCCCTGTTCGTCGAGAGCAATCCCGGTCCCGTGAAGCATGCCCTGGCCAGGCTCGGGCTTATCGGTGGAGAACTGCGCCTGCCCCTGGTGCCGGTGTCCGCGGAGTCGGCCCGGAAGATAGATGCGGCTCTCCGCAGCCTGCCCGCAGAGTGGCTGCCGAAGGGTGCGAGGCTCTCCTGATGTGTCCCGGGCGCGGGAAGGCGCGAGGTGAGGCGGCGCCGGACCCGGCCGTCCTCAGGCTGGCGCTGCTTGGTGCATCCGGCAGAATGGGCCGGCACCTGGATCTCCTTGCGGGGGAGGCAGAAGACCTCGATGTGGTGGCAAGGGTCGACCTGTCCGGCCCGGATCGCCTGGAGGATCTCGAACCCGGAAGCATCGACGTGGCCCTGGAGTTCACGGTCGGCGATGCTCCCGTCCACCTCGCCATGCAGATCAGCCGGATTGGATGCGCCTGGGTGAGCGGAACGACGGGGCTCAGCGACGCATCCGGGGAGGCCATGAGTGAGGCGGCGGTTCACGTGCCTGTGCTCTGGGCGCCGAACATGTCGATGGGGATCGCGCTCCTGACGAGGCTCCTCGCCATGGCATCGGCGATGCTGCCCGAAGACTGGCAGATGGAGCTTGTGGAGACGCATCACGGGGCGAAGGTGGATGCGCCCAGTGGAACTGCCCTGGCACTTGCGGAGGAGTGGATCCGGGCACGTGGGGGCGAGATCAGGCAGGGGAGGTCAGGCCGCACCGGGCCAAGGAGACAAGGGGAGGTGGGGGTTCATGCCGTGCGGCTGCCCGAGGGTGTGGGAGAACACCGGATCCTGCTGGGCAGCAGGACCGAGGCCATGGAACTGGGTCACAGGCTCCTGGACCGGGCGGCTCTGGCAGAGGGGGCCATCAGAGCGGCGCGCTGGCTGGCAGGAAAACCAGCCGGCCTCTACACCCTGGAAGACTGGGTGGGAGACCGGCTGCAATGATCAGTCCACCGGAAAGGATGCGGACCGCGGCAGATGACCCGGGACAAAACGGCCGGGCGTTATCCCGCCTGCGTGACCCTGTGTACTGCCTTGGCCAGGCGGGACTTCATGCGGTCGACCTTCTTCGGATGGAGAACGTGCTTCTTGGACGCCCGGTCGAGCATGGAGTGGACATAGCTCAGGCTTTCGGGCGCATCCCCGGTACCCATGTCGGCACGAAGATCCTTGATTGCCCGGCGGATGTGGGACTTCACGGAGCGGTTCTGTCTGCGGTCCCTCTCGGACGTCCGCATCCGCTTCTTCGCGGAGGCGTGGTGCGGCATCGAATGGTCTCCTCTGGATCTGGTTTCCGGCTTCGGTCATCCGGCTCCCACCGGCGCACCGTTTCAAGCACAAAGTGAATACGAAACTAACAGCATCTCGCGGCCCGAGTCAACGCCAACCTTTCCGTGGGGTTGCCGTAGCCGCAATTCTGTCGGGAGTTCTCCAGGCAGCTGCCTTTCCTCCCTTCGGCGCTTCCTGGGTGATCCTGGCGGCCTTTGTCCCGCTCTTCTGGGCAGCCTTCGATGAAGGCGCCAGCCCTGGCTTCACGCATCCCCCTGGAGGCAGGGGCACGAAGGCGTATCAGTTCCGCAGGCGCTTCATGCTCGGGTTCCTGTCACAGCTCGTTTTCAACGTCATCCTGCTCAGCTGGATCCTGAACCTGCCCAGTGAAGAGGTCACGATCCCCGGAATCATGATCCCGTCGCTGCTCTTCATGTCCGCCTACCTGGGTGTCTATTTCGGCCTGGCCCTGGCCGCCGCCGGATGGATCCAGGACAGAGGGGGCCCCTCCGGCCCCGTGACGATACCGATCCTCTGGGTCCTGGCGGACATCTGGCGAAGCACAGGGGTGCTGGGCTTCCCGTGGGGGTCCTGTGGCTATGCGCTTGCCCCGCATCCGGCTGCGCTTCAGATGAGCGCGTGGACCGGCTACTGGGGGCTTCCGTTCTGGGTCCTGCTGGTCAACGCACTGTGGACCCTGGGACTTCGCTCCGCTCTCAGGGGGGAACAGCGCATCGCCCTTGCGCGGAACGCTGCCGGCGTGTGTCTGACGGTCGCCCCGCTTCTGACGGGGATGCTGATTCTCAGGTCCGCTCCGGGGCCGATCGACGTGACAGATGCGCATGATGGTGCTGCGCAGGCCCCGTGGCACGAGGCGTCGGTGCCGGCCACAGAAACGGCAGCCCCAGCCGCATCCATGAGTGGGAATGCCCGGGATCCGGCGGCATCACTGAGAGTGGCCCTGGTCCAGGCCAACACGGCGCGCGAGGTCAAGTGGGAGCCCGAGTACAGATCGCTGGTGGTGGCCGATCTCCTGGATCGCACCGGGGCCGCCGCGTGTCATGATCCGGATCTCATAGTCTGGCCGGAAACGGCCGCGCCTCTGAGGATATTCTGGGAGCCGGTGCTTTCTGAGCAGGTGCGCAGTACCGTCGCCTCGCTGAAGAGATGGGTACTGGTCGGCACGCTGGATGCCGTGAGGAAGGTGGAAGGGGGATACGACGATTACAACGCCGCAATCCTCCTCGATCCGGACGGGAATCCCGTGCAGCGATACTTCAAGATGCACCTCGTGCCGTTCAGCGAGGCGATGCCTTTCCGCGAGACGGCCCCCTGGCTGAGCGCGCTCAACTTTGGGCAGTCGGATTTCAGCAGCGGCGAGGTCATGACCCTGTTCAGGGCGGATGATGCGGGGTTCAGCACACTGATCTGCTTCGAGTCGATCTTCCCTGGTCTGGCCCGCAAGGCGGTGGCGGGCGGGGCAGCGTATCTAGTGAACATCACCAACGACTTCTGGTTCGGCAGGAGCGCCGGACCGGTACAGCATGCGCACATGGCGATCCATAGGGCGGTCGAGACCCGAACGCCTGTGATACGCTGCGCCAACAGCGGGATCAGCTTCATTGTCGACGGATACGGCCGCGCATACGGCGAGACAGGGCTTTTCGTTGAAGCCCTGCTGCTCGCCGAGGTTCCGGCGGGTGAAGGCGGATCCTTCCACACCCGGCACGGGGACTGGTTCGTTCCGGCCCTTGTCGGGCTTGGTTTGCTCTGCGTTGTTTCGGGAGTAGCGGGAATGGGCGGCAGGCGTCGCCCGGGAGGTCATCGAGATGGTTGAAACCGGCAGGGACGGGGTCGGAGCCGGACGCACCGGATACAGGCTGCGGCTGAAGCCCGGCCGGGAGCGGTCCGTGCTGCAGCGGCATCCGTGGCTCTTCAGTGGCGCAGTCGCGGAGGTGGAAGCGCTTCACGGAGCTGTGCCGGGGGATCTCGGGGATGTGGTTGATACATCCGGCCGTTTTCTGGCACGTGGCACTGTGCAGCCGGACAGCCAGATACTGTGCAGAATACTCACGTGGAGGGATGAGCCGGTTGACGCGGCTTTCTTCCACCGCCGGGTGGAGAGGGCGGCTGCCATGCGGGCCGAACTGGTCGCGGACGCGGAGACGACGGCATGGCGCGTCATCAACTCCGAAGGGGATGAGCTTCCGGGGCTTGTGGTGGACATTTACGGGGACATCCTGGTGGCGCAGGTACTGACTGCCGGGATGTCGAGACACTCGAACCTGTGGCTGGACGCCCTGGAGTCGATCTTCTCGCCTGTTGCCATTCTCGAACGTGGTGAGCGCGCGCGGAGGGAATCAGTCGCGGAGGAAGGTACCGGATCACGGCTTCTGCGGGGCAGCCTGAAGCCGGGGCCCTGCCTCATTCACGAACACGGCCTTGTGTACGAAATGGATCCCGAAGTCGGACAGAAGACCGGCTTTTACCTGGACCAGCGGGACAACCGCCGTGCGGTACGCATGCATGCGGGGGGGAGGCGGGTGCTCAACCTCTTTGGATACACGGGAGCGTTTTCCGTCTCTGCCGGGGCTGGTGGTGCCGGGCATGTTGTTCACGTGGAGTCATCCGCACCCGCCAGGGAACTGGCCCGCCGCAACTGGGCACACAACGGTCTTCCGAAGGAGCGGTTTGAGACGAGCGGCGAGGACGCCTTCCGCTTTCTGCGGAATGTCAGGGAGTCCTACGACCTCATAGTGCTGGATCCGCCTCCATTCGCGCGGGATCGCCGTTCCCTCGACCGTGCACTGCGTGCGTACAAGGATCTCAACCTGTGGGTTCTGTGCCGGGCGAAACCGGGTGCCCTTGTGTGGAGCTTCTCCTGCTCGCAGCATGTGTCCCACGACCTCTTCCAGAAGGTGGTGTTCGGCGCGTCCCTGGATGCCCGCGCATCCGTGCAGTGGCTGGGACGATGCGGAGCGGCCTGCGATCACCCCGTGCACCTGGATCACCCGCAGGGGGAGTACCTGAACGGCCTCTGGATGCGGGTACTGGAGCCGGGACGGCCGCCGAGCGTGGAGGCGGAGGGATGAGCCAGCGTTCCCTGCGGGTCGCTGTTCTCGGCGCGACGGGCCTCGTCGGGCGGACGATGCTGCGATGTCTACAGGAGAGCGGGCTTCCGGTTGATGAGCTACGCCCCCTCTGCTCGGCGCGATCCGCCGGGAGGGAGGTTGTTTTCGGGGGTGAGTGGCTTCCTGCTGCCGTGGTCTCTGTGGACTCCTTCACCGGGGTTGATCTGGCGCTCTTCTCCGCGGGCGCAGAAGCATCCGGGGCATGGGCTCCCATTGCCGTCCGATCCGGTGCATGGGTGATCGACAATTCCTCGCGATGGCGGATGGACCCTTCCGTGCCGCTCATCGTGCCGGAGGTGAACCCGGAGGAACTTCCTGAAGAACCAGGGATAATCGCCAACCCGAACTGCAGCACGATCCAGCTTGTTGCGGCACTCAATCCCCTGCACGTCAGATACGGCCTGCGCAAGGTGGTGCTGGCAACCTACCAGGCTGCTTCCGGGAAGGGGGAGACAGGTCGCGCCGCGCTGGACCGGGAGTGCAGAGGCGAGCCTTCGGGGGACACGTTTCCCGGTCCCCTGCTGGGGAACGTCCTCCCTCAGTGCGACATCTTCCTTGAGGACGGCTTCACCCGGGAGGAGGAGAAGACGATCCTGGAGACGAGGAAGATACTTCGAGCCCCGGCTCTTCCGGTGCATCCAACCTGCGTCCGTGTTCCTGTGGATACGGGGCACAGCGAGGCTGTCTACATCGAGACGGAAGAGGAGCCCACGCTTGCCGGCGTTCTCGAAGCTCTTGCCTCTTCTCCGGCCGTTCGCGTCATGGACGATCCTGCTGCCTCGCAGTATCCAACTCCTCTTCACGCCGCAGGCACCGACCCGGTCTGGGTAGGGCGAATACGCATGGATCGCTGCGAAGGGCACGGCGTTCATCTGTGGATTGTGGCCGATAATCTGAGGAAAGGGGCGGCGCTGAATGCAGTGCAGATCGCGCGCCTCATTCTTGAAAGGGGAGGTCCCGCCTCTTGACCGGCAGCATCCAGGATCCCCCGCCCGTCGATGCCCTGCCTGAGCGCGCATACCGTGCTCTTGTGACCTATGACGGCTCAGGATTTCACGGGTGGCAGTTTCAGCCCGGGCTTCCGACAGTGCAGGGGGCCATCGAGGATGCGCTGTTCGCAATCACAGGGCAGAGAACAAGGGTGCAGGGGGCCGGACGGACGGATGCCGGTGTGCACGCGCTTGGGCAGGTGGCTGACTTCCGCATCAGGACCCGGATTGTGCCGGAACGAATGGCCAGGGCACTGAACGCTCACCTCCCGGGTTCCGCACGGATACTGGCCGTGGAAGTCGCCCCGGGCGGATTCTCGGCCCGGTTCAGTGCACGCTTCAGGCGTTACCGCTACCGCATCGACAGGGTGCATACGCCGTTCAACAGGGGGAGGGCGTACGTTCCCCGGTTCCGGCCGTCCCTCGAGCGGATGCAGGCTGCCCTCGATCCGCTCCCTGGAGAACACGACTTCCAGGCCTTCACAACGCAGCCGGAAGGTCCTTTCGGCTGCTGTGTGCATTCGCTCTCCTGGGAGGAGCGATCCGGGGGGATCGACTTCACCGTGCAGGCAAACCGGTTCCTCTACCAGATGGTGCGAATCCTCGTCGGGACCATGCTGGAGATCGGGAGGGGCCGCCTTGAGCCGGAGGAGATGAAGGCGATTCTGCTCGGAAGGGACCGCCGCAGGGCCGGGCCCCTTGCTCCCGCAGCAGGCCTCTATCTCGAGGAGGTTGGCTACGAGCCTGCGTGGCCGGGCCAATCAGCAGGCTCCGATCCGAAAACCGTGCACGCTCCCCGTGAGCAGCCACCTTATCGCGAGTCATAGGGGGTTATCACGGCGCCAGGTAGATTGTCTGCAGACGTCTCTGCCCGGCCCCTTCAATCACCAGGTAGTAGAATCCCGGGGCGGCCCGGCTGCCGGATTGAGTCCGCCGGTTCCACTGAAGCTCAAGAGGAATCCCTGCGCCGGAGTGTCCATCGTACAGGGTGGCGACCCTCTCGCCGACAAGGTTCAGGATCTCGACAAGAAGATGAGGCTGGCCGCCCAGCGACACCGGCAACAGCACGGAGAGGCGGCACCGTTCCCGCACCGGATGTGGGAAGGGCCCCCGGATCTCCCAACCATCGCCGAAGATCTCCACGGAAGGGCTGAGCGGGCTCTCGGTTCCCGCAAGATTCACGGCGCTGACGGCTGCACGGCGAAGGCGGTGCGGATCCGGATACTCGACCTCGAGGTGTGTGTCTGTGACGATCGCTTCAGTCAGGTTGAACCACTCGGAGTTCCGTCCACTGCCGTAAACCCGGTATCCGATCACCTGCGGATTCGACGATGGCGCCCATTCGATGCGGGCAGTCTGTTCCCGGATCCACCTGACGGATGGAGCCCCCGGAGGATCTGGTGGAGCCGGATCCTGATCCTGAGGGGTCCTGAAGGAGATCACCGGCGAGAGCGGCGACTCCTCTCCCCCTGAGTCGATCACCCGCGCGGCTGCGAAGTACAGCTCACCGGGTATCAGCCCTCCAATCGTGAGCCTTCCTTCCGATCCCGGCGTGCCTGGTAGCGGGGGGTCGGGAGCCTTTGCAGCATCAGGCCATGTCAACTCAGTAAGCTCGATTGAGGTGACCCCGAACTCGTATTGATGCAGAGCACGCCCTCCTGGTGCGGGCGCCGGGTGGACGAAGATTATCTCCACCTCGTCCGGACGCGTGTCGCCTATCCAGAGCAGTTCCACTGGCGGTGGTGGAGGCAAAGGATCCGGTTCCGGCTCGGGTTCCGGTTCTGGCTCCGGTTCCGGTTCTGGCTCCGGCTCCGGTTCTGGAATCGGCTCCGGTTCTGGAATCGTAATTTTTGGAATCACCAACCGGGGTGCCGCGGGTACTGGTTCCTGCTCTGGTTCTGGCTCCGGCTCTGGTTCTGG
>CAZWSC010000106.1:0-3528 GCA_964636385.1 uncultured bacterium
CGCAGTCGCCACGAGGGCGATGAAGACGGTCTCGATCGTCTTCTCGATCACGAGGGGGAGGATCCTCGTCTCGGGGGTGAAGAGGGCGCCGAAGAGCCGTCCCGCCGCCTCGAGGCTCCGGCGTTCGAGCAATGCCCGCGGCGAGACCTCCACCACCAGAACACCCAGGACGAAGGTCAACCCCAAGAGCCCGAGCACGGAGAGCCCGCCGAGTGTGCTCCACCATCCATTCTCGAGCCTGGGCGCCTCCGGCTTCAGAAGCGGCACGGTGTTCCAGGTTGCCATTCGCCCCGGTGAGAGCGGGTGGCGCGTCCAGACAGCGCCGAGGAGCGCAGCTGCCGCCAGGATCGCCAGATGAACTGGCAGGGATGGCGCTGGGGGACGCATGAAGAAGGGTTCTCCCTGAATCCAGCCCTGCCACAGCCAGCGCAGGGCCATCTGGCCTCCCGCCATGGCATACCAGACCAGGAGAGTGTTGGCGACTCCGGCCTGCAGCATCCCGCGGAGACGCGCGCGGGATACGCGCAGTTCGTGCTGACGGCGCCCCGCCTCAACGAGGGCAGGCTGGGGTTCGTTGCCGGTCTGTGGCTGGTTCATGTGACGCGAACCTCCCGGGCCTCTTCTCCATATATCCTTCGGAACCAGCCGTCGTCGATGTCGCCCGGCGGGCCTTCGTAGACTATGCGTCCGTCCTGTAGGGCGATGACGCGGGTGGTATACTGCCTCACCAGGCTGAGGAAGTGGAGGTTGCACAGAATCGTCACCCCGAACTCCCTGTTGGCCTGCTCCAGGTAGCGCATCACAGAGTGCGAGGTGGAGGGATCGAGGCTGGCCACCGGCTCATCCGCCAGGAGCAGTTCCGGTTCCTGCATCAGCGACCTCGCGATGGCCACGCGCTGCTGCTGTCCCCCGGAAAGCTCCGATGCCCGGGTACGCTCCTTGTCCGCAAGGCCCACCACTTCGAGCAGGCGCCTCGCCCTCTCCCGGGCTTCGGAGGGGAAACTCCCGGTCATGCTCCGCCAGGTCGATGTGCGGGAAAGGTCGCCCGAGAGCACGTTTGCCAGCACGCTCATTCGCGGTATCAGGTTGAAGTGCTGGAAGACCATTGCCATTCGCCTGCGCACGGCCCGCAGTTCTGCGCCGCGAAGTCGCGTGACGTCGGTGCCGCAGAAGCTGATCTCCCCGCTGCTGGGTTCGACCAGGCGGTTTATGCAGCGCAGCAGAGTGGACTTGCCCGAGCCCGACAGGCCGATGATCCCCAGGAACTCGCCTCGCCTCAGCTGGAAGTCGACCGACTGCAGGGCGGCAACTCCGTTGTCGTAGATCTTGGTCAGACCGCGCACCTCGAGAAGCGGGCCGCCTCCATGCGAATCCGGACGGTATATCATTTCCGACCTCCAGTCACGGCGCCATGCCGCCTTCGCGCTCGTACGCCATCAGCGCTTCCTCGACCTCGTCCACATAGCCCGCGGTCAGCGCGGAGTACTCGGCGTCATCGACGGCGGTAACGGCACGGACGTTGTACAACTTGTCTATGATGGCCGTCCCCTCGGGGGTGCGTGTGAACTCCAGCAGGGCTTCGACCACGGCTTCACGGATCGCGCGGTCGCGTTCGGGATCCGGATCGAGATCGCTCCTGATGACCCAGGGTTCGTTGACAACGTGGTCCGTGAAGGCGAGTATCTTCACCTGCTCGATCACATCCGGGTACTGATGCAGCACGCGGCTGCGGGCGTCGCGCGCGATCTCCACGATTCCATCCGGACCTTCAACAAGCCTTGGCGGACTGTAGTAGGTGGCTCCCGCGTCCACCTGCCCCTGGTAGACCATGCTGATCACCGAATCGTGCTTGTGGGCGAAGACGACGTTTCCGAGCGCAATCCCGTGCTTGCGGAAGAGCCTCATGGGCAGCAGAAAGCCCGCCGAGGAGGAGGGGTCCGTGAATGCGAATGAGCGGCCTGCCAGGTCTTCGAGCCTCTCGATCCCGCTGTCGGCGCGGACCACGATCTGGGCGCAGTAGGTGCGCTCGTCCCCGTTCTCTCCCCGCAGGACCATGAGCGCAGCCTCCATCGGGTAGCCCTTGATCTCGTGGCCCAGCACATAGCCGAATGTGTTGAGCGCCGCGAAATCGGCGCGGCCCGCCCCGAACGCCTCGACAACGGCGACGTAGTTCATCGGAACGCGGGCGCGCACGAAGAAGCGATGTTCCTCCCCATGAAGCGCCAGGGAGACACGGCGGGCAACGAAGTCGCCCAGTTGCTCGGCATTCGTGGCAAGGTCCTGGGCATCCATGGAGGGAACGAAGTACATGGTGAAGGGCCGCTTCTTCGTGCCGACCTCCTGGCCGGCACAGGCCGTGATGATCAGCGTGATCACCGCAAGCAGCAGGCCGATCCGGTAACCACACCGGGTCCGGCATCTGTTCAGCGCTCCCCTTCCGGTTTCCGCCCTGCCGGCGGCGTTGCAGTGGTCTTCCGGCCGGTGGATGCCGTATGTCATCAGGTCTGTCTCCAGGGTGAATCGCCTGGCCGGTCCCCGTGCCGATTCACCAGCCAGGATTTGAACCGGCCCCTCGCTGATCCCACGTGACGGCAAGGGGATCCTGAGAAGGATGAAGGGAAGAATACGGACCTCCGGTTACAGCGGGGTGACGAACGGGGGTCAGCCTGGTGAACTGTTGGGGCGGTGACAGGGGCGGGGTGGCGTCAGATCGCGCTGTACCGGAGTGGGTAAACTCGCCCCGATTTCCGGGAAGATTCCCTTGTCAAACGCAGCGCGTCAGGGTCTAATCATTCTCGTGTTCCGGTCTGCCTGTTCCTGCCGGATAGTGACCGAACAGCAGCTTCCAGAGGCTCGCGGTCATCCCGCTGCAGGCTCGGGTCGGGCCGGAATCGGCGTGATTGCCGGTTTCTTTGGAGCCGCGTAACTTGCGCTGCTGCAGCCGCATTGGTGGCCCGGCCGGCCGCCAGAAGAGCGGCGGCGGCCGAAAGGTTCTGCTCTTCGGGAAAGGGGAAGGAGCATGTCAGGCGGTTCTCACAATGCGTTCGAAATGGCCCAGGCGCAGTTCGACTCTGTGGCCGAAATTCTGTCCCTGGACCAGGCGACCCGCGATCTTCTGCGGCAGCCGATGAAGGAGTTTGCCTTCAACATCCCGATCCGGATGGATGACGGCAGCTTCAAGGTCTTCCGCGGGTTCCGCGTACAGCACAATACCGCGCGGGGTCCGGGAAAGGGCGGCATCCGCTTCCACCCGCAGGAGACGGCCGACACGGTCCGCGCCCTGGCGATGTGGATGACTTGGAAGTGCGCCGTGGTTGATATTCCTCTCGGCGGCGCCAAGGGCGGCGTGATCTGCGACCCGCACAACCTCAGCAACCGCGAGCAGGAGCAGGTATGCAGGGTCTGGGTGCGCCAGATGGCTGAGAGCGTAGGACCGATCCAGGATGTGCCCGCTCCGGATGTCATGACCTCGGCCCAGCACATGCTCTGGATGCTGGACGAGTACGAGACGATCACGCACGCCAAGTA
>CAZWSC010000107.1:0-36207 GCA_964636385.1 uncultured bacterium
TAGCCCGTCTGGTGAAGCAGGTCGAGCCAGTAGTCGGTCTCGTTGGCCTCCTTGAGCGCGATGCTCATCTTGCTGATGAAGTCAGCCTTGCTCTGAGCATGCTCCGCCTCACGTATCAACGCACCGATGGCTGTACCGCTTTGCAGGATCTGCCTGGACAGGACGAACTCTTTCTTCTCATCCCGCAGGTACCGGGCCAGCTTCACCACCCGTATCGCGAACGCAAACGACTTATCCTTCACAACATTCGGCTTCACCACACCCCCACTCTCAGCTCCTCACTCTCCATTCTCCATTCTCCATTCTCCCTTCTCCATTCTCCCTTCTCCATTCTCCATTCTCCCTTCTCCCTTCTCCATTCTCCACTCTCCCTTCTCCCTTCTCCATTCCCCATTCTCCATTCTCCATTCCCCATTCTCCATTCTCCATTCTCCATTCTCCACTACTTCCTGTACAACCCCGCCACCTCAGCCGCATACCGCCGGATCACCTCGCTGCGTCGCACTTTCAGCGTCGGGGTGAGAAGGCCGTTGGCGATCGTCGGGGGTTCGGGCAGAAGCGTGAAGTTGCGCACCTGCTCGTGCGGGGCGAGGGTGGCGCACTGGCTGTCCACCTCCGCGCGTACAAGGGCAAGCACGGCAGGCGTGTTCAGCGTCTTCACAAGATCCGGCCCTTCGGACAGGGCAAGCCCGAGGCGCGCGCGCAGCATCTCGAGATCAGGGAAAACCAGAGCACCCAGGAACGGCCTGCGGTCCCCCACGACCACAGCCTCCGTGACAAGCGGGCTCCGCCGCAGGCGCGACTCCACGACCTGCGGGGCGATCTTCTTCGCCTGCGCGTTGATGATGATGTCCTTCTTGCGGTCCCTGATGTACAGGAACCCGGCCTCGTCCAGCCGCCCGACATCGCCCGTGTGCAACCAGCCGTCGACCAGCGCGCTCGCTGTGGCCTCATCGTTGCGCCAGTAGGTCCGCATGATCGAGGGGCCGCGCATCAGGATCTCGCCGTCATCTGCGATCCTGACCTCCAGCCCGGGCAGCGGCCTTCCGACGGAGCCGCGCCGCCACGCCTTCGGCAGGTTCACGCTGGCCACAGAGGAGCTCTCGGTCAGCCCGTACCCTTCGAGCATGTTGAACCCAGCGCCGTTGAAGAAGAGCGCCTCGCGTATCCCAAGCGGTGCCCCGCCCGATATCAACCTGCGGATCCGGCCTCCCAGGACCTTGCGGATCTTCCGGTAGACGAGGGCATTCCAGATCACCCTGCCGGGAAGGGGCGGGCGCGAGCCCGGTCCGCGGCGGCCTGCCCTCAGCGCCGCGCGCTCGGCCATCCGGAAGAGGAGTTCGGCGACCTTCCCCTTCTCCCGCGCCTTCACACGCGCCTCCCGCAGGATCTTCTCGTAGAAGCGCGGCACCCCGACGACGACTGTCGGGCGCTCGGAGCGGAGGTTCGCCTCCAGCCTGTCGAGCCCCTCGCAGTAGTGGATCGAGGCGCCGGCCCAGATCATGCTGAACTGCACCACGCGTTCCAGCACGTGGCTGAGCGGCAGGAAGGAGAGGTACAGGTCTCGCTGCGTGATCTCGAGGAGCTTCGCCGATGAGACGGCGCTGGCGAGCAGGTTCCCGTGCGACAGCACAGCGCCCTTCACGATACCCTCGGTCCCCGATGTGTAGATGATCGTGGCCGGAGAGGAAACGCGAATCTCCCTGCGGACCGACTCCAGGCGCCAGCGTATGTCGGTGTCGATGGCCAGGGCATCCCGCCCGGCCTGCAGGGCCTTCGCCCAGGGGACCGGCCGCAGGCCCTGCTCCGCGGCGGATGCAGTCTTCGGTCCACGGTCGCCGGCTGGATCGACGATTGCATCTCCTGCCGGCACCGAGGACGGCGTGGCGGCTGGCGCGGCGGACGGCGCTGTGGCCAACCCTGCAGATGGCACACCGGCCGGCACAGCTTCGGGCGCGGCGCTGGGGACGCTCTCAGACGCTGCGTCTGACCCTCGACAACACGCAGCGTCGGTCACCCTCCCCTCCACCAGGACGATCCCCTCCAGCCTGCCTGCTGCCGAGGGCGCGCCTGCAAGCTCCGCCAGAAGGCCGGGCCGCGAGACCACAGCGAATCGCGCGTCGCTGTCGACCAGGATCTCCTCGATCTGCGCAGAAGGAAGCGTCGGGTAGACCGGCACGGTCAGCCCGCCCGCCGCCATGATCGCCAGATCCGCCTGCATCCACTCCATGCGGGTCTCCGACAGCAGCAGGACCCGGTCTCCCGGCACAAGGCCGAGGCCTAGCAGATAAGCCGCCATCGGCTCGACATCCGCGTACCAGTCCCGGAAGGAGAGGTGACGGCCCGAAGAGACCACCCGTACGGATGGACGATCAGGATCCCCCCCGGGCAGGTCCGGATGGGTCTCCAGCCCGGCCCTGTGACGGCAGAGTTCCAGGATTGTGAAGGGCGCAGGGGAATCGCCCCCCGGCTGCACGCCCGCGGGGGATCGCTGAGTGTCCAAATCATCTCCTCCGTCGAAGTCGGCCCGGGCACTGTCCCGGTTGTGGCTCAGGCCGTAATGCGGGCCTTGCTTCCATCCCATGGCGTGGGAGTATAGCCTATCCGGCCAGCCCTGTGGGGATTCGTGGAGGGAACACCCCGGGAGGCCATACACCCCCGGAAGCACGGAAGAGACCGCACGGAGACGGCATGACCGAAAAGCCGGGAATCCTGCACATCATCACGGACCTGCGCCTGGGCGGAGCGCAGCGGATGCTGCTGTCCAGGATCCGTGGCTGCCCGCAGTACCGGCACGCGGTGGTCGCCTTCGCCGCGCACACCGGTACCGACGGGCCGGATCTCTCCAGCGAGATCAGCGAGGCGGGCGCACGCCTGCACATCCTGGGGGCCCGACGGCCGTTGCACGCGGCGGGGCTGTGGATCGCCGGCGGCCTGCGGCGCCGCATGGACGTGATCGTGCGCGAAGAGCAGCCGGCCCTCATCCACTCCACTCTCTTTCACGGTCACCTCCTGGGAGCAGCCACGGCATCCAGGCTCCGGATCCCGCATCTCGCATCGAAGGAGAGCGTGGACGCCTGGATGGGCCCGGTCCACAGACGCCTCGAGGCCTGGGCGCTCGGACAGGCGGACGGGATCGCCGCAGTGTCGCAGGCGGCGGCAGATGCGGTACGCAGGCTCGGCATCCCCGACGCGCGAATCCGCGTCCTCCACAACGGAGTCGACCTGAGCCGCATGGAGGGGACCCTGGAGAGGCCGGCAAAGGATGAAGAGCTGCATACGGAGTCTGCGACGCGTGAGAGACGACCGGGACCACCTGCAGCACACGCACGGGCTCAGGCGGCATCAGCGTGCAGCGGATCGCCCGCCAGGCGCGAGGTCATGCCTGAGCGCGGTGGGGAAGGCTCGACCCCCACCCTGATCGGTATCGGCAGGCTCTCGCCTGTGAAAGGCTGGGAGGATCTCCTCGACGCCTTCGCGATCGCGCTCAGCCGGGCGCCGGCTTTGACACTGGAGATCCACGGACACGGCCCTGTGAAAGACCGCCTCCTGCGGATGGCCGGGAGTATGGGGCTGTCCTCGTCCTTCAGTCTCCGTGAACCGGGCCCCGGGGCGCACGAGATCTTCCAGCGATGCGCAGCACCCATCCTGGCCGTCCCGTCGCGCGAGGAAGGATTCGGGCTCGTCCTGCTCGAGGCGATGGCCGCGGGCGTGCCGATCATCGCGACGACCGCGGGCGGGATACCGGAGGTGGTGCGTGACGGTGTCGAGGCGCAGCTTACGCCCCCCCGCGATCCGGAGGCGCTATCCGCCGCAATCCTGCGCGCCGCCGGGGATCCGGGGCTTCGCGCACGCATGGCAGAGGCGGGCCGTCACAGGGTGCGCGAGTTCGACATCGCCCCGATCCTCGCCCGTTATTGCGGGTGGGTGGATGAGCTGATCCGCGGCAGGCAGACCTGAGGGGCGGCTTGCCTCTGTGGCCAGTCGCCCGGAAGGCGGCGGAAGAGGCATCTCCACCGCACGCACGTCCCCGCCTGCAGGGACTTCCGGCCCGCCTCAGAAAACCGGGAAGTCGGGGATCGTCTGGTAGGCCCAGCGCAGTTGTGTAAGCCGGTTCGGATGGGCTCCCTCCAGACTCGTGATCTGGATCTTGGCGTAGTTCCCCTCGGGCAGCAGTGCAGCATACACACGGCCGACGACTACCGGCACCTGCTCCTCCCACCCATCGTCCGTAGTGGTGTTGATGTTCCAGTCCTCTCCCAGCGACTTGAACCTGACGACCCGTCCGGACCAGACCTCGTTACGGTTGGCAAGAAGCGATACACTCTTCATCCAGACTGGACCTGGGCCATCCATCGGGTCCGAGGTCCCGAAGTACAGATCGCGGTCGGACAGTCCGGATGCGTCGTGCACATCGAGCGGGCGAACCGCCCCGGCAGACATGTCAATGGCGAGGGGGCCTCCCGGATGCGCAAGCTCCGTTGTGAAGGCAGGCCACTCGGGCCGGGGCGAGAGCACGACCTCAGGCCCGGGACCGCTCCGTTCCTCGGTCTCCCATCTCCCTTCCGTCTCCATCCACCTTCCCCAGCCGCGCAGGGAGCCCGCGGAGAAGTAGTACAGGGTTCCCCGGGCCAGTCCCCCGCGCCGGAACCACCGGTTACCGGTCTCCACCAGGGCCACACGATAGCGGTGGTGCTCCCCCTCCGGGATGGAGTGGATGGGGGACGGGCTCATGTAGATCTCGTACCCCCGCCAGTGGTCGACATTCTCATCCGGGCTTCTGTCCCACAGCAGGTCGGCTATGGAGGGACCCAGCACGAAGTCCATGCCGGTTGGCGGGGCCAGATCCGAGGTCACCACGACCATGCTGTCGCCCACTGTGAACTCCCTGTCGGTGACAGAGAGGTAAAGGGTCGAAAGCCCGGGTTCCTCCGGGCTGAGCCATGTGACAGTGCGCTGACCGAAACCGGCGGGGAAGCTCCCGCGATTCGCGGTCCAGATATGACCAAGCCTGTCCCCGTCCGGATCGTAGGTTACGGCGATGGCATCTACCCTGTGGTTGCGAAGAACACGGTCGGGGCTGTGGTAAAGGCGGATAATCTGCGGCGGGCGATTCGGGGGCGTTGGAATGGTCCCGGGTGGGTTGCTGTCAGATCCGCACGACACTGGAAGCAGCCCAAACAGGAGAAGCAGGACAGATACCGGAGAACGACAGCCTATGGCGGCCCGGGTGCGTTCCAGCATGGTCGACTCCATTCATCGGTCGCGCGAGTCCCGTAATCGGCGCTCCTCCCGTGTGGGATGTTACAGCAGGAGACCGCGGGGTCAAAGCCCGGGCGAACCCGGACCCCGCTCACGCGAAAGGGCCGACAGACGGAGGATCTCCTCCTTCAGCATCTTCGGAGACGTCGCCTCGCCGTCCGGCACCTCCTCAGGACGCGAAGGTCCGATCCCGGCAATCGAGACTCGCTTCTGGCTCTCGAAGTACAGCCTTCGCCTGCACTCCGGCGGGTTGTGCCCCTTCTCCCCGACGGGCACATGGAACCATATCGTCCAGAGCCCCGCCTTCGCCGCAGGGGCGACGTCATTATCCACCCGGTCACCCACCATCACCGCCTCTTCCGGGCGGCATCCGGCTTCACGAAGGGCCCACTCGAAGATCTCCGGATCCGGCTTCTTCAGCCCGATCAGTTCGCTCAGCGCAAGCACGCGGAAGCAGCGGCGGAGGCCGGTCACCTCGAGCCCGATCACGACTTCCCTGAGCTGATTGGCGATGATCCCCAGGGAGAAGCTGCCACAGAGATCCTCCAGGGTGTCCTTCATGCCGGGGATCACGTTGTGGAAGGCCATGTAGTCCTCGCGGATCCTGCCGGCGCAGCGGTGCATGAGGGTGTGTATGCCGTCGTAGCCGAGATAGCGTTCGCCCAGCCTGTACCAGTGGCCCGGCCCGGCCTCCCTTATGGACGCCTCCCGCTCCTCGATAAGCTCCTCGAAGGAGAGATCCCGCCCGGTCGCGATGATCGCCTCGTGCAGCTCCTCGTAGATGAAGGCCATGACCGGATCGTCGTTCATGACCACGTTGCCGATGTCGAAGAAGACCCACCGGATCACGAGTGTTCTCCAGTCACGGCGGCGCGCTGTCTCCGTGAGCGCAGCAACACGCAACACGCCGGCCGGTGAGGCCGGGCCGTCGGAACCCGGGATGACTCCGACAGCCTCACCGGACGATCAGGGTCTGACCGGGATGGATCCGCGAGTCACGACCCAGGCCGTTCCGCCGCGAGAGCTCGCTGACCGGAACCCCGTAGCGCCTGGAGATCGACCACAGGGTGTCGCCTCGTTGAACAACATGATGCCTGCCCCCGGAAGTCGCACCGGACGACGCGAGGTCGTTTGACGGGCCGAGGCGGATGCGCTGCCCGGGGCGAATAAGGCTGGAGCTTCCGAGCCTGTTCCATCGCCGGAGGTCGGGTACGGAGACACCGTGACGCTGTGCAATCCGGGAGAGGGTGTCGCCCCTGCGCACCAGGTGAACCAACGGCGTGCCGGCTGCCCGCACCTCCGCAGGCTCCGGGGGTGAGTTGAGCATCCGTTCGCGGGCCTCCTCCACGAGATGCGCGGTGCTGGGACCGCGACCGAGGTCCTCGTCCGTCACACGGGGCGGCTCCCGCAAGAGGGAGGCAAGATCGGTCGGCGCGCGGCTGGCGGCAGGATCCGATGTCGGCGGGGCAGGAGTGGCGGATCCCGGGATCTGCAGGACCTGGCCCACCTGTATCCTGGACGGATCGGCAATCCGGTTCGCCTCCTGCAGGCTCCGCAGGGGAACCCTGTACGTGCGCGCAATTCCTGCCAGGGTCTGGCCCCGCCGGACTGTGTGGCGCGTCGGCCCATCCGATCCCAGCAGGGCGAGTGGACGGCCCGATGCGGGTATGCGCAACTCCTGCCCAATCCGTATGAGCGTCCTGCGCCCCATCCCGTTCGCATCCTGGATGGCGCTGACGGTGCTCCCGTAACGCCTGGCGAGAAGGCCAAGGCTCTCCCCCGAGCGGACCTTGTGGTGATGGAAGACCAGGCGCTCCTCCTTCGGGATGAGCGGGAAGGTCTCGGCGAAGAGCGCGCCTGTCCCGGACGGAACGAATACCTTGTACTTCTCCGCACCGGGAGGGGTCTGTCCCCGAAGGAGGGCAGGGTTCAGATCCCCGATCTCCGACACAGGCCGCCCCACACACCTGGCGATAACGCGGAGATCGGTCGGGGAATCGACCCACACGGTGTCGTATTCGAGCGGGGGATCCGCCTCCTCCGTGAAGCCATAGGCCGCAGGCGACTTCGCCAGGATCGTTGCCGCGAGTATCGCAGGGACGAAGTTGCGGGTCTCGTTCACCAGGTGGCGCCTGGCGGCGATCGTCCAGAAGTCGCGGCTGCCCGAGTTGCGAATCGCGCGGTCGACCCTTCCCGCACCCGCGTTGTAGGCGGCGAGAGCCAGGTACCAGTCGTCATAACGCTCGTGAAGGTCGCGCAGGTGCCGGGCGCACGCCCGGGTGGAGCGGACGGGATCCAGCCTCTCATCGACGTGCCGGTCGCAGCGGAGATCGTACATGCGGCCGGTCCCGGCCATGAACTGCCACAGCCCGACGGCCTGGGCTCGCGATCGGGCGTCCGGGCGGAAGGCGCTCTCTATGTGGGCAAGGAACGCCAGATCCTGAGGCACCCCCTCCTCCGCGAACACCCTGCGTGCAAGAGGGAGGAACCGGCCGGAGCGGACGAGGGATCGGTTGAACCCCACCCTGCCCTTTCCCGTGAAGTAGTCCACCCAGGTGAGAACCCTGCGGTTGATCACCACGGGATAGTCGAACAGCTCCTCCGGGGATGGAATGCGGGCCTCTGTGGCCGCGGCAAGCGAGTCGGAGAGATCGGGGATGTCGTCTATCTGCAGACGGGCTGCTTCCGCCGCCTCGCACACTTCTGATCCCGCAGGCCTGAGGAGGGGATCGGATCCGCCCGGTCGCGGAGAATCCTCAGCTGCAGACCCCACCTGAGGGGTTGCAGGTCTGCCGTCAGTGTGGGGTGCCGTTCCCAGATGTGATGCGCAACCGGCGGTAAACGTGAGCAGAAGTATCCAGAGCAGGTATTGGGATTTGTTCATGGCGGGCAGGATAGCCGCATGTCCACTTCCGGGGCAAACCCAAATCCTCCAAGATCCGGGAGAGAACCCGGGCCGCCGCTGCCGGAGCCTCAGTGCGGGACGAGTCCTCCGGCCGGCCCTCATGCGGGATGAGTCCGCTGTCTACAGCAGGCCCAGGATCAGGTCGGCCGTCGAGTCCACCATCGTCCCGACAGAAAACCGGTCGTGAACGATACTGCGGCCCCTGCCGCCGTAGCGGGCCCTTCGATCAGGATCGGCCAGAAGCGTGATCAGCGCTGCCGCCATAGACCGGGGATCGTCCGGAGGGACAAGCAGGCCTGAAGCCCCGTCCTCCACCATCTCGTGCAGGGCGCCCACGCGGGTTGCCGCCACGGGCAGCCCGGCATCCATCGACTCGAGCAGGGCAAGGGGCTGCGCCTCCGTGTGGCTGGAAAGGGCGGCAACGTCGAGGCCGGCCATGATCCGGCGCGCATCGGCCCGTCGTCCGAGAAAACGGACGGCGTTCCCGCCTGGTGACCTGTCCCGGTCGGAATGCCGGCCCTCGTCCGGCAACAGGCCGTCACGGGGGCAAAGCCCGGATCCCGATCCGGCGCCTCCATCGGAGTTCAGCAATCCCAGGTGGGCAGCCGTCTCCTCGAGAAACGCCCGGCGCGGACCATCGCCTATGATCCAGAGTTCCGCATCCGGAAAGGAGCTGCGAACCTGGACCATCGCCTTCAGCAGCAGCTCATGATTCTTCTCGGGACGCAGAACCGCCGTCACGCCCACTACCGGAGTCTCATCCGCAACCCCGAACTCCTGACGCACCGACCTGCGAAGGTCTGCGCGCTCCTCCTCACCCGCCGTCTGCAGGGGGATACCGTTGGGTATGACTGTGATCTGCTGCTCCGGCACCCCCTCTTCCTCCACGAGGTACTTCTTCTGAGCATCGGCAATGGCGATGATCCTGTTGAGGGCGGGGCGGACGATGCGGATCGGGCGCCTTATGGTCGGGCGGCCGTCCCAGTGGCCGGTCGTGTGTACGGGCATGAGGCGGACCCGTACGTCGGTCCGCCATGAAGCCACGGTGCCGTAGAAGACAGCATGCGCGTGATCCAGGAAGTAGATCACGCGGTACCTCCCCCTGCGCAGCCGGCGGCGGATCCTGTGTATCAGGAATGGATCTACCCGACCCTGGCCGGTCAGGCCCGAGTGGACCTTCAGACCGTTCGCGGCGAGCTCCTCGCCTATCGGACCTGGTTCGCGCAGGGCAAGCACCTCGACCCTGAAAGGATCGCGATCCAGCCCCCGGACGAGGTGGGAGAAGATTCGCTCGGCCCCGCCGAGGACGAATGTCGTCCCGGCGAAGAGGACCGGTATGGGCGGGGTGGACATTCAGGTCCCGCCACCTGCCGGGGCAGAGCCGCCGGTCCCGAAATCCGGGCGCGGGTCAACCGGGTATCCAGTCTGCATCCCTCAGCTTTCTCCGAGTACACGCTTCCTGAGGCGCTCGACGTACTCGTCGTGATCCGGGATGCCGGTCCGCACCGATCTGGAAAGGTTGATGGTTGTCTGCATCGTATGGACGTGGGCGCGGCAGTACTCGCAGACGGCTATGTGCCGGTGCAGTTCGTCGCAGAGTTCCTGTTTCGTCTCCTCATCCAGGAAATCCGGAAGGACCTTCCAAAGCTGCTCGCAGTTCATGCCTGCCTTCCTCCCTTTGCACTCAGCCGTTCGCGAAAGTAACTGGAGAGCCGGTCACGCAGCAGCGTCCGGGCCCGGTGCAGCCTCCACTTGACGGCACCCAGGGGCAGATCCAGCACCTGGGCGGTCTCGTCGTTGGAGAGGCCGTTCACGTCCCGAAGGATGACAACCGTCTTCAGATCGATCGGAAGCTCCTGAAGAGTCTCCTCCAATACGCCGGTCGCCTCCATGCGCACGAGGTCATCCAGAACTGTCTCGGACCAGTCGACCAGGCTCAACGGAGGTGCGTTGTCGCCCTCCTCCATTGCATCCATGGAGAAGACGTTGGACCGGCGCTTCCGGAGTTTCATCAGGGCCTGGTTCACCGCGATTCTGTGCAGCCAGGTCGTGAACCTGCTGTGCCCGCGAAAGTCGCCTATTGCGCCAAGAGCCTTCAGGTATGTCTCCTGAACGACGTCCTCGGCATCCTCCTCGCTCTTCATCATGCGAAGCGCCAGGCGGTAGATCGCATTCACACTGGGAGAAGCAAGCTCCCAGAAGGCCTCTCGGTCTCCGGACTGCGCGCGAGTGAGAAGAGCTGTCTCTTCGGTGGCATCGGTCAAGGCTGCCTCCTGCAGATTGAGCGGGCTTCCGGGCCAGGCCGTGCCGGGATCCGCAGGCCCGGAAATCCTCCGGAATAATGCCTCGTCAACGATATCTCCGACGCCCTGTGGACTCAAGACTGCATCTGCAGAGCTGAATACCCGGCCCGGGGCCAGGCTGCGCAGCTCCGGCCCGGCTGCAGGTGATTCGTGAGTCGTGCAGGCTATGGGTGCGCAGGATCACACGGACGGGATCCCGGACTCTGGGGCCCCGTACTCTGACGCCGCCGGGCGACAAGGTCTTCGAAGGCGTGGATCACGCAGTCCTCGATTCGCTTTCGAGCATCTTCACAGACCGGGTGGGCCACGGGAGACCAGGATCCGTCAGGCGCCTTGAGTCTGGGCATGAGCACAACCCTGGAGCCGTCGCGACGCCTGAGAAGCCTCAGGTCGTGCACGACAATCGCCCCCCACAGCGTGACGGAAACGAACGCCAGGATGGGCGGCTCCCGCGTGAGCTGGATCCTCACCTCGGTGACAAGAGGTCTCTTGTTGTTGCCGGCTTCCATGGCCCTCACTCGGATCTGGCGCATCAGCGATGCAACCGGACCTCCCGGACTCTGATCCCGCGAACACCAAGCCTGAGTACCCGGCGTCCGCCCGCCCGGGCACAATAGCACACCCCTGACTCAATCTGGGAATCCCAAGAATCCGCGAGCACATGACCTCTAAGCGGGTTGACTCCACATTGCCGGGGCGGCGCTCAGGCTGCTCCTCTTCCCCCTGCTGCCGTGTTACCCTCCCCCGGACCGGATGCATGTCCCGCCGGCCGGTGCTTGCAGCCCTGAGCCCGCGTGAGACAGAAGGGCGCGACCCGGACAGCCACGCCAAGCCTGGAGACCACAGCACGAAGGGAGATCCGTGACGAGGGACCTTCAGACCGTTCTGGCCTCGGTGGGCGAAGTTCTCCTCCTGGTCGGAGCGGCCTGGATCTACGCGCGCAGGCTGAAGCCTGATTTGCGCAGCACACTGCGCCTCGCGATGCACATCTTCACACCCTGCCTCATCTTCACGGCCATCCTCGATTCCGAGCTCCCCGGCGGGGACGTGGCGAAGGCGATCACCGCAACAGGAATCCAGATAACCGCCGGGCTCCTGCTGGGTTGGTGCGCCCTGGTCCTGCTGGGACGGAAGGCGAAGCGCGAGCTCCTGCTCCCCATCGCCTTCGTGAACTCGGCAAATCTCCCCTTTCCGCTCCTCATTGCCAACTTCGGCCCGGACGGCCTTTCGCTCGGCGTGGTCAGCTTCACTGTCACGACGACGGTCATCTTCACGGTCGGGGTGCTGCTGTTGCACGGACGGAGCAGGATCCGCGACGCGATGCGCGAGCCGGCCCTCTGGGCTGCAGCAGCGGCGGGAGTCATGCGACTGCTCGACCTGAGGCTGCCCGACGCGGTTCTCATGGCCCCAAGGCTTGCTGGTACCGCCGCGGTGCCGCTCATGCTGGTGCTCTTCGGGGACTCCCTGTCCCGGGCGCGAATGACCGCGATGAAGGACGCCATGACCGTCACCATCGTCCGCTATCTCAGCGGCGCTGCCGCACTGGCCGTCACGCTGCTGGTGCTCCGCCCGGAGGGTCTTCTCAGGGCTGTCCTGATCCTGTACGCCCTCCTGCCCCCTGCGATGGTCAACGTGGTCGTGACACGCAAGGCGGGCATGGACGACCGGATGGTCGCCTCGGCGGTGCTCCTCGCCACCCTCGCGTCGATCCCCCTGCTCCCGCTTCTGCTCGCACTCGGCAGGTGACCGGTCGATCGTCAGCGTATCACCACTACCTGCCCATGCCTGATCCCACCGCCCGCAGCCAGCCTGACCCAGTAGACGCCCGGCGCCACAGGGTGCCCGCTCTCATCGATGCAGTCCCACGACAGAGCCCGGGCTCCTGCCTGCACCGGCGCTTCCAGAAGCGTGCGGACCAGACGCCCGTGGACATCGTGGACGTGCAGGGATGCATGACCCCCGGCTGCAAGCCTGAGCTCGATCATGACCTCCCCTGCGGCGGGATTCGGCCGGCACACCAGGGACAGGGGATCTCCGGACACACCGATTCCGGGCGAGGGCCGCTCCGCAATCCCGAAGGGCGGCCTTCTGACCCCTCTCCACACCACGTCATCGATTGCCGCCCCGCTGATCGACGGCAGCCCCTGGCCCCCTGCCGTGAAGAGGAGGCGCATCCGCCCGGTCAGGGGAAGGATCTGTTCCAGATCATCGAACCGGGCCAGGGTCCAGGGGATCGCAGTCTCCCCGACCTCCTCAAGCAGGAGCCAGTCCGCTCCGCCGTTGTTGGATATCAGGACGCGGAAGACGCCGTCCGGGTCATCCTCGTTCACGTACCACCGCCAGTAGGAGAGCGAGACGTTCGATCTGTTCCGCAGATCGTACTCGGGGGAGACCAGGCTGGTGACGCACCCACTGACCGTGTCCGCCCCGTCCGTGGAGACGGGCGGCGCACTGCCGGTGATGTAGCACCAGGCCCCGCCGGGCGTGCGATTGTGATCGGGCTGACAGGGGCCGCCGGCGGGAATGGCACGCACCCACATCCGCGACTCCGCCGTGTCGCACTCGCGCCCGACCGTCCACCCGGTGTCGGACTCGAAGTCGTCCGCATGGAGGACTTCCGCCCCGACCACCATGGAGTGCAGATCCAACAACGGAGCACCCTGTGGATGCGCGACAGACCGGCCGTCCAGATCCGAAGCCTCGAAGTAGTACTCGATCACGGTACCTGCCGGCAGCCCCGGAAGCTCGGCGACATACACGGACGGCTGCCCCGCAGGCACAAGGGGAACGGCTTCGAAGCGGCCGGGTCCGCCCCGGTAGCGCATCAGGAGCGCTTCGGGCTGCAGGGCGCCCGCGGTGCGGATGACCGCCTCGAGTGTCAGCGGGTCGTCCGGGACCGGTTGCTCTTCGGGCGGGTGGTGATCGATCGTGAGAGGCACGGGTACAGCCAGCACAGCGGTCACAGCGAGGGCTGCCTGCACATTCTTCTGCATGAACTCGAAGCTGTTGAGGGAAAGCCCTATCACATCCGCGGAAGTGTGTATGTAGGGCGAATAGGACCGCGAATCCTCGAAGAAGTGCACTGCAGGGAACCCGTGCGCCCAGAAGGAGGCATGGTCCGACGAGCCCCACAGCAGGAACCCGTCTCTCACCGGGAGATCGGGGACGTAGAGCGGGATCGCCTCGAAGCAGAGATCCCGCAGCCACTGCGACTCCCAGTTCGAGATGATGTCGAGATCCGGAGGTCCCTCCAGGTAGCCAAGCATATCCAGGTTCAGATACGCCTCAACCTGCAATCCCCCGGCCGCAGCCCGCGCCGTCCAGAAGGCCGAGCCGAGCAGGCCCTGCTCCTCCCCGGACCATGCGATGAAGCAGACGGTCTTCCCGAGGTCATACGGGGCCAGGATTCGCGCCGCTTCCAGCACACCCACAGTACCGCTGGCGTTGTCGTCCGCGCCCGGCGCAGCAGCCGTCCTGGAGATCGAATCGTAGTGCCCCCCAAGTACGACGATCCTCTCCGGATCCACCACGCCCGGCTTGACCACAACGACGTTGTCCGAGTACCCGGGGATGAAGGTGTGTGTCTCCACGTCCACATATCCGAAGTCGAGGAACCTCTGCACGAGATACTCCTGCGCCTCGCGGGCACCCTGCGTATCAGACCGCCTGGTACCGAGGTTCTGCAGGTACCGCGCTTCATCGTGCATCCGCGGTATCTCCACCGCGTCCGCCATCGACTGAACTGCCGGGTCATGCACGAGAGGAGCCTCGCGCAAGGCCCTGGCCGGATGGGCCGGGGGCGCTGCCGGAAGCGCATGCGGAAGGATCCTCTCCACGGAGTAAGCGGAATGAAGCAGCGGCGCATTGACCGGGGGGATCTCCAGAACAGCCGTCGCCGCGTCCCTGTGGAGGATCCGGCCCAACTCCTCAAGTGCGACAGCAGGCGGCCGCGCTGAGGCGAGATAGACGAGGTAGTACTCCATCCCGCCAAGCCATGGGCCGAGGTTCAGGCCGTCCGGCCGTGGCGTCAGATCCTGTGGATCGATATCCGGCGCCGCGAGGGAAAGCCAGTACGCCGGGCATCTGTGGATCAGCCGGAATCCGTCTTCGGACAGCCATCCGGGCGGAGGCACTCGCGGCGATTCGATCAGCCACAGCCGGCAGCAGTCCTCCACTGGGCCGGCCTGGGCCGCGCAGGACAGCAGGACTGCGGCCACGATCCCGATGATGTGGGGTCTCCATGGCTGCTGAGGCATGACCCCTCCGCTGCGACACCGAAAACGCGCGCGAACAGTGCAGGCTAGCCGCCCCTCTTCAGGAGGTCCAGGAACTCGGCGCGGGTCTCGCGGTCGTCGCGGAAGACGCCGAGCATGGCACTCGTGATGCTCTGGGCATTCTGTTTCTCGACCCCACGCATGGCCATGCAGAGGTGCAGCCCTTCCATCACGACGCCCACACCCAGCGGTCTGATGGCATCCATGATGCACTCGGCGATCTGTACCGTAAGCCGCTCCTGGAGCTGAAACCGCCTCGAGAAGAGATCAACGATCCTGGGCAGCTTGGAGAGACCGATCACCTTCCCGTCCGGAATGTAAGCGACGTGGGCCCGGCCGTAGAAGGGCAGCATGTGATGCTCGCACAGGGAGAAGAAGTCGATGTCCCGGACGATGACCATTTCGTCGTACGGCTCCTCGAACACAGCCCCGTTGAGAATCTCCTCGAGCTTCATCCCGTAACCGGCCGTCAGGAAGCGATAAGCCAGCGCCATGCGCCGTGGGGTCCTGACAAGACCCTGGCGTTTGGGATCCTCGCCTAGAAGGCTGAGCCACTCGCCCGCCAGCCGTTCCAGCGCGTCAGCTTCGGACGGCGCCGACTTACGCACTCGCAGACCGCTGCGGTCCTGCGAAGCACCACCGCGGGCCCGGGGGGCGGGACGAACTCTGCGCCCTGATCCGGTGGGCTTTCTCTCCTGCTTCATCCGTCGGTCCCCGAAACTCCCAGGGTGACGCGCTCGCTGTGTATCACCGCATCGCCGGGATCCTGGCCCAGTACCTCGTAGATGCGGGGGAGAACCAGCTCCATCGCACCATGGATCGACTCGGTTATCAGGGCGCCCGCAGCGGTCGCCCTTCCTCCACCGCCGAATGAGGAGGCAAGCCGTCCGACGTCATGGTGCCCCTTGGATCGGAACGTCACCTTCACCCCGCGGCTCCCCTGCTGGCGGAACATCACGCACAGTTCCACATCGCCGAGCGAAAGCAGGTGATCGAGTACCCCGTCGGCATCGGAAAAGCAAGCGCCCGTGGCGCGGAACAGATCATCGGAAATCGTGAGCCAGGCCAGCCTGCCGTCGCACTCGCTGCGCAAGGTGCCCAGGGCCTGGCGCAGCAGGTTCAGTTTCGTGAGGGTGTCGGTCTCGAAAAGCCTGCGCGACACCTCGCGGTGATCCACCCCGTAGTGCAGCAGTTCTGCAGCCAGCTTGACGCTGCCGTTGGCTGCGTTGGGCAGGCGGAAGCTCCAGGTGTCAAAGAGTATCGATGCATACAGGGCCTCGGCCATCGGAGCGGAGATCGGCGCACCCACGGCGCGGAAGTAGCGATACAGGACCTCGCCGGTCGACGAGGCCTCCTCCAGGTTCAGATCCAGGTCTCCGAACGGCTCCTCGATGTGGTGATGATCCATGGAGACGATCCGCGGCCTGGTCGAGCGCAGCCAGCGGCCCACGGGGCCCAGGTAGTCCCAGCTGCTCACGTCCAGGCATATGGCGACTTCGGCCCAGCCGGGATCAGGCCATCCGCCGGGGGACTTCCACGAATGGACCGGAAACAGGCGTGTGAGAAACCGGTAGCGCTCCATGGTGGGGCCGTCGTTGAGGATCAGGGCTTCCTTCCCGAGCGACCTGAGATGCAGGGCGAGAGCGACTTCCGAGCCTATGGCGTCGGCTTCAGGGAAGACGTGCGAGGTCAGCAGGAAGCGATCGTGTCGGTCGATCAGGCGCCGCAGGGCCTGCCACGCCTCCTTGCCTCTCATGTTGCTCCCCCCGGTGTCGTCGCCCCGGTTGCGCTCCTCCGGTGCGGGGATCCTTCCCCGGCACAGACTCGCAGGCCGAAATGCTCATCCCGCAGGCAGATGCTGTCAAGGTCTTTCCCGGCTCAGCGCGGGCTGGCCTTGCCGGACTCCCCTGCCGATAAGACCCAATGGTGGTCCGTGGTAAACCCTCGGGGCGCATTGAGCCGTTTCGTCCGGCGGGACTGCATGGACAGATGTCACGGCAGGTGACAGGCCAGCCTGAACCACACGAAGGGATGACGTGCCGGAACCTCAGAAGCCAGAACCGGGAAAGGTGATATCGCTGCCCCGCACGCGAAGTGTGAGCTGGATGGGGATCGCTCTCGAAGGCTCACAGCAGGTCATGGCCGGGCTGTGGGTGGGAGGCCTCGTCGCCACGGCCGGCCTGGCAGTACCGGCCCTCCTGACCTCGATCCCGATCCCCGCAGAGGCGAGCAGGGCATCCCTCGAGCTCCTTGGGCATCTCGGCATGCTGGGATGCGGGCTTGGGAGCCTCCTTCTCCTCAACACCCTGCTCATGCACCTGCTGACCATGCGCAGCACGCGGGCGATACTCATCCAGGCGGGTCTGATCCTCGGGATGACGCTGATCGCCGTGGCCGCACAGGCCACGCTCGCACCACTCCTTTCCGACCTCATGCGTTCCAATCCGGATCTCTTCCAGAGGCCGGATGCCGACCCTCACCTGGCCAGGTTCCGCAACATCTTCATCCTCTACGTCTCGCTGCTCCTGGTGCAGGCGATGATGGGGGTGGCGATTCTTCTGATGGGAACCCGCCGCTGGTATCGCTACGTCAGGATCGATCACATCGATCCGCCGGTGCACGCATCCTGATCCGAGACCGCGCTGATCAGCCCTTCGGAAGCGCGCCCTCCGCGAAGAGGGTGTGAGAACTGGCCGACACGATCCGAACCCTGACGAGTTCTCCCGGCCCTGCGACTGCGGGAAGCAGCACCTTCCTGAAGTCCGGCGCCTTCCCGACGAACTGCCCGCTCCCCCTGCGGCTGGGCCCTTCCACGAGCACCTCCACCTCCCGGCCGACAACGGCCTGGTAGCGCTCGAGGGAGATCTGCTCCTGCAGCGCGATCATCCTCTCCAGCCTCTCCGCCTTGACCTGCGACGGAACGGAGTCGGGCAGGTTGCGGGCTGCCCAGGTCCCCCCGCGCTGCGAGTACCTGAAGAGGAAGGCTCCGTCGAACCGGACCTCGCGCATCAGGGAGAGGGTCTCCTCGAAGTCCTCCTCCTCCTCGCCCGGGAACCCGGTCAGCAGGTCCGTAGTCAGCCCGATGTCCGGAATCCACCGTCTGGCCATCTCCACGACCGCGAGAAACCCGGCGCGCGTATAGCCGCGCCTCATTGCCCGCAGGATGCGGGTGGATCCCGCCTGCACCGGGATGTGCAGATGCGGGGCAAGTGTCTCCCTGCCGGCCATCAGCCGGAACTGATCCTCGGTGAAGTCGGCCGGATGCGGCGAGGTGAATCGGACGCGAAGGATACCGTCGATCCGGGAGACCCTGTCCAGCAGATCGACGAACCCTGAATCGCCGTAACGATAGGAGTTCACGGTCTGGCCCAGAAGGGTCACATCCCTTGCGCCTTTGTCCACCGCGGTGCGGACCTGCGCTTCGACTTCCTCCGGCGGGAGGGAGCGCTCGCGGCCCCTGGCCAGCGGGACGACGCAGTAGGTGCAGAATCGGTTGCAGCCCCGCATCACCGGAACGAAGGCCGTGACACCCTCGACGCTCGTCTGGTCGAGGCCGATGTAGTCCTCGCGACCGTCGAGGCGGATGTCGATCCCTTGCCCCGTGCCGGACAGGCACCGGAGGAGTTCGGGAATCCGGCGGTAGGAATCCGGACCCAGGAAGAGATCCACGTGTGGAAGCCGCTCGCGAAGCGAAGCCCCGAGGTGCCTGGGCACGCATCCGGTGATCCCAAGGACAAGGCCGGGGCGGGCGAGCTTCAGGGGCGCCAGGCTGTCCAGCCGGCGTATGACCCTGTCCTCCGCCTTCCCGCGGACCGAGCAGGTGTTGATGAGGATGAGATCCGCCTCGCCGGGTGTGCGGGTCTCGACGTACCCTGCCCCCTGAAGTACGTGCAGCATCAGCGAGCTGTCGGCCACGTTCATCTGGCAGCCGTATGTCTCGATGTACACCTTCTTCAACCTGCCTCCCCGGCAGTCTTCTGATACTCGACCCAACGCGCGCGCACCTGGATCAGACCCGCTCACCCAGCAGCCCGCCCCTGCCGTCCGCCGACGACAACCGCACCCTGACAATGCAGGCAGCGTGATTCGCCCCGCCTCTCCAGGGGAACTGCACGCGAAGGTAGTTGCCGGTCAGGCCTGTCCACACCCCGGGTGCAGTCTCCCTTTCGGGGATCACCTCCTGCACAGACCCGATCCGGCCCTCTGCGAAACGGGCCTTCATGCGGCCCCCCAGTTCGCGCAGGATCCTGCTTCTGTTGCGCGCCTCGCCGTCGCCCGCCATCTCCTTCATCGAAAAGGCGGGCGTACCCGGGCGCGGCGAGTACCTGAACACGTGCAGGTATGCGAGAGGAAGGGACTCCAGAAGCGCACGGGTCGCATCGAACTCAGCCTGCCCCTCCCCCGGGAAGCCGACCATGACGTCGGCGCCGACGGCAGCGCCCGGGATCCGGCCGCACAGGCCCATGACCAGCTCCGCATAGTACTCTGGGCTGTAGCTGCGCAGCATCGATGCGAGCACTCCCGGATCCCCGCTCTGAAGCGGAAGGTGAAAGTGCGCGCACAGCCCTGGAATCGCGGCAAAGCGGTCGAGCCATTCCGGCTGCACGTACTGGGGCTCCAGGGAGTTCAGCCGGATTCGCCCGAGACCGCGCAACCCTGCCAGTGCATCGAGCAGATCCGGCAGCTGCGGACAGCCTGGAAGATCCCTGCCCCACAGCGCAGTGTTGATCCCGGTCAGGGCAACCTCCGCGTGGCCGCCCGCCACGCGTCTCCCGGCCTCCGCGATCGTCTCCTCCAAAGGTCGGCTGCGGCTGCGGCCGCGGACGGAGGGGATGATGCAATAGGAGCATCCGTGATCGCACCCATCCTGAATCTTCAGCAGGGCCCTGGTGCGGCGCGTAACCTGCCCGGATCCGTAGGGGACGAAGCTCCCGCACGTCGGGTCTTCTCCCACGGCGATCCTGCACCGGCCGCGGCATGACAGGCTGCCGCATGCGGGTTCGAGCCCTGTCAGAATCTGTTCCGCCAGTCCGGCCTTCCCGCTGTTTCCGATGACGATGTCAACACCCTCGATCGCCGCTGTGATCTCCGGCACCCTCTGGGCCATGCACCCGGTGACGATCAGGCGACCGCTCCCCTTGCTCCTCGCAGCCCGGCGCACAGCCTGCCGGCTGTCGGAGTCGGCAGTGGCTGTGACTGTGCAGGTGTTCACCACGATCCAGTCCGCTGCGCTGCCGAAAGGCACCAGACGAAATCCTGCCTCCGCGAGCCGGCTCACCAGGCAGTCCATCTCCTCCTGGTTTGCCTTGCAGCCTATCGACTGGAGCGAGAAAGTTGGCCTTTGGTCCGAAGCGTCGCGCATCTCAGGGAGAGCTTCGGTCGCCGGCCTGTTCTGAACATGGCACATCGGATCGATCATACGCAGTCTGATACCGGGCAGACAAGCAGACCGAAGTGGCGCCGACCAATCACGGCAACATCGCCAAAGGATAAATCGACAGCAGAATTTTCGATCCGCCAGCAAGTTGAAGCGCCTGGCCCCATCCTGATGGCAAAGGTCATCCCAGGCCGTCATCCAGTTGTGATGACGATCGATTTAGTGCTGGAAGAGAGGTCGCCGAACGGATATCGTGTGAACCCCGCGACGGGAACACCTTCTTTCTGGTGGCGGTGCTGATCGCGGGTCCCGCTCCGTGGCGGGTCCGCTCGGCAGGATAGATGATGATGTGGTCATCGGCCTTCGGGCCGGGTATTCCAGGTTCTGGCCAGCCGGGTCCGCACTTCTCCGGCGGGGCCTTACATGTTTCCCCGAGGGGGCGAGAAGACCGGGAGAGAAGCGTGAAACCTCCCCCTCTGTTCTCGATCCTCCCCGGCGGCGAGGGAAGGCGGAGGGTATGTCTCGAAAGGAATCGGGGATCAGCCCGTCACTGGGAAGCAACGTCCGCCGGAAGACCGGCGAGACCATCGGCAGGGGCCTTACCGTCCCGCGCCGATTCACACGCCCGGGCATGCACCCCTTCGATGAGGTGACATGGGAACTGCGCACAGCCACTTTGAACAGCGAGAAAGGCGAGGTCATCTTCGAGCAGAAGGGGGTCGAGACGCCGTCCTTCTGGTCGCAGATGGCCACCAACGTGGTCGCATCAAAGTATTTCAACGGAGCGGTCGGCACCCCTGAGCGGGAGCACTCGGTCAAGCAGCTGGTGAGTCGTGTTGCGGGTACGATCGCCAGGTGGGGACGCGAACAGCAGTTCTTCGACACTCCCGCCGACGCGGATGCGTTCGAAGCGGAACTCACCTACATGCTGGTCCACCAGCTCGCATCCTTCAACTCGCCCGTCTGGTTCAACGTCGGCGTCGAGGAGAAGCCCCAGTGCTCGGCCTGCTTCATCAACTCGGTTGAGGACCGCATGGACTCGATCCTCGAACTGGCCAAGACCGAGGGGATGCTGTTCAAGTGGGGATCCGGTTCGGGCACCAACTTCTCGACGATCCGTTCCTCCAGGGAACCGCTCTCGAGCGGGGGAACGGCATCCGGCCCTGTCTCCTTCATGAAGGGATACGATGCCTTCGCGGGGGTCATCAAGTCCGGCGGCAAGACCCGCCGTGCAGCCAAGATGGTCATCCTGAACGTCGACCACCCGGATATAGAGGAGTACGTGCTCTGCAAGGCCGAGGAGGAGAAGAAGGCATGGTCCCTGATCGACTCCGGCTATGACGGATCATTCAACGGCGCGGCATACTCCAGCGTCTTCTTCCAGAACTCAAACAACTCGGTGAGGGTCACCGATGCGTTCATGGAAGCCGTGGAGAAGGACGGGGAGTGGGCGACGAAGAGCGTACTCACCGGAGAGCCGGTCGACAGGATGCAGGCCCGCGACCTCTTCCGCAGGATCGCCGAGGCTGCGTGGACCTGCGGTGATCCCGGCATTCAGTACGATACGACGATCAACGAGTGGCACACCTGCGCCAACTCGGGCCGGATCAACGCCTCGAATCCGTGCAGCGAGTACATGTTCCTGGACGACTCGGCCTGCAATCTCGGCAGCCTGAATCTCATGCGGTTCCGCACATCCAGCGGTGAGCTGGACGTGGAATCCCTGCGCCACGCGGTTCACATCATGATCATAGCCATGGAGTCGGTCGTGGACCCGGCGTCCTATCCCACCTCGAAGATCGGACGAAACAGCCATCTGTACAGGCCGCTCGGTCTTGGGTACGCCAACCTGGGCAGCCTTCTCATGGCGCGCGGGGTCCCCTACGACAGTGAGCAGGGGCGCCATGTGGCGGCCGCCGTCACAGCCCTTCTGACGGGACAGGGGTATGCCACCAGCGCGGAGATCGCATCGTGTGCAGGCCCCTTCCCCGCCTATGAGGGCAACCGCGGGCCGATGATGGACGTGATCCGCAGGCACAGGAAGGCTGTCGGAGGGATCGATCCCGGCATGGTGCCCGAGCGCCTGCTGGCGGCTGTTCAGCACGCCTGGGAGCGGGCGGAGACCCTGGGCGGACAGAACGGATTCCGGAATGCACAGGTCACGGTGCTCGCCCCCACAGGCACGATCGCCTTCATGATGGACTGCGATACGACCGGGATCGAGCCGGACATAGCACTCGTGAAGTACAAGAAGCTGGTCGGCGGCGGGATGCTGAAGATCGTCAACCAGACGGTGTCCGAGGCCCTCGGCTACCTCGATTACGCACCCGAGCAGAAGCAGGACATCCTGACGTACCTGGAGGAGAAGGACACGGTCGAGGGAGCTCCGCACCTGAACCCGGAGCACCTTTCTGTCTTCGATTGCGCCTTCAAGCCGGCGAAGGGCAGCAGGTCGATCCACTACATGGGACATATCAGGATGATGGCGGCCGTGCAGCCCTTCATCTCCGGCGCGATATCCAAGACTGTGAACATGCCGAACGAGGCCACAATCGAGGACATCGAGCGCGTCTACCTCGAGGCCTGGCGGCTGGGTCTGAAGTCGGTGGCCATATACCGCGACGGATGCAAGCGCACGCAACCGCTCACCACCAATCTCGAGAAGAAGAGGGTAAGGGATAACAGTGAGGCCGCGGCCGGTCTGTCGGATGCGCTCCAGGCGATCCCTGAGCCCCCCGCTGGTGCGATCAAGCCGATCCGCAGGCGCCTTCCTGACGAACGGCGCTCGATCACGCACAAGTTCTCGATCGGCGGCCACGAGGGATATCTCACGGTCGGCCTCTACGACGACGGCACACCCGGGGAGATCTTCATCGTCGTTGCCAAGGAGGGAACAGTCATATCCGGGCTGGCGGATGCATTCGCCACCGCGATCTCCCTGGCCCTTCAGTACGGGGTCCCCCTGAAGGTGCTGGTCGACAAGTTCACCAATGTCCGGTTCGAACCGGCCGGGATCACCTCGAACCCCGAGATCCGTTTCGCGAAGTCGATCACGGATTATGTCTTCCGCTGGCTCGCCCTGAAGTTCCTTCCCGATCATCCGGTCGTGCAGGAGGCGAGGCTTCACAATGGTGGTGGGGGCGCATCAAACGGTTCAGGCGGCAGTGGGTTGCTCTGGAACACGCAGCCTTTGCCCGGTTCATCCGCAGGCGCAGGGACGCCGGGCAATGCCGTAGTTTCGGAGGATTCGTACGGTCAGTGCGTCGACACGGACGCGCCGATCTGTCCGGACTGTGGATCCCTCATGGTCAGAAACGCCGCGTGTTACAGATGCTTCAACTGCGGAACTTCGAATGGATGCAGCTAGACCGGGCACGGGGAGGCGGCTGTGCATGCCTCTCTGCGGATACGCGGTGGCTGCGCGCAAAGGAGCAGGCAGGGTGATGGCAGGGCAGGGAAGGATCTACACGAGGAAGGGAGACGGGGGTATGGCAGCCGCTCTGGGCGGCAGACGCCATCCCAAGTCTGATCCGCGATTCCGTGCCCTTGGGGCACTGGAGGAGTTGAGCGCCTCCCTGGGCTGCACGACCGCCGACCCCTCTCTGCCGGTGTCAATCCGTGATGATCTGCATCGCCTCCAGCGATGCCTGTTCACAGCCGGCGCCGCGATTGCCGGTGATGACCCGTCCGCCTCATCAGGTCACTTCCGGAGTGAGACTGTATGGTTGGAAGGCCGCATAGACGAGACAGAGGAAGTCCTCCCGTCTTTGGCGCGTTTCATCCTTCCGGGAGGATCGACAGCCGGGGCGCTGCTGCACATGGCCCGCACGATCTGCCGCAGGGCCGAAGCCGAGGTCGTGGCGTACTGCCGCCTCGAAGCCACTGAAGCAGGAACGGACACCAGGGTATCCGCAGAGCCGCCCGGAGATACCGCACCTGTCCCGACAGAATCACATGTCTGCATGCCTGGCCGTCTCCATCTGCTGGGATGGTTGAACAGGCTGTCGGATGCGCTCTTCGTCATGGCCCGCCACGCCAACAAGGTCGCAGGAGCCCCAGAGACACAGTGGGACGGCAGGGCATCGGAAGGGCAATGACAAACGGACGTTCAAATGTGCCCCGGGTTCGAACCCGGGTAAAGAATTGGGGCCGGTCGAGCTATCCCGCTCGGGTCGTCCTGGCCACGGAAGGCAGGGGGTTAGCATTGCCTTTGGCTCAAGGGAAGGAGCAGGATGACTGCATGGGACTGACCGGCCCCAGTAACTCCGCCGGACTCGTACCCGTTCCACGCCCGTTTCAGGGCGTAGAAGGGACAGTCCACTTATCCACTTTAGCAGAATGAGGTCAGCCGGACAAGGAGTGTAAACACCAGCTTACGAACAAACGTTCTGGAGACACCATCTCTTCAGAAACCCGGGAGGCCGCAATGGAAGGTCTGAGAGCAGTATCCAATCGCGATGTCACAAAGGTGACCCTGGAAGGTGTCCCCGACAATCCTGGCATTGCGGGTGAGATCTTCGGCGCGTTGGGCATGCGCGGACTCAACGTCGAACTGGTCGTATCCACCGGCGGATCCAGGGGGCGTGCCGACATATCACTGGCCATATCCAGATCGCAGGAGCAGCAGAGCCTGGCAACCCTCGAGGAGATCCGCCGTGAAGTCGGGGCGACAAGCGTGCAGGTCGACTCCCAGGTCGCACTGGTCAGCCTTGTCGGGCACTCGCTGACTTCCCAGCCGGGGGTAGCAGGCTGCATGTTCGGCGCTCTTTCCAGGGCCGGAGTCAACATCGAGGTGATCTCGACATCGCTCTCCTCGGTCACCTGCATGATCCGGGAGGAAATGGTGGACAAGGCGATCCTGGCCATTCGGGAGGAGTTCGATCTGGCCTTGTGATTCATCACCCCCGGGTCGGCAGTTCAGCCCTTGTTCGCGTGGATCCCCGCTCCGAGCCCCGGGTCTGTGATCCCCAGGCGTTTCATCTTGCTCAGGAGTGTCGTCCTGGACAGCCCGCCCAGTGATCTTGCGGCATGTGTGCGATTCCACCTGCTCATCTCGAGGGCCTGCAGGATGAGCCTGCGCTCCATATCCTCCAGGATTCCATCCAGTCCCTCCCTCTCAACAAGCTCCCTGTCAGGAGTTCCGGGCCAGCCCCCGGTCTCTTCACCTCGGCCAAGCAGGTCCTTCAGCGATGCCAGTGCCGACGCCGCCCCCTGGTACCTGTCCGCAGAAGGCTCCAGCCCCAGGTACTCCGGCTTCAGGGTATCCGAACCCAGGGCCCGGGCCAGATGACACGCCCGCAGGAGAGTCCCCTTGAGCTCGCGCACATTGCCTGGCCAGGTCTGGCTGAAAAGAAGCGCCAGCGTAGTCTCGGGAAGGCGCAGGGGAACGCCGTCGGGATGTGACTCCCGCACGAACCTGGAGGCAAGGAGCGGGACATCGAGCGGCCTCTCGCGCAGGGGCCGCAACGTTACGACCACCCCACGGATCCTGTGATAGAGATCCAGGCGGAAGCGCCCGTCAGCGACAGCCGCATCCAGGTCCCTGTGCGTCGCAGCCACCAGGCGGATCCGGGCCCTTCTGGCCTTCAGGTCCCCGAGGCGACGGACCTCCCCGCTTTCCAGCACCCTCAGCATCTTCATCTGCGCCTCCATGCCCATCTCTCCGATCTCATCCAGGAAGAGGGTTCCTCCGTCTGCAGCCTCCACCAGGCCGGGCTTTTCGGAAGATGCTCCGGTGAAGGCGCCCCGCGTATGCCCGAACAACTCGCTCTCCAGCAGGTCGCGCGGGATCGCGCCGCAGTGGATCGGCACGAACTCCCCGCGCAGGGCGCTCCAGTTGTGCAGCGCACGGGCCAGGATCTCCTTCCCCGTGCCGCTCTCTCCGAGTATCAGGACAGGAAGGGGGCTGGGAGCGAGAAGAAGCATTGGCAGAAGATCCTGCACCGTGTGTCTGTCGGCGGTCTGGAAACCGGCATCATTCAGCCGCTGCTTTGCCCACAGGATTGTGCCGGGCTGCGCCTCCGGGTTGCCGGGACGGGGCTGTCGCTCCGACACCCCGGGACGAAAACCAGGCCACGTCAGGCGCAGCCAGCGATCTTCGCAGCGATGGGCACGGACCTCCCAGCCCTGGCGACGGAACAGACCCGCCGCCAGGCCCAGGTCTGCCCTTGCCTGCGAGATCATCCGCTCGGCCCCCTGATGATCAAGGTCCCGGGCAGCCGGACCTGCGTTCCACAAGGCCGCTTCGGAGAGTGTCTCCAGCAGGATCGCCCGCGCCCAGGGTTCGGACATCTGCGTCGTGATCCGGTTGAGCGTTGCGTGGAGGCGCCGCCTGAGTTGTGGGCACATCTCCGGGATCTTCTCCTCCAGGATCAGGGAGAGGACGGGTGCGGCCCACGCAGGCACACTGCCTGCCGGTGCCCTTTCCTCCCGCTCCAGCCACGACTCGACGAGCTCAAGCTGGGCCTTCCGGGAGTTGAGCCGGAGCCGGCCAGGCCTTGCTGCTTCCCCGACCAGTCGGCTGCGAAGTGCGGCAACCTCCGGGGGCCCGAGTATGATCCCGGTAAGGATCCGCTCCCACGTGAGTCCGGCAGGCGCCGTGCCGGGCGAAGCGGACGGCTGAGAGCCAAGCCATCTCGCCCACTGATCCGGATCCGGAACGCTCTCCATCCCGGCCGGAGTAATGCGACTTCCGGGGCGGAGTGTTCCGACCTTCCCCAAAGCCCTCTCGAGCGACCCCGGCGGCGAGAGCCAATCGGACGACATCCGGCTGACCGCAGCTCCTACCTGCAAGGCTGTCTGCAGCAGTGAGGCTGGCTTCCCGCGCCTGGCCGCGCGGATTACCCTCCCAAGGCCCTGCCGATATCTGCCGCCAGCGCCGAGCTGCAGGAACAGAATCGACCTCGCGAGGAGAATCCACCCTGTCGCCACACTGGAGCACTTACCCCTGGCAGCCAGAGAGGCGATCACGGCCTCCATGGATTCCCCCGCGCCGCGCCAGTCTCCCGTTGCGAGTTCCCATCGAAGCAGACGGAAGCGGTTTCGGAGAGCTTCGATCCCCCCGGACTCCGAACTGACCGTCACGAGAGCACGCTGCATGCTCATCGCCTCATCCCATCGACCGGAGCAGGCCCACTCCCACGCCCGGCACCTCCACTCGCGCCTTTCGGCTACGGTGCCCCCCGGAACCGATCCGGATTCATGAACTGCCTTTCCACCCTGTTTCTGAGATGCGGTCACCATAGGTCTCATCCCCCCTGTTGCCTTCCCTGCAGAAATCTCCGGCCGGGTAACGGCACTTCCCCTACGCACGCCTGACAGGCCGGTGTCGATTCCTCATCCGCCGAGCCATTGGCCTCGCTGAAGCCGGCCCGATTCAGCCGTCAGGCCTGTGCATACCGGTTCAAGATCGGGGCCATTACATGGGGGGATATGCCGGGAAAGCGAGTGTCCGGGCCCCTGCCGAAGGGCGACCGTGCCTCGTTGAAATGTAACGGGTAACGGCGATTTCTTCATCCATCGCCAGAGCCATGGTTCGTGCCCGGGAGGACACTTCCGATCCGGATCGTGTTCGTGCTGTCTCAGGTGCCTGACCGGACAGGGGTGGACGCACTCTGCACGATGGGCGCCAGGCAACGACTCAGGCTGCCTTGTGCAGGGGGCTCAGGTGTCGATGTGGAGACACCAGGAGCCGGACGAGCATGCGCCCGCCCTCCTTCATGACAACTGGTTACAGGGGCCTGATGCCAATCAGGGTTCCCGGCTGAGATCCTGGCACGTGTCTTGAACCGGTATCGACTGTCACCGCGGTGTCGCAGCAGATTACAGCCGCCGGGATGCAACAGCAGTCCGCGACCCGCGGTGGCAGAACATCACCCGAGACGCGACCAGGGCCGTTTACAACTCTCCGGCTTTGCCGGAGGCAGGCACAGCACCGGGCGAGCGGCCCTGTCTCATGTCTTCCGGGAGGACCGAGCCGGCCCTTGACTGGCGTCGTCGCGAGGTCTTCCCGGGCCTCCAGCTACGCAGCGCGAGATGAGATCGGGCGGACCCATGCCACCGGGTTCGCCCGTTTCTCCTTTGCAGGCAACATGTCGGACGCTGTTCCGTGAAGGCTCACTCTGCCCCGACTCGCACGATGGTGGTCCGCGCCACCCGGGATGCGGACTCCAGCCGGACGTAGTAGACGCCTGGTGGAGTCTGACGGCCCTGTTCGTCACGACCGTCCCAGGTGACCTCCGCGGCAGCATCACTCAGAACCCCGGATGCCACGCGGCGTCCAACCGGGTCGAAAATCTTCCAGGCCGTGACGGAAACCGTGCCTTCCGTGCGGAAGCGGATCTGGTCTCTGAACGGGTTTGGACCGGCCGTCACGCTCAGCGCGAGGTGATCAGGGTCCGGCTCCGGTGAAGCGGTCGAGTCACCTGTCATGAAGCCGTAAGACTGCCGCGACTGCCGCACATGGCCTTCCACATCCTCCGCGAGCACCTCCCACGTGTAGTCGGTGAACGGATCGAGGGCGAAGTGCAGAGTCAGAGTCGTGTCGGTGCCGGCACTCAGAAGCCACTCCCGGTTGCCCGGCTCAAGCTCACGAATCCAGACGGAGTAGTTCAGGGGGGCGTCACTGTCGGGATCAGTCGACCTTCTCCACACGAATGTGGGAGCACAGAATACTCCAGATGCCCCGTCTTCCGGGGCAAGAAGGTCGAATGGCAGCGGGTAGACCAGCGGAGTCCAATGGAGCGCCGCTTCCAGGTTGATCCTGCCCCAGCCGTAGTTGTTGTCCGGGAATGCGGCGCGGTCTGCGGTCATCATCAGCGCGTCCCGGATCTCGGATGGACCCCACTCGGGATGTGCTTCGGCCAGGAGGGCTGCAGCCCCACCCACCAGCGGAGCAGCCAGGGAGGTCCCGTTGGCATAGGCGTATGCATCAACCCCACCCGCGCTCGCCCACCAGGTCTGCACACCGCGCGCCATCACCTCGGGCTTGGTTCTCCCATCATCGCTCGGGCCCCTGGAGGACCAGGATGCGATTATGTTCAGGGAATCGACCGCTCCGACAGCCAGCATGTTGTAGGCATCCGCCGGGGTACCGAGGCTTCCAGGGCCGTTGCTGCCATAGTTCCCGATGGCATTGACACAGAGAATCCCTCTCTCGGCGGCAATGTTGACTGCCTGGGTGATGACGGCGGTCTCGCCGTCCTTCAGCGGATAGTCGTAACAGAACCCGTCATCAAAGCAGAGGTAGATGAGGCTCGCGCTGGTGACGCGGACACCCAGCTCGTCGGCCCACTCCAGGGCCGCCACGTAGTTGTCCTCCTCCGCCTGGGTTTCGGAGCGTAGATCCTCGGTCTTCGCCAGCACGAACGTGGCGCCGTAGGCCGGACCAACGATCCGCCCGGGATCATATCCGCCCGCAACGGCCCAGCAGCCGGTGCCGTGATTGTGCTGACCCGGGTAGTCTTCCGGTTCGTCCTGCGTGTCCCCGTCATCGAAAACGAAATCCCACTCGGAAAGCAGATCTGTCCGGGCGAATGCGTTGTGATCCTTCCTGAAGCCCGTATCGAGGATCATCGTGCGAACGCGGTTGCCGGTGAACCCCATATCGTGCAGGGCAAGGGCGCCGATCTCCTGGAGCTGGCCGTAGGCTGGGCCGTGTGGCCAGCGGGAGGGAGGGGGCGCAATCTTCTCGCCAATACTGACGCCGAGGGGGGTCCCGTCAGATGCAATCTCGGGTCCAGTACCCTGCGCCCTGCCCACTGCAACCGGCCGCACCTCCCTGACGAAGTCCAGATCTGCGAGCCACCCGGCCGCTTCCGCCGAAACATCGACGCTCACGGCGTTCAACCACCGGCTTCGCCGGCGCAGCCTGCCCTCCCTGGTGACTGCCTCCACATAGGGCTCCCAGAGATCCAGATCCTGGACTGTGGGAAGAGAAGACCCTGCCGCACTCCTTCGGGCCCAGGCCTGGGGGCTCACAGCCTGTGCAGCCCGCATCACCGCCGAGGCATCGAGCTCCATCGGCCCCCTGTCCCGGAAGAAGACCCAGTATGGTCGAACTCCTCTCACATCAGCAGGTTGGCCGCTCAGAACCGGAGATGGCATGGCGACAGCGATCAGCAGGAGGAGAAGCAATGCAATCCCGGCCGGCGATCTCTCATTCCGATGAACCGATCCGGGATCAACCCTGGTCGAGGCTCCGGGCTGCGCTTGCGCGGGCGCCTCTGCCCGGGTCGCCGAGTGGGCCACCGGGCGGAGTGAGTGACTGTCTGCGGAGTGGCCCGGGAATGGGGTGTGAAGATCATGGTGTGCTGCCATCTCGAAACCTCCTGGTGACGAGATTACCACGGTCGCCCGGCACCGGCATCATGCCGAATCGGCCCAGTGGATTGAGGAGTGCATCTGCGCGCCGGCTCCAGACCCGGCCAGATCCGACTACAGGCGAACCTCGGCCAGCAGCACAGGATGCAGAGCCGGGTTCCCCGCCACGATCGACCGTCCCTCAAGCCAGTCCGGACCGCCCCTGCCGTCGGTCACGATGCCCCCCGCCTCCAGCACGAGGAGAGCCCCGGCAGCCACGTCCCAAGGATTCAGGTGCAGCTCCCAGTATCCGTCGTAGCGGCCGTCCGCCACGTGCGCCAGGTCCAGTGCCGCGGACCCGCAGCGGCGAAGGCCGCGGCTCTTCAGGCTGAGCCTCGCCCAGTTCTCGAGGTTGCTGTTGTGGTCATCACCCTCCTGGACATAGGCGAAACCGCTGGCGAGAAGGGCCTGGTCCAGCCTCTCCTGCCGCGAGACTGCAATGCGCCTGCCGCCAAGCCATGCCCCTCCGCCGCGCACCGCAGTGAAGAGCTCGTCCAGGTGCGGAGCGTAGATAACGCCCAGCAGGATCCCCTCCCGATCCTCCAGGGCCAGAGAAACGCAGTAGAAGGGATGCCGATGCACGTAGTTGGTCGTGCCGTCCAGAGGGTCCAGGATCCAGCGCCGCGAGGCGCCGGTACTGCGGGCCGAGCCTTCTTCTGCCAGGATGTCATCCTGCGGATATGCCTCCGTGATGCGGTCCACGACCAGCTTCTCCACCTCCCTGTCGAGGTGGGTGACTAGATCCCGCCAGCCCTTGAACTCCACCTCCCCGCGCTCGATGGTGCCGTATGCATCCCGCAGACGCTCTCCCGCCTCGGTGGCCGTTTCCACCGCGAATCCCAGCAACTCGTCCATCTTCTCCACGATTCCCTCCCGCCGGGCCGCCGGCGTCAAACCAGGTTGAGATCCCCCGCGTCAGACAGGTACAGTACCGGGACACTTTACCAGCATCAGCTCCCGAAAGCCCATGGAGTGAAGATGCCCGCAGGCAAAGGGCCGGATGAACCGAGGGTCAGAATCGATGGAAAACGTCATGGATAAGCTCGTCAGCCTCGCCAAGCGGCGCGGCTTCGTCTTCCCCTCCAGCGAGATCTACGGCGGGATCAACGCCTGCTGGGACTACGGCCCCCTGGGCGTCCGCCTGAAGAACAACGTCAAGGCCGCCTGGTGGAAGGCGATGACCCAGATGCGCGACGACGTCGAGGGCCTCGACGCCGCCATTCTCATGCACCCCCGCGTGTGGGAGGCCTCGGGCCACATCGAGCACTTCACCGACCCGCTGGTCGACTGCAGGCAGAGCAAGAAGCGCTACCGGGCGGACAAGCTCCTCTGCGTCCCTGTGAAGGCGGAGCGGAACGGACAGGTCCGCGATGTGGCGGTCCTGGCGATCTCCGAAGGGAACCTTTCGGACGAAGGATTCCTGCGCAAGGCATCCAGGCTGATCAAGAAGACTGGCGGCGGCGAGATGTTGCCGGCAGATCCAGCCTCGGCGGTGTCTTTCATGGAGGTTCCACCTGAGCAGCGCGCCCGGGTGATAGCGCCCGAAGCGGATGAGCCTGGCACCCTCACGGAGCCGCGCCTCTTCAACCTGATGTTCAAGACCTTCATGGGCCCCGTGGAGGAGGCCGCGGCTGTCATCTTTCTGCGTCCCGAGACCGCCCAGGGGATCTACGTGAATTTCGACAATGTCAGGATCGCTTCCAGGCAGAAGGTCCCCTTCGGAATCGCGCAGATCGGGAAGGCGTTCCGCAACGAGATCACGCCTGGGAACTTCATCTTCCGCACCCGCGAGTTCGAGCAGATGGAGATGCAGTTCTTCGTGAAGCCGGATGACGATGCCCGCTGGTTCGAGCACTGGAAGGAAGCCCGGATGCAGTGGTATCTCGACGTCGGGATCCGCAGGGAGAAACTGCGCTTCCATGAGCATCAGAAGAACGAGCTCGCCCACTATGCCAAGCAGGCATTTGACATCGACTACGAGTACCCATTCGGCTGGCACGAGCTGGAGGGGATCCACAACCGCTACGACTATGACCTCTCCCGGCATCAGGAGTACTCGGGGAAGAAGATGGAGTATTTCGACGAAGAGACCAGGGAGCGATACATCCCCTACATCATCGAGACGTCGGCAGGCTGCGACCGGACTGTGTTGACGGTCATGGTGGATGCCTACAGGGAGGATGAGCAGGATGGCAGCCCCAGGGCGTTCCTGTCTCTACACCCGCGGCTCGCGCCGATCAAGGCCGGGATCTTCCCCTTGGTGAAGCGCGACGGCATGCCGGAACTCGCACACAGGATCGAGGCGGAGCTCCGTCCACACATGGAGGTCTTCTACGACGAGAAGGCAGCCGTGGGCCGGCGCTACCGCCGCATGGACGAGGTGGGAACTCCGTTCTGCGTGACTGTCGACTCCGAATCGCTGCAGAACGAGTCGGTCACGGTGCGACACAGGGACAGTTTGGAGCAGGAGCGCGTCAACATCGCGGATCTGAAGGGATACCTGCTGTCGCGGATGTAGGGCGGGCCAATGCAGGGGAGGCGTGCTGAAGCTCCCCGTGTTTCAGCCGGGTTGGGGCGACATGCAGGAACGGATGCAAACGATACCGGATCTGCCGCCACCTGCAGAACCCCTGCCGCAGAAGGGAGAAACTCCCGCCCTATACCTGGCCTCGATGGCACATCACTATGCGGCGCAACTCGACCTGACTTCCCGGAACGACACATAGGTCATCCGCACACAGCATCGAGGACTCAAGGGAACAGCGCCGGTTTCCGATCGGTCAATTGGATCCCGTCCCGGATCGGGCAGTCTACTGAACCCATCCTCATGGATCCGGGAGCACGGGCTCGGCATCATGGCGCGTGAAACAGTGTCAGAGGTGATCATGGAGTTCGCGTTCATTGCGTTGATTGTGGTCGTCATGGTGATCTCTGCATACGGGCTTGGGGGAAGGCACGGAACTCGCCGGACACGCGAACGCAGTCAGGCGATCATACCCGCGACCGGCAGGCACGGACAGGCAGGTCACGATCCGAGGAGAAGCGACCCCGGGTTGCCACGAGAGCCGGTCAAGCCCCCTGCGGAGGCGTCGAAGGGAGAGGCCAGGAAGGCCCGCTTCACCCTGCTCATGGGAATCGACCAGCTTCCGCCGCAACCCGCGCCTGCGTCTCCTGAGGATCCGGAGCTTTGGGACGAGGCGATACGGAGCAGGATTCTGCCGATGGCGAAGGGGATCGCCGTACGGGTGCGGGCCCGGAGCAAGCTCTACAGGATCCTCACATCGCCAAGCTTGAACGCTGAGGCGATGAACCAGGCGATCCTCGAGGACCCGGAACTTGCCGGCGAGATCCTGCGTTCGGTGAACTCCCCCTACTATGGGCTGGTGCAGCCGGTGGCCTCCGTAACCCGGGCGATTCTGTACCTGGGCCATCTCGAGGTGAGGAACATCATCTGGCGGGTGTGCATGCGTGAGACGAGCGGCGATGACCTCACCGCCGAGACACAGGAGGCGATGGACCACCTCTGGCATCACTCATTCGTCGTGTCACGGGGATCATACGTCATCGCCAGGACGCTCGGAGTTGGCGACCCGGATCACATCGCGACGGCCGCGCTTCTGCACGACATCGGAAAGTCGTTCTTCCTTCGGCTGCAGCCGTCGGAGTACATGGCGCTGATGGAAGACCCGGCGCTGACAGGCGGCGATCTCCGCAGGGCCGAGCAGTCCCTGTTCGGATGCGACCACGCAAGGCTGGGGTACGAGGTCGTCCGGATGTGGGGGCTTCCCGATAAGATCACGCAGCTTGTGGGGAAGCACCACCATCCCGAGTGGGCGACCGCTGTCAAGGAGTTCGATGATCCCAGATCGCTCATGGTTGTGTACCTGGCCGACCTTCTGCACCACACATCACGCCCCAGGCAGGAAGAAGGCGCCGAACGCAGGTTCCGCGCCCCGGCCGACGGCTGGATCCGGCTTCTCGGCCTGAAGGGGGGGCTGGAGGATCTGTGCTCCGATCAACTCCTCAGGATCTACGCCGCCGACGCAGCAGTAGCCGCGGATGCTGCGTAGGACGGCCTGCGTCCGGGAATGTGGAGGCGGCGGGGCAGGTTGCCGCGGCCGCTGACGCGGCCGGGGGCGCCCCGTGAGTTCTCTTGACAGGCACAGATCAGTATGGATTATTGCCATTGACTACATTTGTTCAGAAGGCACTGCCTAAACTGAGGAGTGGGTCGATGGATCCTCGTTTCCTGCCCCACAACACCCACAAAGAGTCTGCAGGTGAATTCGCGAAGCGCGACCCCAACCTGCGGCAGATGATCAAGCTGCCACTCCCCTATCGTTCCCCGCTCCTGGACCGTCTGAAGCTGCTTGGCCCCGGCGTCTACTCCCTGACCGGCAGCCGGCAGATCGGCAAGACCACGGCCCTCAAGCAGTGGATGGCAGAGCTTCTGAAATCGGGCGCCGCCCCCGAGCGGATCTGCTACATGGCAGGGGAACTGATCGACGACCACCACACTCTCGTCCGGCTGATCACTGAGCAGGTCGGCGAGTGGAAAGAACGCGGTCCTGGTCACCTCCTGGTGGATGAGGTCACGTACATCCGGGATTGGGACAAGGGAGTGAAGTTCCTGGCGGACGCGGGGACGCTGGAAGACGTCGTGCTGATGCTCTCCGGCTCGGACTCAGGCCTGATCCAGGAAGCCAGGATGCGCTTGCCCGGCCGGCGGGGGGTGAGCTCGATCGTGGATTTCCACATCGGGCCTCTGACCTTCGGCGAGTACGTAGACCTGGCCAGGCGGATCCCCGCGACCGGCCGACAATCACTCCTTGCACCGAAGCGCAGCATTTCGCAGGCGACCCGGCGCCTCCTCGATGACGAGTTCGCGCGGTATCTCGCCCATGGCGGTTTCCTGCGTGCCATCAACGACATGGCTCAGGGCGATTCCATCCCCCCCTCGACCTTCGCCACCTACGGAGACTGGATCCGGGGTGACATGCTGAAGCGGGGAAAGCAGGAGCACTACCTGCGGGAGATCCTGGCTGCGATTGCCGGCAGGTACGGGACGCAGGTGACCTGGAACGCTCTCTCGCGGGATCTCTCCATCGACCATCCGGCGACCGTCGCCGACTATGTTGCCCTGCTGGCCTCGATGGATGCTGTCTTCGTGCAGCCGGCCTTGCTCGAGGACAAGCTGACTGCGGCGCCGCGCAAGGCGCGCCGGGTGATGTTCACCGATCCCTTCATCCTGCATGCGGTCAACAGCTGGCTTCGGCCGGATGCGGATCCGTTTCACGTCCGCCTTGAACCGATGCTGAAGGACCCTGAATGGCAGGGAAGGATCGCCGAGGCCTGCGCCGTCACACATGTGCGCCGGTTCCACCCCACCTACTACATCAAGGCCGAGGGAGAGGTCGACATCGCCTACATCGAGGGGAAGCGGTTCCAGCCGATCGAGGTCAAGTGGACGCAGCAATTGCGACCGAAGGATCTCAAGCAGATAGCCAAGTATGGGAATGGCAGGATCTGGGCCCGGACCTGGGGTACGGACGATATCGCCGGAGTTCCGGTGGAGCCGCTGCCTCTGGCGTTGTACCGGCTTGGGGGGGCTTATCGACCCACCGCATGAACGCACGCGGCCGGCGGAGCGAAGGAAGTGTGGAGGCGGCGGGCTCCGAGATTCCGAAGGAATCGAGAACCCCGCCACGTCAGAAGCACAGCGCACCG
>CAZWSC010000108.1:0-31201 GCA_964636385.1 uncultured bacterium
CGCAGCTGATGCGCTGCGGATACCCTCCCGCCGACCCGGCGACCCGTCCTGAGGGAAACGCCTCGAGGACCGCCGGTCGAAGGCAGCCCGCCTGTGTCAAGCAGGTGTCGTGCCGCTTCCTGGTTATCGGCAGGCAGGCCGGGAAAGTGTACCGCAAACCTTTTCATCCCCGCGGATTGCGTCAGATCACCCTGATCCGGCCGCCCCTTCGCCGGATGCGTTCGTGTTGCAGGTCGCACAAGACGGATTGCAGAAACCGGCTACAGGTTCACCGGGCGAACGCCGATATACCTCACAGGATGAGCCGCATGCCTTCCCATCCTGAAGCATGGCGGCTCGGAGTGCGCGTTTCATCTGCCGGAGGACCCGGGACGGTGTCTCCGGATGGAATTGGGGGGATCTAAGATGCGTTACCGGATCTGGACGGGTGTGCTGCTGGCTGCCGTCCTCTGTGCCGGCGTCGTCCTGCGCGCGGATGCCGGGACAACAGGGAGGATAAGCGGTCTGGTCCATGACGCCGCGACAGGAGTCCCGCTTCCCCACGCGAACATTGTGCTTCTCGGCACCGGTCTCGGCGCTGCAAGCGTTTCCGAAGGGCAGTTCTTCGTTCTGAACGTTCCGGCCGGCATATACTCCGTCAAGGCGTCGGTGATGGGTTACAAGCCGGTAATCATTGAGAACGTTCTGGTCGTGGCGGACTTCACCACGGAGGTGTTGTTCCGTCTGGAACCGGCCGTCATTGCCGTCCTGGAGCCGGTCAGGACCGTTGCGGAGCGACCGCTCATCCAGAGGGATGCAACATCGACTGTGCGGATCATCGAGGGCAGGCAGTACGCGAGCCTGCCTACACGCGGCTACCAGGAGGCCGCCGCGATTCAGACCGGTGTTGTGGGCAGCCGCTACTCATCCAGTTTCGAGATTCAGGGAAATGAGACGACCAACAACCCGGTCCTTTTCATCCGGGGGGGTCGTGCGAACGAGGTCGCGTACTACGTGGACGGGTTCTCACAGCAGGATCCGCTGACCGGATACTCCACGACCAGCATCAACACCAACGCAGTCGACCAGGTCATCGTCATGAGCGGCGGTTTCAATGCCGAGTACGGACGGATCATGTCGGGGGCTGTGAATGTTGTGACGAAGGGAGGCGCGCCGGAGTACTTCGGCACGGTGGAGGCGGTAACGGACAACGTGGCCGGCTCATGGATGGGAACGCACTCCTATGACTACAACGTGTATGCAATGTCACTCGGCGGCCCCGTCGTTCCCGGACGGGATGACCTGACGTTCTTCACCTCGGGCGAGAGGCGGTGGCAGGGCGACAGGTCTCCCAGGGCTACCGCGGGCGGGATACTCCCCGGGAACAACCTCTCCGGATTCACCTGGCAGGGGAAGGCAAACTGGAGGGCGGCTCCCGGAACGACCCTGAAGCTGGGCGCCCTGGGCTCGCAGGATGACTGGCGCGAGTATGTTCACAACTACCTGCACATTCCGGATCACATGCCCAGGTACGAAGACAGGAACGACTCCTACTTCGCCACGCTCACCCACAGCCTGTCGCCCAGGACGTACATGAACTTCAGTGTCAACTATTTCCAGACGGAGAGGAAGACCGGCGACGGGGTTAACTTCGACAACCTGGCCGGATACGGCCGTCTGCAGGCCCGTTATGACGACGAAGGCGGCATTGTCGGAATCGACACACTGGGCAACCGGGCCATGGACAGGTACTCGCTCTTCTGGACCGGGCCGGACGGGAATCATCCCGGGAGGGTCTACGACCACTACATGCACCGCAAGTCCGGCTATGTCGGACTCGCAGCCGACGCGACGCACCGCTGGAGCGATCACAACACCGCCAAGTTCGGCATGGACTTTCAGAGGCACACCCTGCGGTACTACCTGCACCTCGTCCCGTCACAGGCGGTCTACGGCCTCGACGGCGGCGGCTATGACGATGTCATCAACTACGGCTTTGACAGAACCGGACAGAGCGAGCTGAACGGCAGGGAGGGTAGATACGAGGACGGCGCAAAGCACCCCATCAGCGCATCCGCCTACCTGCAGAACAGGTACGAGTACAGCGACTTTGTGGTCAACTCCGGACTCCGGTTTGATCATCTCGCGTCGAAGACCGATGCGCTCGCCAATCCCGATATGCCTTTCGGCCGTGCCGGGGACATCACCCTGGATGACGAGGATCTGGTCCCTTCAAGGTCGCACAACAGGATTTCGCCGCGCCTGGGGATAGGTTTTCCCGTTACCGAGGCAACCCTCTTCCACGCGAACTACGGCAGGTTCTACCAGCAGCCGAATCTCGAGGACCTGTACACGAGCTACCGCTATCTCGAGTACAAGGTGGCGAGCGGGGGATACTTCTTCCCGTTCGGGAATCCGAATCTGCTGCCGGAGACGACCACTGCATACGAGGTCGGCCTGGCGCATGCCCTCGCCCGGAACGTCCGTCTCGACGTGACGGTCTACTACAAGGATGTAAGGGACCTTGTCGAGGTACAGAACATTCCGAGCAGGCCCCGCAATTTCGCGTCGTATCGCAACGCAGACTACGGCACCATCAAGGGTATCGACCTGAACCTCATGATGCTCGAAGCGGGGGGCCTGTCAGGGAGCCTGATGTACTCCCTCTCCTACGCCCGTGGTACGGGATCGATGTCGGACACCCACAGGGACATCGCGTGGGCAACCGACGAGGAGGCAGGGCCGCCGAAGCAGACTGCGCCGCTGGCATTCGACCAGAGGCACAAGATTGTGCTCAATGCCGACATTCGCGGGGAGAGGGAGGCCGGCCCGCGGGTGTTCGGATTCTTCCCTCTGGAGAACACCAGCCTGAATCTTCTGCTCAACCTGGCCAGCGGATTCCCGTACACGCCGGTCATGCCGATGAACGAGGTATCCCTCGCCGCGGTATCCTCGACCCCGACAGGCCCGGTGAACTCCAGGTACGGCCCGTGGAACTATCAGCTCGACGGGAAGCTGAGCCGCGGCTTCAGGGTCGGCGACATCATGGTTGAGGGCTACGTATGGGTTCTCAATCTCTTCGACAGGAAGAACGAGGTCCACGTCTACCAGAGCACCGGCTCGGCCGCCACTTCAGGCTGGCTGTCGACGCAGGAGGGAAGGGCCTGGGTCAGGGAGCACGGGGAAGACGGCGCGAGGGCATTCGAGCTGAAGGAACGGAACCCGGTCCGATACGGGATTCCGAGGATGGTGCGGGTCGGTCTGAAGACGAGCTTCTAGGAGGATGACAAGATGTCGGGCACGGGGCGGCCCCTCGGCGGTGCGGAGCGCCTCTCCCCGGCGGGGTCCAGGATGGGCGGGCGAATCGCCCGGCAGCGCCGGGAGAGCGTCCCTGGAATCACGGAGGAAGGTTCATGAACGGAAAGCACAGGTTGTGGGCCTGGCCGGTCCTCGCGGCCGCTCTCCTGGCGGCCCTCTGCCATGGGCAGGCAGTCGCGGGGGAGAGGATGCACGGGAAGACGTTCCTTCCGCAGGACATAGACTCGGACACGCGCATTGATGCGAACAGCATTGACATGTGGGTCACCAACCAGGGTTCCTTCGGACATGACCCGGTAACGGGCAATCCCGGGTTCATCTATCCGAGGGGGACAACCAAGTCCGTCATCTTCGCATCCGGGTTGTGGATCGGCGCAAAGGTGGACGGCGAAACCAGGGTGAGCCTGGCCGAATACTCGTTCGATTATGCACCGGGTCCGATTATCTCACCGACGGAGTACGCCGATCCGGGGGATCCCCGCTACAGGGTGTACAAGATTGCGAGGGGCGATACACGTGAGAGCAACCCCGATTTCGCGGAGTGGCCCGTCGGGGACGGCGCACCGGTGGATTCGGCGGGCAACCCTCTCATCATCGGGGATATGACCCTCTGGTGCGTCTACAACGACCTCAACCCGAGATTCCGTGAGAACGTCGCATCGACGCAGCGCGGGATGGGCCTCGAAGTCCAGCAGACAACCTTCGCCTTCGACAGGAATGATCCGCTCGGCAATGTCGTCTTCCTGAAGTTCAGGATCATCAACAAGGGTGCGAACACCCTCGAGGACACCTACGTGTCCACATGGTCCGATCCGGACGTGGGCGGGCCCTTCGACGACCTTGTGGGCTGTGATACGGAGTTGTCGCTGGGATACTCGTACAATGCCACCAACACAGACAGCCAGTACGGATCCGAACCCCCGGCCGTGGGAATCGACTTCTTCCAGGGCCCCATCGTCCCGGCCCCCGGCGACACCGCATACGTCAGCGGGGTTGCCGTGCCGGATTACCGCAACCTGCCGATGACCTCCTTCAACAAGTACATAAACGGAACGGATCCGGAAAGCCCGGTCGAGACGTACAACTACATGCAGGGTCTCACCAGATACGGCGCCCCGTTGACCAACCCCGATGGCAGCGTCACGACCTTCTTCGCGTCCGGAGATCCGGTTGCGAACACCGGCTGGATTGACAGCGATCCGAGCGACCGCCGCATGTTCCTGACGAGCGGACCCTTCACCATGCAGCCGGGTGATGTTCAGGAGGTTGTCGTGGGGATCATCGTGGGTGCCGGACGGGACCGCCTCACAAGCGTCACGGCTCTCAAGTTCAACGACAGGTTCGCCCAGTTCGCCTTCGACAAGAACTTCGACCTTCCGGGCCCTCCTCCGCGCCCCGAGGTCCGCTGGGGACAGCTGGACGACCAGATCGTGCTGTACTGGGATGACCGTTCCGAGCTGGAGTACAACGAAGAGGGATACGCATTCCAGGGCTACAACGTGTATCAGGGAGAGTCGGTGAGCGGGCCATGGAGGCGCATTCACACCTTCGACGTGATCGACAACGTCGCCGTCATATTCGACGACCAGTTCGACATGGAGACCGGGGTTGTAATCAACAAGCCCGTGCAGTTCGGCAGTGATTCCGGTCTCAGCCGAAGGGTTATCATCCGCGACGATGTCATCAGGGGCGGAAGCCTCGTGAACGGACGGCCGTATTACTTCGCCGTCACCGCCTATGCACTTGGGGCTGACCAGGAGCCGGGCCTGAAGACTCTCGAGAACCGCCCGGAGGGCATAACGCTGATTCCACAGAAGCCGCAGGCAGGGGTCCGTCATGAGGATGGAGCCCCGGGTGATACGCTTGCTGTCGTCCATTCCGGGAACAGCGACGGCCGCGTGATACCGCTGGTGATAAATCCCGAGGCCATTGTCCCGGAGACCTACACTGTGGGCTTTGCAGAGGACGACAGGGGGGTGTACTGGGACCTCACTGCGTCCGGTGGCCGGGAGCTTCTGAGCGGGCAGAGAAACCAGAGCGGCGACGATGACTACCTCGTGGCGGACGGAATTCTCTGGAAGGTCGAGGGGGCGGAGCCCGGGTTCAAGCGCAACCTGCGTCCCCTTCCGATGGTGGACGAGATCATCGGCCCCGGCGGTGATCCAGTCACCGCAGACGAGTTCGGCGGGCCCGGCAACGACGTGTTCCTGAGTTTGAACTCCACGGGCGAGTGGTATCTCTCGGCGGGGGGAGGCGACGGTGCGAACGAGGAGGCAGGGTTCACACGATCAGAGGGGAATCTCAGCTCCCGGGACATCCTGATGAAGTGGGATGACGATCCGCACAACCTGGGATGGTGGTGGTTCGACAGCGAGGAGGTCGGGCGGTTGCCCTTCGGGCTGTATCTCCGGGATCCGGCTACGGGTGAGGAAGACCGTCTGATCCCGATACTGTACAGCGGCTGCGGTGAGGACTGCACGCCGGGAGTGTTCGACTTCTCCGACCCTGATGTCGTCATTGACGGCGCCTACGGCTACCCTGTCACGGACTGGATCTATGCCTATACGATCCTCGACGGGGAGTCCTACGAGGGGTTCGTGGAGGACGCTGCGGACGGCGTCATAGACAACGACATTGCCGAGTACGAACTGTTCGCGCGCCTGGTGGTCGGCGGGTTCACGTACGATCCTGATGCGGCCCCGCCTGTTCCGCCGACGATGCCCGCTCCCGGCACGGTGATCCAGTTCAGCACCACGAAACCCAACACGCCTGAGGACGTCTTCAAGATCGACACCAGGGGTGCGAGTTTCTCGGGCGGTCACGCGCGGCAGGATCTCAAACTGATCAGGGCCGTGCCGAATCCCTACTATGCGCACTCCGCATACGAGTTCAACCGCTACCGGCACGTGCTGAAGTTCACGAGGCTTCCGGAAGCCTGTACTGTGCGCATCTTCAACATCGCAGGAGACCTTGTGCGGACTCTGGTGAAGGAGCCCGGGCCGGGTTCGTTCCTGGAGTGGAACCTGCTCACGGACCGCGCTCTGCCTGTCGGAAGCGGGGTCTACATCTACCACGTGGAGGCGCCGGGGATCGGATCCACTTACGGCAGGGTCGCCGTCTTCATCGAGAAGGAGCAGCTCCGGGTCTTCTGATCCGGTGTGCGGAGTGGATCGTTCAGCTACAGGAGGTATCTGAGATGAGGCAGAGTAATCGGATCGCCGCGCTTCTGCTCCCGGCGCTCATTACGGCCGGGGCGGCCCACTCGGGAAGCGCCGATCGCCTTGGAACGGCTGGGGCGCATGAGCTGCGCATCCCCGTCGGCACGCGGGGTCTGGCACTGGGGAGTGCCACAGTAGCGGCGGCACACGGCGTCGAGTCCATCTTCTACAATCCCGCCGGCCTCGTGAACACGCTTGGTACGGATGCCTACTTCGCGAACACGAACTACCTTGCCGACATGAAGGTACGTTACTTCGCGATCGCGTCCTCGAGGAGTTTCGGTGTTCTCGGCGTTACGGCGAAGGTTCTGGATCTGGGCGAACTGCACGTCACCACGGTTGACGCTCCCGAGGGGACGGGGCAGATCGAATCGATCACCTTCGCGACACTGGGGCTTTCCTTTGCCAGGCGACTGACCGATGCGGTCAGTTTCGGGGCGACGATGCACTACATCAGCGAGCGTGTGCTGGATGCAAAGGCCCACGGTGTCGCCTTCGACCTGGGCCTTCAGTACGACTCCTACTGGCGGGGCGCCAGGCTGGGGCTGGTCATGAAGAGTGTCGGCCCCAACATGAGTTTCGACGGGCCCGGATTCGAGTACTCGCTCAGAGTCCCCGGGGATGATCCGAGGGCCGGCAACCGGACCCTGCGCAAGCTCTCGGCCGATTTCGACCTTCCATCATCCTTCCAGCTCGGGGTGATGGTTCCTGCCTACGCGGGCGGAGAGCATTCGGTCGCAACCTATGGTCTCTTCCAGAGCAACAGCTTTTCCCGGGACGAGTTCAGGGGCGGCCTCGAGTACGCATACCAGGATCTCCTGATGGTGCGCGGCGGGTACGCCTTCGCGGACCAGACAGAGTATCTCTTCGGGCCGACCTTCGGCCTCGGACTGATGGTTCCCATGGGAGGTAGCCGAATCAGTGTCGACTACGCCTTTCAGACAGTCGATGCCTACTTCGAGGATCTGCACACCTTCTCGATCCGCGCTGGATTCTGAGCCTGGCCCTCCGCAGCCGTCCCGCCGGGTGAAAGGCCGCCGGCTTCCCGGCCCACCACGCGGGACGGCGACACACCCCTTGGCACAAACCCTGTCCACGCCTGTTGCGGATCTGCTAGCATGACCTTTTCCTGATTCGGATGGGATAGGGGCGTGCAATGTTCGGAGTTGGGCAAAGCGAGGTTCTCCTCATACTGCTTGCTGTCCTGATTCTGTTCGGGGCGAAGCGGATTCCCGAGGTTGCCCGCTCGATCGGGAAGGGCATGTCGGATATCCGCAGCACGATGTCCAATCTCGAGCAGGAGATACGGAGCGGTCCGCCTCCCCGACAGGACCTTCCCCGGCAGGAGGCGAAGCCGGACGAGGGAATGGTGGACGATCCCACGTATCCGCCCTCCGCAGACGACTCGGCGCCGGAGGAGCCCGGTCCCGGCCGGGATCTCTCCGGCTAGCCTGCAGGCAGCCGTGCTTCCGGATCGCAACATAGCTCTGATCGGTTTCATGACTGCCGGGAAGACCCGGGTCGGCCATGCCCTGTCAGGGATGACTGGTCTGCCCTTTCTGGACGTTGACTTCCTCGTGGAGCAGATAGAGGGGATGCCGGTCAGCGAGATCTTCCGGTCAAGGGGAGAACCGTACTTCAGGCAGATCGAGTCGACGGTGCTGCGTGACCTGTGCCGGGGGTTCGGAAGGATAATCGGGTGCGGGGGCGGGACGGTGTTGTCGGGGGACAACCGGTTACTCCTGAAGGCCCGCTGTACGACAGTCTGGCTTCGCGTGTCGAGGGCGGAGGTGCTCTGCAGGCTGGAGGATCCCGGCTGCGGGCAGCGCGCCCTGCTCGAGGGCCTTGATCCCGGCCGGGTGGTCGAGGATCTCCTTCGAGTGCGCGAGCCGTACTACCGGGAGGCTGACCAGTCGGTCTGGACCGACCGCCGCAGCGTTGAGGACGTTGCCAGGGAGGTTGCCATCCGCCTCGGCCTGGGCGGCCCTGGGCCCGGCGGGCAGTGCTGAAGTCGGGAAGGAGCCGATGATGCGGATCGTTGCCGGGGAGTGGCGGGGACGTCGTCTGCTCGTTCCGAGGTCCGGAACGCGCCCCACGGCCGACAGGGCCAGGCAGATTCTGTTCGATATACTCGGTGCCCGGACACCCGGCGCACGGGTCCTCGACATCTATGCCGGAACCGGCGCATTGGGTTTCGAGGCGCTCAGCAGGGGGGCGGTCGAGGCGGTTTTTGTGGAGTCGGCGCGTCGGGCCCGAACTGCCCTGGAAGGGAACTGCGCCGCTCTTGGGGCAGAGTCGAGATGCCGGGTTCTTCCGCTGCCCGCGGGCAATGCTCTGCGCACGCTGGTGCAGGGCGGGGAGCGCTTCGGCCTGATCCTGGCCGATCCGCCGTATGGAGAGGGTGAAGCGGCCTGGATCCTGGAACAGGTCGCGGCCGTTCTCCCCGGGCTGCTCGAGGCTGACGGCACGATGGTTGTCGAGAGCGACAGGAGGGATCCGGTGCCGGTGCGATCGGGTGACCTTGAGCGGTTGCGGAGGAGGGATGTGGGCGCTACAACTTTGCACTTCTTCGGCATTGCCCCGCTTTCGGGGAGTCCTCCGGCTCACGGGGAGACCGGGGCGGCCGGGAGTGATGCCGATCAGCATGAGGCCGACACAGGCCGTGATGGAGAAAGCGGGGTTCGGGGATGAGATTGGGGTTGTTCCCGGGGACATTCGACCCGGTGACTCTCGGGCACATGGACATTCTTGCCAGGGCGTTCCATGTCTTCGATCGTATGCTGGTTGCCGTGGCCGAGGGCGGGCACAAGCGGACCCTGTTTTCGCTTGAGGAGCGGATCGAGATGGTTCGGGACACGGTGAGTACGGAGCTCGCCGGGAAGGTTGACATCATATCCTTTGATGGCCTGCTGGTTGATCTCGCCAGGGAACGCGAGGTCTCCGCAATTGTCCGTGGTCTGAGGTTCGTCTCCGACTTCGAGTACGAGTTCCAGATGGCATTGATGAACCAGAAGCTTTGTCCCGAGATCGACACGCTGTTCCTCATGCCCACGGAGCGGTTCACATATCTCAATGCCAGCCTGGTGAAGGAAGTGGCACGCAACGGGGGGTGTGTCAGGGATCTGGTTGCCCCGCCTGTTGAGGCGCGTCTGAAGCGGGTCTTCGCGGGCAGGCGCGGGACAGGCCCCGAAATGGCATGAAGATTCCGACAGGCTCGAGGGAGCCATGAAGATTCGGACGGGCGCAGCAGGACATACGGAGGAAGCGATGAGGGTCTCCACACGGGCGCGAAAGGTGAGGATGTCCACAACGATTGCCATTGACGAGAAGGCGAGGCGGATGAAGGCGGAGGGTCAGAAGATCTGGAGCTTCGGCGCGGGTCAGCCGGACTTCCCGACCCCCGTGGATGTCGCCGAGGCCGGGATCCGTGCGATCCGGGAGGGGAAGACCGCCTACACAAGCCCGAACGGCACCCTGGAGCTCCGGCGCGCGATATGCGAGAAGCTCCAGAGGGACAACGGGCTCGAGTACGAGCCTGACCAGATTGTGGTATCCGCAGGGGCGAAGCAGGCGCTCTTCATGGCCCTTTCCGTTGTCGTCGAGCCGGGTGACAAGGTCCTCATCCCCGCGCCATACTGGGTATCCTATCCGGAGATGGTTGTTCTCCTCGGGGGGGTTCCCGTGATCATCCCCACCGATGCCTCAACCGGCTTCAGGATCACCCCCGACAGCCTTCGCGGCGCGATCACCCCGGGGAGCAGCGCCATCATACTCAACACGCCGAGCAACCCCTCGGGGATGCTCTACACGCGGGAGGAACTGGAGGAGCTGGGCCGCGTCCTGATGAACAGCGACGTGCGGCTGATCACCGATGAGATCTACGAGAGGATCGTGTTCGACGGAGTGCGTCACGTGAGCCCCGTCGAGGCGTTGCCCGGCCTGAAGGAACGCTCCTGCGTTGTCAACGGCGTCTCCAAGGCGTTCTCCATGACAGGATGGAGGATCGGGTACATGGCAGCTCCCCGGGATTGGGCCCTGCCGGCCTCCGCAATGCAGAGCCACCTCTCAGGCAATCCATGCAGCATCTCGCAGGAGGCAACGGTGGAAGCGCTGCGCGGATGCGGGGAGACAGTCGATGCCATGGTGGGCGCCTTCTCGCGGCGCCGAGAGCGGGTTCTCGAGATCCTGAGGCAGGCTGTGGACCTCCGGGTGGTGCGGCCCCAGGGAGCCTTCTATGTTTTCCCGGACTTCTCGTCCTACTACGGACGGAACTGCAACGGGCGGAGGGTTGAGGGATCGCAGGGGATGGCGGAGTACCTTCTGGAGGATGCGCACACTGCGCTGGTCCCCGGGCATGCCTTTGGCTCGGATGACAACCTGCGGATATCGTATGCCTGCTCGGATGAGACAATAGAGGAAGGGCTGCACTCCCTGGTCCGATCGCTGGAGCGGTTGCAGTAGCCCGGCGGCCGGCACGGGACGATCCGCGAATCGCGCCGGAGGGCAGACCGCTCCGAACCGGCAGGGAAGACAACTCTCAGAGGAACGACAGATGCCTACATACGATTATGAGTGCACCGAGTGCGGTCACGAGTTCGAGCTCTTTCAGAAGATGACCGATCCGCCGCGCAAGCGTTGCCCAAGGTGCCGCGGCAAGGTGGTTCGAAAGCTCGGCACAGGGGCGGGGATCATCTTCAAGGGCTCCGGCTTCTACCAGACGGACTACCGCAGCGAGGAGTACCGGAAGAGGGAGAAAGCCGAGTCCTCGACAGCCGGGGCGTCATCCGGGAAGCCGGCTGAAGCGCCCGCCTCCCCGTGCAAGGCTGCGGGAGGGGCCTGCGCCGGTTGCGATAAGGGCGCGTCCGGGGCCGACTCCGCCTCCCGGAAGAAGGCGGCTGACTAGGTAGTGTGCCGGAGCTTCGACGCCGGGTCGTTTCCTCCAGGCTGGGGGTCTGATGTTCATAGACGAAGCAGTCATCCGCGTGAAGGCCGGTGACGGAGGGAATGGGGCGGTGAGCTTCCGAAGGGAGAAGTTCGTCCCAAAGGGCGGCCCGGACGGGGGAGATGGCGGTGACGGGGGGCACGTGATTCTCGTGGTCGATCCGAACATGCGGACCCTGCTTCGATTCAGGCATCAGCACACCTTCCGGGCCGGTACAGGCAATCACGGGGCGGGCAGCCTCAAGACAGGGCACCGCGGGGGGGACTGTGTCATCCCGGTCCCGACAGGGACCATGGTGCGCATCCATCCGGGGGACAGGCTTGTCGCGGATCTGGTCAGGCCGGGGGACAGCGTACGCATCGCCCGAGGGGGCCGCGGCGGCAAGGGGAACGCCAGGTTCAAGAGCGCCACGCGCAGGACACCGCGGATCGCCACTGACGGAGTCCCCGGCGAGGAGCACGAGCTGCGGCTGACCCTGAAGCTTCTGGCCGACGTGGGGCTCGTGGGCCTCCCCAACGTCGGGAAGTCGACGCTGCTCCGCCGTGTCTCCAACGCGGAACCGAAGGTGGGCGACTACGAGTTCACAACACTAAGACCAAGTCTTGGAATCGTCTCCCTGGGGGAGTTCGAGTCGTTTGTCATGGCTGATCTGCCCGGCCTGGTCGAAGGCGCCTCGAAAGGGAAGGGACTGGGTCTGCGCTTTCTCAAGCACATCGAAAGGACCCGCCTGCTCCTGTTCCTCATCGACAGCAGTTCGGGCGACCCCGCCGGCGATCTTGCCACTCTCCTTTACGAACTGGAGTCGTTCAGCCCCGCCCTGGTGCGCCGCCCGAGGCTGATGGTGTACAGCCGTTCCGATCTTGTGGCCGCCCGGGATCTCCCCGATCTCGGTCCCACCAGCGAGCCCGGAGGTACGGCGGCTGCCCTCCGCATATCTGCCGCGACCGGGGAGGGGGTCCCAGAGCTTCTGCAGAGAGTCAGTGTCGAGCTGGCCCGCATAGAGGAGTCGGAGGCTGAGTGGGTCGTTTCCGAGGAACCGGCCGGGGATGAACCCGGACCGCCAGATGCGGATGACGGTGCGCTTTCTGCTGCGCCCTGCGGGGACAGGGCCGGATCTGAGGGCGTGGATGACAGTTCGCCCGGACCCGAGATCACCGGGGCCGCGAAGACTCACGATGGTCCGTTCTTCGCGGATCGTGTGGACCGCGATGAGCTCCCACGCGACTTTCCATGGCCGAAGCGATTTGTGATGGAGAAAGGGAAGCCTTGCGGCCCGGTGCTTGCAGCGTCCCCACCGGATGACTGCGGAGCGACAGACACACCCGGCGAAGGGTGATTCCCCGACCCACTCAACACGGCCGGCAGCAGGTGCGTCAAGACGCCTTGAGCTGACCCTGGCCATGATGTGGCGATTGCGCCCGGCCGATCTGCGCCGCCTCCGGGCTGCTGTCCTTTCCGGTGATCTGCCGGTGCCCTGGTCCCCCGGCGATCTGGATCGCTCCCTCGGCCGCATCCCGGAAGGCCTCCGCCTCGAACTCCTTGGCGGGCCGGACATCGATGCACCGTCGCGGATGGAGGAGACCATGGAGCGCGCCGGCATCCGTCTTCTGACCATCGACGACCCGGACTATCCCCCGGCCCTTCGTGAGATTCCGGACCAACCCCCGTACCTCTTCCTGCGTGGGGATCCACTGGACGATGCTGACGCACGGAGGGTGGCTGTCGTCGGTTCACGCGCCGCCTCCCGAAGCGGCCTTGAGCTGGCGTACGGCCTTGGCAGGGACCTGGCGCTTGCGCGCTGCGTCGTGGTGAGCGGGCTGGCCCGCGGGATCGACGGCCAGGCGCACCTTGGCGCCCTGGAGGCCGGAGGACGCAGCGTTGCGGTCCTTGGGACGGGTTGCGACGTCTGCTATCCGCCGGAGCACTCAGGGCTCTTCGGGAGGATACTGGGACAGGGCGGGATCGTGAGCGAGTTCCCGCCTGGTACGCCCGGACTGCGCCTTCACTTCCCAAGACGCAACAGGGTCCTGTCCGGGTTGTGCCGCGCGGTTGTCGTCGTGGAAGGTACAGATCGCAGCGGAGCGCGCCTTACGGTGGATCACGCCCTGGACCAGGGGCGGGAGGTCCTCGCCGTTCCACGCGATCCTCTGCATCCCGGTTCTGTGCTGCCGAACTCCCTGATTCGCGACGGTGCGCGGCCGGTACTCGCTGTAGGCGATGTACTGGTAGCCCTCGACGGGTCAGAGTGCAGGGCCGACGGTCCCGGGTCACTCGAAGAGCGGCTGATCGCATGCCTGCGGGGGCGCGCAACCGGGCTGGAGGCATGCCTGGCCAGGATCCCGGGAAGCGGGGTTGGTGCAGTCCAGGCGGCCCTGGTCCGTCTCGAACTCCAGGGCCGGATCCGCCGACGGCCGGGAGGGCTGTTCGAGGCGGTGTGACCACCCGTCGGGCGACACGCCGGTGCCCCGATGCCGGCGGCAGATGCATGATGAGACACGGCGGCCGGGCGTGGTAACCTGCCGCCTGATCGCTTGTGCAGGCTGCCGGGGTGTCTGCATGCAATCGCCGGGGAGGCCAATGACGGATGCAGGTGGCGGGGAGGTTGTTCCTCCCCGTGGAGACCGGAAGCGCACCAGGGAACGGCCGGCATGGATCGGCACAAGGCTGCGCCACACGATGGAGTACGCCCTGCTCCGGATTCTGCTCCTGCCTGTCGGCCTGGTCGGATGGAGAGGAAGGGTTCCGGTCGGCCGGTTTCTTGGCTCCGTCACCTTCTCGGTGTTGCGCATCCGGCGCAGGGTGACGCTGCGGAACCTTGCCCACGCCTTTCCGGACTGGCCTGAGAAGCGGCGCCTCGAGGTTGCGGGGGAGTGCTATCGAAACTTCGGCGTCACCTTCCTCGAACTCTGTCTGATGCCACTGCTCGATCCACGCCTGGCCAGGACCATTGTGCGGGTTGAGAACCCCGGTCAGTACCGGGATGCAAGGCTCAGTGGAAGGGGAGCGGTGCTCGCCACGGGTCACTTCGGGAACTGGGAGATGCTCGGAGCCGCCGTTGCCGCGTCCGGGTATCCCACCTGGGCCCTGGTCCGGAGGCAGCGGAACGGCAGGGTTGACTCATTCGTCACGAAGTCGCGTGAATCCACGGGTCTGAGAACGCTCTACACGGACCGGGCGCTCTTCGGGGTTCCGCGGGCCCTCCGCAGGGGCGAGTTCGTCGCCATTGCCGCCGATCAGGACGCAGGGCCCGGCGGTGTGTTCATCCCGTTCCTCGGCCGGCCCGCCTCCACGCCGGACGGTATTGTGCGCTTTGCGCGCCGTACCGGGGCGCCGATCATACCCGGATTCGGGGTGAGGCAGCCGGACGGAACGTACCTCCTGGAGATGCCGGGTCCCATGTGGGTGAGGTCTGACCTTCCATCCAGGGAAGCGGAGCTCGAGGCACTGACGCGGTTCACGTCCCTGCTTGAGGAGAGAATCCGCAGGCACCCGGAGCAGTGGTTCTGGATGCACCGCAGGTGGAAGACCAGGCCACCGGTACAGGCCGGTCCATCAGTCTCCCAGGTAGACGGCTGATGTCTTCCCGGTCATGATCGCTGCGGTAAACCGCTCCTCGTACCGTCGTCTCCCGGCCCGGCCGAACTCCCGGCGCAGCTCCGCGTCCCTCACGAGCCCGTTCAACCTTCGCCTCAGGTCTTCGACGTCCCCCGGCTGAACCAGGTAGCCGGTCCTTCCATGGTCTATCAGCTCCGGGATGCCGAATATGGCGCTCGCCACAACAGGAAGTCCCGCGGACATCCCCTCGATGATCGCGAATGGCATCGTCTCGATCGTGGAAGGGAGCGCGAGGCAGTCGAAGGCGTACATCAGGCGGGTGGCATCCTCCCTGTGTCCCAGGAAGCTCACCTTCTCCTGGAGCCCGAGTTCGGCAGCGCGCTTCCGCAGGTGCTCATCTTCGTCACCTTCACCCACCACCACCAGGACCCATGGCGGCAGATCGTCTGCGCTGTGCGAGAGGGCTTCAAGGAGGAAGTGGTGCCCCTTCCTGCGCGTCAGTCGTCCAACGATGCCGATGATCACGGTGTCGGGACCGGCGCCGAACGAGGCGCGCAGATCCCCCCTCTCCGAAGCGGAAGGTGGGGGAGTCTCCTCCACCCCGTTGTCGATCACCCTGATCTTTCCGCTGCTCATCCAGTGCCGCCTGACAAGGTAGTCGAGGTTGGACCGCGTGTTCACGATGATCGCATCGATCCACCGGGAAAAGAGAATCTTCACGGGGAAGCGGCGGTACTTCCTGTCGATCATCGGCAGGTGCTCCGTGCTTACAACCCGCTTGTACCCGCCTTTTCTGGCCGCCAGTGCGATCGAGGAGAGCCCTGCGTCGTAGCTGCTCGGCAGGTTTATGTGGAGCACATCCCCCCCGATTCGCCGGAACAGCCCGGCGGCAGGCGAGAGGAGCGGACGCCAGCGGAAACCCGGGCGGGGCAGGTGGTGGATCTCCACATCGAGGGTGCGCATGCGGGCTTCCAGCACGCCGGCTCCCGGGACATCGGGCAGAACAAGGCTCGGACGGAAGCGCTCCCTGTCCAGGTGTGCCGCCAGGAGGGCAAGGTATCCCTCTGCCCCTCCGAAGTACTCAGCGTCCGAATAGAAGGTGAGTCCGATCGGGGCGGACGGGGCGTTCATGATGTGCCTCCAGGGTTGCGACTGTCGACACAGAAGCAATCCGGTGCTGAGGGCTCTTGGGGACTCGGGGAGCCTTGAACAGACAGGCCACGCGGTGCATTGCGATGGTTCCTGCTCACGGGTGATGCGCCCGCTGTATCTTCCTCCTCCTGTCCCGGTACTGCCTGTTGAAGACGGCAGCCATGGCCCGCAGCTTCATCTCCTTCAGCGCGTACCTGCGCGGATTGTCCACGAACCAGCGGCACTCCTCCGGAAGCAGCACGAGGGAGACATGGATGTTCTCCACGATGCCTACCGGCAGGTTGTGCTTCATGACGGACTCGTACAGACGTCGGAACACCGGGATCATCTCCTCCGTTCGGGGAGGCGGGACGTCCTGGAACTCGGTGCCGGTCAGGGGACGGAAGACGCAGACAGTCGGAATCGCACCTGCGCCGGTGATGCGGTCGATTGCCGCCATCGTCGATTCCGGGGATTCCAGGCCGGCGACGATCTCCCCGTTGCTGACCCAGGGGTCGAAGATCCCGCCATCACCCCGCAGGCCAGAGCAGTAGTCCATCGCCTTCAGGTATGTCTCCAGTCCGTATTCACGGCACTTCCCCGGGCAGACCTCGGCAAATCTGGCGGGGTCGTAGATCTCGAAACAGAATGAGACGCGGTTCACGCCTATCGACTTCATGTGGTCGAAGCGTGAGAGATCCGGATGGGGCGGAGTCTGGATCCCGATCATAAGGCCGGTCTGCCGCTTGATCTCCCTGATGTATGGCTCCAGGATCCCGAGATAGGTGTGTCCGGTGTAGTGGCCCGTGTTGAAGTCGACATAGGTGATCCCCGACTTGTCTATCGCGGCCCAGACGACCTCCATCACCTCGCTGACCGACTTCTCGTCAGCGTCGTCCACCCCGAGGTTCAGCCCTACGGAGCAGAACTTGCAGTTCGACTTCGGATCTTCGGTCCAGTAGGCGCATACCTGGGCCGGGTAGACGGCAAGGTACGTCCCCTGCAGCGAACCGATCGAGCGCATCGGCTTGCCGGTGCTCGTCTTCAGGTCGTACCACTCAGGCCTGGGGGAGAGCGTGATTGGCGCTATCGTCTCCCCGTCATCACGCCTGATGACGTAGCCGCCGTTCTCCCGGAAGAGGATGTAGGGGGACTTCGCCGCGAATGACTCGGTCACGGGGATGTTGGTCCACAGGCCTGCGGGCAGTATGACCTCGAGTCCCGAGCCGAGTCCCGCCCTGGTGCGCAGGATCCTGCGGCCTCCGTCCTCCTCAATAAGGCAGGAGTCGTCGAGGCGTATCCCCCTGCAGTACAGGTCGAGCTTCAGAAGGCCCGGATTGCTGCGGACGTCGTGATCCATTGTGCCTCCAGGTGAGTTGATCCCCGCCGGGCCGGACCCGGCGGCCATGCGCCCCGCCTGCCCTGCCGGGGGGCAGAATCACGATTTTATCATCGGCGTCCTTCGCATGCACGGCCAGTAATCCGCAACCGCAGGCGGAAAGCCGGCGGGGATCCAGGGCGCAGGGCGAACCCGGCCCGGAATCCCCGCGGTGCGGCACGGCGTGGTGCAGGTCAGCAGGGGCTAGTCGTAGTACTCGATTCCCAGGTGGGTGATCAGGTCCTCTCCCTTCAGATAGCGCAGCGTGTTCTTGAGCTTCATGAGCTGGATGAAGAGGTCATGCTCGGCATAGAGCCCGGGCGCGTGCTGCGGGCTCTTGAAGTAGAAGGAGAGCCACTCCTGGATTCCGCGCATCCCGGTGCGGCCTGCGAGGTCCAGGAAGAGCGCAAGGTCCAGAACGACGGGCGCGGCCAGGATCGAGTCACGGCACAGGAAGTTGATCTTGATCTGCATCGGGTAGTTGAGCCAGCCGAAGATGTCGATGTTGTCCCAGGCCTCCTTGGCGTCACCCCTCGGCGGGTAGTAGTTGATCCGCACCTTGTGATAGAGGTCGCCGTACAGCTCAGGGTAGAGCTGGGGCTGCAGGATCGTATCCAGCACCGAGAGTTTGCTCTCCTCCTTCGTCTTGAACGACTCGGGGTCGTCAAGGACCTCGCCGTCCCGGTTGCCCAGGATGTTGGTCGAGAACCAGCCGTTGATCCCCAGGAGACGGGCCTTGAAGCCGGGCGCCAGGATCGTCTTCATCAGGGTCTGTCCGGTCTTGAAGTCCTTCCCTGCTATCGGCACCTGCAGTTCCCTCGCCAGCTCGACCATGGCGGGAACATCCCCGGAGAGATTGGGCGCACCGTTGGCATATGGTACTCGGCTCTTGATGGCTGCGTATGCGTAGACCATCGAAGGGGCGATCTCGGGGCTGTTCTCCCGCATTCCCTTCTCGAAGGCGGCCAGGGTCTGATGCACGGCAGTCGGCTTCATGAAGACCTCTGTAGAGCCGCACCAGACCATCACCAGCCGCGCGAGGTCGTGCTTCTTACGGAAGCCCTCGATGTCGGCCATCAGCTGCCCGGCCAGATCCATCCAATTGGCGCCCTTCTTCACATGCTCGCCGTGCAGCTTCTTCACATACCTGTTGTCGAAGACCGCGGGCCAGGGGCGGATCGCCTCCATCTCCGGACGGATGGTTTCGAGGAGGCGGGTATCGAGAACTCCGGCCTTCACTGCAGCCTGGTAGGTATCGTCCGGGAAGATATCCCATCCGCCGAAGACCAGGTCCTGGATGTCGCTGAGCGGGACGAAGTCCCGTATGAGGGGCGAGCGACCCTCGGTCCGCTTGCCGAGGCGTATTGTGCCGCTCTGGGTCAGGCTGCCGATCGGCTGAGCTGTCCCCTTCTTCGCCGCCAGGGCCCCTGCGATGAAGGTCGTGGCCACGGCGCCGAGGCCGGGCAGGAGGACTCCGAGCCTGCCCTCTGCCGGTTGAATGCGGATCTCCTTGCTCATCTGGTTGCTCCTTCGGTTCGGGTTCAGCGGCCTGCGGTCCGTTGCAAACTCCTCCGGCGGCCCGGACGGCAGGGAGACTGTCTCTGCAGCCGCTCAGGATATGATAGGGCCTGGCAGGATATCATGGGCATTGATTCGTGATAGATTATCTATAAGCTCTGCTTATGACCGGCGCCGGCAGGAACCGGCGGCCATCAGCAACCGGGGGAGACCGATGCAGCTGAGCGACCTCGAAACCCTGGCGGCGGCCGTGGAGGAGGGAAGCCTGACTGCCGCGGCGCACCGCCTCTTCGTCAGCCAGCCTGCAGTCAGCGTGCGTCTGCAGAGGCTGGAGGCGGAGGTGGGGGAACCCCTCCTCCGCCGCTCCGGCAGGGGAGTGCGCACCACAGCAGCGGGTGACCTCCTGTACCGCAGGGCCAGGAACCTGCTGGACGAGCTTAAGAGGATGGAGGCCGAACTGGGAGGACGCGGTCCCCTTCAGGGGCGGCTTTCCATCGGCGCGACCGATCTCGTGGCGATCTACCACATGCCGGCCGTGCTGCGCAGGTTCCGCAGGAAGCACCCGGGCCTGGAGCTGAACGTGCACGTCGAGGGAACGGCCGCCCTGGTGCGTCTCCTCGAGGCGGGGGAGATCGAGTTCGCCCTGGGCACCCTTCCTGTGACTTCGCAGAGACTGCGGACGAACGCCCTGTACCGCGATCAGCTTGTCATACTGGCGCATCCCGGGCACAGGCTTGCGTCCGGGCGGAGATGGAGTCCTGCGGACCTGGCCGGGGAGACGTGGATCGGACACAAGCGGGACTCCGTGACGCGGCAGCTCCTGGACGGGTTCTTCGCCGCCCATTCTGTCCTGCCCAGGGTGGAGATGGAGATCTCGAACCCTGAGGCGATCAAGAAGCTCGTTCAGGTGCGACTCGGACTTGCGGCACTCCCCTGGTGCTCCGTAAGGCGGGAAGTGGGAGAGGGCCGGCTGGCCGCCGTGAAGGTGCGGGGATTCGATCTGCAACGGATATCGGGCCTGATACTGCAGTCGGGCATACCACCGGGCAGGGCCGCCTCCGCCCTTCGGGATGAGCTGGAGACGGGCTCAGGCCGGATTGCCCCGGAGACACCCGGCTGGGCCCCGGACAGGCGCGGGAGACAAACCCGGCCTGGACGCAGCCAGGGACCGTGATCAACCCTGGCCGGGCCCCCTTCCCGGGTATTGGCCGAGCCCTTTGACCAGGACCTTCATCGCCCTGCGCAGCGGTTCCTCACCGTATACATAGGCGATCCTCGCTTCCCGCCGGCCGGCTCCCTTTGTTGCATAGAATCCATTGCCGGGCGCGACCATCACCGTCTCGCCCTGGTCCGAGAACTCCTCCAGCATCCAGACTGCGAACTTCTCCGCATCATCCACAGGGAGGATCGGCATTGCGTAGAAGGCGCCCCGAGGCACCCGGCAGAGCACGCCCTCTGCGTTGTTCAGCTCCTCGACGACGACGTCCCGCCTCCGCTGGTACTCCTGCTGAAGGTGGTCGTAGTAGTCCTGAGGCAGGCGCAGCGCTGCAGTCGCCATCCACTGGCCCAGGGACGGGGGAGAGAGGCGGGCCTGCGCGAAACGGGTGACCGCCGCGATAAGGCTGCTGTTCCGGCTGCCGAGGCAGCCGATCCGTGCGCCGCACGCGCTGAAACGCTTGGAGATGGAGTCCATCACGATCAGCCGCTCCGATTCCTCCCTGTAGGTGAGAATCGAGCGGTGTCTGAGCCCGTCGTAGCAGAACTCCCGGTAGACCTCATCGGCTGCAACGAAGAGCCCCCAGTCACGGGCCATCTCCAGGATCATCTCGAGTTCCGGCTCGGTGTAGACGGCGCCGGTCGGGTTGCCGGGATTGCAGATCAGGATCGCGCGCGTGCGGCCGGTCAGCCTCTCCTCCCAGACCCTGCGCGGCGGAAGCCTGTATCCGTCCTCGGGGTTGGCGGGCACGGGGATCACGCGCACCCCCAGCAACGCGGCGAATCCGATGTAGTTTGCATACATCGGTTCAGGAATGAGCAGTTCGTCGCCGGGATCGGTCACTGCCCCGAGAGCCATCAGGATCGCCTCGCTGCCTCCCGCCGTAACCACCAGGTCTTCGGGCCCGAGCTCGACTCCATGACGGCCGTAGTAATCCGAGAGGGCTTCCCGCATCTCCCTGATACCTGTTGAGGGGGAGTATGCCAGTACGGCAGGGTGATCATTGACAACTGCATCCCACATCGCCTTCGGTGTCGGAATGTCGGGCTGCCCGATGTTCAGATGCCATACCTTGACGCCCCGCGCCGTAGCGCTGTCGGAATAGGGGACCAGCTTGCGAATAGGACTTGCCGGAGACGAAAGACCTCTCGTCGACAACCGAACAGGCCTCATGACGATCCTCCATGGTCTTCTTGGCGGCCCCGGTTGGAGTGACTCTTCTCCGTGGAGCCGGAAAAACTCACCATCCTGAATCTAGTCCCGAACCGTCTGTGCTGCAACGCTTTGGGGCCAGGACTTTCGTGGGGGCACCTGATCCGGACGAACGAATCGGTAAGGCTAGTCCGTCTTGAAGCCGATATTGCTCGTGGATGCGGTGGTGCCCTGAGCCCGGATCTTGCCGAACTGGTCTTCATAAGCCTTTATCTTGGCCTCGAGAGCCTGAAGAAGAGACATGGCGTTCTGCGGGGTCATGATTATGCGGGAGTAGACCTTGGCCTTCGGAACACCAGGCAGGATGCGCGCGAAGTCGAGGATGAACTCGGAGGGGGAATGCGCAAGGATGACGAAATTCGAGTAGGTCCCCTCCACCTCGCCGGGGTCGATCTGAATCTGGACTTGCTTCTGTCCGGGCGACTGCTTTTCCATGTTTCCCTCCGCGGAACCCGGCTTGCTGGCCCGGGGCGGTCCTTTCGGCAACCACTTCATCGGTTCACGACTCCGTTCTGGGCCATGCCCTCCATACCTGCCGCATTCGCATACCGGTACGGCAGGCCCGCGCAGGACCCGGTCTGGAACAGACAACTCAGCAGATCACCAGAGAGCGCGCCGCTCTGCATGGAGACGACATGACCGACACTTCCCGACCGTCCAATCCCCTGACGCTGCCCGGCGGTGACCAGAACGGTCAGTATAGCAGAGGGATTCTGGACGACGCAGGGCAAATGTCCCAGCTTTTCCGGGTGACGACGGTGCTACACGGACTGACCGATCTGGGGGCCATAACTTCCGCCCTTCTTACGACACTGATCACGGAGGAGGGTCTCGGATTCGACCGCGCAGCCCTCTTCGTCATGGATCGGACGCGCAGGAGACTCCGCGGTTTCGACGCTGCGGGGGAGCGTGAGCGTGAGCTGACCCGCGACTTCTGGAAGCTCCTGGACGGCTTTCCGGAGTCCATTGCAGACTCGGTCCGGTTGATCATGGATCCCCGCAGGCGCCTCTGCAGTCCGCTGGGGCGCAAGGTGCGGCGCCTCGTTTGCGAGATGGGCGAGACCGGGACCGCAATGGCTCTGGCTGTCAGTGAAGGAAGACCGGTCTGCACGGCCGTGGATGGCGTGCCCGATCCCGAAGGCCTGGTCCGCGCGCTGGGCCCGGGTCCCTGGAGCTTCTGGCCCCTTCCCGGTATCGGCGGCGTCAGCGGCGTAGTGGCAGTTGCAGGAGGTTATGCCCAGCCTCTGCCCGGGCAGATCCGCGAACTGCTCAACATCGTGAGCCACCATGCCGGCCTCTCGATCGAGCGGGGCATGACCTATCAGGAACTCGAACGGCAGGTCGCGGAGATGGCGACGATCCAGGAGGTCTCCAGGGGGATTCTGTCCGCAACGAATCTGCAGGATCTGCTCCTCCTGATCTCAAGGGTGGCCGCACGGGTAATGCAGGCACGGTGGGGTGTCACCTGGCTTGCAGAGGGTCCGGAGGAGACACTTCGAGTGGCATCCCAGTGCGGTCTTGCCCCCGCGGACAATGACTTTCTCGAGGCGCTGACCCCGCTGGCCGCCAGGTGTGTCGAGACCCACAGGCCGGTGCGCAGGACCGAGGTCGGAAGTGACGGCATTCCCGCGCCTGCATCGGAAGGTACCGTGCGGTCAATCGTCTTCGTGCCGCTCATCGCTTTCGGCCGTACCATGGGGGTTCTGGGGGTCGGAGACAGGGAGGCGTCGGGAGATCTAGACCACTCGGTATTCGAGGAGGAGGACGAGCAGTTCCTGACAGTTCTGGGGACGCAGGCGGCAATCGCGATCAAGAACGCCAACCTCTTCGAACAGGTCCGTATAGCCGAGAAGCGCCTCCGGGAAACCCAGTCCCTGCTTATGCAGACAGAGAAGCTGGCGGCGCTCGGGGAGATGAGCGCGAAAGTGGCTCACGAGATCCGCAATCCGCTGACGTCGGTCGGGGGATTCGCCCGACGGATCGCCCGGGCCATGCCCGAAGGGGATCCGAACCGCGAGAGTGCTGAGCTGATCATACGGGAGACACGCCGACTCGAGGGAATACTATCCGAACAGCTCGAGTTCGCGCGGCTCAGCAGACCCAGGCTTGAAGATGTGGATCTCTGCGAGGTGGTTGGTGACACGATCCATCTCATCCGCGAGGAGGCAGACCGCAAGGGAGTCGCGATTCTCGAGGAGTACGGAAGGAATCTTCCTCCGGTGCTGCTTGATCGCGACAAGGTCAGGCAGGTTTTTCTGAACATACTTCACAACGCTCTCGAGGCTGTCAGCCAGGGAAACCGGATCCAGATCCGGGTTGACCGCGTAGGAGGAGACATTCGCCTTGAGATCGGGAACGACGGCGAACCTCTTCCCGGGGAGATCATGGACAGCCTGTTTGTGCCCTTCGCAACGGCGAGGGCCGGCGGTACCGGGCTCGGACTGGCCGTCGCACATCAGATCGTCAAGGAACACGGTGGGGAGATTCAGGTGCGGACGGGAGACGAGTGGAGTGCTATCTTCACAGTCAGCTTCCCGATTCGCGATAATCTCGATCGGCGCCGGACACTGCCGGACCGGCGCGCAGGCCGCGACCGCCGGAGGGCGGCCTAGACCGGCCAGGAGGGAAGACCACATGCGGAAGTTGCTGATCGTTGAGGACGACACAAGCCTCCGGAAGCTTTACGAGTCCGAGTTCAGGGAGGAAGGGTACGAGGTCACCAGTGTGGCATCCGGAGAGGAGGCCATGGAGCACATTCAGGCTGCGCCCCCTGAAGCTGTAGTCCTGGACATCCGCCTCTCCGGGATCGACGGGCTGACCATCCTGAGGGAGCTGCTGCAGGACAAACCCGGTATCGCGGTGGTCCTGAACTCGGCTTATCCGAGTTACAAGCAGTCATTCGCCAGCTGGTCCGCCGACGGATACGTCGTTAAGTCCTCCGACCTGACGGAGCTGAAGCAGGCAGTCGCCTCGGCACTGGAGCGCCGGGCGCAGGCGGCCGGAGGGATCTCCGGCGGACACAGGGGTCCCCAGGCAGCCTGAGAAACACCTTGACCAGTTGGTTGAGACGGTGTATTCAAGGAGGCGCGAAAAGTTTGGGTGGTACCTTAGCTCAGTTGGTAGAGCACTAGACTGAAAATCTGGGTGTCCGCGGTTCGACTCCGCGAGGTACCACCATTGTCTGCCTGGCCCGGTCTGCGCGACCCGACACCCTTGTCAATGGGAGTCAACGTGCAGCCGGGAGGGATCTTGACAGGCGCTGGAGGAATCGTCCGTGGCCGCAGGCTGCGGACGGTTTATTCCATTGAAGCGGGTTTTGGGCTGGTGTAGCTCAGTCGGTAGAGCAGCGCATTCGTAATGCGCAGGTCAGCGGTTCGAATCCGCTCACCAGCTCCATCCTTCCTTTCGAGGTCTGCCCTGATACTTCCCGGCAGGCGCCGGGCAGTGGACCGCAGACGGGGCGAGCTTGATCGATCCTCGGCTCCCGCTGCAGGGAACACTCTTAATGCGAAATCTGATGGTCAGCGTTTCCGGAGTCCGGGGCATCGTGGGAGATGACTTCAACCCCCTCGTTGTCGGCCGCTGGACCGCCGCCATGGCCCGCCTTCTGGATCCCGGGCCCATCGTCCTCGGGCGCGACTCCAGGATGACCGGCCCGGTCTTCTGCGCGGCTGCGGCTTCGATCCTTCAGGCCATGGGGCGGGAGGTCCTGGATGTCGGGGTGGTTCCAACCCCTACCGTACAGGTGGCGGTTGAGGAGTGGGGGGCGCCAGGGGGGATCATACTGAGCGCAAGCCACAACCCGGCGCAGTGGAATGCCCTCAAGTTCGTGGATGCCGGAGGGAGCTTCCTGTCCCCCGACCGCTTCGCCCGGCTCCGCTCCCTTGCGGGTGAGGATACGTCCGGCTTCTCATCCGCCGGTGCGTTCGGCGGAATCCGCTCCCGCAGGGATGATGCGCTGCGTCTGCATCGCGAGGCGATCCTCCACGCCGTGGACTGCGAAGCGATCAGGTCGGCCGGGATCCGGGTGGCCCTGGACACGGGGCACGGGGCGGGTGGTGTGCTCCTTGAGGATCTTGCGTCCGATCTTGGGGTGCATCTGGAGGGGTACCACCTGGAGCCGAGCGGGCTGTTTGCAGATAACCCGGAGCCCGGCGAGGCGGCGGTCGAGCAGTTTCTGAGGTCACTCAGACGTCCGGCAGCCTTCGCGGCGATGACAGATCCTGATGCCGACCGGATGGCCATAGCACTCCCGGGGACGGCCGTTCTGGGCGAGGAGTGGACCCTGCCGCTGGTGGCGGCCAGCGTGCTCTCACGCACCCCGGGGGCTGTTGTGACAAACCTCTCGACCTCCTCCCGCCTCGAGGCGGTCGCAGCGGCCCGGGGATCCAGGGTCTACAGGTCTCCTGTCGGCGAGGCGAATGTCGTGGCCGAGATGAAGACCAGGGGAGCGGTTCTCGGGGGAGAGGGAAACGGCGGCGTAATCGACCCGGCGGTTCACCTGGGAAGGGACGCAGGGGTGGCTTTCGCCAGGCTATGCGAGGCTGAGGCTCTTCATCCCGGCGGCCTCCGCGCACTGGCCGATGGGATTCCTCCGAGGTCACTTTCGAAGCTGAAGCTGCCGATCAGCAGGGATGGGCTCGCTGCGGGAGAACCTGCTCTTGTCTCACTGCTCGGTGCGGAGGTGGATCGCAGGGACGGGTTGCGGTGGACAACACCCGACGGGTTTGTCCATGTCAGGCCCTCAGGCACCGAACCGGTTGTCAGGGTGATCGTGGAGGCCGGGGATTCTGCGGGCGCGACAGCGCGTCTGCGGGATATCACCCGCATCTTGAGGGGTGACTAGATCCCACCGCCCGCTGCGTTCTGCGCCGCTCGGCGGGAAATGGTCTGGCAATCAAGGCTGATCTGAACCTCGGAGGCAGGCAATGTGCGGTATCGTGGGGTATGTCGGGTTCAGAGACTGCGTACCCATTCTGATGGACGGCCTGCGGCGCCTGGAGTACCGGGGGTATGATTCCGCGGGTGTTGCGGTCGTCAACAGCAGCGGCCTGAAGGTCATCAAGGATGCCGGCAAGATAGACACCCTGCAGGCGCTCGTGGAAGCGGAACGTCCCTCCGGGAAGTGCGGCATTGCCCACACGAGGTGGGCGACGCACGGCGAGCCGAACCGGGTCAACGCACATCCCCACACCGACGGCAGAGGCCACTTCGCAGTTGTTCACAACGGGATAATCGAGAACTCGGATGCCCTGCGGGAGAACCTCGCCGCCAGGGGATACGAGTTCACGACCGACACGGACAGCGAGGTCCTGGCTCACCTCGTACAGGAGTACTGGGACGGCAACCTCGAGAAGGCTGTTGCCTCGGCGCTCCGCCTCGTGACCGGCACCTATGGGATCGCCGTCGTCTCGGATCTGGATCCCGGCAAGATAGTGGGCGCCCGCCGGGGCAGCCCTTTGATCATCGGCATCGGAGAAGGGGAGTTCTTCGTGGCCTCGGATGCCTCGGCCATCCTTTCCTTCACGAGGCAGGTAATCTTCCTGGGCGATGACGAGATGGCAGTGCTCACTCCCCACGGCCACAGGACCCAGACTCTGAACGAGATTCCCGTCGACCTCAAGGTTGAGGAGATTACGTGGGAACTCTCCCAGATCGAGAAGGGCGGCTTTGCGCACTTCATGCTCAAGGAGATCTTCGAGCAGCCCCGGTGCATCCACAACGCGATCAACGGCCGCCTGCTCGACGACGAGGCAAGGGCCAAGCTGGGCGGGCTCAACATGACAGCGGAGGAGCTGGGCCGCTTCGACCGGATTGTCCTCACCGCCTGCGGCACGTCCTGGCACGCCGCCTGCATCGGTGAGTACATGCTCGAGGAGTTCGCACGGATCCCGGTGGAGGTGGAGTATGCCTCCGAGTTCCGCTATCGCCACCCGGTGCTGAATGACCGCACCCTGGTAATCGCGATCAGCCAGTCGGGAGAGACGGCGGACACTCTGGCGGCACTGCGTGAGGCCAGGAACCGGGGATCCCGGGTCATGGGCATATGCAATGTCGTCGGCTCTTCGATCGCAAGGGAGTCGGACGGGGGAGTGTACATACACGCGGGCCCTGAGATCGGGGTCGCCTCGACGAAGGCGTTCACGAGCCAGGTGGCTGTGCTTGCCCTCCTGACCCTGCACATCGGAAGGATGCGGGGGATGCCCGAAGAACCTGCCCGCCGCATGATCCAGGGCCTCAGGGACACCCCTCTCAAGATGGCTGAGATCCTTGCCACCTCACAGGTCATCAGGGAGATTGCCGGGATCTACTCCGATCACAACAACTTCCTCTACCTCGGGCGGGGATACAACTTTCCGGTGGCCCTTGAAGGCGCACTCAAGCTGAAGGAAATCTCGTACATACATGCGGAGGGATACCCCGCGGCCGAGATGAAGCACGGACCGATAGCCCTGATCGACGAGCACATGCCGGTGGTCTTCCTCTGTACGCGGGACAACGCTCACGAGAAGGTGCTGAGCAACATGGCCGAGGTCCGAGCCAGGCGGGGACGGATCATTGCGATTGCCACGGAGGAGGATGAGTCGGTCGTCCAGAGGGCCGATCACGTCATCCGGATCCCGGCCGCGCCGGATCCTCTCATCCCGCTCCTTTCTGTGGTTCCGCTGCAGCTGTTGGCTTACCATATCGCGGTTGCCCGGGGCTGCGATGTGGATCAGCCCCGCAATCTGGCCAAGAGCGTCACGGTGGAGTGACCGGAAGGAGGTGCGAGCTTGAGCTCATTCGTGCCATATCAAACCGACAAGGCCCCTGCTGCCGTCGGACCGTACTCGCAGTCCGTATGGGACCCGTCAACCAGGCTTCTCTTCTGCTCGGGACAACTGGGGCTGGATCCCGCAAGCGGTGAGATGGTCTCCGGGGGAACAGTCGAGGAGTTCCGGCAGATCCTGAAGAACATTGAGGCCGTGCTTGGCTCGGCCGGCTGTGCTCTCAAGGATGTGATCAAGGTCACAGTCTTCCTCACTGACATGGCGGACTTCGCACCGGTGAACCAGGTTTACGCAGGGGCCTTCACCGAGCCATTTCCTGCACGCTCGGCATTCCAGGTCTCGGCCCTTCCGAAGGGCGGGCGGATCGAGGTCGAGGTAGTTGCCGTTCGCCCTTCCTGACCGGAGCTTTGCAAGGGTCCGGTTGACACTCTGTTCAGCCGGCGCTAGCCTCCCGTTCTGGAACTGGTTACACGGTCGGGAACGCATGAGTTCTGGTGGGCTCCGAGGACTTCAAATCCTTTGTCGGGCACTCGAGTGTCCGGGGTGGGTTCGATTCCCACACGTTCCCGCCAACTCCCACCATGGTTTGCCCGGTCTCCTGGCGGCAGTCATCCTGGTGGTGGCCGGCGTCCATGCAACCGCTGGTGAGGGTTCCGAAGGTGCTGACTGGGCGGGCCCGGCAGTCGCCTCCATCGGGGTGGAGATGGAGTCCGGGGTCGCCCCCCGCGATTCTGACGTCACGGAGGCAGGCGAGGCATCGGCTCCCGCTGCATACCGGCATGCACAACCCTGGCACCAGGAGCCGAAATACATCATGATGCGCTCGATCGTGGTCCCTGGCTGGGGACAGCTGGCCAATGGCCGGTCATGGAAGGCACTCCTGGTTGCCGCCGTGGAGACATACTTCGTCTGGCGCGCTGTGCATTACGGACGCAGGGAGCGGGACTTCAGGAGACAGGCCGGGGAACACCTGGAGGATTCGTTCACGAGGTCGGATCTTTACAGGCAGGCGGATTACGCCGGGGATCGCCGCAGGGATTCGGTGTGGTGGGCCATCTTCTCGGTTGTCCTCAGCATGGGGGATGCCTATGTGGATGCCCATCTGGGCAGGGACTTCGAGGTTGAGTTCGAACCCCAGGACCGCGGGCACGGCGGAGCAGACGGTCGGGAGGTCGGTTTCCGCGTGGGGATCCGCAGGTGTTTCTAACAGCACGCACTGATCCGGCCGGTCCTGGCCGGGCGCGGGAAAATCGTATCGGAGACGGCGGCCATAGATGAGCAGGAACAACGTACGCAACTTCTGCATCATTGCTCACATCGATCACGGGAAATCCACGCTGGCCGACCGCTTTCTCGAGGTCTGCAGGACGATCCCCGAGAAGGCGATGAAGGAACAGGTTCTCGACAACATGGACCTCGAGCGTGAGCGCGGAATCACGATCAAGTCCCACGCGGTCGCCATGGACTACACCTCGGCCGCAGGGAGGAGCTACCGGTTCCACCTCATCGACACTCCGGGCCACGTGGACTTCTCCTACGAGGTCTCGCGCTCTCTGAGGGCCTGCGAGGGGGCGCTTCTTCTCGTCGACGCCAGCCAGGGGGTTGAAGCCCAGACAGTGTCGAACCTTCACATGGCGCTCGAGGCAGGCCTGACAATCATCCCTGTGATCAACAAGATCGACATGCCGGCGGCAAGGGTTGAGGAGGTCCGTGAACAGATCCGCGACCTCATCGGGTCCGCTGATGAGGAAATCCTCCTTGCCTCCGCCCGTAACGGCAAGGGAGTGGAGGAGATTCTGGAAGCGGTCGTGGAGAGGGTGCCGCCGCCCCCGGGGGACCCCGCTCTTCCGCTCAGGGCGCTGATCTTCGATTCGGTCTTCAACCAGTTCCGCGGGGTGGTGGCGTATGTCCGAGTGGTGGAAGGGACGGTGCGAAAAGGCGGGCGGATCAGGATGCTCTCGACCGGGCGGGTCTACGAGGTAGACGAAGTCGGCCTCTTCCGCCTGATGATGGTTCCCGTCGAAGCTTTGCAGGCCGGGGACGTCGGTTACATCCTGGGTGGGATGAAGCAGGTATCCGATGCCAAGGTGGGGGACACCGTGGCCGATGCGGAGTCGGAGACCAGCGAACCCCTGGCGGGGTTCAAGCCCCTCAAGCCGATGGTCTTCAGCGGTCTCTTCCCGGTGGATACCGAAAATTACGTCGACCTGAAGGAAGCCCTGGCGAAACTGGCATTGAACGACGCGGCCCTCACTTTCGAGCCCGAGACATCGGCCGCTCTGGGCTTCGGCTTCCGCTGCGGATTCCTTGGTCCCCTGCACATCGAGATCGTGCAGGAGCGGCTGAAGCGCGAATACGGGCTCGACATCATCGCCACGATTCCGAATGTCCAGCTCAATGTCACCATGGAGGACGGCGGGATGCTGCGGGTCGACAGCCCCGCTGAACTGCCCGATCCTGCCCACATCGCCCTGATGGCGGAGCCTTTCATCGAGGCGCGGATCATGACACCGCCCGACTACGTCGGCAACGTGATGAAGCTGGTTCAGGAGAGGCGTGGGGACTTCCAGGGTATGGAGTACCTGGATGCGGGCAGGACCCTGCTGACGTACCTGATGCCCCTTTCCGAGATCATCTACGACTTCTATGATCGCCTGAAGTCGGGCAGCCGTGGATACGCCACCTTCGACCATGAGTTCTTTGATCACATGGAGTCGGACCTGGTCAAGCTCAACGTGATGCTGAACGGAGAGTCTGTGGACGCGCTCTCCCTGATCGTCCACCGTGAGAAGGCGTACGAGCGCGGTCGGGACCTGGTTGACCGGCTGAAGAACCTGATCCCCCGGCAGATGTTCGTCGTCGCCATCCAGGCCGCCATAGGAAGCAGGATAATCGCCCGCTCCACGGTCAGCGCGATGCGCAAGGATGTCACCGCGAAGTGCTATGGTGGTGACATCAGCAGGA
>CAZWSC010000109.1:0-3255 GCA_964636385.1 uncultured bacterium
GGAGGCCGTGATCGCCTGGGACAGCCCCATGCCCGGCCACGGCATACTCCTTGTTGCCGGCAATGCCTACCTTGGCGCAGCGCGGGTGCTGCCCGGCGATCATGACGGCAGGGTTGCCGCAGCGGCGCTGGTTCCCGTCTCGTCGGTTCTGTCGTCGAGGTACCAGCAGATGCTGGATGCACAGATCTACCTGGAGACCGCGTTCGCCGTCCATCCCACCGGGGGGCGCATCGCCCTCGATCACACAGCCATCGACTCCTCCGGTTCTGTGGAGAGAACCTTCGCTCCGGCGCTCGAGGCCTCCGCCGTCGCCGAGCTGATCCCGGCGATGCTCTGGACCGGCACGGAGTGGAAGGAGTGCCACCTGCTCCTGCGCGTCCGCGTCAGCTTCCTGTCGGCGCTGCAGGGGCTGACCCGCGACCTGCGTGCGGACTCGTACAATCTCCTGCCCCTGCTCTACCTGGCCGGAGTGGGGATACTCTTCCTCCTTCTGGTTCTGCTCACCTTCGGGGTGGTGCTCAACATGGGGCGCAGCATTCTGCGCGCCCTGAACGCACTCAGACTGGGGACGGCCCGTCTGCGCAGCGGGAATCTCCTCTACAGGATCCCCGTCGAGGGGAATGACGACCTCTGGGATGTCGCGGCCTCGTTCAACGAGATGGCGGTCGACCTGGACAAGGCGAGGGATCTCGAGATCGAGAAGGAGCGCCTGGAGAGCGAGCTGGACCTGGCAAGGCAGATCCAGGACCGCCTGCTGCCGCGCGAGGCCCCGGTTGTGCCGCGGACCGAGCTGGCAGGGCTGTCGGTCCCGGCGCGCCAGGTCGGCGGCGACTACTTCGACTTCCTCCAGCTGAGCGGGAACCGGGTCGGGCTGATGGTGGCTGACGTGTCGGGAAAGGGAGTGCCCGCCGCTCTCCTGATGTCCAGCTTCCGGGCATCACTGCTGAGCCTCGACCTGGACCGCGACGGTCCCGCAGCGACGCTGGCCAGGCTGAACACCTTCCTCTACAACAGCGTGGAACCCGGCCGCTTCGTCACAGCCTTCCTCGGCGTGCTGGATCCCTTGACGGGCCGTCTGCTCTACTCGAATGCGGGGCACAATCCTCCCCTTCTGATCAAGACCGACTCGGACACACACCAGCTGCGCGAGGGAGGGCTGGTCCTCGGGCTCTTCGGCAACAGCCGGTACAGGCAGGCAGAGGTCCGTCTGGATCCTCTGGATCTGCTTGTCCTCTACACCGACGGTGTGACCGAGGCGGCCGATGAGGAGGATGACATGTGGGGTGAGGAGAGGTTCCACTCCCTCCTGTGCCGGCACCGTGAGCACTCCTGCAGGGATATCATGGGTATCATCCTGGACGAGGTCAGCTCCTTCTCCGGACGCCAGGGGCAGACGGACGACATCACCCTGGTCCTCGCCAGGTGGCGTGGTCCTGCCGTGGGAGAGCGGCCCCGGGAGGATGCTCTGCCGGTCCCGGAAGCGATCGCCGCAAAGGCGATCGATGCGTGGCGTACCGATCCCGTCCGCGAGTAGCTGACTGCCGATGCGGATGATCGGGGTCGGTGTCGGAATCGGCGTCGCGATCGGGGTCGGTCTCGGAATCGGAATCGGTGTCGATGCCGGACAGTCCACAACCGCACGGCCAGAGCGGAGATCCTTGGCTCCTTCGCATCGCGGCGCTTGGTCTCCTCCCCTGCAGTGGCTATACTCGGCATCCTGTAGTTGGGCAGGGATACGGGCCTCCGCTGTGAAGTCCTGGGCCTGATGCCGGGACGAGTCCGCATCGCCATGACCCGGTGTCGCAGTAGAAAGATCACGAACAACCCGGGCTAGCTGAATGCAATCTTCGGATCAGTACAACATCTGCGTGCTGCTCGGGGGGGAGAGCGGCGAGCGCCAGGTTTCCCTGGACTCGGGAACCGCCATCGCGGCTGCCCTCCTTCGGCTGGGTCACACCGTGCGTCTGCTGGACATCGCCACCGGCCGTTCCGATCTTCTGGGCGCCGGTTCCGACCCTGCCGGGCTGATCCCCGCATACGCTGCCCTTACACCGGATCCCCGCCTCATCCTCGAGTCACTCCAGCGGCTCGATCCTGCGGAGTTGGACCTGGCAGCGGTTCTGCTGCATGGCGGGTGCGGCGAGGATGGCAGGCTGCAGTCTGTCCTGGAACTCATGGGGATCGCATACACAGGCTCCGGGCCTTCGGCATCTTCGGTTACAATGGACAAGATTCTGGCCAAGAGGGTCGCCGCTGCCGAGGGAATACCTGTGCCCCGGGACGCCCTCTGGAACCCGGGATCCCAGGGGTGTGTCCCACCCCGTGAGGAGGTCGTCGAGTCCCTGGGCGGATACCCGGTCGTGGTGAAGCCGATTGATGCGGGATCCTCCCTGGGCGTGACGATTGTCGCGGGGCCGGACGGATGGGATGTGGCGTGGGAGGCGACGGCCGGCCTGCGGGATCCGCACCGGGGCGTGATGCTGGAGGAGTATGTCGACGGCCGGGAACTGACGGTGGGCTTCCTGGGCGATCATGTGCTGCCTGTGGTAGAGATCGTGCCGAAGACGGCCTTCTACGACTACCGGCGGAAGTACACGAAGGGGGAAACGGAGTACATCGTGCCTGCTGATCTGCCCGCTGATTCGGCCAACCGTCTGCAGCAGTGGGCGGAGAGGGCGTTCAGGACCACGGGGTGCAGGGACCTTGGCCGGGTCGACTTCCGGATGGATCACAGCGGCCGGGCCGCGTTCCTGGAAGTGAACACCGTGCCGGGGATGACGTCGATGAGCCTGGTCCCGATGGCGGCCAGGGCGGTCGGCATAGAGTTCGACGAACTGGCCGAGATCCTGTGCCGGCGGGCGCTGTCCCGTCGTCGGGAATCCGAGGGTCAGCCGGGGGGAGTGCGAGGATGAGCTTCAGGATCCATGACGCGCTGAGGGATGACAAGTTCGAGTTCGTTCCGGTGAACGAGGGCAGGGTCGGCATGTACATCTGCGGCATGACCGTGCAGGACAGGCCGCACGTGGGTCACATGCGCGCTTCGGTGGTGGGAGACATGCTGACACGCGTGTTCCGCTACTTCGGGTACGACGTGACCTACCTGAACAACTTCACCGACGTGGACGACAAGGTCATCGAGCGGGCGCGCCAGGAGGGGACCGACTACCTGAAGATCGCGCAGAGGAACATCGACGCCTATCTCGCCTACGTCGACATGCTGGGAAACAGACGCGCGACGATGTACCCGCGCGCAAC
>CAZWSC010000110.1:0-29185 GCA_964636385.1 uncultured bacterium
CTCCCAGGCGCGGGCGTCGGCCTTGGTCCAGTGACCCGTCTCGTAGTAGTCCTCGTAGATCGAGTCATCGTGTGTGGAGATGTCGTACTCGGCCGGGTCGGTGACGGTGAACAGCGTGGTGTACATCTCGAAGCCGATGTTCTCAGCCCCGCGAATGTAGACGCTGTTCTCCAGGGAGTTTCCGATCAAGTGCCAGCCATCCGCCGCGGGATCGCCGGTCAGGCTGGAACGTCCACCGTTGCCGGCTTCCGGCGAGGCAAGCAGTGCCGAGGGCGCCGCGACCAGCATCATCCCCAGAACAAGCGCCATTGCGCAGCACGCAAGCGCGCGCAGCGGTGTGCCGCCAGTCCCGGTGTGATGGTTTCGTGAAATCCTGTCCGATGCGTGTGAAACGCGTCTCATCCCAACCTCCTGTGGTTCATCACTGTTACGAATGCCTCAGACGGATGCGCTGTGCGCACCATGCCGAGGAGTCCCCGAGGTGTGATCAGTTACCGGAACCTACGCGCAGGGCCGACTGATGCGTGGCAACACAGGCACAGCCCCTTCGTGCGAGTCCGCAACTGAACTGACTGAGACGAACTGAGAGAAGAGTGTTCAGACAAGCGACAACTGTCGCACGTGCAACACACAGAAGCGTGCGCGCACGACGCAATCAGACGCCGGTGTCCGGAGCAGGCAGGACAAGTCCTTATGCGAACAGGGTGTTGGCACCCTCCCCTTCCTTTCGTCACAGTCAACCTGACCCGGAGAGTTTACGCTATGCTGTATGCAATGTCAAGGGACGGGTCCACTTGGGATGATCACCGTACACAACCTCGCAGGCCCTGAGGCCCCCGATGTCATCTGGTCAGTATCGCAGACTCTGACCGAATGCACGGCGCTTGAGACAGCAGCGGCGGTTTGTGGGCGGGACACCTTGGCCTGCCCTAAGCCATTGTCACCCGCCTCGCCAGGTGCTAGAGTATGCGCTGATGCGCGATTAGCGCACCCTGCGCTGCCGCGCCCGGTAACAACGCCACGGCAGGACCCCTGGAAGTCTGGCAGGCCGGTATGCTGAGTGAGCAGACATTGGTGCTGAACCGCAACTGGTTCCCGATCGGCACTGTCTCAGTGCGGATCGCGATCTGCCTCCTCTATCGCGAGGCTGCCCGTGCAGTCCACCCCGAGGACTACACGATTCACGACTTCGACTCGTGGGCCAGCCTTCGCGTCGCCGAGGAGGAGCCCTGCATCCGCACGGTCAGCCTGCGGATCAAGGTGCCGGAAGTGGTGCTCCTCACGCAGTACGACAGGATCCCGCGCCACCGCGTCACCTTCTCGCGACGCAATATCTACCGAAGGGACGCGTTCACCTGCCAGTACTGCGGGTCCCGGCCGCCGTTGGACGAACTCTCCCTCGACCACCTGATTCCCCGCAGCAGGGGCGGCCTCTCCTCCTGGGCCAACTGCGTCGTCTCCTGCCTGAGATGCAACCGCAGGAAGGGGAGCCGGACTGTGGAGGAGGCGGGGCTTCGCCTGATCAAGGCGCCGAAGGAGCCGGCATGGACTCCGTGCATCACCATCCCGCTGGGCACGATGCGTACCTCCTGGGAGCAGTTCATCAGCCACACCTACTGGAACGCGGAGCTGGAGCGCTGACAGCCCGGATCCTCCATCAGGACGGCCTCTCGCTGGCCCGCTCGCTTACCGCCGGCACCCTGGATCTCGTCTACATCGATCCCCCTTTCGGCACCGGCAGGGCAAGGATCGGCCTGCGGGGACGCTCGGGACGGCACGGCCTGGAAGGGGAGGCGGCATTCGACGACCCGCGCCGTGTCGAAGGCGGCGCAGACTGGCTGGAGTCCCTCCTCGCCGAGATGCCAAGGGTCCTCAGGCTCGGCGGCGCGCTCTTCCTGCACCTCGATTACCGGACGGCGCACAGGGCGAGGATCCTCCTCGACGGGCTATTCGGCGAAGAGCATTTCCTGAACGAGATCATCTGGCACTACACGACCGGCGGGGTTCCGCGTGCCTGCTTCGCCCGGAAGCACGACACGATCCTCTACTACCGCAACGGCCCCGGGCACACCTTCCACCGCATGAAGCAGAAGAAGTACCTGGCGCACAGGATGAACCGCAAGGGGGTCGAGGAGTTTCGCGACGACGGGGGCTGGTACCGGTTCAAGTACCTGGACGACGTGTGGGAGATCCCCTGGCTGACGCAGGACTCCAGGGAGCGGACCGGCTATCCGACGCAGAAGCCGCTCGCCCTGCTGGAGAGGATCCTGTCCGTCGCCACGAACCCTGGGGACCTGGTCGCCGACTTCTGCTGCGGAAGCGGGACTACGGCTGTGGCGGCGGAGATGCTGGGTCGCCGCTGGATCGCCTGTGACACCTCGCCGCTGGCCGTGAAGATTGCGCAGGAACGACTGGGACGGATGTTGCGGCAGAGCGTAGCTGACAGTCAGGGCTGAGGACCGGCTTCGATCGCTGACGCGCGATGAGGGCGCAGGGCCTCAGTGCAGCCAGCAGAGAACAGCCGCGCGGTCGTCCTCGAGTTCGGCCCCCTGCTGAAACCTCGCCCAGGACGCCTCCAGCGAGCTCAGCCCCGCTTCCGGGGATATCTCCGCCAGCGCGCGTGCAGCTGCCAGCCTGAACTGTGTGGCGCCGGCCCGTGAACAGGCAAGCTCCTCATCAAACCCGCGGTCTTCCCGGTCCCGAATGTCTGTATAACCATCGGTGTACAGGAGCAGCCTGAGACCTGGTTCGCGGGGGATGGCCAGAGTCTCCCTCTCTGTCACCGGCAGGCCTGTGTTGATCGGGATCCCGGTGGACTCAAGAACCCTGAACCCGAACGCCCCGTGATCGCCGCCGGCGCCCACAGCATCCGGTACTGCGCCGGATTCAGGCCGGCTCTCCGGATCGCGCATGTCCGACCTGTCGGCCGCATACTGGGCCAGTGCAGCCGGGTGCCCCGCACCGGCGTAGAAGACCATCCCCTGCGACGGCCGGTCGAAGATAAGGAAGGCGGTGAGGAACTGGGTGAGCGCGATACGTGAGAGCTCCTCGTCGAGTGCCCTCAGCACCCCGCCCGGGTCTGCGATCTCCGCCGAAAGACTGCGGATCTGGCTCTTAACGACCCCGGTGATCATGGCGGTGGATGGGCCGTGCCCCATGACGTCCGCCACCAGGATTCCGGTCCCGCCGTCAGCGAGGGTCCAGTAATCGAAGAAGTCACCGCCCATCTTCTCGAACGGGTTGTACACCGAGGCAATGCTGATCCGCTCGCCCGTCCACGAACGTGGCGGCAGGAGGCGGCGCTGGAAGACCCTCGCGCTTTCGAGGTCCTGCTCCAGCTTCCAGGCGTACTGCACCAGCCTTTCCTCGAGTTCCTGGGTCTCGGCAACCCTCTCGGCCAGGGTCTCAAGCACGGTCATTGGAAACGGCTTGCGCAGGAAGAAGAAGGCCCGCCTCCGGATCGCATCCTCCATCTTCTCGTCGATGTCCGCTGTGCTGCCGGTCATCACTATCACGTCTATGGAAGGGCAGCAGAGCTTCATGGCTGAGAGAAGGTCCAGCCCGGAGAGGCCCGGCAGCCGCACATCTACCAGGGCGAAGTGGAACGGCTCTGTCTCCAGCAGGGCCAGGGCCTCCTCCCCGCTGGCGGCATCGCGCACGTCGTAGCTGCGGCCGAGGACCCTGGAGGCCATGTAGCGGATCCCGGGCTCGTCGTCGACAACAAGGACACGGCGCCTCTCACCCGGGCCCGGCGTGGGCGCTGCGATGCTCAGGCGCCCGGGCCGCTTCCGTACACCATGTTCTGCGGATGCGGGCCTGGGGGCGGGATCCGCCGGTCTGCCATCGGTCATGCGTGGCCTCCCTGGCCGCCATCATCCCCGGCTGGCGGAACCTCGGGCGGCCGGGCGCCGGGAAGCTCGTGGTCAGGCGTCACGGTCTCAGCCTCGGACCGCAGGCGGTCGGCCAGGCGGGGCAGCCAGACGACTGCCGTAGTGCCATGGCCCTGGACCGATTCGAGCTCGAGACGCCCGTCATAGTCCCAGACGATGGAGCGGCAGATGTCGAGGCCGAGTCCCGAACCGGTCTCCTTCGTGGTGAAGAACGGCTCGAAAATCCTCGCGCGGATCTCCTCCGGTATACCCTGGCCTGTGTCCTGGACCTCGGCGCGGATTCCCTCGCGCACCCATTCCCCCTGCCGCACTCCCTGGTCGCCGACTCGCATCGTCCTGACCGCCAGGACGCCCCCGCCGCGCATCGCGTCGCGGGCGTTGTACACAAGGTTGAGGAACAACTGCTCCATCTCGCTGCGGCGCACGAAGACCGTGGGCAGGCCGGGGTCATACTCGCGCTCGATCCGGATCCCCTTCGCTTCGATTGCCGGGCCGATGATGCCGAGGATCGCCTCCAGCACGCTGTTCAGGTCGCACCACGAAGCCGGCTCCACCGAGCCTCGCGCAACAGAGAGGAGGCCCTGGAAGATTCTCGCGCTGTAGGAGGCGTAGTGCTCGATGACCTCGAGGTCGCGGCTCAGCTTTTCCGGCCCCACTTCACCCTGCGCCGCATCGCGCTTCAGTGCCTGCAGGAGGGGCATCATCACCCCGAAGGCGTTGTTCAGGTCGTGTGAGATGGCGCGGGCGAGGTCGGCAAGGGCCGCCTTGCGCTCCACCGTGGCGAGGATGTCCTGCTGGGTCTTGTACAACTCCGAGTTGAACACGGTCACAGAGGCCAGCGGGAGCATCTCGTCAAGGACGCGAAGGTCCGAGGGTGTGAAAGCGGCCGCGCTGCGGCTCCGTATGACGAGAATGCCCAGCAGGTGCGACCTGTGCCTGAGGACCGCCAGGATCGCCCCCCTCGAGGCGGGTGCGGCCGGAAGGGGGCTAAGGAGCGGCTCCTCCAGTTCCGGCGGCAGCGGGAGCCCCCCTTCGATCCACCCCGCGAGGAGCATGACGGGGTGTGCGGTCTGCTCCATCCACTCCCTGACCGCGGGGCTGAAGGGTATGCGCCGCCCGATGCGGTCGGACTTGGCCTTCTCCCACGCGATGATCTCGGCCTGAACGACCAGCTCCATCTCCCTCGGGTCCAGCAGAAGCACGGTCCCCCCGTGGTCGTACTGGAAGAGACGCTTGAGCCCGTGCAGGATCTGGTAGAGCACATCCTGGGGCCGCATCTCCCGCAGCACCTTGGCGAGGATCCGCTTGTTCAGCTCCTGCGCCCGTTCGCGCATGCGGTGGCGCAGGTTCTCGGAGAGGATCTCCGTTGCCTCCAGGCCGAGGCGTATCTCCTCCCTGGAGAACTGACCGCCCATCCTGCAGAAGCCAAGCAGCGACAGATCCCGGTCCTCCGACCGGACTCGAAGGAGAATCGTGCGGCGATCCTGCGGATCCACGGAGCGCTGGATGAAGTCCCTGCAGATCGCGTGGAATCGGGCCCCTTCCAGGGGAGAGGGGTGCCGGCCTGCCCCGTTTCCACCGTCCCTGCGCAGAGCCTCCTTCCCAGCGGGAGTCAGGGCCAGGAGGTAGGGAGCCTCGAAGCCGCCGTCCGGACGGCGGATGTCGATCTGCACCGCCAGGTCGGCCTCGAGGATCTCACCGAGCTTCCGCATCGAGAACCGGACCACCCTGGATGTGTCCTGGCGCAGCGAGACCCTCTCCAGGTCCCTGCCGAGCTGAAGCAGGAACTGGGCGCGAAGGTGAAGAGTCCTTGGATCGGTTCGTGCCATGTCGTCTTGCCGGCCGTCCTCATAGAATCCCGCCGCCGGGTCCTTCCCGGCAGGAGTGCGACGGTATCACGATTTCCGGCCGGTATGTTACCCTGCGCGATCATGACGATCTGTATTGCCATCGCGGCGGGGCGGTAATGAAGGCGATCCGAAACCTAGTCTGCCTCTGGTGCCTCGCTCTGAGTGCATCCGGTGCCCTGATGTACGGGTGCAGCCGGGAGAACGGTGTTCCGGAAGATCGGGTTCCCGTTGAGACCGGCTCTGATGTGCCTGACGCAAAGGCGATAGGCATCCTCGTGGCGGCGGAACCCGCCGGAATGAACCCACTGACCGGCAAGCGCAGAGGGCAGGTCGACTTCTGGAGGCAGCTCTATCCGTCCCTGCTCCGGGGCCCGAAGGGTCCCTCCGTGTCAGTCGACTACGACGGGGACCTGGCCAGGTCGTGGAAGTGGGATGGAGACGCACTGATCTGCACGCTGAACCGCGACAGGCTGTGGGAGGACTCCGTCCGGATCAGCGTCGCCGACGTGGTCCGCTCCTACGAAGCCTATGCCGCAATGGGATGGATGCCGCAGTCGGCCCCTGCGGATTCGCTGGAGGATCCAGGGCTCATCCGCGTGGCGGCGGTCAACGACAGCACGGTGCGCATGACCTTCCGGACCGGGTTCCCGTGGTGGAAGGGGCTGGATGCCGCAACCTGGCCTGTCCTTCCGGCTCACAGACTGGGGCGCGTGGACCGGACGCTGCTCGAGGGGAGCCCGATCGCCAGGAACCCGCTCTCCGGCGGCCCTTACCGCCTGCAGGAGTGGCTGCCCGGGATGCCGCTCGTGCTCACGGGAAACCCCAGGTTCGCCGCCAAAGGCCCTGCTCCCGAGCGCGTGATCGTTGAGACCTGTCCGGGACTGGATACCCGTGTCCTTCGCGTGTCAGCGGGCAGGGCCGACATAGTCCTGGACGTGCCGGTTCACCGCCTTCACCTCCTGCTGGAGGGTCTCACCTCCGTCAGGGCGCACAAGGCGGGCCATGCCTCCGTTGAGATGCTGCTCTGGAATCTGGGCCTTCCGGAAGCTTCTCCGGAGGTCAGGGAGGCTGCGTGTCTTGCGGTGGACAGGGGAGCCATGGTTGAAGGGCTCCTGACCTGGCGCGGAGCAGCATTCGGCGGACCTGCCGAAGGAATCCTCGAGCCCGCCGGGCCTGTGGATGCGGATCCTTCACTCCGCGATTCGCTGCTTGCCCTTGGTCCTCTGTCCAGACACGATCCTGACGCTGCTGCCGCCCTGCTGGAACGTCGTGGATGGTCCAGCGAACCTGGGGCCGGGGGGCGGCGAAGCCGGGACGGGATCCCGCTGAGGATGGAGGTCCTTTACGAACGTGGGTACGAGCTGCGGGAGCACCTTGCGTCAATGCTCGAGGCTGATCTCTACAAGGTCGGGGTCAGCGTGATTCCCGTTCCGTTGGAGAGCGGCGAGTTCTGGGCCCGTTTCAGGCGCGGCGAGTTCCAGGCGGTCCTCGCAGGGTTCCGGGTGCCTCCGAATCCCGACCTTGCGGATCTCTGGGGACCTCGGGGGATCTGGAACCGCGGAGGCTACAGCAGCGCCAGGCTGGATTCGCTGATTGCGGGCCAACGCGGCGCCGGGGATGCCGGCGAGCTTGCCCGCTGGAGCCGATGGATCGAAGCGCAGGTGCGGTGCGACAGGCCGGCGACACTCCTGATCGCGCGCGGGCGGTTGGACCTCCTGTCGCCGAGGGTCAGGGATTTCACCGGGAACGTGCGCAATCCCCTCGGAGATCTCGATCAGACACGCCTGGATCGTGCCCGATGATCGGAGCCTGAGAACGGGACACCGGCTTCCCCGGCACCCGTCCCGAAAGTCCTTGGCAGCGGTTTCGGAGTTGCGCCATACTCGCGCCTGGTCGCCAACCCGCATGCCCGGCCGGGCTTTTCATACAGGAGATTTCGCATGGAGAAGATGAAGGCGGTCGTCAAGACACGACCTGAACTGGGTGCCGAACTGCAGGAGAAGCCGATGCCTCGACCGGAGCCTGACTGGCTCATCGTCAGGGTCCGCGCAACCAGCATCTGCGGCACTGATGTGCATATCTACAAGTGGGATCCGTGGGCCGACGGCCGCATCGGGGCAAAGGCGCTTCCGCAGACTCTCGGCCACGAGGTCGCGGGCGAAGTGGTGGAGGTTGGCCCGCACTGCAAGCGGATCAAGGTGGGCGACTACATCTCCGCCGAGACACACATATACCATCCCGGTGATCTGACCAGCATGCTGGGCCAGGCGCACGTCGGCAACCGCATGAAGATCCTGGGCGTGGATTACGACGGCTGTTTCGCCGAGTACTTTGCCCTGCCCGAGAGCATCTGCTGGCCGAACGATCCGGCAATCCCGCCCGAGATCGCCACCGTGCAGGAACCGCTGGGCAACGCGACCTACGCCGTGCTGGGCGAAGATTCCGATGTGGCCGGCAAGACGATGCTGATTACCGGCGACGGGCCGATCAGCCTCTTCGCCGTCGGAATCGCGCGCGCGGTCGGATTGGCGAAGATCATCCACTTCGGCAAGTACGACGTGAACATGGCGATCGCGAAGAAACTCGGCGCCGATGTGCAGATGTACACGAACAGGACCACCGCGAAGGAGCGCCTGGAGTGCGTCCTGGACAACACCGGCGGCAACGGCGTCGACATAGCGCTGGAGATGGTCGGATCGCAGGACTCCGTTGACGACTGCTTCGCCTGCGTACGCAAGGCGGGCCGCGTCACGGCGTTCGGCGTGGCCTCGGAGAACACGCTCCCGATTCCGTACAACAACGGCATAGTCTTCAAGGGCTGCCAGATCCACGGGATCAACGGCCGCAGGATCTTCGACACCTGGTACCGAAACAGGAACCTGCTGGCCAACGGCCGGTTTGACCCGACTCCGGTCATCACGGACATCATGATGCTCGACGACTTCGCCGCGGGGTTCGGGAAGATGCTGGAGCGTCCCAGGACCAGTGCGAAGATCGTGCTCTTCCCGGAGAAGGCGGAGTACGAAGAGGCTATGAAGCGCAGGGGCGGCAGATAGACGACAACCGATAACCGAACTGGAGCAATGGCAATGTACGGTAAGATGCAACAGGACCTTCAGAAGGAGTTGGCCTCGATCCGCGAGGCCGGACTTTACAAAGAGGAGAGGTACATCCTCACACCCCAGGCGGCGGACATCGCCGTAGAGTACCCGCTTGGTTCGCCGAAGAAGAACGTCATAAACTTCTGTGCGAACAACTATCTCGGCCTGTCTTCCCATCCCAGGGTCCTGAAGGCCGCTCGCGAGGCTCTGGATACGCACGGTTACGGAATGAGCAGCGTCCGCTTCATCTGCGGTACCCAGGACATCCACATGCAGCTGGAGAGGAAGATCGCGGAGTTCTTCCACACCGACGACACGATCCTCTACTGCGCCTGTTTCGACGCCAACGGCGGCCTCTTCGAACCTCTCTTCGGCAAGTACGACGCGATTATCACGGACGCCCTGAATCACGCCTCGATCATCGACGGGATCCGTCTGTGCAAGGCCTCCCGATACATTTACGGGAACAACGACATGGCCGACCTCGAGTCGAAGCTCAAGGAGGCTTCGGGCGCACGGTACCGCGTGATCGCGACCGACGGCGCCTTCAGCATGGACGGCACCGTCGCGCAGCTGGACAGGATCTGCGATCTCGCCGACAAGTACGACGCTCTTGTAATGGTTGACGACTGCCATTGCACCGGGTTCATGGGAACGACAGGCCGCGGCTCGACCGAGTACTGCAATGTGATGGGCAGGGTCGACATGATCACGGGGACGCTCGGCAAGGCGCTCGGCGGGGCATCCGGCGGCTTCACAACGGGCAGGAAAGAGATAATCGAGCTTCTCCGCCAGCGCAGCCGGCCTTATCTCTTCAGCAACACCGTCTCGTCGATTGTCGTGAAGGCCTCACTCGAGGTCTTCGACATGATCACCGAGTCCACCGAACTGCGCGACAAGGTCGAGGCGAACACGAAGCGGTTCCGCAAGGGGATGACCGACGCCGGGTTCGACATCAAGCCGGGCGACCATCCCATCGTCCCGATCATGCTGTACAATGCGAAGCTGAGCCAGGACATCGCGCGCGACATGTATGACGAGGGGGTGTTCGTAATCGGCTTCTTCTACCCGGTTGTCGGGAAGGGCCTTGCCCGCATCCGCTGCCAGATGTCCGCCGCCCACGACTTCTCCCACGTCGACAAGGCGATCGAGGCCTTTACGAAGGTGGGGAAGAAGTACGACATTCTCGGCAAGGGCAAGGAACAGATCATCGCCAGATACGGCGAGTGACCGGTCCACGGCCTGAGCAGTGTACGGATGGAGCCCGCGGTCGGAAGAGTCCGCGGGCTTAATCCATCTCCGGCTGTCGGGGGGAGGAAGGTGATCAGGATCTGTCCGACTCCTGTGAAGCACTGGGCAGGCTGGCCTTTCCCCGCCTGAGTTCCAGTTCCGCCCTTACTTCATTTGCCCGCCTCTCAGTGATCGGGTACGCCACCACAGCCCAGATCGCAAATGCAGAGGCAACGATCGGGATGCCGGCGTCAAACAGCCTCATCAGCAGGATGGTCCGGCTGCTCTGACTGCCTCCCAGCGCCACATCGAACCCCGTGGCATTGAGCAGATACCCTCCTCCTGCCAGGGCGGCGGCCATACCGAGCTTGACTGTCCACCAGAAGACCGATCCGAACATCCCCTCGCGGCGCTGATGAGTCTTCAGCTCGTCCGTATCGACAACGTCCGCCACCATGGAGGGCATCAGGGTGAAGAGCCCGCCCAGCCCAAAGGCCAGCAGAGGCGCAGGAAGGATCACCAGTATCGGATAGGTGGGGCTGTAGCACACCCACTTCAGGGCATAGCCGACCATGGACAGTCCGGTCGAGATGAAGAATGCGCGCCGCTTGCTCAGACGGGTGCCGAGCCACGTCGCGATGACAACCACGGCGAATGTGGAGACCGCACCAACGGTACCGGCATATCCGGCGTATCTGGCGCCCATCGCCTGATCGCCGCCGCACACGTAATAGATGATGACGTAGTACTGGAAGGATGAGATGAGCATGAAACCGTTGAAGACAAGGAATGTGGCCACGCAGAGCATGAGAAAGGGCCTTGATGACAGGGTCATGCCGAATCCGCGGAAGAACCCGGAAATCCCCCGAAGACCTGGCGTTTCGGACTTCCCGTCCGCAGGCAGTGCAATCCCTGGTTTGGATTCGGCGATCTTCTTCATCCGTTCGCGCAGCACGATGGCCGGAAGGATTCCCACTCCGATCGCCAGAGCTGCAACCAGAATGGCCAGCCACGCAGCACCCGTCACCTGATCCGGAAAGAGTGATTCGTTGGTCACGAACCAGAGGAACCATGGCGAGATTACGTAGGCCAGCTGTCCGAGGAAGTTCTGTGTGCCCATCAGCCGGGTTCGCTCATTGTAGTCGGGGGTCAGCTCATAGCCCAGGGCAACCCAGGGCGTGGCAAACACGGTGTAGGCCATGTAGAAGAGAATCGAGCCGATCAGAAAATAGACGAAGTAGAACGTATCGCTCTGATTGCGGGGAAGCTGCCAGAGCAGAGCGAAGATGACACCCGCGGCGATTGCTCCGATGAAGATGTAGGGGCGGCGCCTTCCCCATCTGGAGTGGGTGTTGTCCGAGATGAATCCCATCAGCGGGTCAGTGAACGCGTCAGTCAGACGGGGCAGGGCGCCCAGCAGGCCGACCAGCGCAGGGTTCAGCCCCAGCCCGAGATTGAGAACGATCATCATGCCGCCGCTTGCGGCTGCCAGGATGTTGTTCACGAATGCGCCGGCTCCATAGAGGATCCGGTGGGTGAACCTGACCCGATCCTCCGGGGCCGTTGTGTGTTTCAGCGCAGAATCACCCATTCGCTGGCTCACTTCCTCGCCTGTTGGCGTCGGGGGTGGCGATCTGATAGTATCGCTTTGTCCGCGTTCCGAACAAAGTATCTCGACAAGCTGCTCAGGTCAAGGGGAAACATTTGTGCCGCCGGAGGTTAGCGCCCACAAAGTGGGGTGGAGTACGATCTCTTGACAGACCCGGAGTGGGAGTCAATACTTTGAGCGGATTCCGTACAAAGTAGATTGGAGGACTTGCCATGCGTTCTGCCCACACGACGGCTCAATTGATTTTCAGGCTTGGTGTTATGGTGAGCATGATCGCCGCGGTGGTCACGCTCGCATGCAGCGAACGGGATCTCTCCACTCTTCCACCGGCTCCCGGCAACGATGATCCCCTGGTGTTCGACGACGACTTCGGTGCCGGTGTCGACTATCAGGCCTTTGCCGGTTCAAGGCTTGATGCGGTATCCATCGATAACAGCCAGGCGCGGGTTGGATCGGCCTCTCTCAGGGTTGTTGTCCCGGGGCCGGATGATGCAGACGGAAGCTATGCCGGTGGCGCCTTCACCAGCTCCGACTACCGGGACCTCACGAACTATGATGCGCTTGTCTTCTATGCGAAATCCAGCGTGAACTCCACACTCGATGTTGCCGGTCTGGGAAACGACAACACCGGCACCTCTCTCTACGAAGCGCAACGGGTGGCTATTCCCCTCACAACCGATTGGTCGTTGGTGACAATACCGATACCAGATCCGTCACGGCTCAATCTGGAGCGCGGCCTGTTCTACTTCGCCGAAGGACACGAGAACAACCAGGGGTTCAACATCTGGTTCGACGAAATCCGTTACACGCGCATGGAGAACATCACCAGTCCGCGTCCCGTCATGACGTCCAGGATGGTGAGGACTTTCCCCGGCGCACGGGTGACCCCTGAGGAAACACGGGTGACCTTCGATGTTAACGGCGAGGATATCGAGATCAGGCACTCACCCCGCTACTTCGACTACCAAAGCTCCGACGAGGCAGTGGCTGTTGCGGAGGGGGGGGTTATTGCTGTCGTGGGCGCCGGCGTCGCGACTGTCACAGCCAGGCTTGACACCGTTGACGTCTTCGGCTCGATCACCCTGGAAGTCCTCACCCCGCCAGACGAAGCCGCCCCCGCTCCCACTTATCCGGCAGGTGACGTGATAGCTCTGTTCAGTGACGAGTACGAGGCAGTACCGGTGGATACCTGGCGTGCTGAATGGAGTCAGAGCGGCCCAGTTGAGGACTACTCGGTGGAAGGCAATGCGACGAAGCTCTATACGAGTCTGATTTTCGCGGGAGTAGAGTTCACTACCTCGCTCATCGATGCAACCGACATGACGCACCTTCGTCTTGATGTCTGGGCTCCGGAGGGCACCGTGTTCCGTGTAAAGCTTGTCGACTTCGGCGATGACGGTGCCTACGGGGGGGGCGATGACCGGGAAAGCGAGCTGACATTCCGCGGAACGTCCGATCCACCCTTCTCGGCCGGGCAGTGGTGCGTGCTGGACATTCCGCTCTCCCGGTTCACTCTGGACAGCCGTGCCAACCTGGCTCAGCTCATCATATCTTCCAGCGATGCCAGGATCGTCTTCTTGGACAATGTCCTCTTCCATCGCTAGAATGCAGTCTGGCTGCGAGCACCGGCTTTGGAGGATGGATTGCGCATCAAACAGGCGAAGCACAAGGGAACCCGGCGCGGCGGGCCGAATCGCCCACGACCGCTGGTGAACGACATTCTAAGCCTTGTCTGGAAACGACAGCGAATATCAAGGGCCGACATTGTCCGGGAAGAGGGCCTGTCGCGTTCCACCGTGTCAGAGGTTGTTGCTGAGCTGCTGTCGACGGGGCTCATTGCTGAAGTGGGCATCGGCAATTCGACCGGCGGCCGGCGCCCAACGATCCTCGAGTTCATGGATGAGGCGGCAGTTATCCTTGGCGTCGAGATGGGTGCGACCCATGTTGCAGTGGCCCTGACAAACCTCCGCGGGCGGGTACTGAGCTGGCACAACCATCCTCATCCGGTTAGAACCGACCCGCCCGGGACGCGCAGGCTGATCGGCGAGTTGTGTGACCTTTCATTGGCCGAGGCCGGCAGAAAGCGGACCCTGGTCGGCATTGGCATGGCCGTTCCCTCTCCCGTGGATCCCTCCATGCCCGAAGGCTGGCTGTCCGAGGTGGTCCTTCCCGCCTGGGAAGGCCGGCTGGGCCTCGGGGGGCTCTCCCGCAGATTTGGCGCCCCGATGATGGTGGATAACGATGCCAACCTCGGTGCGCTGGCCGAACACTGGTGGGGACCTGGTCGGCGCAGCGAAGACCTGGCCTACATCAAGTTGGGGACGGGAATCGGTTGCGGATTCGTCATCAACGGCGACATCTACCGCGGTTCAACCGGTGTTGCCGGGGAGATCGGCCACCTGGCGATTGCCCCCCAGGGCAAGCTGTGTGTTTGCGGACTCCGCGGTTGTCTCGCCACTTTGGTAGGTACACAGGCCTTGATCGAGCGCACCGCGGAACTGCTCGAGGTCGGTTCCGACAGTGTTCTAAGCGGCCACGCCCTGAGCATTGAGGCCATCGAAAAGGCGGCCCTTGAGGGCGACCTGCTCGCCCGTCAGGTTGTCACACAGGCGGCAGAGCACCTTGGAATTGCCGTTGCCGGCCTGCTGAACCTGATGAACCCGGGCATGGTGGTCTTCGGGGGGGGGCTTGCCTCCCTTGGTGTACTGCTGCTCGATCCGATCCGGGAGACAGTCCGGAAGAGAACCCTGGTCAGTCAGGTGAATGCTGCCGAGCTGATCACCAGTTCTCTCGGTACACAATCAATCGCCCTGGGAGCGTCGACACTGGTGCTCAAGGACGCGCTGAGCAACGGCCGCCTGCTGATTCTTGGAAACCACTCAACGAGGGTCCCCGGAAAGCAGCCTGTCTGATGTGTCCCCGCATCAAGCCGGCCGGGCGACCGGTGCAGTCCAGGGAAGCTTCGTTCCCCGCGTCGTTGCGACTTGGGCTCTTCGCCCTGGGTATGGCGATCGCGCCGGTAATCGCCGGCAACGGATGCAGTTCATCGAGCACCAGCCCCGGGGAGATGACCCTGATCTGGCATGATGAGTTCGAGGGACCGTTCGGGCAGTCCCCCGATCCCCGGAAGTGGAGATTCGACATTGGCACAGACTGGGGTAATGGCCAGCTTGAGTACGACACTGATCGTCCGGAGAACGTGTATCTTGACGGAAACGGGAAGCTCGCAATTACGGCCAGAGCCGAGCCCTATCAGGGTTCCGCTTATACATCGGGCCGGATCACGACGCAGGGTTTCTTCGCGCATGCCCGCGGGAGGTTTGAAGCAAGAATCAGGTTGCCTGCGGGACAGGGCATCTGGCCCGCCTTCTGGATGATGGGAGACAACTTTGATGCGGTTGGCTGGCCCTCCTGCGGTGAGATCGACATCATGGAGTATCGCGGCCAGGAACCAAACGTGGTGCATGGCAGTCTCCACGGTCCGGGCTACTCGGGGGGAAGGGCCATCACGGACAGCTTCACGATCCCGGGCAACGGATTCGACGCCGGCTTCAACACCTTCGCCATCGAGTGGGACCGGGATTCGATTTCCTGGCTTGTGAACGGTCAGGTGTACCAGCGCAGGAGCCCTTCCGATCTTCCTTCCGGTACTCGCTGGGTCTTCGACCGCCCCTTCTTCATCCTCCTGAACGTTGCTGTTGGCGGCAACTTCGTCGGCCCGCCCGACTCGAGCACCCGGTTTCCGCAGACCATGCTCGTGGACTGGGTGCGTGTCCATGGCGTGCCGGACTGACCGGTATCTGTCTACATGGATAGATGCAGGTAAGTACGGATCTCCCATTCGTTGCCATCAGGATGGCCGGGCAACCGGTCCCCTCCTGTCGGGCTGTACCGCGGAGAATGCTGATCCAGTGACCGCCACTTGCCGCGCACCCCAAGGCGGGTCTGCGGCTCTCCGAACCAGGACGGACTGCCGAGGGAGTACGAAAGATCGCCCATGAGTTGCAGCGGATAAGTGAGGTTGAAATCCCGATGGTAGTCGTACGGCCCCCAGTCGTTGATCTTGACGAATGCACTGATTGCGGCCGGTCCATGGGTCAGGCGGCCGGTGAGACCAAACCGGTTAAGAACACGGTTGAGAGTTCCATCACCTTCCGAGATGTCATAGCCGCTGGGTTCAGCTTCACCTCCATACAGATTGGCCACCAGCCTGGACCTGGAGCCGAGGCGGGAAGCGACGCGAGTACGGATCTCCCACAGGCCCCGCGGCGGAGGCGCCGCGCCGAAGGCGTACATCGTTGCGCCGTCCTCTGCTACGAAGATCGATGCGTCGCGCGTATCGCGGAAGTCCCTGTACACGATGCCCAGGCTGGCAGCAAGCCGTGCGTCTTCACGGATGTCGTTGTCCCAGGCCCACATCCAGGTCGCCGGGGTTGGATCGTAGGCGATCATGAGTTCTGCGCCTGCCATCTCCCGGTTGTCAAGGACAGCGAACGGATCGTCCAGCACATTACGAGGCCGCCCGGGCGGTGGAGCATCACCCGGAATAGGGCCGACGATCGGCTTCTGCCACAGCACGTTCGGACCAACCTGAAAGTCACCGCTGTTGATTGTGAAGCCGGTCATGGCATTCTTCTGGTTGCCTGATCCGGAGTCCTTGAGGCTCCATCCGGTGTATGTGATTACCTCGGTGGGCCCCGCATCGGCAACCAGACCCATGTAGGCTCCCTGTCCGTACCAGCGGAAGCGACCCTTCTCCAGGGTCAGCTTCCCGCGATAGCCCCATGTGTCGCCTGGCTTGATCCGATCCTGGTATATGCGATAGTTACCGTCCACTTCCTCGGCCAGCCTGAACGGCTGACCTGTCTTGGGTTCACCCGCCCAGAGGGTGCCGATCTCAAGCGCCCACGGTCCCCGCCGTGTTATCCCCTGCAACGAAACCTTGCGTGTCTCCGGCACCGGAACTGCGATGGACGTGTTGACAGCCGACTGGGGAGCGATGTCTTCATGGTAGACGACAGTGGTGGCGAAGCTTCCCACCTGGCGCTGGTACTTCATCAGCACCGCCGGATTGGCGCCCCACCAGAGCTGCGGGCCGAAAGCCAGCTTGAAGCCGTCGAAAGTACGCCTGCCGGCCAGTTCGAAACCGACGGGAGCCATGCCGTTGTAGACATCGATGTTCTCTCCGTAGTAGGCATTACGGTAGAGGCCGAAAAAGTCGCCCTCGAAACCCCAGTGGAGGTGCCCGGCGCGGTAGAAGGCGTCGAGATGGAACCACCTGTCCTCCCAGCTCAGCGAGGCCTGGTAGACCTTGACCCGCTCGATGTCCTGCATCTCGAAGGATGCGCCGCCGTCGTCCCGCATAGTGCGCGGCCGGCCGCGGTTCTCGTAGAAGATCTCGTCGATCGGGTTGACCGGCACATTGCCCAGGATGTTGATCGAGGCCCGGCCCAGGACGTTGCCGGTCGGGCTGGCTTCCACGTCGACATAGTACGACTCGAGGTGGTCGAAACCATGGAAGGCCGGGTAGTCAAGGCCGGAGGATGCCGATCCGGGCGTGGAGGTGCGCTCGCCGCCGGTGTTGAACGTCTCGAATTCCAGGCGCACTCCGGCCAGGCGTACTCTCTGGGTCTTCTCGGCGGCCAGGGCGGCACGGTCGCCGCGCGCTTCCAGTTCAGCGGCCGCAGGGCTGATCGAGGCGAAGTGTTCGCGGATCGCGCCCGGATGGGTGCTTGGCGCATAGGGGTCGAGAGTGAAGGCCTGCTTCAGGGCGTAGTAGGCGGCGCGGGGATACACGTCGTAGACGCCGCGGTGGTCCGGCCAGCCCTTGGCCGTTATGCCCCACCACTCCTCGTTCATGTTGTTTTCGCCCTCGACGTAGTCCTCGGGATATCCGGCGTTGGGCCATGAAGCGTGGGTGTCGTGGATGTCCAGGCGCTCCTCCTGCAGGTACTTCCACCAGCCGTCGACCCACTGGAAAACCAGGCCGCCGATGGCGTTGCCGACACGTCCCTTGCCGGCCGACTGCTCGTAGATCTCGCGCCACTGGCCCACCAGGTAGCGGGTCTGCATGACCTGGGCCTCGCGCATCTCGCGGGCGTGCCAGGCATCACAACCGAACTCGGTGAACAGCACGGGGATGCCCAGCTTCTCCTTGACCACCTCGAAGAGGTCGCGAGCGGAGATGCCGCGGTAGACGTTGGTGCCGAAGATGTCGAAGCTTCGGAACTCCTCGGCCATGATGTCCATGTACTGCACGTCGCCGTTGGCGATGGCCACGGGCAGGCCGGTATCGAGCTTCTGGATCCCCGCGGCAACCTCCTCGAAGAGCGTGTACAGGTGCCGGGCCCGGGCCGCTTCGCGCTCGCCCTCGGGCAGCGCCTCGATCTCGAAGGACGACCAGGTCAGGCCGTAGTTGTTCTCGTTGCCCAGGAGCCACATCAGGAGGCCCGGCGTGCCGCGGAACTTCTCGACCAGATCGAGGATCTCGGCCTTGACTGCGCTGCGCAGGCGAGGATCGGAGTAGTCGACAGCCGCGATCCAGACCCCGTCGATGAGGAACCCGTAACGAGCCATCGGGTGGTTGAGCACCGTGTATATGCCGTAGTGCTCGTAGATGTAGCGGATCCAGCGCGGTGGTACGCCGACGTACTGCCGGATGGCGTTGACTCCCATTGCCTGCAAGAGCGGTATGTCGCGGGCCAGGGCGTCGACGATCACATCGTCGGGCTGGTTCCACAGGCTGAAGTTATAGTTCTCGCCGATCGGGACGTAGTCCCAGTTCATGCCGAAGACCATGAAGTCGCGGCCGTCGACCTGCAGGCGCTGGCCGTCGGCATCCGTGACCACGCGCACGGTGTGTGCTGCAGCATCGGCTGTCTCGATCGCGCCGGCGCCGGCAAGTCCCAGGACCAGAATACCTGCCGCAATGGCGATCATTCCGGCCCGGCTCCGCGCAGACCGGTTGAACTGGATCGTAATGTGCGATGTCAAGACATCCTCCTTGGTTCTCTCGGCTCCATCACCTCTTCCACCGCTCGGGCGGCGATGGCCTGACGGTACCAGTGCGCACTGTCCTTTGGTGTACGTTCGCCGGTGGCGAAATCAACACCGAACAGGCCGAAGCGTCTGGTGAACCCGTTGTTCCACTCAAAATTGTCCAGAAGCGACCAGGCGAAGTAGCCTCGCAGTGGTACTCCTCTGGTTGTCGCCGTGTGAGCAGCGGCCAGATGGTCGCGAAGGTAGCGCACTCTCAGGGGATCGGCTATGCGTCCCCGGTCGGGAGCGGGGTCGGCAAATGCCGCACCGTTCTCCGTAATGCAGAGTCCGGGTGTCTCGTAGTCGCGTTGCAGTCGCTCCAGTGTCTCCTGAAGACCCCGTGGATACACCTCCCACCCCATCTCCGTCAGGGCTTCAGGCGGAGCAGAAGCAACGGCGCGGGGGCGGCCACCTGGTCCGGCCGAGATCATGGTTCCGCTGTAGTAGTTGACTCCCAGGAAGTCCAGGGGAACGCTGATGCAATCCAGATCTCCGTCCCGAACGAAGGGAAGAGTCCTGCTTTCCAGATGGCCCCAGTTCAGGCGATCCAGAATCGCGTCAGCAGGGTAGCGACCTTTGAAGAGCGGATCCAGATACCATCGGTTGAAGAGGCCGTCGAACTGGCGAACGGCATCCCTGTCGGCTTCGGAGGTGGAGGCAGGGCGGCCCGGAGAAAGGTTCAGGACGATCCCCACCTCGGCGCCGGGAACCTCGCCTCGGATGATGTCGACGGCCTGTCCGTGGGAGAGAAGCAGATGGTGGGCCGCCCGAAGCGCTGCCCCGGGGTTGCGTTGTCCTGGAGCATGGGTGCCCTCCTCGTACCCGAGTGTGGCGATGCACCACGGCTCGTTGTGGGTGGCCCAGGAGCGGACGCGATCGCCGAGATGACGGCTGACGATTGCTGCGTACTCCGTGAAGGCTCCACAGGTGTCACGGGATGGCCAGCCACCGCGATCCTGCAGTGATTGCGGCATGTCCCAATGGTTGAGGGTTAGGAAGGGTGTGATGTCCAGAGCCAGCAGTCCATCCACAAGCCTGTCGTAGAAGTCCAGGCCGACGGGATTTGGCTTTCCAGTTCCCCGGGGCATGATCCGTGACCAGCTGGTTGAGAAGCGGTAGGCTTGTACTCCCAGCCAGGACACCAGGTCGAGATCCTCTCGCCAGCGTTCGTAGTGACGACAGCAATCCGAGGGCCTCATGCCGTCCTCGATCTTGCCCGGGACGGACGCGAAGCGGTCCCAGATCGACTCTCCTCGACCATCAATGTCCCATGCGCCTTCGATCTGCTGGGCAGAAGTGGCAACGCCCCAGACGAAGTCTTCCGGGAAGCGAAAAGTCTCCATGGCACTCCTGTATGACCGGTGAGGCCTGTCCATGCCGGGTTCCGGCAGCTCCTGGCTGACACAAAGGCTTTGTTCGGACACCGAACATAGTGTACCATAATGCTGTTCCTGCCAAGCGTCATGTCGAACAGGCGGATGATTTTGCAGAGGAGGTGGCAGATGCGAGTTTCAGCAGCACGGATCTTCATGTCAGTTATCTTGTTTGCCCTTATTCCATTAGCCAGTTCTGCCCTGGAGCCCTATTACCAGGATTTCGAGGGGTTGAACCAATCGAGTCCTTCTGCGCTGGCCGATGATGGCTGGCTTGTGTATGGGAATGTCTTTGCGCCTGACAACACCTACCTCTATGGATACGGGCCCTTTCCCGCCCCCAACCACGGCCTGGCGTTCTGTCAGATTGCTCTTGGAGAGGGTGGTGCGGAACAGGGTGAGCAGGCTCTTGTTGTCTTCAGCGACTATGAGAACGCAGATCACGGCAATGGTCTGCTCATCGAGTCGAACGTTTACCAGGAGCAGATAATCGGTCCGGATGACGTCGGCACAACCTGGTGCTTCAGGTTCCAGCATAAGAAGGGCAACATAGAGGGGAACACTACCGCACTGGCCTTCATCAAGACGCTGGATCCGGACAACAACTACGCGCTGACAAACTACCTGACTGTCGACATGACCTCGATTCCCGACACGTGGGGGGGAGATTCCCTTTCGATCTTCATTGATGAGAGCCTGGAGAACCAGCTTCTTCAGACAGGCTTCTCCAGTCTGGCCACGAACTACGAGGGGTCCGGGATCTTCTACGACAACCTGGCCTTCGAGGAGTGCGATGATGCGACGGGTGTTCCCGAAGGACTGGGGCAGGCATTGACCAGGATGGGGCAGAGTGCTCCCAATCCATTCACCCATAGCACCCGCATTGAGTTCGCATTGAGGCAGCCCACGAGGATTGACCTGTCCGTCTTCGACATAAGCGGCAGGCACGTAACGACTCTGTCAAGATCTGAGTACGACGCAGGTCCACACCATGTGATCTGGGACGGACTGACCGCTGATGGGGCTCGTGCTCCCAGCGGCGCGTACCTCTACGTGTTGAAGACAGGTGAGGGCACGACCTCCGGGCGCATGATTCTTGCGAGGTAGCAGTTGAACCCCCGGTGGCGCGGTGAACGTTGCCGGACAGCAGAGTCAGGGTGGCCACGAATGCAGACCAGGACATCAGGCACCTTGGGTTCCGGGTCTTCAGGATCCGCATCCACGGAGATCGCGTGTGGGTTCGTTCTCCTCGAGGGAGAAGAGACATACCGGATCTCCGGGCAGCACAGGATTGCCCCTTTTCTGATGAATCTTGCCAGTGATACCGACCTCTGGATGTTCATCACTTCCAATGGAGGAGTGACGGCCGGGAGGGTCGATGCCGAAGGTAGTCTGTTTCCCTACCTTACCAGTGATCAGCTGCAGGATTCCCATCGACACACGGGACCGGTAACCCTGATTCGTGTTCAGCGGGAGTCCGGTCCCGGCGGGTTGTGGGAGCCGTTCTCGGATCGCCTTCCCGGTTCCTCCGATGTGGTTCGCAATCTATACAAGAACACAATCGGCACCAGAATCACATTCGAGGAGATCGAGCCAGTTCTCGGCCTCGTCTTCCGGTATCGCTGGGCCGCATGCGACGATTTCGGATGGGTGCGGACTGCCATGATCGAGAATGTGGGGGATACACCTGTACGGATCAGTCTTCTGGACGGATTGAGGAACATTCTGCCCTGGGGTGTGCCGCTTGGCCTGCAGCAGCAGGCCGGCAATCTGGTGGATGCATACAAGAAGAGCGAGGTGGATTTCTCAACCGGCCTTGGGATCTTCTCCCTGACTGCGGGTATCACTGACCGGCCGGAAGCCCTGGAGGTCCTCCGTGCCAACGCCGTCTGGTGCTGCGGGCTGGACAGCTTCAGTGTCCATCTCCCGCTCGGCTCCATCGACGGCTTCCGGAGTGGTCAGGGTCTCTCTGATCTGAGCGTTCTGAATGGCGAGCGTGGAAACTACCTCATCAGTTCCAGGCTGGGTCTTGAGCCGGGGCATTCCATCCGCTGGCACATCGTGGCCGATGCCGGCCGCGATCACGTCCAGCTTCTCGATCTGGCCCGACTGATTGACTCAGGCGGGGATCTTGGCGGGCAGATTGACACCTGTCTTCGCCAGTCGGATGAGAACCTGAGACGCATCGTGGCAAGTGCCGACGGCCTTCAGCTGACCGGGCAGCCGATCATGCCGGCTCATCACTTCGCCAATGTGCTCTTCAACAGCATGCGCGGGGGGATCTTTCTGCAGAACGAAGATGTCCCTGTGGCCGACTTTGTCCGGCTCCTGTGGGTTCGGAACCGTTCTGCGGCCGGCCGGCACGGAACCCGGCTGGCGATGGAGCCGGAGTTCGTGCCGGTGCATCGACTTCGCGAAGTGGGGTGCTCATCGGGAGATGCCGATCTTGCACGTCTGGCCCACGACTACCTGCCTCTATACTTCGGACGTCGGCATGGAGACCCGAGCCGGCCCTGGAACCGTTTCGAAATCCGTGTTCGGAGTCGCAACGGTGAGCGCGTGCTGCATCACGAGGGCAACTGGCGTGACATCTTCCAGAACTGGGAGGCGCTGGCTGTTTCCTTCCCCGGTTACCTGCCCGGCATGGTCTCGCGTTTTGTCAGTGCTTCCACTGTGGACGGGTTCAATCCCTACAGGATCACGCAGGAGGGTGTCGACTGGGAGGTTCCTGCTCCTGATGATCCCTGGAGCAGTATCGGTTACTGGGGAGATCATCAGATCGTCTATCTTCTCCGGCTTCTCGATGCCATGGATCGCTACGACCCTTCCTCCTTTTCTGAACTTCTCGACGCAGACATCTTCAGCTACGCCGACGTTCCGTACCGGATCAAGCCGTACGAAGAGATTCTTCTCGACCCCCGTGCGACCATCGAGTTCGACTCCGGGCGGGCTGCTCTCATAGACCAGCGCGTAGGGCAGATCGGCACGGACGGGAGGCTGCTGCCCGGTCCTGATGGCGCGGTGTACCATGCGAATCTTCTGGAGAAGCTTCTGGTGCCGGCTCTGTCGAAGATCTCCAACCTGGTTCCTGGCGCCGGAATATGGATGAACACGCAGAGACCGGAATGGAATGATGCGAACAATGCCCTCGGCGCGGGAGGCGTCTCGGTTGTAACTCTCTGTCACCTTCGGCGCTACCTGGAGTTTCTCCGTTGCAGACTGGAGTCCGTCCCGCGCCGGGAGTTGCCGGTCTCCACGGAAATCGTCCGGTGGTTCAATCGAACAGCCGGGATTATCGATACGGAGACGGCACGTCAGTGCAACGGACCCACGAGTCCGCGTGAACGCAAGAGGATCATGGATCTTTTCTCCGGGTCGTTCTCGGATTACCGGAAGACAGTATATGCCCGGGGGTATTCGGGAAGGAGCATGCTGGATACGGGTCGCTGCGCCGAATTCTGCAGGGCTGCAATCAGTTTGGTTGATCCTTCGATAAGCGCGAATCGCCGCGAGGATGGCCTCTATCACACATATAACCGGTTGGAGTTCTCGGATGATGTTACGGAGGTTGAGGTTGTCCGTCTGCCCGAGATGCTGGAGGGCCAGGTTGCGGTGCTCAGCTCTGGTGCAATTGAGCCTTCCGAGTGTCTTGGGATTCTGGAGTCCCTGTTCAACAGCGATCTCTATCGACCGGACCAGCGGAGCTTCCTGCTCTACCCGGAGAGGAAGCTTCCGGGGTTCATGGCCAGGAATGCCATTCCGGAGGATGCTATCGCGGCGATTCCAGTCATGGGCAGGCTTCAGTCTGCGGGAAACGGAACCCTTTGGGTACGCGATGGAGCTGGAGTGGGCCGGTTCCATGGCGATATCCGAAACTCGAGGGATGTTGCCGCCATTCTGGACGATCTCGGTCGGGATCCGGAATGGCACGATCTCATAGCCCGTGATCGAGCTGCGATCATCAGACTGTTCGAGGAGGTGTTCGGACATCGTCTGTACACAGGTCGGTCGGCGGCCATGTACGGTTACGAGGGGATCGGATGCATCTACTGGCACATGGTTGCCAAGCTGCTCCTGGCTGTTCAGGAGACGGCACTTCGCGCCGTACGGGAGTCCCTTCCACCCCCGGTTCGCCTGGGACTTGCAGGGATGTACTTCCGTGTGCTGTCGGGACTGGGGGTAAGGAAGACTGCAGCCGAGTTCGGCGCCTTTCCCACAGACCCCTACTCGCACACTCCGTCCTCCGGAGGCGCGAAGCAACCGGGTATGACAGGCCAGGTCAAGGAGGAGATTCTCACGCGGTTCGGCGAGTTGGGCGTCCGGGTCGAAGAGGGGACTATCCGCTTCGAACCGTTCCTTCTTCCGGCCAGTGAGTTCATTGAAGAACCTGTGGAGTTTCATTACTTCGATGTCAAGGGACGGGACAGGACTTTGCTCCTCCCGGCCCGAAGCCTGGCCTTTACCTTCTGTCAGGTTCCAGTCTGCTACCATCTGGTTGATGATGATCCTCGCATCCGGATTACGCTTGCCGATGGGTCCTTGCGATACCTCAGCGGGTCAACTCTGGAGTCGGGTTTGTCAAAGGCGGTCTTTCGCCGCAGCGGTCGGATAGACCAGATTCGTGTCGACATTCCCAATGGTGTCGTGTACGAGGGAGAGCCAGGAGCGTGAAATGGTGTTTACATGGCGTACACTGATGGCAAAGGCTCTTCTCTCCCTGCTCCTCGGAATCTGTCCCGGGATTCCCAGCCTGGCGCATGGCCAGTGTATCCTCGCCAACCCCAGCTTCGAGATAAACGGTTCAGGCGGGGCTGTCTTCGGCGGATGGTCGCAGTTCGGTCAAGTTGGCCGCGTCCATGTCGCAAGTCACGGTTCGCAGGCAGCCAGGGTGTCTGGTCCGGACAGTGGCGGCTGGGGCGTTTCCGGATTCTGGCAGCGACTTGACAGTAGTCCCGGTGAGCAGTGGGAAGCCTTTGGACATGTACGGCACACTTCGGGTAGCCCCCTTTTGGGAGCGTGTGCCGCCATCGTCAACATCGAGTGGCGGGACTCCAATGGCGACCTCATTGACTATGACTCCTTTACGGTTGCCGATGCCGGTACACCCACTGATGAGTACTTCGAGTTCGAGGTGCCGAGTGGTCCGGCCCCGGAGGGAACGGTTGCCATCCACTTCCTGGTCGGGGTCCTGCAGGCGCCGGGCGAAGCGCGGCCGGATGTCTACTATGACCATGTGAACATCTTCAGCACCAGTTCTCCAACCATGGACGAGCAGCAATGGCATGACTTTCCCGGAGGAAGATCGCTCGACTTCGCAGGGCGGACGTGGCGTGTCAAGGGGCCCGGGTACTACGGGCCGGGACCGAATGTCTTCAGCGACGCCTCCGACTGCGTCTGGGTTGACGCGGGCGGGCGGCTGCATCTGACTCTATCCGATCGGGGCGCCCACTGGGCCGCCACTGAGGTCGTGCTCGAGGATGCTCTGGGATACGGAGACTATGTGGTCACCACAGTGGGTCGCCTGGATCTCCTGGATATCCATGCGGTGCTTGGCATCTTCCTCTGGCAATACGGACCCTGCTGGAACGAAGCCTACTTCTGGTGGAATCCATACAACGAGATCGACATCGAGTACAGCCGCTGGGGAGATGCCTCGAATGGTATCGGCCAGTTCGTGGTCCAACCCTGGGACTGGTACGGCAACATGGAGCGCTTCGACCTTTCTTTCGAAGAGGGGGAGCTGGCAAGCCACGCAGTGCGATGGCTTGCGGACAGGGTTGAGTACCGTGTCTGGCGCGGAGGCCCCGATGACGAGTCTCCCGAGTCAACGGTCAGGACGTGGACGTACTCCGGTCCCCACGTACCCAGGCCCGAACAGCCTCGCATGCACCTGAACCTCTGGAAGCTCCAGGGAACCCCAGGGGGAGATCAGGAGGTTGTATTCCAGGACTTCAGGTTCGTGCCTGATGGGGTGGTCTCCGGTGTGGAGCAGGTGGACAACCGCGATGCCTCCCGGCGCGAAGCGAAGCTGATCGAGGTCGCCCCTAATCCTTCGAGCGGCCGGATCGGCATTACGTTCAGCCTTACCCACGAAGCACTGGTCGATCTGAGTATCTTCTCCGCCGATGGCCGGCGCGTTCGACGACTGCTGACGGATAGTCGGCTCCTGGGGGTTCAGTCCGTGATGTGGGATGGACTGGACGATCGTGGACGGCCAGTTGCTTCCGGCATCTATCTGGTCAGGCTGGCTTCGAACGGTTTCGCAGACGCCCGGCGGGTCGTCATAGTCAGCCGGGCCTCCGGGGCCCGGTGACCCCCACAGCCTGTGCCACTCCAGTGTCCGGGGAAGTCGGGTGCGCTATACACCCAGGCCAAGCCCGGCTATGGCAACGGTGAGCAGTACTCTGCGTGCCATATCGACCTCCTCGTCCTTGCACCGTTCCTTGCACGCGGCAGACCATCTGTCCGGAAGAGCCGGGGCCCGGGAGGCGGCAGGCTCCCGGGCCCCTGAAGCCCGTATTGCTCCAGCAGAACCCGAACCTAGCGGTTCAGGCTGTTCAGCTTCAACTGGCCCCAGGTCGTCTCAATGGTCGGGGATGGGTCACTGAAGTAGAAGCTGACGTTGTCGTAGAACACCCCGGATCCCTCGTAGTTGGTCGCCGTATTGGAGAAGCCGAACTGCAGGATCTGATCCACAAGAGTGTCATCTATCAGGATCGATATCGAATAGCTGGTCCAGGTTGGTGAGGTGTCTGTCATGTCCTCTGTGATGAAGTTGGTCATCTCGAACCCGGCGTCGGGATCAAGCGTCTTGATGAAGGCAACGGCGGTCGTTTCACCCTCAAGATTGCCGAGCTTGGCGTCGAACTCGAAAACCCACGTCGAGCCAACGTCGTCAGAAGTGATCATCTGCTCCTGAAACACGTTGGCTTCGATGTAGGCACCGTTCCCGTGGTCAGCATTGTTGTAATCGCTGAACACGGAAAGCTGTTGCGCGCCCTGGTCCGGACCTCCTTCTCCGCTCACTATGGCGCAGAACGCAGCGCCGTCATTGGGGGCGCCGAAGGGGCCATAGCCGTACCAGTAGCTCCCGTCGGGGCCGAACACATTACCGAAGACCAGCCATCCGTCGTCGGCAAGTGCATTCACATCACCCTGATCCAATCCCTCGAAATCCTGACCGTATGGTGTCAGAGCGAGGCTGGTCGCCGGCACAAGACAGGCCGCGATCAGGACTGCGAGGAAGGCTCCTTTGAATCTGCTCATCTTGATTCTCCTCCGTCTGAGTAGTTACGCTTCTGGCCATTGCGAGACGACCTGCCCAGATCGAGCTCGACAGTACGCATTTTAGACTATGTTCGGTAACCGAATCAAGTTCCAAATGCGAACGCTCGAGGATCCAGGGGAACACTGCAATCGGAAGGGACGGTCAGCCATCGGGAGACAGCACTCCGGACAATGGGGAAGTCAGATCTCAGCCATTCCGAAGCCGAGACTAAGAAAACCAGTTTCAGCAACTCACCTGGAAAAGCCTCCATTGACTAAGAGCTTCAGCTGGAATACTTTGTTCGGGTATCTAACAAAGCTGCCTGCCAGTGTGGCAGGCCCCGCGTTGGCCAGGAGGAAGCCAGCCATGCTGCCTGTCGAGATGTGCTCCGCTATCATCTCCGCGTCACTCGTCTTTTCGCTGACGGTTGGGGAACCGTCAGGGGGGACAGGTCCGGAAAGGATGAGCATGGCTTCCGTGACAACTCGTGAGTTCAGGCCCACTAGTGGTGAGAGTTGGATCGGGTTCGCTGTCTGCTATGGACCCTACAGGGATGGCCAGCAACCCGGAGGCCCCACCCCAAACTCTGCCCAGATCCGGGAGGATCTGCTTCTTATGAGCCGACATTGGAGTCTCCTTCGCCTCTACGGGTCTTCGGAGTTCGCACGCGACATACTGGAAGCGATCCGTTTCGCCAATCTGGATACGAAGGTGATGCTGGGCGTCTGGATCGAGGCGGAAGAAGAGCGCGACGAACACGGCACCGTCATCCGCCGCGACCCAGAGGCCGCGGCTGCGAACCGGCGTGAGGCCGACGCCGCCATTGCCCTGGCCTCTTCTTATCCCGAACTGGTCCTGGCAGTTTGCGTTGGGAACGAAACGCAGGTGTCCTGGTCTCCTCATCCGACACCACTTGAGCTGCTGATCGAGTACATCCGGGATATCCGGGCTGCTGTGACGGTGCCCGTTACCACAGCGGACGACTACCAGTACTGGGTTGACCCGAAGAGCCGGGTTCTGGCTCTCGAGGTCGACTTCATCACAATGCACGCGCATCCGCTCTGGAACGGCCGGCAGCTCGAGCAGGCACTGCCCTGGTTGCGTGAACAGGTCGCATCGGTGCAATCAGTACATCCCGGCCGCCTTCTGGTGGTGGGTGAGACCGGCTGGGCCACCAGGAAGGCCGATGAAGGAGGACAGGCCGAGCTGATGCGGGGGAGAGCAGGCGAACCCGAGCAGTCAACCTACTACCATTCCGTACTGAAGTGGTCCCACGAAGAGGCGGTTACTACCTTCTTCTTCGAGGCCTTCGACGAGAACTGGAAGGGAAGTGAAGATCCGGATGATGCGGAGAAGCACTGGGGCCTGTTCCGTGCCGATCGTTCTCCCAAGGCTGCTCTCCCATCAGGTGGACCAGCGTCCGACCAGTGACATCCGTTCGACCCGTGCTCTTACGGGATGAGATGAGCTGCAAGCCTGCGCGCTCCTGGTGGTAGATCCTGTCCTGCATCTTCCTGTGTAGACTCAAAATGCGACGGCTATCAGTCACTGCGCCAGCAGGATCTGCGCCCTTTACACCCCAAAGCCGCACAATCGACGGTCGGGATCCTTGCTATGCCTTCGATCCTGCGGTAGCCTCTTTGCCGTGGACGAGATCGACCTGAACATTCTGGCCGTCCTGCAGGGTAACGGGCGGATCACCAATGCCGAGCTGGCAAGACAGGTGGACCTGTCGCCATCCAGCACGCTCGAACGCGTACGGCGGCTGGAGGAGCGGGGGCTGATCGCCGGCTACCGCGCGATTCTGGATCCGCGTGAGCTTGGCTT
>CAZWSC010000111.1:0-16720 GCA_964636385.1 uncultured bacterium
GCTGGCCCCCCACCGGGGGGGCGGGGCCCCCCCCCCCGGCCGATCGCATGCCTGAAGCGACACGCAGGGACGGCAGGCGGCCTGGGGCGCAGGATGACGGTGCAGGGCAGGGCGCACAGTCGGTGGAGAGAGTCGTTTCGTCACGTCCGACGGAAGCGGAGGCCCCGACCGAAGCGGGCGGGAGTGAGGAAGCCGCCCGTCCCGCGCCGCAGTCCGACAAGGCTCCAGGCGCAAGAGCGCAGGAGGGGCCTGCCCGGAACGGTGACAGACCATCGGTTCAGGGTGGCTCCGGGGTGTCAGCAGCTCCTCAGTCCGGTGAGGCCGCCGGGGAGGCTGCCCGCCAGGACACGGTCCTCGAGAGGCTCGCTGCCGGGGCCGGTGGTGAGCGTGCGGAGGTGAAGGTCGAGGAGGCATCCGTCCGGCAGGCGGCGGAAGCCCTGAAGGCTGCCCTGACAGGCAAGCCCACAGGCTCCACGTCGGGAGAGGTTATGCAGACCGGCACGAAGCCGGCATCCGGATCGATCCATTCCGACACACACGGCGATCGGGACCTGCGGACGACTCTCGTGCTGAACACGGCAGCTCCACAGGGTACGGAGCCGGGTACGGGTGCGTCGCCCAATGCCGGAGCGGCCGAAGGTGGCAGGATGGACGCCGGTACCGGCAGGGGCACTGCACCCGGTCATGCGGAGGCGCGCGTCGTGCAAACGGTGTCGGAAGAAATCCGCGGCACTGTTGTCGTTGACGGGGGTGAGACGTTGGAGCCCCTGCAGAAGGGATATTCCGTGGCTACGCCCCGGGGCACCCGGTCCGGACCGATCGTGAGCGTCCCGGCGGCGTCCGCTGAAGTGCCGGCTGACGGATCAGTCACCAGAAACCGGCCGGTCCAGTGGGTCTCATCCGGTCCAACACGCGAACCAGAGTCGGCAATTCCGGGCGACTCCGTCGCCAGACATGGCGGTGCCCGGGCGACTGAGTCGGGCCCGCGTACTCCTGTCTCCAGTGCCTACAGTCAGGCGACTGCCTCCGGGAGCGACACGGAAGTCCGGGGGCAGCAGCCGGGCATGGTGGCGGCTGAGGGTGATGACGGGAGTCAGCCTGTCGGGAGGGCGCGGATCGCCATGAACCCCCTTTCGTCCGAATCGCCCGCCAGGACGGCGGCGGCCGAGGGGGGACGTTCTGCCGGGGATCCCGTTGGCGACATGGCCCGGAACGGCTCCCGTACAGAAGCTGACATACGGGAGTCCGCGGCCGGCGCCGGGAAGGCCGGCCGGGCCGGGTCTTCATCGCCGGGCGTGGGCCAATCCCCCGGCACGGTCACAGGCGGGTCTGTGACGGGATCCGGCAACCCGACAGACGCGGTCGTTGACCAAGACGCATCCGCCGCACCCGGATCACGGGTGAGTACGGCTTCTGCAGGTGAGGCGCGACCGGCTGCAAAGCCTGCACCTCTGCAGCCTGCTCTGACAACGGGCGCGAGTGGGGAGCAGGGGGCTGCGTCGCAGGCCAGGCAGGCGGGAAATGTGCCGCCCGGGGGTTCTACAGGCGCGACTGCGCCGGCAGAGGGATCGGTCGCGGAAGTCGCAGAGAAGGTGCACGCTGACGCCGGGTCGCAGCGTGCTGCGGCCGAGGGGCGGAATGCACCGAGCCCTGACCCCGCGCGTGCAGGACCTGCGATCCGTGTGGACGGCAGCGCAGGCTCCTCGCATCAGAATGCGCATGCTGAGTCAGAGGCGAAGGCCCCTGCTCCCCCGCACCCGGCAAACCCGCGCGTGGTACAGGATCGGCACGAGCCCGTCGCATCGAACAGGGTGCCTGTCGGGGACGGTGTCCCGAGTCCTGCAGATTCCGCCAGGGCGCAAGGGATGCCGGTAACCGTGGCATCCACCGTCGGTGGAGAAGGATCCGCTGTTGAGCCAACGCCGGATCCGGCCGCCGATCAGAACCATGGGCGTGCCGCGGGCGATCCGCGGGGCGCTGCAGCGTCAGGCCGGCTGGAGCACAGCCCACAGATCGCTTCACAGTCTGCGGCGCAGGCCTCCAGCCCTGTCTCCCAGGCAGGGCCGGACACTGCGGCAGGTCCGAGGATGCTGGATGTGACGGAGATGCCCGAGTTCCTCCCACACACCCTCAGGGCCGCAGTCAGGGATGGAGTGAGGGAGGCCAACATCCGTCTCTGGCCCCCCGAGCTGGGAGCCATCAAGGTCCAGTTGCAGGTGAACGGAGAGATGGTGACCGCCCGCATACAGGCGGAGCGGCCGGACGCACACGCCCTCCTGGAGAGGATGCGCGGCGCACTGCAGAAGGGAATGCAGGAGTCTGGTCTGACACTGCAAAGGCTGGAGATCGAGCTTGGAGGAAGCAGTGCCGTGCGGGCGACATCATCCTCCGGCGCAGGTCAGTTCGAACGGGACTCTGATCCTTCGCAGCGGGATTCCATGGGCTCGGGGCATGGCAACCGGGATGGCGCCCCATCCTCCTTCTCGCACGAGAGCCGCCGGCATCGGGGCCCGGAGGACGGCCCCGAGGCGGGCGCAGGCCCGGCTTCGCCTGTCGCCAGGGCCGGCAATCGCGGGGGTCGTCCTTCGGGGAACAAGGCTGAGAGGGCAGGCGGAGTGGATGCCTGGGCCTGATCGGGGCCCGCGCCAGGTAAGGAGACGAAGATGGAGATAACAGGATCAGGCACAGCGACGAGGTCAGGCTACGGCATCGGCGCCGGGCCGACCGGAGGCGGCGGCGAGATGGGCAGGAGTGACTTCCTGCACCTGCTGATTACGCAGCTTCGGCACCAGGATCCGCTCGACCCGATGGACAACCAGGCATTCGTGTCGCAGCTGGCGCAGTTCAGCTCGCTGGAGATGATGGAGAAGCTGAACACAAGCTTCGAGGACAATCTGATGCTTACACAGTCGCTGAACAACACGGCGGCGACCGGGCTGATCGGTAACCACGTCAGGGCGCAGGGGGATACGTTCGACCTTGGTGAGCTGGGCGGCGCAACCCTGGGCTATTTCCTGACCGAACCCGCGCAGACGGTGACTCTGACGATCTACAACGAACTGGGCCTGCCCGTGCATTCGGTGGTCGCGGCGGAAGGAAGTGTGGGTGATCACTCGATCCACTGGGACGGCTCCGATATCGACGGGCAGCCGCTCGCCCCCGGCACTTATACACTGAAGGTTTCCGCGACAGATGCGGAAGGGGAACATGTGGTGGCCCTGCCGCTCGTGCGGGGGCTGGTGGAAGGTGTGACATACAGAGGAGGCAGCGCATACCTGCTGGTCAACGGTCGGTCGGTGGCCCTGGCCGACGTTCTGGAGGTGCTGCTGCCGGGTTCGGAAGGAGGTGACAGGTAATGACTCATGCGGGCGGCGTGAATCAGGGGATTCCGGCGGTATCGCCGCGCACCCCCGGGATTTCGCCACTCGGGACGGGCAGGCCGTCCCCGCCCCCCCGTACAACCGGGGCTGGCGGCTTCGGCCGGATGCTGGACGGCGCCATCGGCGCTTCCCGTCCGGTCCGGTTCTCGGCTCACGCGGCCGATCGCGTCCGTTCCCGGGGGATTCATCTCACCCCGGCGGATCTCGACCGGCTGGCCAGGGCCGTGGATCTTGCGGAGGCCCGCGGGGGACGCGAGTCGCTGGTGATCTCGCCCTCGCTGGCATATGTCGTCAATGTCCCCGGCCGTACGGTCGTGACCGCGCTCAGCGGCGATCAGGCCAGGGGATCGGTTTTTACACAGATCGACAGCGCCGTCGTTCTCTAGTCCGGCGAGAGACGCCGGAGGAACGGCTGGACCTCCAGGAGGAGGCCGTGGACCGCGGAACGACTGATGCGGTGCGGCGGCGGCGAAGGAGGAACTGACTGCCATGATGCGAGCACTCTTTTCGGGGATGTCCGGTCTTGAGATCAACATGAACCGGATGGACGTGATCGGGAACAACGTGGCCAACGTGAACACAGTTGGCTACAAACAGTCCCGGGTCACCTTCGAGGAACACATGACGCAGCTCATCCAGGGGGCGACCGCGCCCTTCGGAAGCCTGGGCGGTTCGAATCCGAAGCAGATCGGAAACGGCGCCAGGCTGGGAACGATAGACATGCTTTTCACACAGGGGAGTCTTGAGTCGACGGGAATCGACACGGACCTGGCAATCCAGGGGAGGGCCTTCTTCGTGCTGTCCGACGGCATCAACCGGTTCTACTCGCGCGCCGGATCCTTCCAGCTCGACGGCCACGGCCAGCTGGTGAGCCCGAGCAATGGTTATACTCTTCAGGGGTATGGCTACAACCGCATCACGAACCAGTACGCCACCATGCCGGGATCGGTGCGGGTTCCCCTTGGCGAGACGGAGCCTGCCAAGGCCACCTCGCTTCTGACCTATCGGGGAAACCTGGATGCCGATTCCGAGCCCCGGGGGACGATCTCGCAGTCGGCAATCCTGTACTGCGACACGGGTGATCCCGCCACGGAGTCCGAACTCATGGTGAACCTGCGGGGGGATCCCGCCGGGATCATCACACTGATCGAGGAGGGGGATGAGCTCAGCTTCAGCGCCACCGTAAGCGGCGTGCCCGTCAGCGGCAGCCTGACCGTGACAGCAGGCACACGCATTTCGGATCTGCTTGATGCAATGGAAGACGCGATGAACGCTGTGGATGGGGTTACCGGCGTCACGGTTTCGATGAACCAGCATGGGCGCATAAGCCTCTCCACGCCCGACAGCCTGGGGATCGAGGGGGAGGTCCGGGGCCTCGTCATCCAGGGGGCGGACAGCATTGGAGTTCCCAGGCATGACTTCAACGGCCTTGCCGCCATGACGGAGATCCAGGCTGCCCGCGACGCCAGCACCTTTATCGAGGAGAGCACGATCTATGACTCCCTCGGGTTCAGCCATGTCGTGAGGCTGGAGTTCACACGCGTGCTGGGTGCCAACCAGTTCACCTGGGAGGCGACTGTCGACAGCGGAGAGACTCCGATTCTCGCGGGTCGTACGGGGACGATCACGTTCAATGCCGACGGTTCGTTCAACGGGTTCTTCTTCGATGCAGTTGGCGAGATGATTCCGACCACCCTCTCCATCAGCCCGACAACCGGGGCCCAGACCCCGCTCGACATCGAACTCGACACGGGCCAGCCGGGAGGGTTTGCGGGGATTACCCTCGTCCACTCGCCCGCAAGCCTCGAGGCGACCGGCGACGGGTTCAGCAAGGGGACGGCAGTGGATTTCCGCATTGACCGTGACGGGACCGTCATTTCGATCTTCTCGAACGGGGTGACCAGGCCTGCCGGAAGGCTGGCCCTGGCGGAGTTCGTCAACCCGACAGGCCTGATGCGTTTCGGGGACAACATGTTCCAGCAGACGGTCAACTCCGGTGATCCGATGATGGGGACCGCCGCGGGATCAGTCGAAGCATCGGTGTTCAGCGGGAGTCTCGAGCAGTCCAACGTGGACCTCTCGCGCCAGTTCACCGACATGATCCTTGCGCAGCGCGGCTTCCAGGCCAATGCGCGGATCATCACCACCAGCGATGACGTGCTTGCGGAGCTCCTCAACCTGAAGAGATAGCCCGCTGATGCGAAGGCGCAAGCCTGGGCCGGGGGAGGGCGCGATCCTCCCCCGGACCCTGGGAGGATGAGATGGCTGAGGAGAACGAAGTCCGTACTGAAGAGACGCCGGAGGAGGAACAGGCGCAGGAGACCACGGCGAAGGTGCCGATCTTCCCGCCGGTCGTGATCCGTTACGCGGTGCTCGGGGCGATCCTGATCGTGATCCTGATCGGCTCGCTCTTTCTGATAACCGACGTGATCGCGCCAAGACTGCAGCGGCTGAACCAGACTGCGTCCGCGGAGGGCGCCGCAGGCGAGGCGGCGGCCGCGGCCGCGCCGACGGAGCCCGGCGACATCATCCTGATACGGGACATCGTGGTGAACCCCGCCGGTTCCGGCGGCAGGCGGTACCTCAAGGTTACCGCCGCGATCGAGGCTCACACACCTGAGAGCGAGCAGGGAAGGGGAAGGGGCGCGGCAGCGCCTGCGGCCGAGGAGGAGCTGACCCTCCGCGAGGTCCGCATCCGCGACCTGCTGATCCGGGAGCTGTCGGCCAGGACCCTGGATGAGCTGACAGATCCGCTCAGCAAGGAGGAGATGCGCGTCGGAATCCTCGCCGGGCTGAACGACATCCTGGCAGGGGAAACGGTTTCGAACGTGTTCTTCACGGAGTACGTGGTCCAGTGACAGGACAGCTCCGTGTTGGCGGGACAACCCGGGACGCACGCGGCGTACGGGGCAGATGGATGCGGGAGATCTGAGAAGTGGCCAACATCCTTTCACAGGAGGAAATCGACGCCCTGTTGGGCGCCGTGGATTCCACCGAAGAGGAACAGGCTAAGGAGGAGCCTGCGGAGGAGAAGCCGGCGCAGCAGTCGTCCGTGATGCCCTACGACTTCCGCCGGCCGAACCGCGTCTCCAAGGAACAGCTCCGCTTCTTCCAGACGATCCACGAGGATTTCTCGAGGCAGTTTGCCAACTCGCTGTCGGGCTATCTCAGGACGATGGTCGACATCGAAGTCGTCTCCACGGACCAGCTGACCTACGGGGAGTACGTCCTCTCCCTGCCGGCGAGCACGGCGCTCTTCGTCTTCGCCATGGATCCCCTTGAGGCGAGCGGCGTGATGGAGATCAACCCCTCCCTGATCCTGACCATGGTGGACCGCCTTTTCGGCGGAGAGGGGGCCGAGAGTTCGACCAGCCGCGACCTGACCGGAATCGAGACGGCAGTAGTCACGAAGCTCGTCACTGAGGGGCTGGGGGTGATGACGCGCACATGGGAGAGGGTGACCAGCCTGAACTGCTCGATGAGCGAGCTCATGAAGAACCCTCAGATGCTTCAGCTCATGCCCAACACGGAGACGGTGATCCTGATCACCCTGGAGCTGCGGATGGGGGAATCGGCGGGGATCCTTTCCCTCTGCTACCCGTTTGCGGCAATGGAGTCGGTCATCCCCAACATCTCGTCGCGACAGATCCTGATGGGTTCCCAGCGGAAGGTTGTGGAAGAGGGCCCGCAGTGGATAACGCAAACGCTGGGAGAATCGAATCTGAGTGTGGCGGCCGAACTGGGCCGCTCCGAGTTGACGGTATCGGAGTTCATACGCCTGCGGCCCGGGGATGTGATTCCGCTCCTCAGCCGCGTGGAGGACCCGATCTGCGTGCTGGTTGGGAACGAACGGAAGGGCCTTGCCCGGCCCGGACTGAAGGGGCGCTACCGGGCGGTCCGCCTGGAGACGCCCATCGGCAAAGGAGAGTCCAAGGATGAGTCCTGAAAACGTCAAACCCCCTGATGACCGGTCGGGCGACATCAGCGAGGATGAACTGAAGAAGATCCTCGGCGATGACTACGACTCCGTTGTGGGTAAGGACGAGGAGACCGGGGAAGCCCCGGAAGGCGAGCCGGTATCGGACGGAGAGCCCGTGAAGGCCAAAGCTTCCGCTGCCGGAGCATCGCCCGCACCCGCCCCGGAGCCCGCGGAGGGCGGTCCGGAGTCACCCGCGGAGGACAGCCAGGCCTCTCCGCCCGGGGATGAAGAGCCTGTCACGCCGAACATGACTCCCGAAGAGGCGGAGGCATGGGCGAAGCAGATGGAGCAGGAACTCGAGGCGGATGGAGCATCGGCCCAGGCTGCACCCTCTCCTTCCCCTGATGCTGCCCCCGCTCCTGCCGCCTCTGCCGCTGCTCCTGCTGCCGCCGCGGCCCCCCAGGCCGGGCAGCCCGCGGTGCAGCCGGTGCAGTTTGCGCAGCTCGAACATGGTGGCGCGCGCCAGGAAGGCTGCATCGATGTGCTGCTGGATGTGAAGCTGCCTATCTCGGTGGAACTGGGACGTACCGAGATGCTGGTGAAGGAGATCCTGAACTGCGGCCCGGGCACTGTGATCGAACTGAACAAGCTGGCCGGGGAGCCGGTGGATGTTCTCGTCAACGGACGGATGGTCGCCACCGGCGAGGTTGTCGTGGTCGACGAGCACTTCGGCATCCGGCTGACGAACCTCATCTCACCGAAGGACCGGGTAAGGAGCCTCGCATGACAGGCGGATTGCACAGGGGTGTGCAGGAGAAAGGCCGCGTGACGGCAGTCATCGCCGCAGTCGGGCTGCTGTTCGCGTCTCCCATGCCGCTCTACGCAGGCCTTGAGGGCGACGCTGGTGCCGGACCGCCCGAGCTCGCGACCGGTGGCGTGCTGCTGAAGCTGGTATTCGCGCTCGTGGCGGTACTGGCCCTCATCCTGCTTCTGCAGAAGGCAGCCCGCAGGTGGGGCGGCTCGTTCCAGGCTGGAGGAGGATCGGAGTCGATCCGCATAGTGAGCAGCAGATCGGTTGGACCCCGCATGTCGCTTGCCCTCGTGCAGGTGATGGACCGGACGCTGCTGGTGGGGATATCCCCGCAGGGAATCCGCCAGGTGGCCGATCTCGGTGCGGCGGATGCTCCGTCCGCAGGCGGCACGCTCGGCGCGGCGCAACAGCGCGGTGCCGCACAAGCCCCAGGTGGGATCCTGGGGCGACTGGCCGGGATGCTCTCACGCGATCGTCTCGATGCACGCGGATCGGCCGGTGTGGCCGACATCGGGACCGGCGCCCTGAGCGCATGCAGCGATCGGCAGTCTGACGTCGCCGGCGGGTTCGTGGGGGAACTGCCGGGGCGGCAGGATGAGCCTGAAGGCCGCCCGGAAGGATTCGAGGGAGAGCTCTCGAGACGTCTGGCTGAACTGCGCCGAAAGTATGCAACCCTCTCCGATATGGAAGCGGGACTCGAGGGGAGCCGCCCGTGAGCTGCGTGACCATGATGAGCCGGATGCTCCGGAGCCGCGCCGGCAGGCGGGGGGGCATCATCGGTGCTGCCATGGCCCTGGCCGTGATCCTGCCGGGGCGGGTAATGGCCGATCCCACCCTGCGTCTGACCCTGGAGGATGGCGGTCCGAAGGGGATGGCTTCGACGCTGCAGATCGTCCTGCTCCTCACCGTGCTCTCGCTGGTGCCGGCCATCCTTCTGATGGTCACATCCTTCGCGCGGATCGTCGTCGTGCTCTCTTTCCTGCGGCAGGCGATGGCCACCCAGCAGATGCCGCCCAACCAGGTGATGCTCGGGCTTGCGCTCTTTCTCACCCTGTTCGTGATGGGGCCGACCATCGATTCGGTCCACTCCACGGCCGTGCAGCCGTACCTTGACGGCGAGATGAACAGCATCGAGGCGCTGAAGGCAGGGTCCGATCCGGTGCGGGAGTTCATGCTCCGCCAGACCAGGGAGAAGGATCTCGCGCTGTTCGTGCAGCTGTCGCGCACGCCGCGCCCCGAGTCGCCGGCCGATCTGCCGATGACGGTGATCACGCCTGCCTTCATGATCTCCGAGCTGAAGACGGCCTTCGAGATCGGGTTCATGCTCTACCTGCCCTTCATCGTGATCGACCTCGTGGTCGCGGCAGTGCTGATGTCGATGGGGATGCTGATGCTCCCGCCCGCCATGATCTCGCTGCCTTTCAAGATCCTTCTCTTCGTCCTTGTCGACGGGTGGAATCTCGTCGTGCGGTCCCTGGTTTCGAGCTTCAGATAGGGGTGCGCCATGAGTCCCAACGAGGCAATAGTGATGTTCCAGGGGGCGTTGTGGCTGGCTGTGACGATCGCGGCCCCGATGCTCCTCTTCGGGCTGGTCGCCGGGCTCCTGGTTTCGATCTTCCAGGCGGTTACGCAGATCCAGGAGATGACCCTGACCTTCATCCCGAAGATCCTGGCGGTGGTCCTGGCGATGTTCCTCTTCCTGCCGTGGATGATCAATCGGCTCGTCACCTTCACGGCCGACCACTACGGCCGCATCACGACCCTGCAGTGAGCCTGTGATGCCGGGTCCCGAACAGGTCGAGACCTTCCTGCTGGTATTCGTCCGGTGCCTCACCTTCTGGGGCCTCGGGCCGATTCTCGCCGACCAGAGGGTGCCTGCGCAGGTCAAGATCCTGGGGGCCCTGGTCACCACGATCGCACTCTATCCCACAGTTCCGTCGCAGTACTGGGTTCTGGAGAACACCCTGCCGGGATACGCGCTCCTGGTAGGCCGCGAAATCGTGATGGGCGCCGCACTCGGGATCGCGGGAGGGCTGGTCTTCGTTTCGGTGAAGATGGCGGGGAGCCTGATGGGCGTCCAGATGGGATTCTCGATCGCAAACGTCTTCGATCCGAAGACCCGCACCGAGGTCTCCCTGATAGGTGAGGTGCAGGAGCTGCTCGCGATCTTCCTCTTCCTTCTGGTGAACGGCCACCACCTCTTCTTCCGGGCGCTCAGCACCTCTCTGGAGGTTGTCCCTCCCGGCGCGGCGCTGGATCTCGGCCGCCTGGCGGGTACCCTGCTTCCGATGGCGGCGACTGTCTTTCTCACCACGGTGCAGGTCGGGGCCCCGATCCTGGGCGCTCTGTTTCTTACCGATGCTGCCTTGGGATTTGTCGCCCGGGCAGTTCCACAGATGAACGTCTTCATTGTGGGGATCCCGATCAAGATCGGTATCGGGATGACCTTACTTGTTGTCACAGCGCCACTTTTCGCACGCTTCCTCACAATTCACTTCAGCCGTGTCGAGGGTCAGCTCCTGGCCATTCTGCATGGCATGTAGGTTGCAAATTGCCCTTGTGCCGGCCTTCGTTCGTGGATTGCGGGCCGGGATCAGGGGGATTGAGTGGCCGAGCAGACCTTCGGAGAACGCACTGAACGAGCGACACCCAAGAGGCGGGATCAGGCCCGTCGCGAGGGGAAGGTCGCGCGTTCAACCGAGCTGAACCAGTCGCTGGTGCTGCTGGCCGGAGTGGGCGCGCTTGCCGCGCTGGGAGGCAGGATGCTTGCCGGGATCTCCGAACTCATGGGGGGGCAGCTCCAGCACCTTGGAAGCGCCGCCTCCTACGCGAACGAGTCCGGCATCTACTCCCTGCTGGTGCACACAGCCTCCCGGATCCTGATCCTCCTGCTTCCGATGGCAGCCGTAATCGCGCTTGTCGGCCTCGGCTCGAATGTCCTCCAGATCGGGTTCATCGCCACGTCGCGGCCGGTGAAGCCAACTTTGGCCGCGATCAGCCCGGTGGAGGGCTTCAAGAGGATCTTTTCGCTCCGCTCGGGGGTCGAGCTGCTCAAGGCTCTCCTCAAGGTGTCGGTTATCGGCCTGGTCGCGTGGCTGACCGTGAAGGCCGACATGGACCAGATCATTCCGCTGGCCGGCGTGGACGGCGGGCATCTCCTTGAGAGCATCGGGGGAGCGACCGTGAAGCTCGGTCTGCGTGTGGGAACGGCCCTGCTGGTGCTTGCGGTGCTGGACTACGGCTATCAGCGCTGGGAGTTCGAGCGGTCCATCCGGATGACGAAGCAGGAGATCCTGGACGAGCAGAAGCAGACCGAGGGGGATCCCCTGGTCAAGGCGCGCGTGCGGACGCTGCAGAGGATGATGAGCCGCCGCCGGATGATGCGCGACCTGCAGACCGCGGACGTCGTGATCACCAACCCGACACACTACGCGGTTGCCCTGAAGTACGACCGCGAGTCAATGGCCGCCCCCCTGGTCGTGGCGCGCGGAATGCGCAAGCTGGCACTGAAGATCAGGGAGACGGCGAAGAAGCACGGCGTTCCGGTTGTCGAGGATCCTCCCCTGGCGCGACTTCTCTACAAGGAGAGCCGCCTGGGGCAGCCCATACCGGTCTCGCTCTACCGGGCGGTGGCGCAGGTGCTGGCCCATGTCTGGCGGCTCAGGCGGCAGGCATCGCAACACGCCGGCTCAGGGCTTAGGGACGGGGACAACGGCTGATGGCCGGCACGGCACAGACAACGCACAGGAGCATCTCCGACGCGGCCGTGGCCGCCATCGTGCTGCTGGTCCTTTCGGTGATGATCCTGCCGATAGCGACCTGGATGCTGGACGGCCTCCTGGTCATGAACCTGACCCTCGCCCTTGTCATCCTGCTTGTCACGATCTACGTGGGGCAGCCCCTGCAGTTCAATGTCTTCCCGACGCTCCTGCTCCTGGCGACCCTCTTCAGGCTGTCGCTCAACGTGGCCTCGACGCGGGTGATCCTGCTGAATGCATACGGCGGGGAGGTGATCGAGGCTTTCGGAAGCTTCGTCGTCGGGGGGAACTTCGCCGTCGGGCTCGTGGCCTTCCTGATCCTGACGATCATCCAGTTCCTCGTGATCACCAAGGGCGCAGGCCGGATCGCGGAGGTGGCGGCCCGCTTCACACTGGACGCCATGCCTGGCAGGCAGATGGCGATCGACGCGGATCTCAACGCCGGCCTCATCGACGAGAACGAGGCCCGCACACGCCGTGCGGACATCACACGGCAGGCCGACTTTTACGGGGCGATGGACGGAGCGGCGAAGTTCGTCCGGGGCGACTCCATCGCAGCCCTCATCATCGTGGCCATAAACATCCTGGGTGGTTTCGTAATCGGTGTGCTCCAGCAGGGGATGGGGATGGGGCAGGCGCTGCGCACCTACACGCTGCTGACAGTCGGTGACGGGCTGGTCGCACAGATACCGGCGCTGGTGATCTCGACAGCATCCGGCATTCTTATCACGCGGTCCGACGGCCAGGGGAATCTCAGCCAGGCCCTCGGGTCCCAGCTCCTGCGGGAGCCGCGCGCGGCGTTTGTGGCCTCTGTGATCCTCGCTCTCCTGGGGCTCGTGCCGGGTCTGCCCACACTGCCCTTCCTGCTCCTGTCCGGGATTGCCGTGGCGGTGGGACTCGCCTCCCGCAGAAGTCTGGAGAGGACTGCCCTGAGGGAGGAGGAGGAGGAGCAGACGCGCAGCGCCGAGACTCCCGAGCGCGTGGAGCGCCTGTTGGAGGTCGATGTCCTCGAGCTGGAGATCGGCTTCGGTCTCATTCCGCTTGTCGACGAGAAGAAGGAAGGGGGAGACCTCCTCAGGCGGGTCACACTTGTGCGCAGGCAGTGCGCCACAGAGCTGGGCCTTGTCGTTCCACCCGTACGCGTGCGCGACAACATCCGTCTGCCGCAGGACAGTTACGTGATCCTGCTGCGCGGCGTGGAGGTGGCGCGGGGCTCGATCCGGATGAACCACCACCTCGCGATGTCGCCGGGACCGGGTGCGATCCAGATCGAAGGGATCCAGACGAAGGAGCCGGTATTCGGGCTGGCCGCCACCTGGATCCGGCCCGATCAGCGGGGCGAGGCCGAGGTCGGCGGCTACACGGTTGTCGAATCGGCTGCGGTTATCGCGACGCACCTTGCCGAGACGATCAAGACACACGGGCACGAGATCCTCTCGCGGCAGGAGGTCCAGACCATCATCGACTCCGTGAAGCAGCGCAGTCCCGCCGTTGTCGAGGAGCTGATCCCCGCCCAGATGACCGTGGGGGGCGTGCTGAAGGTCCTGAAGCGGCTGCTGAGGGAGCGCGTGTCGATACGCGACATGGTCACCATCCTGGAGAGGCTGGCCGATCACGCACCCGTGACCAAGGACCTGGACACCCTCGTGGAACGTGTGCGCGAGGGGCTGGGCCGGGCGATCACCCAGCAGTACAGGGATGAGAAGGGGAACCTCTCGGTCATTACCCTGGATCCTGCCCTCGAGCAGGAGCTGATCCAGTTCATACGCCCCGCGGACGAAGGCGGTGTCATAGCCCTCGAGCCCGAGCCTGCACGCCGGCTTCTGGAGAGGATCTCCCAGGCCGTGCATCGGGCACTTGCACAGACATCCCAGCCGGTGGTGCTCTGCTCTCCCTACCTGCGGCCGTATCTTCGCGGGTTCGTCGAGCGGGCGCTTCCGCACGTGGCCGTCCTCTCGTACGCCGAGGTTCTCTCGGCGGGAACGGTGCGGACGCTGGCCGTTGTGAAGGCGGAATATGCACATCAAGAAGTATGAAGCGCGTGACCTGCAGGATGCGCTTCGGCGCATCCGCGGGGAACTTGGTCCGGATGCCGTGATCCTGGAGTCGGGCAGGAGCGATTCAGGGGGGGTGACTGTACTGGCCGCGATGCCGCGCGAGGCGCCCCCCCTCTCCGAGCAGTCGATTCCGGGCTCGACTCCCTCCGCCGGCGCTGCCGCCTCGGCCTCTTCCCTGGCCGGCGGTTCCGGTACGGAGCGCGGCGTGTTCCGCCGTGCCATGCCCGATCGACTGGAGACGGCCGATGAAGCCCGGGCGCAGTCTGCCCTTGGATCCCGCCAGGCGCAGGCGATGCATGCTGTGCGGCAGGCAGCAGGCCGGTCTGCGGTCCGACCCGCGGGTGCGGGCGGGGCCCGCAACGGTGATCGCCCGGCGGGCCGCACTGGTACTGTCGACAGTGCCGCCGCCGGATCCGCCGGGCTCCGCGAGACGGACGATCTCGCCACAGCCCACCAGCGGATACGCCACCTGCAGAAGCTCGTCAGGTCGGATCACTTCTCGACGATTCCCATGCCCCTTCGCCAGCTCTACTTCGAACTGACCGATGCCGAGGTGGATGCCGATCTGGTTCACAGGATCCTGGAGCGGATGGGGAGCGTGCCCATGCCCGGGCAGTTCACGCCGGCTCCTTCCGGGGACGTCCTTCGCCTCCTGCGCGGCCTGGTTGAGGCCGGCGGCGCCGTGGCTGCCGGTCGTCCGCGGCGCGTCATCGCACTCGCAGGTCCGACAGGGGTGGGGAAGACGACCACCGCGGCCAAGATCGCGGGGCACGCCTGCTTCAATCTGGGCATGCGGGTCGCCCTCGTCTCCATCGATGCCTACCGCGTCTTCGGCGCCCAACACCTGGCGGCCTACGCGACTCTCATGGGTCTTCCCTTCCATGTGGCCGCGAAGCCTGCGGCGCTGGCAAGGCTCCTGTCGGGCCCGCTGGCGGAGTCGGATCTTGTCCTGATCGACACATCGGGGCGGTCCCCGGGCGACAGGGACGGGATAGGCGAGATACGTGGTCTTCTGGGCGATGTGTCAGGAATCGAGACGCACCTGGTCATGGCTGCAAACGGCCGCTGCCGGGACATGGCCACCGCGCTGCAGGCGTTCACGGTCCTGCCTGTCAGCGGGCTTATCTTCACCAAGCTGGACGAGGCCGGATCTCGCGGCGCCGTCTTCACCACGGCACTGAAGGCGCGCCTGCCGGTTTCCTACCTGGGAACGGGCCAGGAAGTGCCCGACGACCTCGAGGAAGCAACTACCGAAGCCCTGACCGGGGGGCTGCTGGGGGAGGCTCTGGATGTCTGATCAGGCCGACAGGCTGCGCAGGCTCAGGTTGATTCATGGATCCGCGCCTGCTGATGGCGGAGGGCGCTCCGGATCCCGCAGGGGGGAGCGGACGCAGCATTCCGGTGGCCCTGTTCCACCGCGTCCCGCCGCGCGTTCCATCGCCGTGACCAGTGGGAAGGGGGGTGTCGGGAAGTCATCAGTGGCGACGAACCTGGCCCTGGCCCTCGCACGCCACGGCAGGAAGATCCTGCTGGTGGACGGCGATCTCTCACTCGCCAACGTCGATCTCCTGCTGGGGATGGTCCCGCAGAAGAATCTCGGCGACGTGGTTCTCGGCCAGGCAGCCATCGAGGAGGTGCTCCTCGAGACCCCCGACGGTGTGCGTGTGCTTCCTGCCGGATCCGGTGTGGAGGAACTGGCTGACCTGGATGACTTCCGCCGCGAGCGGCTCCTGCGGGAGATGACGCGCCTGGAGTCGGGCATCGACATGATCCTGCTGGATACCGGTTCCGGGATCGGCCGCCAGACGATGCACCTCGCGCGCGCCGCCGACCAGGTGCTCCTGGTCACCACACCCGAACCGACCGCCTTCGCCGATGCCTACGCCACGCTGAAGGTCCTGAGCCGCGGCCGCCTGCGCGGCAGGCCCGGCCTTCTCGTGAACATGGCCTCCTCGGCTGAGGAGGGGCGGGACATCGAGAGAAGGATCCGGGTTGTCGCCGAGCGCTTCCTGCAGATCCGGCCGGAGTACCTCGGACATGTGTTGAGGGATGACAGCGTGGGCCTGGCAGTGCGCCGTCAGGAGCCATTTCTGCGCGCGTTTCCGGAGAGCGCTGCGAGTCGGTGCATCGAGGCCTTGGCCTCCAGGATCCTGCGTGAACCCACCCCGCCCGAGCCTGTGGAGGCCGAACCCGAAGGCTTCTTCCAGAAGGTGGCGAATCTCGATGACTGAGCGCGCACGTGCAGATTCGGGGTCTGTGGGATCGGTCGCAGCCGGAATCGACGGCAGTGGACCGGCCCGGGAGGAAACGATGCGCCACGCACTGAACTGCGTCTCCTGGACCGCCGCCCTTGCGGCGGCCCTTGTGACGGCGGTCATGGGAAGCTGGCACGGGATTTCCGTGCCGTTACTGGCGGCCCGCTGCCTTCTGGCCGGCCTGCTCGTTCTCGTCTTCCTTCGGGGAGTTGGCGAGCTGGCCTGGCGCACTGTCCTGCGTTCGCTGGCGGAGTACCAGCTCAGGCAGGAGGAAGAGCGGCGGGAACGCCGGAGGAGAGAGAAGCAGGAGCAGCTGGCCCGGCTGGCGGACTCGGACGATCCCGCGTTGGAATCGCCACGGGCAGGACAGGGCCGGGAGGACCGGTTCACGAAGGATGGGAAGACGGGTGAGGCCGGCCTGGGCAAGGCGGCCTCGACGGACCGGAATGCAGCGTAGGTTCCCCGGCCCGGCCGGCACGGGAGCGAAGGATCCGAAACAGCAGACGGAGGAATGATGCCCACGACTAATCCTGCCGCCAG
>CAZWSC010000112.1:0-34386 GCA_964636385.1 uncultured bacterium
CACCTGGGGCAGCATCAAGAACAACTGGCGCTAGTACCCGGCCGCGAGTTCTTGACAGCACAGCATGGTTCGTGAGAGAGGCCGCCTTCGGGCGGCCTCTCTCTGTTGGCGTGGGATTCCACCCGGAACCCTCCCCGTGCGGGACGACGGCAGTGAACCGGCCATCGCCGGATTGCGCGAGGGTCGCCGTCTACTGCCGCAGTGTCTTGTCCGGCTGTGAGCCCTCTGATAGCCTGCTTCTCGCGTCGGCAACCTGGCCGCCTTGCCCCCTGTCCGTCGACACGCCATCCTGCGGCGGAGCGGAGGGCATCGCAGCGGACTCAGCCTGTCGCGTGGAGGATGAATGGCACCAGCAGAGCCGGTCCGCAGCAGGGAGCGCCAGGCAGTACGGGAGAGACCGCCACACTGGCTCTTCGGCATCAGGATCCGGATCTTCCTCTCCATGGTCCTGCTGGCGGCCCTTATCCTTGGTGCAGCCTCGATCTGGATCGAGCGGACTGCCAGGAGGACACTCGAGGCCGAACTCGACCTTCGCCTGCTTGCGGTGGGCGGAGCCGCGGCCGGGCTGATCGATCCGGGCATTCTTCCTGCGCTCCTGGCGCTGACCCCGGCGCAGTCCTCCTTCCGCCTCTACGAGGACAGGCGGAGCAATATCGAGCAGTTGCGCCTGCAGACTGGGGTTCGGCGCATCTTCCTGGCCGATACGCTGGGCCGCTCGCTGGTGGACACGGATCCGCGCGCGGGCATAGGGATGGTGCTTCCCCAGATGAGGACTGACCTGGAGGGGGTCCGCCTCGCCCATTCGGGAGAACCCGTGGCCGGCCGGCTGTTCACGGACTCCGAAGGACAGATCCGCAAAACCGGCTACGTGCCGGTTATGCTGGGAGGTACTGCCGCTGGCGTAATCGGCGTCGAGGCCGACGCCGTGTTTCTCGGCGCAATCCGCACCCTGCGGGCGAGGATCCTGGGCGTTGGCGTGGTGGGATTGCTGGCTGCGTTCTTCCTGGCTGCACTTGTTTCGCGCGGGTTGACCCGGCCGACGATGCAGCTTGTCCACTGGGCGCGTCACCTCGGACGCGGGGACCTGTCGCCAAGGGTGCCCGTAAGAGGGCGCGATGAGATTGCATTCCTTGGCCGCACACTCGAAACGATGCGCGAAGACCTGGAGACGAGGGATCGGGAGATGCGCTCGATGGTCGCCGGTGTCGCGCACGAGATCAGAAACCCCCTGGGCGGGATCCGCCTCTATGCGGAACTACTTGCGGAGACCCCGGGGCTGGACGGGAAGTCTTCGGCCCGCCTGGAGAAGATCCTGCGCGAGCTTGACCATATGGGCAGGATCGTGGAGGAGTTCCTGCAGTACGCGCGACCGGCGGCGCCCGATCCCGAGGATGTCGAACTCGAAGAGCTTGTCCGGGGTCTTGTCGACACCGTGCTGCCGGAGGCAGAGAGCGGTGGAGTCCGTCTTGAGGCTGTACTCCCCACGTCAAAGCCGGGTGGGAGTGGTGCGGGCGGAACGCCATGCAATGTGCGTTTTGACAGGACTCATCTGAGCCAGATCGTACGCAACCTTCTGCGCAATGCGATCGAGGCGGCACAGACTGGTGGAGTCGTTCGGGTCGGGGTGGATGAAGATCCGTGGCGGCTGTGGGTGGAGGACTCTGGTGAGGGGATCGCGGTTGAGGAACAGGAACGGATCTTCGAGCCCTTCTTCACCACCAAGGCTGAAGGCGCGGGGCTTGGCCTCGCCATTGTGCGGCGCCTCACGGTGCTCAACGGCGCATCGGTGAGCCTGCAGAGCGGGGGACTCGGAGGCGCGCGGTTCGAAGTGAGGTTCAGTGAAAGGGAGCACCCATGAGGCGGATCCTGGTTGTGGAGGATCAGGAGACCCTGCGGGAGGGGATCCTCGAGGCGCTAGCGGCGCCGGATGTGACGCTTGAGGGGTTTTCCGGCGGGACAGAGGCGTTGGCGGCGATCGAGCGCGAACCGGCAGACCTCGTTCTGACGGACCTCCGCCTCGAGAAGGCGGATACCGGCCTGGAGATCCTGAAGAGTGTGAGAGGCATGTCGCCCCGAACCGAAGTCCTGCTGATGACCGCCTACGCGACCGTTGAGGTCGCTGTGGAGGCGATGAAGGCAGGGGCTTTCGACTTCCTGACGAAGCCGTTCACCATGGCGCACCTCAAGGAGAAGGTACGCCAGGTCCGGGCGGTGCTGGATCTGAGGGACAGCCTCGAGCTGGCAAGGCACCGGGCCGAGGTCCTGCAGAACGAGGTCGACTCCCGCTTCGACGAAGGGAGAATAGTGGGCGAGAGCCCGCCCATGCGAGAGCTCATACGGCAGATTGCGAAGGTGGCGGACTCCGGATCATCGATCCTCATCCTTGGGGAGAGCGGCACGGGGAAGGAGGTGGTCGCCCGCGCGATCCACCGCCGCAGCGGCAGGCGTGACGGACCTTTCATCTCGGTCAACTGCGGCGCCCTCGCCGAGGGGCTTCTCGAGAGCGAGCTTTTCGGGCATGAGGAGGGCGCATTCACGGGGGCGGTACGCCTGAAGCGCGGCAGGTTCGAACTGGCGGACGGCGGTACGCTGCTGCTGGACGAGGTGGCGGAGGTCCCGCCGGCGACCCAGGTCCGGCTCCTGCGCGTCCTGCAGGAGCGCTCATTCGAGCGGGTAGGTGGAGAGAAGAGCCTGAAGGTGGATGTGCGCGTGCTAGCGGCGACGCACCGGGACCTGCAGACCGAGGTGCGTGAAGGCCGGTTCCGCGAGGACCTCTTCTACAGGCTGTACGTGATCCCTCTGCACATACCTCCCCTCAGGGACCGGCGGGAGGACATCCAGCTTCTGGTCCACTACTTCACCGAACGTCTGTGCCGCCAGATGGGGCGCAGACCTGTGTCCATCGATCCGGAGGCACTGAAGTTGCTTCAGGTATACCGGTGGCCCGGGAATGTCCGGGAACTGGAGAACGTCCTGGAGCGGGCAATCGTCCTCTGTGAGGATGACAGGGTCACCCCCGGGGATCTGCCGTTCCGCAACCCCTCCGGAGGGATCGAGGTGCCGCTGCCCGCGGGCTTCCCACCTCTCCGCGATGTGGTGGAACAGGTTGAACGACAGATGATTCACAGGGCGATGGAGGCCGCCGGCGGGGTGAAGACCGAGGCGGCGAGGCTTCTGGATTTGAAGCCCAGCGTTCTCTACTACAAGCTGGAGAAATACCGCATGACGGACGGCCAAGGCGGCGCGGGACCATAGACCATGCACGCACGAAGAGACATCCGGACTGCCGGATTCCTGATGTTGGTCATCGGATTTCTGACGGGTGCGGCCTCTGCCGAGCCTGTCGAGGCGGCGCTCGACTGCATCTCTGCCATGGAGCGGGAGCAGCTTGCGCATGCTGAGAAGGTGATCGAGGCCGAGAGCATCGGCCTCCGCATCGACCATCTCCGCAGGGCGGGGAGTGCGGTTCCGGAGGAGCTCCTGCGGAGGGCCGAACGCCTTGAGCAGGAGGCGCTGGACCGGGAGGTGGAACTTGCCTCCAGACGCGAGCTCTGCCGGAGCCTCTCCCTGGCTGCACTAGAGCAGTGCCGTGGCCGTATCAAGGCGCTCCAGTCCTCCCTCTCCGCCGGCGAGCTCACTTCGGAGGATGCTGAAGAGCTTCTTGGCCTCTACGAAACCCGCTCCAGGCTGGAGGCCGTTCTGGAAGCACCGATCACACTGAGCTACGCACTCCTGCCCCTGGATCCGTCCGACACACAAGAGACCTTGCGGGCGAAGCTGCAATACTATGAAGATGTCCACGAGTATCTGGAAGGGCTGCTGGCCAGGATCACAGCCCGCACAGGCGATGTGGCCAGGGAGAGACAGACCCTGGTCGAGGCGCAACGCTTCCTGGACGACATGAGCTTTCTGGATGAGGGCGGGCGCATGTCGGCTGGGGGACCGCTCCGGCTCCCCGGTGGCGGAGAGTCCGATGTGCCCGGTCACGCCAGGCCGGCTCTCCGGTCAGGTGAGCTGGGGCTTGCATCGAGGGAGCTTGAGTCCCTCATGTCCCTGAGCCCGGCCTCTCCGGGCGAGTCGGATCAACTGCTGGACCTGCTGTCGCAGGTTCTCATCAGGATCGAGAGCGAGGTTGAAGCTGTATCCAGAGAGAGAGACCGGATCGAGGAACGGCTGCTTTCGGATACGACCGATCCGCGCTGAGCGCACCCCCGCGCGCTGCCTGCCTGTCTGGCTGACCTTCCTTGCCGCCTTCGTGCTCCCCCTGTCCGCCGGCGCATCCGGATCCCCGTCAGCCCGTGCGGAATCCGACTGGTCACTCGGTGTGCGGGTGCGCACTTCAATGGGGCGCGACACCAATGTCCTGGAATCGCTTGATCCGGACGCGGCAATCGAGGAGACATTCGCCCGCCTGATGACCCAGTTCAGATTGGGGCGAAGGGGCCTGCCCGGTGGACTTCTAATGGATCTGGGAGGGCGCCTGCTGGCGGAGCGTTACAGGGGCATGCGGAGCGAGGCGCGGTACCAGGAGGAGGTCAGCATTGGGGTGCTCGCTCCCGGCCCGGCGCGGAGCGGGATGAGCCGCCTTGAGGCAGGATGGAGCGGGAGGCAGTACCCCGACTCGACGATCAGGGGTTTCGCCCGGTGGTGGGTGCGTCCCCAGACACAGATGCGCCTCGGACCGACTGGAACCCTTCGTGTCCGGACGGAGGTGTGGGGCCTCGACTTCCGTCGTACAGACCCAAGGGACCAGGTCGGACTGAGCGTGGACCTCACGTACGAGCATCCGCTGCGTAGATGGCTCCTGCTGGATGCCGGCCTGGAGTTGGGCGGTGTCCGGCACGGCCTGCCGTCGATCCAGGTGACGGATGGCAGGCAGGACACGACCGAGGAGCCACACCCGCTGCAGGTCGAAGGCCCGGATCGACGCGATGACTACCGTTTCGGACACCTGGGAGTCAGGTGGATGCGCTGGGTTCTCTTTCGGGTGCAGTTCGGCTTTCGCTCGCAGGTATCCAACTCCATCGATGCCGGTTTCTCCCGCAGCGAGATTCGCTGGCTGGTTGCGCGCGGGCTGCCGCTGGATCTGCAGTTTCAGTGCTTCGGGAACCTGGAGACCACCCGGTACTCCGACCGCAAGCTGGACTTGCTGGATGTAGTGCTCCCTGGTGAGGTGGAGGCCAACGACGACGACAATACCTTGGCAATCCGCCTCTCCCGGCGGATCGGCCGGGGCCTCAGCGCGGATGTGCGGTACTCATGGTTCCGGAATGAATCGCTCTTCCTTCGGGACTACTACCGCAAGCGCGTTCTGACCTTCGGGCTCAACTGGGAGGCCGGGGAAGTCTCAGGTTTCTGAGTCCCGTGTCAGTAATCGGTGCGGAACTCCGGGGGGACACAACCTCCCGTTCAGACACCTGCCTGTTCTTGTCATCACTAACGGGTTGCCCGACAGTGTGTTGAAGATTCATGGCCGACTCCTGTCATCCTCCCGGCATGTGGCACGATTATCGCCTGTAAGCATTATCATGCGCAGCCTCAAGATTATCATCCTCATGTCTGCCGCAGCCCTGGTCGGGATCACTGCGGGATGCGGCTGGGATTCCGCGACGGGACCCCGGCAGCATAGGCCCGACTGGGATTCGGTGCGGTACCAGACCGGTGATCCCGAAGCGGAATCCAGCCTGGAATTGACTGTCCTGCCTGACGGCCGGCTCAGCATGACTGAAACTCGGGGGGATGAGGTGTCCGTAAGGGGCCTCCTCGCGGGCGGGAACCTGGAGACGCTCGCCCGCCTCCTGGACTCCCTCCCCCCCAGCTCTTACACCTCCGATGTCCCGTGCGCGGATGACGACGGCTTCGTGGTAACCGTCACGCGACCGGGCGGAGTGTCCACTTACTCCTCGAATCGCTGCGATGCAGACACGCCGGAAGCACTTCAGGAACTGCGCCGGCTCTTCGACGAGTTCAATGACCTGGTGGTTGCACCGCGGGCACGGCTCGTCCCGTTCCAGATCCTTGCGGAGGGGCTGGAGAGCGACATCTCCCTGGAGAGCACCGTGATCGTACACAACAGGGACGCTCTCATCGATCTCCTGCGGAGACACAGGGCGAATGGATCTGTCGCCGTCCCCAGAGTGGACTTCGCGCGCCAGTTCGTGGTCGGCGAGTTCATGGGTGAGCAGCGCGGATCGGTCCATGCGGTCACCGCTGATGGGGCGGAACTAACCGAGGGCGGGTGGCTGAGGGTCCTGCTGCGCAGGGTCGAACCGGTCGAAGGCTGTCCCGTCGACGGCATGGCAGTCCGGCCCTTCGTGCTTGTAGCGGTTGAGCGGTCCAGTTCGGATCTGCTCCTGCAGACCGAGGTGACACAGGTTCCCTGCCGGAGCGGGGACTGATCACCATGTTGGTTACGGAAAGGAGAGGCGATACTCAAGCGGTTGTTTCACGCGGAAGCGGCGCGCCTCAAACGATTCCCCCTTGTCTGAGGAAACTCTGCACGGAGTGGTATCGACTCTCCTTCACCTCTTGCGGCTTCGATCGGACTTCGGTCGGCCGCATTCGTCTGGCTGGAAGGCAGGTGGACAGAATGGTCGTCCGGGCTTCTCGCATGGCATCCCGTCTGAAGGCGGAAACTCCACTTTCTGCGGTTCCATCGGGGACTCCGGGCAATGGTGTCTACGGACCGAACCGGACTTGTCGACTGCATCACTCTCTGACTTGCACACTCTGAGGGGAAACCTTCCGGCCTGATCTGGCGGCGCGCGGTCCGTTTCGACGGATCGCGCGTTCTGCTTCTCCGACGGGTACCCGCACTGATCCCGGTACGGCAGCTTCGGAAGGACGAGTCCCCGCCGGCAATGGCCAGTACGTACCTGTCCGGATCCTCCCGCATCGGCCTTGGGCGGCGTCATGAACGGTTCTCCACCATCAAAGGCTCCTCCGGGTTGACTTACCCCCTTGGGTCGAGTATGTTACAGCCCTTGTGGGATCAGCCATGGAGGATCGGTCCCGAAGGAGGATATTAGTGACGCCTGCCGCGACTCTGCGGGCTCCCGACCCGACGCAGTACCATGGCCACCCCGTGCGACTGGAGTCCTTCGAGGGTCCCCTGGATCTGCTCCTTCACCTCATCAGGAAGGATCAGATCGAGATCTGGGAGATCTCGGTTGCCAGGATCACGCGGCAGTACCTTGAGTACCTGGCAGAGATGCGCGCCCTCAATATCGAAGTTGCGGGGGACTTCCTCGTAATGGCTGCCACGCTGATGCGCATCAAGAGCCAGAACCTCCTGCCCCGGCCCTCCGTCACCGATGATGAGGATGAGGAGGAGCCGATGACGCGCGAGGCCCTCATCGAGCGCCTCATCGAGTACCGGAAGTACCGCGAGGCTGCAAGGACCCTCGCCAGGATGGAAGGCGAGCAGGCGAAGAGGCATCCACGGGGGGCGCCGCAGAGGCTGGATCCCGGGTTCAAGCTGCCTTTGCGCGAGCCGAACGTAGTCCATCTCGCCGACTATCTCCGGGACCTCCTGGATCACAGGGATCCCGAGCCCGGGCATCGTGTTGTGCTGGAGGAGTACAGGCTGGAGGAGCAGATCGAGTGGGTGAGGAGTGTGCTGGAAGACCCGTCGTGGAGGGAGAAGCTCCCCGGCGACAGCGGAGAGGGAATTCGCTTCCACAGCATTCTGCGCCGGCCGGGAACAGCCCTCGAGACGGTTGTCACTTTCCTTGCGATCCTCGAACTGGCACGCCTGCAGCACCTCTGGATCCTTCAGGCGGGTATGTCCGAGGAGATATGGCTTCGCGGGCGAGCAGCAGAGTTCAGGACGCTCGGTCTCGATTCGGGTGATCACCCCGAAGGGGCGGTCCCCGCAGGGATCAGCGAAGGGAGCGCAGATGACTGACATGGACGACCCGGGTCTGAACGCGCCGGAGCAGGGCGCAGTTCTTGCGGATATCCAACCGGGGGCAACGGCCGCCTGTATCGATGAAGGGACGGAGTCGTGTACACCCCTGCATCGGGGAAACGGGGGGCGCCCCCGGAAGTCCGCCTCTTCCCTGCGCCGCATCCTGGAGGCGGTGTTGTTCGCTGCCGACAGGCCTGTCAGTCTGGATGACCTGGCCGTCGTTGTGCAGGAACGCTCGCGGGAGGATCTGGCGAAGGAGCTCGAGGATCTGTCCCGCTCCTACGAGAACGAGGACCGGGGATTCCAGCTGCTGGCCACCGGGAGCGGATACCAGATCACGACACACCCCGAAATGCATGAGCATGTGACGCGTTTTCTGGTCGGGAAGAAGCGGGCACGCCTCTCCAGGGCTGCGATGGAGACACTGGCCATCGTTGCCTACAGGCAGCCGATCACAAGGGGGGAGGTGGAACAGATCCGGGGAGTCGATTGCGGGCATGTGCTTCACACCCTTCTGGACCGCGGACTCCTGACGGTGAAGGGAAGGAGCCAGGCCCTCGGCCGGCCTTTGCTCTACGGGTCGACAGAGGAGTTCCTGCACTACTTCGGCATCCGCACCCTGGCCGATCTCCCCAGTCCTGAAGAGCTGCGCGATCTCATAGGCGAAGATCCTCTGACGGATGGTGAGGTTCGTGAGCTGATGGAGGTGCGCGGCCTGGCAGATGAGGCGGGAAGTGGCGCCGATGATCCCGGCCAGTCATCAGAGCCCGAAGACGGGGAATCAGGTCCAATCTCCCTCGATCCTGAGGAACGGGGGGAGGAGTCAGCTCCTTCCCCGGATTACGCGGAGAGATCCGGTGGCGGCTATCTCTACGCATCCAATTGAGTTGCACCATGCGCCTCAACCGTTTTCTTGCTTCGGCCGGGCTTGGTTCCCGCCGGTCCTGCGAGGAGTTGATCAGGGCAGGGAGGATCGACGTAAACGGCGTTCTCTGCGCCTTTCCCGGTCCTCAGGTCGATCCGGCCGTCGATGTCGTCCGCTGCGACGGTGAGGTTGTCAGGCTGCCGGAGAGGTGGCTCTACTACGCGATGAACAAGCCGGCCGGCTTCGTGACGAGTCACAGGGATGAGAGGGGCCGCAAGTCGGTAGACGACCTGCTCGGCAGGCTTCGGGGACGCCTGCGCAGTGTCGGCAGGCTCGACAGGCCCACTGAGGGGCTTCTCCTCCTCACGAACAACGGGGATCTCGCCAACCGCCTTCTCCATCCCCGTTACCGCCAGGATCGGACCTACCTGGCATGGGTTCGCCCCAGGCCGACGCGGGAGGTTGCCACCCGGATCGAGGCCGGCGGTGTGGATCTTGGAGGGGGTCATGAGAGCGGCCAGGCCCGGATCCGCGTGTACGGACGTCGCGGGGACACAACCCGTGTCAGGCTGACGCTCTACGAAGGCAGGAATCGCGAGGTCCGCCGCCTGTTCTCGGCTTTCGATATCCGGGTGATGGTTTTGCGCCGCATCATCTTCGCGGGGATTCGCCTGGACGATCTTCCCTCAGGCGCCATCAGGCCTCTGCGTCCCGACGAGGTCTCCCTTCTGGCTTCCCGCACCGGGCTCAGGCTCTAGCAGGGATCACTCGTGACACCCCCCTGGCGACACCCGGGATGCTCGCGGGTACTGCGTCGCGCGTGGGCCCGGGTTCTCTTCCCGCACGTGATGGATGCACATGATGCGCCCCGTGGGGTAGCTTTCCCGGTCTGAGGAGGAGAGCCAGGATGACGATTCAGGACCCCTGTGACTCCAGGAGCCGCTTTCCGGTCATTGCCATTGACGGAGGAGCCGGGACCGGCAAGACCACCAGCGCACGCGAGACCGCGGCCCGCCTCGGCTTCTGCCATGTCGATTCAGGAGCCGTGTACCGTGCCCTCGCACTCGCGGCGAGTGAGTCCGGGATCAGGGATGCGGATGATCCCAGGGTGGCAGGGGTTGTCGCGGGCGCGCCGCTGCGGATCGACCCGGCACGCGGGCGTTTCCGCGTCCATTTGGGTGACAGGGAACTCGGCGATGAGATACGAAGGCCGGAGGTAACCTCACTCTCCTCAAAGCTTGCCGTGCGCCCCGAGGTTCGCGACAGGGTCACCGCCCTGCTTCGCTCGGCGGGAGAGATCGGCCCGCTCGTGGTCGAAGGCCGCGATATCGGAACGGTTGTGTTTCCAGATGCCGTGCTCAAGATCTTCCTCACAGCCACCCTGCCCGTCCGGGCGGAACGACGCAGGCAGGATCTGAAGAGGCAGGGGATCGAGCATGGGCTCGAAGAGGTGGAGTCGGATCTTCGCGAACGCGACGCCCGCGACTCCTCGCGCAAGGCATCCCCTCTGCGGCAGGCGGAGGATGCGGTTGTCGTGGATACGGGCGCCACGGATATCGCAGGCCAGGTGGACCAGATAGTCAGCGCATACGAAAGGGTGGCCTCCCCATCTGCCGCGGTTCTGACAGACGACTCTGGGCCCGCCTGCGGATCGGTCAGGGGCTTCTACAGGATGAGCCAGGCAATCCTGCGCTGCGCCGCGCGTATCATCTACGGATACGAGGCCGAAGGTGTCGGGAATGTGCCTCGCTGCGGTCCGTTCCTCCTCGCGGCGAATCACAAGTCGTACCTGGATCCTCCCCTCGTCGGTGCAACGCTGCCGCGTGAGATGCGCTACTTCGCAAAGAAGGAACTCTTTGTCGTGCCGCTTTTCGGATCCCTGATCAGGTGGTACGGGGCTGTGCCGGTGCACCGTTCCGGTTTCGACAGGCGTGCTGTCGAAACCGCGCTCGAAATCCTGAAGCGCGGCGAGGGCCTGCTGGTCTTCCCCGAAGGGACGCGGATCCGCCGAAGTGGATGGGGGGAGCCGAAGACCGGGGTAGGGATGCTGGCCGTGCGTTCCGGAGCGCCCGTAATCCCGGTTCTCCTGAGATCCACCTGGGAGCCTGAACGGAGCCTGGTCCGCAGGATCCCGCTCAGGATCCGTTACGGGCGGCCGCTCCGCTTCCCACCCGCCGGACCGGGGCCGGGAGGCAGGAGGCTTTATGAAGAGGCGGCGGCAGCGATCATGGCGACCATCGAGGCTATGGATCAGGCCCCGGACAAACGATAGTTTCGCATTGAGGATGCGCCACGAGGTGCTAGACTCACACCTTTGCGGCCGAGCGGCGCGGGAAGTGCCCGAGTCGCGGCTGGCTGGAAGCAGATACTGATCCTGGAGGTCTTCTATCAATGTTGGATGAACGGCAGAACGGGTCACAACTCAACCCTCAACCCGACGCACAGCCGGATGCGCCTGACCAGGCCACCGGGAGCGACGGCGAGCACCATGCCCCTGAACCGGAGAACCCCGCAACCGATTCTCCCCCCTCTGAAGCCAGTCCGGATGCCGAGGGCGCCAGGAAGGCCTTCCGGCCCGTGGTGACCGACGAGTCCGAGTCGGAGCATGGAGACAGGGAGAACAGGCAGCGCACAGTCATCGCGATCATGAACCAGGATGATGAGGACGAACGCGATCCGCAGGCTCTCGAAGAGATGCTGAGTCTCTACGAGGAATCGATGAAGAACCTCGAGGAAGGGGAGATCTTCAAGGGACGCGTGCTCCGCGTCACCGAGAACGAGGTGGTCGTGGACATCGGCTTCAAGTCCGAGGGGATCATCCCGCTGGAGGAGTTCGCCGATGCCGAGTCCGTGAAGGTCGGCGACGAGGTGGACGTCTTCCTCGAGAAGATGGAGAACCAGGACGGCCTGGTTGTCCTCTCGAAACAGCGCGCCGATTTCGTCAAGGTCTGGGACCGGGTCAAGGAAGCCGCCGAGAAGGGCGAGGTTGTCGAGGGCCGGATCATCAGGAAGATCAAGGGGGGCGCCGTCGTCGATCTGTTCGGCGTGGAGGCGTTTCTTCCGGGAAGCCAGATCGCGCTGCGTCCGCCGCAGTCGGTCGATCAGCTGATGAACCAGGTTCTGGCGTTCAAGATCATCAAGCTGAACAAGCGCCGGCGCAACATCGTGGTCTCGCGCCGCCTCGTGCTGGAGGAGGAGCGCGCCACCGCAAAGGAGGAGATTCTCACCACCCTGGAGGTGGGCCAGATCCGCTCCGGCTACGTCAAGAACATCACCGACTTTGGTGCGTTCATCGACCTCGGCGGCATAGACGGCCTCCTTCATATCACGGACATCTCCTACGGCAGGATCCGTCATCCGTCCGAGGTGCTGAACGTGGGCGACCAGATGGAAGTCAAGGTGCTCTCCTTCGAACCGGAACGCGAGCGGATCAGCCTCGGCCTGAAGCAGCTCCAGGAGTATCCCTGGGAGCGCGTCGACGAGAAGTATCCGGTGGGGACGAAGGTTGACGGCCGTGTCGTATCCATCACCGAGTATGGTGCTTTCGTCGAACTGGAGAAGGGGGTCGAAGGTCTCATCCACATCTCCGAGATGTCCTGGACCAAGCATATCCGCCATCCGAACAAGATCCTCACCGAGGGGCAGGAGGTGGAGTGCATGGTGCTGAAGGTCGACAAGGATCACGAGAAGATCTCGCTGGGCCTGAAGCAGACAGAGCCGGATCCGTGGCTCACGCTGGATGAGCGTTTCCCGATCGGAATCATCGTCGAGGGGAAGGTTCGCAACCTGACCAACTTCGGTGCGTTCGTCGAGCTGGAGGATGGGATCGACGGTCTGGTGCACATCTCGGACATGTCCTGGACGCGCCGGATCAACCACCCGTCGGAGGTGCTGCGGAAGGGCCAGGATCTGAAGGTCAAGGTCCTCTCCCTGGACAAGGACAAGCGAAGGATCTCTCTCGGCATCAAGCAGGTCGAGGAGGATCCGTGGCCCCAGCTTATCGAGAAGTACCCATCCGATTCGGATGTCAAGGGGACGGTTGTCAAGGCGATCGACCGCGGCGTGATCGTAACGGTTGATGACGAGCTCGAGGGGTTCATCCCGATCGGTCAGCTCGGTGTGGACAACATCCAGCAGCCCGAGGAGCATTTCCTCGAGGGGGATCTGCTGGACTGCCGCATAACACGGATCGATCTGGCGAATCACCGGATGGTGCTGTCGGTCAAGTCGTGGCTCCAGGAGCAGGACGAGTCCATGAATGCGGAGTTCCGGGCGAAGTACGGCTCCAGGAGGCAACCCGTCGAGCCTGAGGGGAGTTCGGACGATTCCGGAGATGCCGAACCGGGCGGGAACGATGAAGAGGCGCCCGCCGGGTCTGATGAACCGGACGACGCCGGCACGGGCGTTACCGGGGCATCGGATGCGTCAGCGGAACATGCCGTGCCCGATCCGGCCGCATCCGAAGCGGATGGGAGTGTCGGGGATCCCGATCAGCCGGCCGCCGGGTCCGATGAGGCGCCCGAGCGAAGGACCGGGGAGGATGACAGCTAGCACAGGTCATCCAGGATGAGGCAGACTGTCGAGGGCGGGTGGGCCGTGTGCCGCCCGCCCTCTGTGCGTAATCCAAGGGGGAGGTTGCCATGTCCTACATGAAGCTGGTTCTGGCACTGGTACTCATGGCTGTTGTCCTCTACTTCGCGATCCTCAACGGAAGGGAGACGATCGAGTTCCGCTACAGCCCCGCCACTGATGGGTCGCTTCCCGGTATTCCGACGTCCCTGGCCCTGTTCGGCGCCTTCCTCTTCGGGGCAGTCATTGTTGCCCTCATGGGCGTGTTCCGGGAGGTGAAGGCCAAAGCCGAAGTGAAAAGACTGCAGCGTGAACACCGCAGCATGACCGAGGAGCTAGAGATGCTGCGTAAAGACCGGGAGGGGGAGACCGGGACCGGCCCGGAGCCCCCGGAGAGCTTCGGGGGTCTGCAGACGTGAAGTGCTCAACCCTGGTCAACCCCGCCGTCATCGGTGCTGCGCTCATTTTCCTCGCAGGTGGGTCGTCGGTGACGGCCCGGACGCGCACGGGGACCGGGATCCTGCGGGAAATGCAGAGCCGTCTGCTTCAGGCCCCGGGTGTGGAAGTATGGGAGGAAGCCAGGCGTCTGCCGTCCGCCGCGGATGCGGCCCTCCTGATGGAGCATCTCGCGGGGCGGGCGCAGGATCCCCTCTATGCGGCGAGGGCGGCGCTGTGGCTCGGTCACTATCACTACGGCGCGGGGCAGATAGAGGCGGCACTGCAGTACTTCGGACGCGCAGGGGCCGTCGAGGACAGCCCGGCTGTCAGGCCTGAAGCCGAGTTCTGGGTGGCCCAGTGCCGGAATCTACAGGGGATAGCCGCCGGGACGCCAGAGAGGGCGACGGCAGCCTCGGATCAGCCTGGCTTGTTCACGCGACTGGCCGAGCTGGACGGCAGGCTGCGTCTGGGAGACCTGGATGGTGCCCTGAGAGGGTATCTCTCGCTGGAAGGTGTGGCCAGGCGTGCTCGGTGCCTGGCCCCGCTTTACTATCGGCTGGGCCTGGTGCTGCACGCCGGGGGTGGCCGCGGGACCATTGACGCGTCGATAACGCGTGCCTGGGCACCCAGTGTGTCAGGATCTGCGGAGCGCGCGCTGGTGGCTGCACTGGATGATGGCGACCCCTTGTGGCCGCGCCGGGATGAAGCTTCACGCGATCCGGACTTCACGGAGCCTTCTCCGCTGAATGAACCATGACCCGGCAACCCGACGGAGAGCCGGATACACGGGGGAAGGAAGCGTTGCACAGGCCCGGACGCGACACCCCGATGATGGCCCAGTACCGCCGTGCCAAGGACGGGCATCCTGACGCGGTTCTGCTCTTCCGGATGGGCGACTTCTACGAGACCTTCAACGAGGACGCCCACATCCTGTCCGCCGTTACCGGCATAGCTCTCACCAGCCGGAACTCGGGAGATCCTGATCCGATCCCGCTGGCCGGATTCCCGTGGCACAACTCCGAACCATACATCGCGCAACTGCTGAAGGCCGGACACAGGGTCGCCGTCTGCGAGCAGGTGGAGGAGCCCGGCAAAGGAAAGAAGCTGCTGGAGCGCCGCGTCACGGAAGTGCTCTCACCCGGCACCGCCCTGAATTCTTCGCTCCTGCAGGCGGGGGCCAACAACTTCCTGGCAGCGGTTGCGGGCTCGGGCGGCGTGATCGGCATGGCCGCCGTGGATCTCTCCACGGGGGAGTTCCTTCTGGCGGAGGGGAGCGAGCGGGAGATCAGGGAAGAGCTTGTCCGCCTGGCTCCATCCGAAGCTCTGCTTCCACATCCCCGACCGCGGGAGCTTGATGCCGTGCTGGAGGCCCTGGAGCCTTCACCCTTCCGCACGGAGTGGGATTCCTGGCGGTTCGATCCAGGCCGGGGACGAAAGCTCCTCCTGGAGCGGTTCCGCGTCGCAACCCTGGACGGTTTCGAGGTGGAGGAGCTTGCTCCGGCACTGAGTGCCGCGGGGGCGCTTCTCGACTACTCGGCCGAGCAGAAGCAATCCGAACTCGGGCACCTCCGTCCGCCGCGCAGGTTGCGGCCGGATGACGGGCTGATCCTGGATGAGTCGACCCTCCGCAGCCTCGAGATCCTTGATCCGCTGCCCGGGGGAGCCCCGGACGGGACGCTTCTGCGGACGATCGACCGCACCCTCACGGCACCGGGGGCAAGACGACTGCGTGCCGGACTGCAGCGGCCGTCATGCCGGGTGGACGAGATCGAGGCCCGGCTGGACGCGGTGGAGTCGCTGCTGGATGAATCACTGCGCCCCGGGCTGCGGGAGGAACTAAAGGGGGCGGCGGACCTGGAGAGGATCCTGGGGAGGCTTCATCTCAAGCGGGCTGTGCCGCGGGATCTTGGCGCACTGCGCGACACCCTCGGAAAGCTTCCGCGAATTGCCGCTCTTCTGGATCAATGCGCCGGCTTCCATCCGGCTGCATCCCTCAGGAAGGAAAGCCTGGAGCTGCTGCACGACCGCCTGCGCACGGCACTGGCAGAGCAGCTTCCGGCGGCGCTCTCCGACGGTGGTGTGTTCCTCGACTCATGGGATCAGGAACTGGCGGAGTTGCGATCACTGTCGCGGAACGCGAAGTCGCACATCGCCGCACTGCAGGACAGGGAACGCGCCGCAACCGGGATCTCCACCCTGAAGGTCGGATACAACAGGGTCTTCGGCTACTACATCGAGGTTGGGAAGAGCCACGCCCACAGGATTCCGGACCGCTTCCAGCGCAAGCAGACACTCACATCGGCCGAGAGGTACCTGACGCCGGAACTGAAGGAGTTCGAACAGAGGGTCCTGGGTTCCCAGGAAGGAGAGCAGCGCCGGGAGCGGCTGCTCTTCGAGGGGCTGTGCTCCGAAGTGCGGGATCACACCCGCGACCTGCAGCACCTGGCGGGAGACCTGGCGGACATCGATTTCATCCAGGCGATGGCCGACTGTGCGGCGCGACGGCGATGGGTGCGCCCGAAGATCGACGACGGGCGGGAGACTGTGATTCTGGATGGGCGGCACCCGGTGGTCGAGGTTTCTCTTGGACCGGGGGAGTTCGTGCCGAACGATACCCGCCTGGACCAGGAGGGGCGCCAGATCCTGATACTCACCGGGCCGAACATGGCAGGAAAGTCAACCTACCTCCGCCAGGTGGGGCACATCGTGATCCTTGCCCAGACCGGCTCGTTCGTCCCCGCAACCGAGGCGAGGATCGGGCTGTGCGACCGTGTCTTCACACGTGTTGGCGCGCACGACTCGCTGTCGCGCGGGCAGTCGACCTTTCTCGTGGAGATGATCGAGACGAGCCGCATCCTGCATCAAGCAACTGAGAGAAGCCTTGTTCTCCTGGACGAGGTCGGGCGTGGGACATCCACCTATGACGGCCTGTCGATCGCATGGGCTGTCGCCGAGGCGCTGGAATCGAGACGGGGATCGCGGCCGCGCACGATATTCGCAACGCACTTCCACGAGCTCACGCGCCTGGCGCGGCCGGGCCGTGGTTTCTGCAACCTCACCGTGCAGGTGAAGGAGTGGGGCGACAGGGTGGTCTTCCTGCGGAGGGTGGTGGACGGCGCAGCCGACCGCAGCTACGGGATTCACGTTGCGCAGCTGGCAGGCGTTCCGGACGGGGTCATACGGCGTGCGCGCGTCATCCTTGAGCGCCTTGAGCAGGAGTCCAGGCGGATCGCCCCTGCGGTCGAGGGAGATCCCGGGGATGGTGCTGACCGGGCGGACAACAGGCAACTTGCCCTGTTCACCGCTCATGACCCGCCCTTTGTCCGGGAGTTGCGCGACATGGACCCGAACCGCCTCACCCCGCTGGAGGCGCTCGAGACCCTGATCCGATGGCGGGAGATGCTGTGACCGGCCCGGGACCGGTTGCGGTGCGCGGCATCTCCCCTGTGTGTATACTCCGATGCATGCGGCGCCGCGGTACATCAGAGCGCATGCTCCGGCCTGAGTCCCGGGCCCCGGTGTCCGGCAGGCCGGCAGGATGCCGGCTGTCCGGGTCGTGCCATGACCGATCGTGCCTGATGCTTGTTCGCAGATTGTTACCCCCGGGTATGGTCCTGCTTGTGCTCGCTTCCCTGATCTCCGGTTCGGGCTGCAGCACTGCGGTCAGGCTTCCCCCGGAGGAGATGCGGACCGGGGCGGTTCACGACCGGAGCAGAGTCTTCACGCGGGGCGGGCGGGAGTTCCGTTTCGACAGGGTCACCTTCAGGCCCGACAGCCTCGTCGGGGAGTATCGTGTGCTGCTGGAGACAGGCACCGAGGGCGGCACTGTCCGATACGAAGAGGCATACAGAGCCTACCCGGTTGCGCTGGGGGAAGTGGACTCCGTACTGGTTCAGGTGAGGTCCTTCCGGAGAGGAATCGTCTACGGAGCAGGAATCGGGGCCGCGGCTGGCCTCATCTACTTCCTGTTGTCGGAAGACGACGACACGGCGGAAACGGGCGGGGGGAAGCCTGACCCACCGGCACCCCTCTGGTAGATCCCGTGCCCCGGCAGCGCCATTCAGCCTTTCGCGCCGATACCTCCGCAGTTGTCCGGTGAAAGAGATGTCGCCCCTCATGACCCTGTCCACTGCCCTTCGCTCCACCGGCTTTCTGTCGGCCGCGTGCGCGGTGTTGCTGTTCGCAACTGCTGCGGCGGACACCCTGTCTGACGTTGTGGTTCCGTGCGCTACCCTGAAGGCGATCGAGATCGAGGGGCTTCGCCGCACACGTCGTGAGGTGGTCGAGAGGGAAATCTCCGTGAGGCCGGGCGAGATCGTGGATTCTCTCCGGCTGAAGCGGGATCGTTTGACGCTTCTGGACCTTGACATCTTCGCCGAGGTTGTCTTCACGCTCAGCGAGGATGACACGACCGGACAACTGATCCTCACGGTGGCCGTGTCGGAGCGGCCGACCATCCTGGCCTACCCGATCGTCAACTACGATCCGGATGACGGAGTCACCTATGGCGCCTATGTCGCAGGCATGAACCTGCGCGGTCTGAATCAGAGGGCCGGGATCTCTGCAGAGGACGGGGGGCGCCGCGGCGCCTCTGCATGGTTTTCCACTCCGTGGACGGCCGGACGCAGGGTTGCCACTGCGGTCTCGGCATACACCCTGAGGAGGCGCCTCAAGACCGAGAGTCTGATCGAGACAAGGGAAGGCGTCGCGGCGTCACTTGAGCCCCTCCGGCGGCGGGAAACGGGCCTGCCGGTTTCCATCGGATGGGAACGCGTTCGTACGCGTGAAGAGAAGGGGACAGGACTGGAGGGGGCGGACGGTCTGCCGGCGCTTCCCGGGATCGAACAGGAGGAGGATCACCGCTGGGCAGGAGTCGGGTATGCACACGACACCCGGGACTACCGTGTCCGTCCACTGCGGGGGGGCCGAGTGGGGGCAGGTATGACGCAGCATGGTGGACTCCTGGGTGGTGACACTTCCATGCAGCGCTACACCCTGGACGCGCTCTGGGTTGTTCCAACCGGTCGGGAATCGGCCGTCACGGCCGGGATGCGGGCTGCGTGGAGCCGGGGGACGGTTCCGCGCTATCTGCGCATGACCCTGGGCGGGGCGAACACCCTGAGGGGTCACGCCCAGGGGGAGTACGGAGGGGCGAGCCGGTGGGTGGGCTGGCTTGAGCACCGCTCTCCGCTTCTCCCGAAGATGACGCGTGAAGTGTGGAGGGGGCGGTACACGGTTGACATCACCGTGGACTGGACAGCTTTCGTGGATGTGGGATCCATCTGGGACGGCGATGCGCTGCAGGATGGAAACGCCGTTGCGCGGTTCGGGGGTGGGGCCGGACTGCGGATAGTAGCGCCCCTCGTGCGCGTGATCCGGCTGGATGTCGCCACCGACGGCAGGCGGGTACGGGCTTACGCTCTGAGCGGTGTACGGCTGTGAGTACCGCCGGAGCCCGGGCTTGTCCTGCGGGGCTGGAGGACCCCACTGCCAGTTTCATCCCGGGGGACGGCAGCCCGGGTCAGTTGCCCTCCTCCCCGCGCCTCTGCTCTTCCTTCTTCCGAAGGTACTCGCGAATCTGTGCGGCCGAGCTCGCCGCCTGGTCTGCCCGGGCGAAACCGGAGTCAGCAGCCGCCATCTCGTAGTACTCAAGGGCCTTCGCGTCGTCCTGGAGTTCGCGGTAGTAGATGCCGGCCAGGAGGAATGCTGCCATTCCGTACGGGCTTCTCAGCTCGATTGCCTTCCTGAGGGCCACAGCTGCCTCCTCAAACCTGCCCTGCCTGTTCAGCACAACCGCCTTGTTGTAGTACGGCTCCGGGTTGTCAGGGCTGATCCGGGCGGCGCGGCCATAGGCCTGCGCAGCCAGGTCCAGGTTGCCGAGTCCAAGGTGCAGCCGGGCGATGCTGTTTGCGGCGGAGTATGCTCCAGGCTCTCCCGGCCCATGCCTCAGCGCCAGTTCCCAGGCCCCGATCACCCTGTCCGGCTGGTCGCCGTACAGATTCTGAAGAGCGACGGCACGTGCGTAGAAGAGCGGCGCGCGTGTGGAATCCGCCCTGATTGCAAGCTCGAGCTCTGGGAGCGCGGCGATGTAGTCCGGGATAGCCATCAGGCTCTCCGCGAGGAACCGCCTGGCCAGACTGTGCCCGGGATCGATGTCGAGTGCGCTGCGGAAGGAATCTGCGGCCTCCGAGTGCATGCCAAGGCTTCTCAGTACCAGTCCCAGGTTGTAGTGCGCAGGGGCGAAGTCGGGCGCGACGGCGAGGGCATCCTCGAACTTCGCCCTCGCTGCTTCGAAGTTGCCGGCAGTGGCGAGTTCGAGCCCCTCGTTGTATGGCTGCGCCGCAGACGGCGGAAGGGTGATCGCCGCCGGCTGTGCTGCGGCGGGCGGCGCGCCGGGTGGTGTCTGGCCATGGCAGGCAACTGCGTGCACCACCATTACCGCGACAAGAGCTGCTCGGCACAGGGTGGTGGCGTATGGGCGGACTCCATCGTGACGGGAGTTCATAGGTCCGGATCCTCCTGGGGTTGTCGATCGCCGTAATGCGGGGATTCTAACGCGAACGTGCGGGAGATCCACTGCCCAAATTGCGGGTTCCGGGGGGTCACCGGAAAGCCCGGGCCGATCGATCTACCCGTGGATTGCTCCATGGCGTCAGTCTACATTGGTACTGTGCATTCGGTGGCGGTGCCGGCGACGAGGCAGCCGCATGAGGGCTCTATCCGGGAGGATACGTGGACTGGGTGAGGGAACTGGACACTGCTGTCTTCCTGGCTCTGAACGGAACGCTGCGCACACCCCTGCTGGACTCCTTCTTCCTGTTCCTGAGCTACCCGCCGATGCGGGCTCTCCTCTTTGCTGCCGCCTGGATCGCACTGGTTCTGTCGGGCGGCCGGCGCGGGCTCTGGGGGGGCATGGCCCTTCTTCTTGCCGTGGGCGCGACAGATCAGATCGCAGCGGAGATACTCAAGCCCTGGGTCGACCGCGTGCGTCCCTGCTTCGTGGTTCCAGAGGCGATTCTCCTCGTCCCCCAGCAGGCGCGAAGCCCCTCATTTCCGTCGAATCATGCGGCAAACACCTTCGCCGCGGCGGTACTCGTCTCATGGATCCTGCGGGGCCGGGGGCGATGGGCCTACCTGCCTGCGGCCCTGGTGGCTCTGTCCAGGGTGTATCTCGGAGTCCACTATCCTCTCGACATCGCAGCAGGCGCGTCGCTCGGGCTCCTGGTCGGGTTCCTGGCCCGCAGTGCCGCCGCCTGGTCCTGGGACCGGATTGCATCCCGGGGGGAAGTGTAGACCGCCGGCCCGGCAGGGTCCCCCGATGCCGCCAGCCTCATGAAGGGGCGGAAAAAGACCGATATACATGGTGGCATGGAGAACTCCCCGACAAGAGCCGGAGTTGCAGGGATCCTGCACAGACTCGTTCCGGATTATGCCGGCACACCCCGGCTTCTGGCCTATGTGAGCCTGGTCGTGGCCGCAGGGATCGCCATGCTCTTCATGGAAGGAAAGGCCGGTCTCGGCGGCCTCGTCAGCTTCCCCTTCCTGGTCTGGCTGTTCATCTGCATCGGGGCGGAGTTCCTGTGGCTTGAGACGCTCACCGGCGACTGCACCGACAGCATGGCTTCCACCGTCAACTTCGCAGTGCTGTTTCTTCTCGGCCAGACTCTGGCCCTGTGGGTGATCGCGATGTCGGTCTTCATCGCCACGCGCTTCATCCAGAAGCGTGACTGGGTCCGCTCCGTGTTCGGCCTGGGACAGATCTCGGTCACAGCATACTGCAGCGCCGCAGTATTCCATGCTCTCCACTCCGGTGAGCTGACCCTGGGGTCCCTGCGTTCCGTACAGCCTGCAGCAGCCATGCTGGCCTCCGCGGCAACCTACTTCTTCGTCAACACCGGACTTGTGGCAGGCGCGGTTGCCCTCCAGACGCGAACTCCCCTGTGGTCGACCTGGAGGGTCAACTACGGATACCGGAACTCAATCGTGAGCTTCGTCGCGCTCTTCGCCCTCTGCCCGATGCTTCTGATCTCGTACCTGACGGTCGGGTATGGAGGTGTCCTGCTCTTCTTCATCCCCCTGCTCATCGTTAAGAACCAGAACCGGGAGTACATCAAGGTCCAGAAGATGACCCAGGCTCTGATCAGTTCGGAACGAATGGCGGCCAAGGGAGAAATGGCGGCTGAGGTTGCGCACGAAATCAACAACTACCTCGCGGTTCTCTCCGGGAGGATCCAGTTGCTTCAGCTTCGCGCCGAGCGGGCCGGAGAGGACTCGATGCGCTCAGATGCGGAGGTGATCCGCCAGCAGATACAGAAGATGACCACCCTGGCCAAGGGGCTCCTGGACTTCTCGCACAAGGGGATCAGGGTGCAGACATTCGAGCTCAACCGCCTGGTCCGGGAGACGATCGACTTCATCCGCCCACAGAACCTGTTCGACGGAATCGACATCAGGCACGACCTTGATGACGGCGTGGGGGAGGTGGAGGCGGATCCCGGTCAGTTGCAGCAGGTGCTGATCAACCTGGTGCGCAACGCGGCAGAAGCGATGCGGGAGGCGCTGGAGGCCGGCAGGATGGAGCGTGCTTCGGGTGCGGAGTCGGAGCCGGTCAGTGGGCATGAGAGTGGTTGCATCGAGGTGCGCACGATGCCGGACAAGGGCGGCCTTGTCCGGGTGGAGGTTCGGGACAACGGTCCGGGGATGCCGGCGGGGATTCTGGCGAAGGTGTTCGAGCCGGCTTTCACGACAAGGCGGGACGGTCACGGATACGGACTTGCCACCTGCTACAGGATCCTCGAAAACCATGGCGGGAAGATACGTGCCTCGTCGACGCCGGGCCGGGGCACCACATTCCACTTCGAGTTCCCCAGCCGTGCCGGGGTGAAGGAAGTTGCCTGATCCGGGTCTCCGGCCTATAGTGCGCGTGAATCGGAGCATACCCACTCGGTCCAGGGCGATGAGGAAGGGAAGGAGTCGCCGCTTGCCGTTTCGAACCGGTCAGCGTCCCGCAGACAGGCATCTGGACCGGTGCATACTGATCGCCGGGGTGGCCGCTGTGATCCTGCTGGTGTTCGCCCTCGTCATCCCCGGCGGCTCCTCGGAAAGCCTGCCCGAACCACTCCCGCAGGAGGAGTCCGCTCCCCACGATGCGGCACCGGATTTCTTCACGGTGCGCGACACCGTCCGCAGGGGAGACACTTTCACCGGGGTGCTTGTCAGAAACGGCGTTTCCATGCAGGACATCCTTTGCGTGCTCGCGTCCAACAGAGATCTGCAGCTCTTCTCCCCGAGGGATCTCAGGCCCGGAAACACGCTTTCGCTTCAGAGGGACGACCTGGGCGTTCTCCGCCGGCTGATGATCACATTCTCCCCCGAGCTGACCTGCGTGTTCGATGCATGCGAGGAGGGTGTGAAGGGGTATGTCAAGCCTGTCCTGAGGGAGACCCGTCTGCGAAAGGTCGCGGGGACCGTGGCGCATAGCGTGGACCATGCGGTGCGCGAGGCCGGGGGCGACACACGTCTAACACTGAAGATGGCCGAGATGTTCGAGTATGACATAGACTTCTTCACCGACGTACGCACCGGAGACAGCTTCTCCCTTCTGGTCGAGGAACGTTTCGTCGACGGCAGCTTCGCCGGATACGGCGACGTCCTGTTCGGCGCCTACGAGGGGGACTTGATCAGCTCGGTGGCCGTCTGGTTCCGCCCGGAGGGGGCTGAAACGGGTGGCTTCTACGAACCGGGCGGTGCGGCCAAACGCAAGCTGTTCCTCCGTTCTCCCCTGAACTACAGGCGAATCAGCTCCACCTTCTCCCACTCACGAATGCACCCGATCCTGAAGGTCAGGAGGCCGCACCATGGGGTCGACTATGCCGCTCCTGCCGGGACTCCGGTGGTGGCCCTCGGAGATGGAATGGTCACGTTTGCGGGCCGGAAGGGCGGCTACGGGAACCTCGTGGAGATACGCCACGCGCGGGAGCACAAGACCCTCTACGGTCACCTTAGCCGCTTCGGCAGGGGTGTACGCAGGGGAGTGCGGGTCAGCCAGGGGCAGGTTATCGGCTATGTGGGGATGACGGGGCTTTCCACAGGCCCTCACCTGCACTTCGAGGTGCACCTCCGCGGAACGCCAATCAACCCTCTCACGATGCAGAACACCCCGTCCGAGCCGATCCCCGACGTACTGCGTCCGGTCTTCGAGGAACATGTCGAAAGGCTTCTGGCCCTGGAAGGGCGGCTACTGGCCGGCCAGGTCCTGATCGGCTTCAACGCGCACCGGCTGGCTGTCTATCTCGCAGACGCGATGCCGGAGGCGGGGGGCGTTCGTTGACACTCGCGGCAGTGGAGTGATAGCCTCCATCGGTCGGCTCCCGGCCCGATCCGCCGGGTCCGGGCATCGCACGGAGGTCCTGTTCCGCCAGGCTCCTGGCCGTTACTCAAGGGGGAGTGCTTGCTCATCACCAATCTCGAACCGCATGTAAGACCCTTCAGGGCCGATGCCAACCTCCAGGCATTCCAGGATCCCGTTCGGGATGACCTCGATGCGGCCGAGGTCTCCATCCGTGCCTTCTTCGTGAGTCACGTACCCCTTGTGCAGGGAGTCGCAGAACATCTCCTTGCCGTCACGGGAAAAAGATACCGTCCCACCCTCCTGCTCCTTGTCTCCAGGCTCGGTTCCCCGGACCCTGCGGCCGCCGCATTCGGTGCGGCGATGATCGAGCTTGTTCACACGGCGACTCTCGTTCACGACGACACGATCGACCGCAGCAGCATGAGACGGGGCCGTCCCACGATTAACTCCCTCTATGACGACAAGGTCTCCACGATCGCAGGCGACTACATCTGCACAAAGGTCTTTCACGAACTGATGGAGAGAGGATTGCACAGCATCGTCAGGATCGTGGCGGCGACCGCGTACAGGATGTCGGTCGGCGAGATGCTGCAACTCGGGCAGAAGAACGATCCGGACCTGCTGGAGGAGTCGTACATGCTCCTCGTGAACGAGAAGACTGCATCCCTCATGGGTGCAGCCTGCGAGATCGGAGCTGTGCTGGGTGGTCTTGACGAAGAGAGCACCGCCCGCTTCCGCCTGTTCGGCGAGTCGCTCGGGCGCGCGTACCAGATCGCCGACGATCTCTTCGACTATGTCAGTTCGGAAGGGGAGATGGGCAAGGGCGTGCGCAGCGATCTCGCGGAGGGGAAGATCACCCTGCCGCTGAGGGGGGCGATGCTTGCCGCCGGGGGGGGGCGGCGCGATCGTCTCCGTGAGCTGATCGGTGTGCGAGCCCTCTCGTCCACCGAGTGGGGGGAACTCGACGGCATCCTCGCGGAGACCGGGGCCCTGGAGTACTGCCGTGAGGCCGCCGGCGCCCATGCGGACGAGGCGCTGAGCCGGCTCGGCAGTATCCCCGCCTCCCGCTGCAGGCAGGCCCTGGAGCGGGCCGTGGCGTACGCAGTCAGGCGAAGCCATTGAGCATGGCACGGGGAGGCAGAGATCCAGGGCGGCGGAAGGCCGCCGCGCCCGTAGGGATCGAGGCGGGGGATCTCGCCCGCCGAATCGCGCAGCTTATCGTATCCAGGCGGGGCCGGGATGTGATGATCCTGGATCTGAGGGGCCTCACTGCGGCGTGTGACTACTTCGTCCTGGCCGACGGGCTCAGCGACGTCCATGTCAAGGCCCTTGCCGAGCATGTTGAGGTGGAGCTGAAGAAGGCCGAAATCCGTCCCTGGCATGTCGAGGGTCGTGAGAACCGGCGCTGGATCCTGATGGACTACGTGGATGTGGTTGTTCACCTGTTCCATCGGGAGGCCCGGGAGTTCTACAGGCTGGAATCCCTCTGGTCTGATGCTCCTCGCGAGGAGTTCACTTCGGATGGGGAGTCCGAAGAGGAGGAGGAGTGAGAGAGATGAACGAACCCTGGCCGGTTCTGGTTGTGGGGTCGGTTGCCCTGGATTCCGTTCGCACGCCTGCCGGATCCCGCTCCCACGCGCTCGGCGGGTCGGCGTCCTACTTCAGCCTTGCCGCATGCCGGTATGCGCCGGTCCGCATGGTTGCGGTGGTGGGCGAAGACTTCCCGGAGGAAAACGTGTCCCTGTTCCGTGATTCGCGGATCGACACGGCCGGACTGCTGCGCGGGAAGGGCAGGACTTTTCACTGGGAAGGGGTCTACTCCGATGACATGAACGAGCGCACCACCCTTCGTACGGATCTCAACGTCTTCACCGAGTTCGAACCCGATCTCCCCGACTCCTACATCGACTCCCCATGCGTCTTCCTCGCGAACATCGATCCCCGGCTGCAGTCCGAAGTGCTCGACCACCTCGACGCGCCGCCGCTGGTCATCCTGGATACGATGAACTACTGGATAACTTCGCGCCGGGAGGAGCTGCTCTCCGTTCTGCGCAGGGTGCATCTGTTCCTTCTGAACGAGGAGGAGGCGACCCTGCTCACCGGGGCCGAGAATGTATTGAAGGCAGCCGAGGGGATCCGCATGATGGGACCCGGCATTGTCGTGGTGAAGCGGGGCACGTATGGGGCCCTCGCACGAACCGAACAGGGTTGGTTTTCCATCCCCGCCTACCCGGTCGACAGTCCGGTAGATCCGACCGGCGCGGGCGACGCCTTTGCCGGAGGGCTCGTGGGATTCCTCGCACGCTGCAGAGGTGACCTTGGCGAACCGCGGCTGCGTCTGGGGCTGGCGCACGGTGCTGCTGTAGCTTCCTTCGCAGTCGAGGACTTCAGCGTGCAGGGACTGACCAGGGTCCGGCCGGATCTGCTAGAGATGCGTGTGCGCGCCCTCAAGCAGATGACCGACTTCGACCTCGACGCGGAAACCAGCATCTGAGAAGGGACCGGTACGCCCGATCCGGTCCGGGAGGCAGCATCAGTGCAGCGCGAGCAGATGGAATCAATCGAGGCCAGCCTTCGCCAGGTGGCGGGGATCCAGTCGGCTCGAATACGCGCCGATGGGGAATCCATAAGCGAAGTGCATGTAGTGGCCCAGCCGGACCGGAAGGCCAAGGGGGTTGTGCGCGACGTCGTGACGACCCTCTTTGCGAGGCATGGCATCGACCTGCATCACCACAAGGTGAGCGTTGCTACGACCTCACAGGCCTCCGAAACAGTGGATGGCCAGGACCTGCGCCTGAAGCGCCTCATCTTCAGGTGCGTCAACATCTACAGGGATGCAAACCGGTACGAGGGACAGGTTGAGCTGATGGAAGGGGAGCGCGTGCTCGCGGGCACCGCTTCCGGGCCGGCCGTGCGCAACTGTCAGGAACGTCTTGTTGCCCAGGCCTGTCTTCAGGCGGTGTCGCGCCTGTTCGCGGAGGGGATGGCGCTCGACCTTCTGGGCCTGGAACGCGTGCGTATCGGGAACCGCGAGGCGATCCTCAGTCACCTCGTGATCCTGCGCGGCCGGTCGGAGACCCACCTTCTCGGCAGCGCCCTTGTGGCGGCCGATTCTCTCGAAGCTACGGTCTTCTCGGTTCTCGATGCTCTGAACAGGGTTCTTCCCGCCATGGTCGGTGAGGATACGGTGGAGTACGAGGTTGAGGAGTGCTTCCCGGAGACCGGCACATGAGCGGGGATCCCTCCCGCCGCAGCGGCGTCTCAGCTGCGTACAGCAGGGCCGGTGTCAGCATCGAGGAGGGTGAGGCAGCCGTCGCCAGGATCAGGAAGCTGGTCTGCAGCACCAGAACCGACAGGGTGGAGAGCGACATCGGAGTCTTCGCAGGATTCTTCTCCTTCCCCGCTCCCGGTGCGGAACGCCTCCTTGTCGCATCCATGGACGGAGTGGGAACGAAGCTGAAGCTGGCTGCAGCGACGGGCCGTTGGGAGGGTGTCGGCTACGACATCGTCTCACACTGTGTGAACGACATCCTTGTGCATGGCGCCCGTCCCATCTTCTTCCTCGACTACATCGGTGCAGGACGCCTGTCGGCGGAAGTTGTCGAGCGGGTGATCACGGGTGTAACCAAAGCCTGTCGTGAGTCAGGCTGCGCCCTCCTCGGAGGAGAGACAGCGGAGATGCCGGGCATGTACCCCCGGGGCGAGCTCGACCTGGTGGGGACCATCGTGGGGGAGGTGGAGCGCTCGGCACTGGTTGACGGAAGCGCCATTCGGCCGGGGCACCGCATACTGGCCCTGGAATCCAGCGGGCTTCACACCAACGGTTACTCCCTGGCCCGGAAGATCCTGGATCTGGATGCCCATCCCGGCAGGCTTGAAGAGCCGGTTCCCGGCCGGAACGAATCGCTGGGCGATCTGCTTCTGGCGTGTCACAGGATGTACCTGGGGGCGGTATCGCCCCTGCTGGACAGGCGTCTCGTTGCTGGAATGGCCCATATCACGGGTGGTGGCCTCCCCGGGAATCTGCCCCGGATCCTTCCGCCAGGCTGCCGGGCGGCTGTACGTCCGGGCTCCTGGCAGGTCCCTGAGATCTTCCGGCTCCTGTGCGAGGCGGGGAAGGTTCCGGAGAATGAATGCCACCACGTCTTCAACATGGGGCTGGGATATCTCATCCTGGTGGCTCCACAAGCCGAAGAAGAGGCCATGGACCTGTTGCGGCAGACCGGGGAGTCCCCAAGGGCAATTGGCTGGATAGAGGGTGGTGAACCGTGTGTCCGCTGGGCTGCCCCGGACGAGGCTCCAGGCCGGCACGCCGGGATCCGATCCTGAAAACTGAGGCATTGACAGCCGGCCGGCTGGTTTCTAGACTCTTCACTTCGGTTGATCCCCGAACGATCAACGAATGGGGCGATTAGCTCAGTTGGTTAGAGTGCTTGCTTGACATGCAAGAGGTCACTGGTTCAATTCCAGTATCGCCCACCAGGTTTACATCGCAGCACACCCGGTCCGGTCCGGGATGCGCGCGATCCAAGCAGAAGCTTGCTTCTCACCCGCCGGCCTGCCGGGCCCGGGCGGGTTATTGTCAAGGACGGTGGAGTCGGTCTCTCCCATGGGCGGGGCTGGTCCATTGTCCGAGATGCGAGAGGACGGCTTCGGCCGTCCTCTTTTGTTTCTGATCAGGAGGTGGATGCCATAGCAGCAAGGAACGAAGTCAGGATCAACGACAGAATCCGTGTTCCCATGGTCCGGGTGATCGGGCCGGAAGGGGACCAGCTGGGAGTCATGGCGATTTCCGACGCATTGCGTGTGGCCAGGGATATGGCCCTGGATCTGGTGGAGGTCGCGCCGGCTGCACGGCCTCCGGTCTGTCGGGTCATGGACTTCGGGAAGTACAAGTACGAGCAGGCCAAACGCGAGCAGAAAGCGAAGAAGAAGCAGCGGGTCACGGTCGTCAAGGAGGTCAAGCTGCGCCCGAAGGTTGAGCGGCACGACTTCGACTTCAAGATGCGGAACGCCCGGCGCTTCCTGGAAGAGCGTGACAAGGTGAAGATCGTCGTCCAGTTCAGGGGGAGGGAGCTCTCCCACCCGGAACTGGGGCGGGAGTTGATAGACAAGGTTATCGCGACGCTGGAAGAGGTCGGGACCGTGGAACAGGCTCCGTCGCTGGAGGGACGCGTCATGGTCATGATGCTGGCCCCCAGGCCCGTGGCCGCCGCAAAGAAGCCCTCCGGACAGGAGCAGCCGGAAACGAAGGCGCGACCTGTCGCAGGGGAGAAGTGAGAGGAAGACAAGATGCCCAAGATGAAGACGAATCGCGCGGCGGCCAAGAGATTCCGCCTGACCGCCTCCGGCAGGCTGCGCCGGCGCAAGCAGGGGAAGGGACACATGCTGACGGCCAAGTCGCGCAAGCGTAAGCGCAACCTGAGGCAGTCGACCCTGGTCGCAACAGTCGATACCAGGCGGATCAAGCGCCTCCTGGGCCAGGCTTAGCCCGGGCCGGGAACACAGAAGAGCTGGATTCCGCAAACCCGGCGCCACGCTGTCCGCGCCGGTGACACCAGGGGGAGGATACAATGCCCAGAGCAAAGACCGTCGTGCCTGGCAAGGCCCGCCGCAAGAAGACACTGAATGCCTCCAAAGGCGCCTACATGGGCCGCAGGAAGCTCATCCGCACGGCGCAGGAGAATGTTCTTCGCGCTCTTCAGTACGCATATCGCGACCGCAAGCAGCGGAAGCGCCAGATGCGGCGTCTCTGGATTCTCAGGATCAACGCGGCATCCAGGCAATGCGGCATCAGCTACAACCGGCTGATCGAGGGGCTGCGCAAGGCTTCCATGGATATCGACCGCAAGCTCCTCAGCGATCTGGCTGTCCACGATATGGCCGCCTTTGCCGAGCTGGCCGAAGTTGCCAGGAAGCATGTTCATCCGGCTGCCGGAGTGGCTCCACAGGCTTCGATCCACCAGGAGAGTGCCGATGAATCCTGAGTCCGTGGGTACGACGGAGCAGGAGCTTCGCGCTGAGCTGGAAACGCTCGAGGAACGGATCGAACAGGTCGCCGCACTCCTCCGGCGGCTCAGCGAGGAGAAGCGGGATCTCGAGGCGCAGTGCCGTGCCCTGCGGTCAGAGCGGCAGGAAGCCGCCGAGACGCTAGGCCGTCTGATCGACAAGGTTGACGCCCTGCGCGGTGAGATCTAGATTGTGAGAGTGGATGGAATGACAGCGTGATCGGCCGCCATGACGGGAGGCGCCATGAGCGAGCGGGGTGCAATAACCTCCGTCAGTATCCTGGGTGAGGAGTACCGCATTCGCGGCAGTTCTCCCGATCAGGTGGTCCGGCTCGCTGCTGTCGTGGATCAGAAGCTTCGAGAACTGCAGGCCACGCGGCCGGCCATGGATACCAAGAGGCTGGCAGTAATGGTATGCTTGAACATAGCCGAGGAACTCGATCAGGATCGCTGCAGGCACGATGAAGCTCTGAGGGGCCTGACGGATAAGAGCCGGGACCTCAGATCGGTGCTGGACGAGGCGCTCCGTGAAAGCAGCCTGCCTGGTTCCTTCCCGTCGTAACGGGTGGGAGGAATGGTGGCTCGATAGGTAGTCCAGGGGATCGCTATCCCTCGGGTGACTTCGTCAGGCTTTTTGAGCCAACAGTCCCAAGCAGGGAGCCGAGGGCCGATCCGGATGCTGAGCTTCCGGTAACGGAAGAACACTGAAGGTTCGGGGTAGGCACCCACCTGGTATGACCAGGTTCAATAGCCGGCGGTGCACCGGGGGGTGGCGTTTCCCCCTCCTGTTCAGCCAGACCTCCCGGCTTCGAGAGGAATATCGATGCCGGTGTGGATGTACATCGTCTTGCCGCTTGCCACCTTCCTGGGCGCCCTCATCGGCCTCTGGATTCGCGGACATGTCGGACGAGGGCGGATCGCCCTCTCCGAACAGCAGGCCAGGGAACACGAGAGGGAAGCCGAACTCGCCCTGAAGTCCTCCCAGATCCAGATCCGTGAAGAGCTCCAGCAGCGCAGGGAGGAACTGGAGGCCGATCTTCGCAGACAGCTGAAGGAACTGGACGAACGTGAACAGGGCGTGATGGTGAGGGAGCGCGAAGTCGAGTTGCGTGCTGCGCAGATTGCCGGGAAGGAAGGCGGTCTCCTCGGGCGCGAGAACCGCCTGGTTCAGGCCGAGGAGAGTGTACGGAGCCGCGTCCGGGATGCAGAGGCGCGTGCCCTGGAGGCGGACAGGATTCTGGAGCGCGTCGCCTCGCTTACCAGGGATGCCGCCCGTGAGCAGATCCTGCGTGCTGCGGAGGAGGAAGTCCGCGCTACGGCTGCACGCATGGCTGCGCAGATCCGCTCCACGGCGGTGCGCGAGGCTGAGAGGGACGCCCGCCGGATCATCGGGATCGCAGTTCAGCGTCTCTCCTCAGATCACACCATAGAGTCCACCGTGACAGTGGTGGACCTTCCCAGTGACGACATGAAGGGTCGCATTATCGGTCGCGAAGGCCGGAACATAAGGTCCTTCGAAATGGCGACCGGCGTTGACGTGATCATCGACGACACGCCTGAAGCCGTCCTCCTGTCCTCCTTTGACCCGGTGCGCAGAGAGGTTGCCAGGCGTTCGCTCCTGACCCTCATCGAGGACGGGCGCATACACCCCGGCCGTATCGAGGAGGTCGTCCAGCGAGTGGAGGAGGAGATCCGCACGGAGCAGGCCCAGGGAGGCGAACGGGCCGCGATGGAGGTCGGAGTCCCTGCGCTGTCACCGGAGGTTCTGCAGGCCCTGGGCCGGCTGGAGTACAGGAGCTCCTTCGGACAGAATGTCCTGCGCCATTCGGTGGAAGTCGGACGCCTTGCGGGGCTCCTGGCTTCGGAGCTTCGCCTCGAGCCGGGGCTCGCAAGGCGGATCGGCCTGCTCCACGACCTGGGCAAGTCGCTCGACCAGGATCACGAGGGATCGCATGCGCTGGCCGGGGCGGATTTTCTGAGGCGATGCGGCGAGCGGCCGGAGGTGATCGAGGCTGTTGGCGCGCACCACAGCGAGATGGAGTCGAGTTCGCCCTATACATGGATCGTTCAGGCGGCCGATGCCATAAGCGGCGCCCGGCCGGGAGCCCGCCGCGAGAAGCTCGAGACGTACGTCAAGCGCCTGGAGCAGCTCGAGGGGCTGGCCAACTCGTATCCAGGGGTCGCGAGGTCTTTTGCGATACAGGCCGGGAGGGAGCTGCGCATTCTGGTGCACAGCCGGGAGGTCTCCGATGATGACGCCGAGGGACTGGCTGCTGTTCTGGCATCCAGAATCGAGAAGGAGCTGCAGTATCCGGGACAGATCAAGGTGATGGTGATCCGCGAGACACGGGCTGTTGAGATAGCCCGATGAACGCAGCTGCTCCGGAAGACCGAACCGACCGGTCCGGGATCAGGATCCTGTTCATCGGGGACGTGTTCGGCCGTCCCGGAAGAAGGGTTCTGAGCGCCCTGCTTCCGGGTCTTCGCAGAGAGACACGGGCCGACCTGGTAGTCGTGAACGGGGAAAACGCCGCCTCCGGGGTCGGGCTGACTGCTGATACTGCGCAGGAGATCTTTGCCGCCGGCTGTGATGTGATCACCGGGGGGAATCACATCTGGGACAAGGAAGAGGGCGTTTCCTTCATCGACAGGGAACCGAGGGTGCTGAGGCCAATGAACTACCCGCCGGGAACCCCCGGGCGGGGTTTCGGGATCTTCCAGGCAGACGGGTGCAGCATAGGGGTCATCTCCATTCTCGGACGGGTCTTCATGAACCCCTTCGACTGTCCCTTCAGGGCCGCGGATCAGGCGATCGCCACCCTTTCCGGCTCTGCCAGGGTTCTCTTCGTTGACTTCCACGCGGAGGCGACTTCCGAGAAGGCATCGCTGGCGCATTACCTCGACGGCCGGGTCAGCGCTATTGTCGGGACGCATACGCATGTGCAGACCGCGGATGAAAGGGTTCTGCCCCGCGGAACGGCCTTCCTGACCGATGCGGGGATGACAGGGCCGCACGACTCGGCCATCGGTGTCAGGAAGGAACTGGCGTTGCGCCGCATGCTGACCCAGATGCCGGTTCGGTTCCAGCCGGGGGGCGGGGACCTGCAGGTTCAGGGGGCGCTCGTGGAGGCGGATCGCTCCACAGGGCGGGCCAGCTCGATAAGCCGCATCAGGCGCTCCTGGGAGGGATAGGCAAGGCCCCGGCGTCTCGTCACGGGTCCGGCGACAAGGGCGGACCGGGGAGGTTGACATGGCACGCCGACTTGACGGAAAGACACTGGCCTCGAAGATCCGTGCTCATCTTGCCGGGCGAATCCGCCCATTCGCTCCCCGCATGCCAGTTCTGGCGCTCTTCCGTGTGGGCGAGGATCCGGCCTCTGTCGTCTATGTCCGCAACAAGGAGAAGACGGCAGCCGAGGTCGGCGTCGAATCCCGCGTGACTGTTCTCTCCGAGAAGACAGGCGAGGATGACCTGCTTGCTCTGATCGACATCGCCAATGCCGACCCGGAAGTGAACGGCATACTTGTGCAGATGCCGCTGCCCGGCCACATCGATCATGAAAGGGTCATCGATCATATCTCCCCGCAAAAGGATGTGGATGGTCTGCATCCGGCCAATCAGGGAAGGCTCGCCCTGGGACGTCCGTCAATCATCCCCTGCACCCCCCTCGGGATACTGACGCTCCTGCTTCACCACGGGATCAGAACCGGCGGCTCGCGCGTGGTCGTCCTGGGGAGGAGCGGCATTGTCGGACGGCCGATCTCCCTTCTGCTGGGAAGCAAGGCCCCCTGGGGGGATGCCACGGTAACGGTCGTGCACTCCCGGAGTCGGCGGATTCCAGAGACGGCCAGAGATGCGGACATTCTCATCGCTGCAATGGGGAGGCCGCGCATGGTTACCGGAGATTGGGTGCGCCCGGGCGCCGCGGTTGTGGATGTTGGGATACACAGGATCGATGATCCGTCGCATCCCAGGGGCAGCCGTCTGACCGGGGATGTGGAACCGGAGTCGGTTGATCCGGTCGCCGGGTGGCTGAGTCCGGTTCCCGGAGGAGTCGGCCCTCTTACGGTTGCGATGCTCCTGTCGAACACCGTGGATGCGTTCGAGCGCGGCGTGGGAGGCGCCCCGCGGCCGATCTGGGAGGCGATCCCGCCGGCGGACCTGGACGATACGGCGGGGGATCCGCCGAGGGGGACATCCGGGTCTGGGGGGGCACCGACCCGACGCGTCGGGTCCGGGGGCTGC
>CAZWSC010000113.1:0-3243 GCA_964636385.1 uncultured bacterium
ATCAGTTCCCGGGACTCTACGGAATCGGTGCGTGCGGCACAAGCTGACGGAAATGCGGAGGCGATTTGGCAGCCTGGACAGCGGTCTCCCAGGTCTACCTGCGTCAGTCGGGAGGGCGGTGCGCGTGGACCGAAGTCCTCTCCGTCATCTCCCCCCGCATCCCTCGGCTCAGCGTCCTCCCCCGCTCAGTACAACCCCGGCCGCACGCGGGAAGGGCAGACGATCAGCGCCTCCACCTCGGGGGTCAGGATCAAGGTGACGCTGGAGATCGAGGCCACGCTGCCGGAGGGTGTGCCCTACCACGTGTTCGGGTGGTGAAGGATAACGAAAGGACGCTCAAGTTCCCGAGTCAGGTGTGTGAGAGAGCTGTTCCAGCGCCTCCGTTCCTATTCCCGGATTGCGCGCAGCAGATCGCTGGTGAGTGCAATGCAGGAAGCAGAGACCTCGTCCGGGTCAGCGAGGGGACCGATCGCTCGCAGTATCATCGCCACGCCGGCGCCTCGCAGATCCCCGAACTGACTTGAGAGACACGTGGCGGCGATCTCGGCAGCAATGCGGGAGGCGGCATCGGTACGTACTCGCTGAATCCGCTCCGCCATTTCCTCGATGCTGATGCCCCGGAGAAGGCGGAAGACATCGAGCGCATCCTTGTCGCCTTGGCGTGCCGTGCCCTGGCGGTCCTGTATCTTGTGGAGCTTCGCGATCAGCAAAGCTGCGGGACCGGCGACCTGAATCGGGAACGATCGGTCATCCCCTGCCTCCAGTGATCCGACGGCCATGATGTCCCGGTCGACGAGAACACCTTCCAAGCCCCGCACCATGCGGACGGCGCGCGCATCATGACCCGGGAGATGTGCCGCACGCCGCCCCTTGCCCGGACTCACAGATTGGGGAACCAGGAGGTCAACAGCAACGTCGATGCAGCCCCCGTCCCGCGCGACCCGTGATGTGACCCACTCCCCCACGCTGTCATGCGACCGTGGAGCAAAGCCGGCGGCAAGGAGCCCCCGTTCCAAGGGCGGGGCTGCCGACAAGATCCCCGGATCGATGGCGAGATCTCCATCGGTCGTATACGGGGCAACCGCCACGTCTCCCTCTCCGACCCGGAGGTAGATCGCCTGGGCGCCCGCGAGGATCGCCGCGTCCCTGTGTTCGCCGAGAGCAACCAACGCGTCGAGCAGGACTCGTCGCGCGAGGATGTACAACTCATCCACGCCAGGCGTCCTCGTTTTCGGCCATCCAGACGATCAGGGATTCCGCTTCCGCGGGTCCACGGCCCGGGCTGGTGAGAAGATCCGCCGCAGCCTGGCTGGGGGCCACGTATGTCAGTCCATCCCGCACCGACGCACCGATGAACACGCCGTCGTCCTTCGGTTCGATGAGCAGGACATTGGCCCCGGCCTCGGCCGGCAGGAGGCCCAGCTCGAGCATCGTCTCGGCAGCATCTTCCAGGTAGAGCATCACCAGGCGAGATGGTGCGACGGGGGCCAGCTTCTCAGCCGCAAGCGTTCCGGTGAGCGCGTATCGAACCGTGAGTCCCTTGAGCCGAGCGAGAAACGCGCCAGGGCCGCGGGGCTCCAGGCACGCGATCCGGGCTCCCCGAGACTCCAGCGGTGCGTCCTGCGCCCAGCGACGCAGGAGTTGCGCCCAGTCAACCTTCGCGATTCTCCCGTACCCCCGCCGTTCGACGAGAGCCTCCCGATCGAGCACTGCCACGATTCGGGAGGCATACCCCGCGTCGACCCCTGCCCTGACCGCCAGTTCACGCACCCCGGAGGGCACCCTGGAGTCGATCAGGAACCGCACGATCCGCCCTGCCTTGGGGCCACGCAAAGACCGCGATAGTCGGGCACTCCGGTCCGGGTTGGTGAGCGCTCCCTGGGTCTGTACGAGCAATCCCGGTTCCCTGAGTTCGATGTAGCTGTTGCCGCTGAGGTCGAGGAACGACATCCCGGCCTGGCGCAGACGCTCGCATACAGACTGGCTGAGATACTGCGCCAGGATCATACACGCAGTGCCTGCGGGTAGATCAGCCTGCCGGGCGGCAAGCTCCCCGATCCCTCGCGGCTCCAGGCTTCTGCACACTTCCACCGCGAAGGTTCCCGATCTGCCGTCGGGGGCGATCACGCGGAGGACGGTGTCCGCCCGCCTTTTGCCTGCCCGGGGGGTTTGGTCGACCACGGCATTCCAGCCGCCGGGAAGCCGATGCTGGAGTTCCCGGAGGCCATTCCGAAGTAGAATGTTGCCTGAACTTGCCATGTTGCCCTCAACGGACAACATCATGCTCCAGGGCAACATTGCCTGTCAAGGTGTTCTGTGGGTCGCCGGGGCGCTCGCCGTTCGCAGGAACGCCTACGAGCCCCGGCAGACCCATGCTCTTTGCCGGACAGACCAGTCGCGGGCACCAACGGACAGGATGCTCGCGGCCACCCTGCCGGAGCAGGATGAAGGCCTGGACGGTCCATGCACCCGCGGGTGATCCGTGGACCGCCCGCCACTCGCGGAGGACCGTGCTCGAAAGACGAAAGCCCCTGGCCCGGATTACACGCGAATCCTCTACTGCGACGCCGGAAATGCGCGCGAATACTGCGTTGCGCTTGCTCTCGCTCCTCGACATACTGCACCGAGTATGCCTGCGTCGCGAGAGCAGCGCGCGCCTTGTCTCACGCGCCTCTCCGACGTCTCGTCACGAGTTTCGCGGATAATCCGGGCCAACTTGTTGTTCCTGTTGCTGGGGTTGTTGTTGTTGCGATTCGCCGAACGGCAGTTCTGCGCGTTGTTGTTCCAGCTCCCGCCCCGTTTGACCCGGTTGGAGCCCGAGTCGGTTCACCAGGTCGGGCCAGGATGCCGCCCTCGGCCGGTCACGGCCTTCACCCATCTACATTAAGCCTGTCGCCATCAGCCTTCGCCTGAGCCCCGGCGATGACCATGGCTCCACATGCGCGACGATCGAGCCAAGGGATGCCTGCACGCCGTTGCTGCACTCCAGATCCGACTCGGCCTGACCCAGGCGCCTGCGAAGCAGGAGCGAGAACCTCCGCACCTTGCGCCTGCGGAGTCGGATCGCGCCGGGAAAGAGGCGCAGGCCCAGAAACGGCACGCCTGGGTGTGAGGGGACAAGCAAGGTGGCCGACTCCTTGAGTTCCAGCTTCCTGCTCTCCCGCAGGAAGCCGCGTATCCGGGCGAGCATGAGGCGCAGTTGCCTGCGGTCATGGCTGAACAGCAGGAAGTCGTCCATGTACC
>CAZWSC010000114.1:0-8293 GCA_964636385.1 uncultured bacterium
GCCACGATGGCCGCCATCACGGCTCCTACGAAGCCGACCCCCATGACGACTACGACCTCCTGGCCGGCCTTGCGGGCTCTGTTCACGGCCGCATTCAGCCTGCGCATCTCAGCGGCGTGGTCTTCGGGCCTGGGAAGAGCGAAGCGCTCACCGGAGGGGCTGACCGAATAGCGATCCGCCGGCGCGGCGGTCTTCGTACTGCGCTTCGCGGGCGTTCCTGAACCTTGCTTCCTCACTGATCCTGTCTTCCTGGCAGCCATGGCAGTCTGCTCCTTTCCCGATCTCCTCGCGTATGCGTTTTCCATCAAGGCCGTCAAGGCTGTACCATTCTGCCACGATCACGGATTGGCGCAAAGGTTGATGGTTGCCGTGGGGTACTGCCCGGCTCCTGAGTGGCCTGGAGCAGAGCGCACATATCGAAAGGACCTATGATGCCGAAGATGATCTACCTGGACTACAACGCCACCACACCGCTGGCAGCCGAGGTTGCTGCTGCGATGCGGCCGTACCTGGAAGGCCGGTTCGGAAACCCGTCCAGCAGCCACAGGCTGGGGATCGAGGCCAGGCAGGCTGTCGAGACTGCCCGCAGGCAGGTTGCCTCCCTGCTGGGCTGCGCCCCCGACGAGATCGTCTTCACCAGCGGAGGCACTGAGTCCAACAACATGGCGATCACCGGGTCGGCCTGGCTCCTCCGCGACAAGGGCCGCAGGATCCTGATCCCGGCGGTGGAGCATCCCGCCGTGATCGAGGTCTGCAGGTTCCTGGAGACGCAGGGATACGGCGTGGTTCATCTTCCGGTCGATTCCACAGGACTTCTCGATCCCGCGACCGTGGAGTCGGCGGTCACATCTGACACGATCCTGGTCTCCGTCATGCACGCCAACAACGAGGTCGGGACCGTGCAGCCTGTTGCGGAGGTCGCGAAGGTTATACAGCCGCGCGGCATCCGACTGCACTCGGATGGCGCCCAGGCAGCAGGCAAGATCCCGGTCGATGTGCGCGCCCTCGGAGTGGACCTGTACTCCGTGGCCGGCCACAAGCTGTACGCCCCGAAAGGCGTCGGGGCACTCTTCATCAGGCGCGGGATCCAGCTGGCAAGGCTCATGCACGGAGCGAATCACGAGCAGAACAGGCGGCCCGGTACGGAGAACGTCATGCAGATAGCCGGGCTGGGCATGGCCGCTGAGATCGCGGCGCGCGACCTCGATGCGAACAGCGCCAGGATGCGCGCACTGAGGGATCGCCTGTTCGAGGCGCTGTCCTGCGGGTATCCGGAGCTACACAGGAACGGCCACACGCAGCACTGCCTTCCGAACACACTCAGCGTCTCCTTCCCGCGCCTGGAAGCGAATGTGCTGCTGGATGAACTGGGGAACGTGGCCGCCTCCGCAGGCGCGGCCTGTCACGCCGGAGAGGTGACCGTCTCCCAGGTTCTGGCCGCCATGAAGGTCCCCGAGGAGATCGCCATGGGCACGATCCGCTTCTCTCTGGGCCGCGAAACTACGGAGGAGGAGATCGATGCCGCCTCGAAGGAGATCCTGTCGGCGGCGCTGCGCCTGAAGGGCGATGCGGGCGGCGATGATGGCGGCGACGCAGCGGACGATCGGGAATCGGAGCGCGTGCCGGCGGGTGGACCTGTGCGCCTGACGCGCTTCACACGCGGCCTCGGGTGCGCCTGCAAGATCCGGCCGCAGATCCTGGAGGAGATTCTTGCAGGGCTTCCGCTCTCACAGGATCCGGATCTCCTCGTTGGAACCGAGACCTCCGATGACGCCGCCGTCTACCGCCTCACCGACGATATCGCGCTGGTGGAAACGCTCGACTTCTTCACACCGATAGTCGATGACCCGCGTGCATTCGGCGCAATCGCTGCGGCAAACGCACTCAGCGACATCTACGCCATGGGCGCACGCCCTCTCTTCGCACTGAACATCGTCGGCTTCCCTGTGAACAGGCTTCCGATCCGGGTCCTGCAGGAGATCCTGCAGGGAGCGGCCGACAAGGCGGCGGAGGCTGGTATACCGATTGTCGGCGGGCACTCCGTGGAGGACAGCGAGCCCAAGTTCGGGTGGGCGGTGACAGGTGTTGTGCATCCGGACCGGATTCTCACGAACCGCGGGGCACGACCCGGTGACGCACTCATCCTGACGAAGCCGATCGGCCTCGGGATCCTCAGCACGGCGGCGAAGCGGGGCGCTGCAAGCCCGGCGGCGATTGCGCGCGGCATTGGGGTGATGTCGGCCCTGAACAGGGCTGCAGCGGAGGCGATGGCCGGGGCCCGCGTACATGCGTGCACCGATGTGACGGGGTTCGGCCTGATCGGGCACCTTCTGGAGATGACCTCCTCAAGCGGTGTGGATGCCGAGGTGTGGGCCGGCGCGGTGCCGGTCCTGGAGGAGGCCCGGGAGCTGGCACAGGCCGGGCTCATCCCAGGGGGGACCCGGGACAACCTCGAACACTGCTCTCCCCACCTCGACTGGGATCCTGAGATCCCCGAGGTGGAGCGTCTGCTGCTCTGCGACGCGCAAACCTCCGGCGGGCTGTTAATCATAGTGAATGAAGAAGATGCGCCCGACCTCCTCCGGGGCCTGCAAGCCGCCGGGGTGGAGGTTGCCGCCCGGATCGGCGGGCTCTCCCAGCCCGGCACGGGTCGGATCCGCGTGCGTGCAGGAACTCAGTCGTAGCAGATCCCCAATCCTCCGTGTAGATGCAACCTGTTGAAGCCGAAAACGCAATCGGCAGGCCGCAGTGTGAGTGCGGCCGCACCGGCCTATGTGAGAGAGAACGGCAGGGAACACCCTGAGGGAAAACGCACTTCGGGGGATCGGACCTGGAGGACGCAGACAAGGGATGCATCTGGGCCAACTACATGGCATGAGATCGGCGGAAACCCCCCTGGAGGGAACCTTCCGCCGCGGTCCCGGGCCCGTATCGTGTGAGCGACGCACACGCGTCACCTGCACTTCACACCAAAGTCCGCAGAGTCCCTGGGCCTCGTACCTGCTGGACCGGAGATTGCAGCCGGCGGTAGCGCTGCTCACCCTGCTGCTCGCCATCGCCTTCCATGCTTCATGGGCATTCGGTTCGGGGACTGTCATCGGGCCGAGCGACTTCATAGTGCCCTGCAGGATTCAGGTGCCTCTCCTCCTGAAGATCCTGAGCTTCGACCGAGCACTGGATGCCAGCCTGGTCGACACCGTCCGGATTGTCGTCATCTATTCGCCGACGACCCCTGTGGGCGTGAGAGAGCGTCTGGATGAAACGCTGGCCGAACACTCTGAGGCCACGATCAACGGGCGGCCGTTTGCGTACATGGTCTTCGTGGCCGCCGATCAGGAACAGGCATGGAAGGTGATATCTTCCGATCCTCCTGATGCCGTCTACCTTGCCGGCGTAACCGACGATGTCCGCGCCGGAATTGTCGCCGCAACCCGCGAGTTCGGTGTCCTTAGCTTTTCGGCGATGGAACGCGACGTTGGTGAGGGAGTCTCCGTGAGCCTGAGCCCGGCGGGTGAGGGCTCCAACATACTCATCGACCTGGAATCTCTGAAACTGGAGGGACGCAGGATGCAGGCAGGCCTGCTGGGAATCTCACAGATCGTACGGGGAGAGCAATGAGCAGTCTGACTCGTCAGTCCATCCGCTGGAAGATCACCATCTCCATCGTGGCGGTCGCTCTTACCGTGTCTGCGGCATTCCTCGTCTTCTTCATCGAGCGTCAGAGCAGCCAGGCGCTTGACGGCCTTCGCACAAAAGGCCGGAGTATCGCACAGATGCTGGCGTACAGCCTTCCCGCCCCCCTGATCTTCGATGATCGGATCTCCATCCAGGAAGCCACGGAGAGCGCGCTTCGGGACCCCGAGGTGGTGTACGTGCACCTGAACCGCTGGGAGGACGGATACGAGTACGTGACCAACCGCGACTCCAACGTCATGACGATGAAGCCCCGCGGTGAGCTCGAGTATCGGGACAGGGTGCGGGAGGACATCCTGGATATTGCGGTCCCGATCATGGCGCGGGATGTCGGCATCGGCAGCCTCACGATCGGTCTCTCACTGGACCGGATACGGGCCAGGGCCGAACGGGACAGGATACTGAGTCTTGTCGTGGCTCTGCTCGCAATCGGACTTGGACTGCTGATGGGCAACGTGCTCTCCCGCCGCATCACCTCGCCGCTGGACACCCTGAGCAAGGCAGCGCGGAAGATGTCCCAGGGTGATCTGGACACCAAGGTCGAGATTGCCGAATCCGACGAGATAGGCGTCCTCTGCCGTGCCTTCAACGAGATGACGGAAGCTCTCGGCAAGTCCCGTCAGGAGATCGAAGAGCAGAACCGCACCCTGGAGCAGAGGGTCGAGGAGCGAACGGCTGCACTGCAGGAGGCGAAGCGGACCGCGGAGGAAGCGAACCGCTCCAAGAGCGAGTTCCTGGCGAACATGTCCCACGAGATCCGCACGCCCATGAACGGCATCATCGGTATGGCGGAACTGGCCCTGGATACCGAGCTGAGCCCTGAGCAGCGGGACTACCTGAATGTCGTGAAAGAGAGCTCCGCCGTCCTCCTCGGGCTGATAGACGACATTCTTGACTTCTCCAAGATAGAGGCGGGGAAGCTCGAAATCGACTCGATCCCGTTCGAGATCGAGAAGGTGATCGAGGGAACGATCGAAATGCTCGCAGGCCGCGCGACCAAGAAGAACCTTGAGCTGGCCTGTTACCTGAACCCCGGAGTTCCTCCGGTTCTGATGGGCGATCCCGGCCGGCTGCGGCAGATCCTGATCAACCTGATCGGTAACTCCATCAAGTTCACGGATGAAGGGCAGGTCTTCCTCGAAATCAGCCTCGCGGGTGCCGAGAGCCGGCCCGCGGGCGACACGCAACGGGGCTCTGATCCGCAGGAGGAGCACGAGGACGGCACCATTCCCGCAGTCGGAATCGCGCACCTGCTGTTCACCGTATCCGACACCGGAATCGGGATCCCGAAGGAACAGCAGAAGCGGATCTTTGAGAGCTTCAGCCAGGCGGATGGATCCACAACCCGGAAGTACGGCGGCACTGGCCTGGGCCTCACCATATCGAGCCAGCTTGTGTCGATGATGGGCGGGAAGATCTGGGTCGAGAGCGATTCAGGACACGGCAGCCGCTTCTCATTCACGGTCCAGCTACCCAGCGCCGATGAAGCGGCCTCGGATCCCACACTGGGCTGGAGGCCGGAACCATGGGTGGCGATAGTCGGCGGCGCTCCCAGTCCGAACATGCTCACCCTGGTGGAAACCCTGCGCGTTCTGAACGCCAGGGTCGAGATGGTCGAAGACTCGTCGGAACTGATCGCCTGTGTGACGGAAAGGGTCGCGGAGGAACCGGCTGCGCTGGTCGCCTTTGCAGACATGGTCCTGCCGGATCACCGCACCGCGACCGAGATCAAGGACTGGATGTGCGGGCGCCAGTCCCTGGCCGGCATTCCACTGGTTGTGCTCACTCCGATGGGAGACCGCAGAAGCCGGCACAGACTGCGTGAGACCGGGTGTAATGCCGTTCTGACGAAGCCGATCCACCAGTCGCACGTACGTACCGTCGTCAGGGAGATACTGCGGAAGGGATCGGCCCCCAGCAAGCCGGAGCCTCTGTCAGTCAGGGCCGTCATCAGGCCCGAAGCGAGTCGCAGCGACTACAGGCTGCTTCTGGCGGAGGACAACCCTGTAAATCAGAAGGTCGCCGTCAAGATTCTCAAGAAGTCGGGGTTCCGGGTTGACGTGGTTCCGGATGGAAAACAGGCGGCCGAAGCGGTTGCCACCGGGCGCTATGACCTCGTTCTCATGGATGTGCAGATGCCGGAGATGGACGGATACGAGGCCACAGCCGCCATAAGGTCACGCGAGGCGGAGACGCGGGGACCCAGGATACCGATCATAGCAATGACCGCCAACGCCATGAAGGGGGACCGGGAACGCTGCCTGGCCAAGGGGATGGACGGCTACGTCCCCAAGCCGATACACGCGCCCAAGCTCATCGGAACCATCGAGGAGCATCTCCCGCAGGCAGGAAGCGCCGGCAAGGCAGCCTGATCCGCTGCACGCCGCGTCCGTCGCGGCGTGGCTACTGGCCTGATGCACAGATTCCTGTCATACTCCGGGTCATGGACCTCAAGCGCATCCATGACGACCTCTGGGAGATTCCGCGCACCGGCGGGATGCGCGTATCCGGCAGGGTCTACGCCGACCGGGCGATACTCTCGCAGATGGAGAACGAGGGCGGCCTGCAGCAGGTGGCCAATGTGGCGCACCTGCCCGGCATAGTCGGCTACTCGATGGCGATGCCCGACATCCACTGGGGATACGGATTCCCGATAGGAGGTGTCGCTGCGACCGATCCCGAGGAGGGAGGTGTCGTCTCTCCCGGAGGCGTAGGGTACGACATCAACTGCGGTGTCCGGATGTGCTCGACCCTTCTGGCCGGGGAAGAGCTGCTTCCGAAGATCGAGCCGGTAGTGGCGCGCCTGTTCCAGAAGATCCCCTCCGGGGTGGGGTCAAGCGGCGGTATCGGCAGGATCACGGGTAAGGAGCTGAAGCAGGCGATGGTCCGCGGCGCCGCCTGGGCTATCGAGCGCGGATACGGTACGCCGGACCAGCTGGAGTCGATCGAGGACGAAGGTGCGATGGAAGGCGCCGACCCATCCATGACGAGCGAGCGGGCACGGGAACGGGGACTCGCGCAGATCGGCACTCTGGGCTCCGGGAACCACTTCGCCGAACTGGGAATCGTTGACGAGATCTTCCTTCCCGATGCGGCGGAGGAGTTCGGACTGTACAAGGGCGGCGTCACGCTGATGATCCACACAGGCTCGCGCGGCCTTGGATACCAGATATGCGACGACTATCTGAAGGTGATGGCAAGGGCTGTGCGTTCTTACGGAATCGACCTGCCGGACCGCCAGCTCGCCTGCGCACCGCTCAAGTCTCCAGAGGGCAGGGGATACTTCGCGGCAATGGCGTGCGCCGCCAACTACGCCTGGGCGAACAGGCAGGCGATCATGCATCTGGCCGAACAGGCGCTGATGGAGGCGCTTGGCATCAGCCCGCGGGATCTCGGCATGCGTCTCATCTATGACGTGTGCCACAACATCGCAAAGCTCGAACAGCACGAGGTCGGCGGAAGCCTGCGGACACTGTGTGTTCACCGCAAGGGAGCAACCCGGGCCCATCTCCCCCGCGGCAGGCGCTCGCCGTGGCGTAGCGGACAGCCGGTGATCGTCCCGGGTGACATGGGCACTGCGAGCTATCTCTGCGTCGGCACCCCTCGCTCACTGCAGGAAACCTTCGGCAGTTCCTGCCATGGTGCGGGACGCCTGCTCTCCCGAACCGCGGCACGCAAGAGGTTCGGCGGGAGAGATCTCATAGGCGAACTCCGCGGGGACGGGATCACGGTGATGGCGGAGGGACGGGCAACCGTCGCAGAGGAGATGCGGGGCGCGTACAAGGATGTCTCGGGCGTCGTCGAGGTGATGGATAGGGCCGGGATCACGCTGCGCGTTGCGCGCGTACGGCCCGTTGGTGTGATCAAGGGATAGGAGAGTACAGGATGGATTTTCAGACTCTGATGCGCAAGCGCTACAGCGCCCGCGGGTACCGCAGCGATCCCGTGGAGAAGGACAAGCTGCATGCCGTGCTGGAGGCCGCACGCCTGGCCCCTACGGCGGCGAACCGTCAGCCTTTCCAGATCATCGTCATACAAACGAAGAACCGTGACAACGACCTGCGCAGGATCTACGAAAAGGACTGGTTCGTCCAGGCTCCGCTGGTACTGGCCGCAGTCGGCCTGCCCAATCAGGCCTGGTGCAGACACGACGGCAGGAACTACGTCGACGTCGACGTCAGCATAGTCGTGGATCACATCACCCTGGCAGCTGCTGATCTGGGCCTGGCCACATGCTGGATCGGTGCGTTCAACGTCCCTGCCGCGAGGGAGATCCTGGGACTGCCTGAGGAGGCTGAACCTATTGCCTTCACCCCCCTGGGGTACTCGGATGCCGAACCGCGACCGAAGGCACGGAAGGAGCTGGGCGAACTGGTGCGATACGAGAACTGGTAGCTTCTGGACCCAAGACTGCATCTCTAGTGGGCCCGGAACTTGCGTGTGCTGGTGGTCATGGACATCTTCTCGACACCACCACCAACCGGGACCGACACCCCCGGGAACAGCCCGTTGAGGCGCAAGGGGCGTATGACACCAGCGCAGAAGAAGAAGCGGGCCCAACTGGAGAAGCAGTATGGCCGGCCGGACCCCAGGGCAGTGG
>CAZWSC010000115.1:0-11343 GCA_964636385.1 uncultured bacterium
CCCCGCTGGTGGGCCATCTCGTGAGCCATCACGGAGGGGATGACCGCGTCGGGGAGCTGGCGGTTGATGCTCGCCTCGCCGGTGAACGGGAAGTAGAACCCGCTAACGCCAAGACGGGACATCACAGGACCGAGCAGCTTCGGGGCCCTGGGCGGGGATATCCGGATGCGGTCATAGCCGTGGAAGATGAGATTGTACGCGCTCGCGAGCCTCTCGCCGACCACCGGGGCGGGAACTGCAAGCCGCGATCCGAGTGTGTCCGGTTCGATCTGGCCGGACTTCACAGCCCAGCCGTACGCGCGGTTCGTCTCATCACCCAGGATGACCGTCAGGCGGGCAAGGCTGCGCCGGTCAGGTTCGACATGGTCCATCGGCAGCTTGTCGATCAGGGGCGGACGGGAGTAGTTCAGCCCCCAGAGAATGTGGAATGCCCAGACCAGGATCGCGGCAGCCCTGATCCAGCGGCTGAGCGGACCGAAGCCCTTCCTGACCGACCGCTTCCTGACGCTGCGCCGCACGCAACGGACAAGGATGAGAACCACAAGCGCAAGGGAGAGGATAAGGATGATCTGCACCAGGCTGAAGGGCGCTGCCGATGCAGGAATGTTGACAATGTCGGCAAGGGTCGGGAAGAGGAATCGCCCGTAGGTCGCCTCTACGGCCCACGGGAAGAGCCCGGCCAGCCAGGGAAGAGCCAGGCCGGCGGCCAGCAGGATCAGGGCTCGAAGCGTGCCGGACACGGTATCACGTCCCTCCGATGGTCGGATTCCTGTGATTGTCTCGCTTCATCAGCCCGGGACAGCAGGCCCTTGTGGACCTGCAACCCGGCGGGCGTGTTATGCTCCCACTGATGCACGCACTTCATCATCGCAGTGGGAAAGACACGCCGGTGCTTGTGATCGCGGCGGCCAGTCTCAGTTCTGCGGGAGCCATCGCGCTTCTCGTCCCTCTGATTATGGCCTGCGTTTTCGCTCCAGCTCTCCAGGCTGCCGAGATCACCCCGGAACAGAGCCTGCTTGTCTGCCGCAACTGGCTGGAGCTGTACTCTACTGCACAAAGCGCCGTTTCAGGCGGCATAAACGCTCCGTCTTCCGACAGGGACCATGTTGAGGCCGTCCGTCGCACGCCCATCCCGGAAGCCGCCTGGGATCTTGTCCACGATGGGCGACCCGTGGCGCGGTGCTATCCGCTGCACCCGAGGGGCCACATCATCGTGGCTGCCAACAACCACCTTCCGCCTGTACCGGCCTTCTCCATGGATGCCGATCTGGATCCTCAGCTTTCTCCGGCGCTGGTGCAAGCCCTGGCAGAGCGCCTGGCGATCTCGCTGGATGAGCCGGCCTCCGGGCGGCCGGAGCGGATCGTGCGGATCCGCTCCTCCTGGGAGATGCTGGGCGATCCCCTGTTCGACCCGGGGAAGTCGCTGCCCGCCGGGTCGCAGCGGTTGAGCCAGGGAGGACCGCTGTTGACCTCACTGTGGCACCAGAGCGGTCCTTTCAGCATCCACTGCCCCATGGGAGACGGCGGTCGGACAAAGGTTGGGTGCGGCCCCCTTGCGATGGCGCAGGTCATGCACTACCACGAGTGGCCGCCGTACGGAGTCGGGACCGTGGAGTACTTCTGGGAGGGCGACACTTCCTGCGGTGGGCAGACCGAGGGTGCCGTTCTGTCCGCGGATCTGACCAATCCGTACGCCTGGGAGGCCATGCCCGATCACTGCCTCGGCGGGTGCTCCCCCGAGGAGATGGATGTGGTGGCCGAGCTGTGCTACGAGGTGGGCGTGGCCTGCGGGGCGCGCTACGGCGTGTGCGGTACGGCCATAGGCACGGACACCGCCAGGAGGGTGCTGGCCGAACGGTTCCGGTACTCGACTGATCGCACCTGGCAGTTCCGTGGCCAGATGACCCGGGAGAGCTGGCATGCGCTCGTACGGCGCGAGACCGATCTCGGGCGCCCGATGCTCTACTACGTTGCCGGCCGTCCCGCCCACCTGATGGTGTGCGACGGCTGGATGGAACTGGGCAGCGTGCTCAGGATCCATGTCAACTGGGGCGACGGTGGCGCTCCTTACAGCGGCTGGTGGGATGTGGACGGTCTCCCGGGCGATCAGAATCCGACCTCCGACAGGATCCTGGCAGCCATCCGGCCTCTCTGCGAGGTTGCCGCCGACGGTTCGGGTTTCTTCGCCACGATCCAGGAGGCGCTGGACTCTGCGCCTGCCGGCGCGGTGATCGAGCTTCGGGACGGAATCTACGAGGGCCCGGGGAACCACGACCTGGAGATCCGCGGGATCAATATCGAGATACGCTCGGCAGGCGGTGTTCCGGAGCTGTGCATTCTTGACTGCGGAGGATCGCAGTTCGAGCCTCGACGGGCGTTCCGTTTCGGCTCCGGCGAGTCGGGCAACATCGTCGTACGGAATCTCACGATCAGGAACGGATACCAGGGGATCGGCGGCGCAGTCCTGTGCGAGAACGGATCTTCACCCCTGCTGGAGTCTCTCGTCCTTGAGAGCAACACCGCGCGCGCAGGCGGTGCGATAGCATCGGTCAGCTCATATCCCCGGCTGCACGGCGTCCGCTTCGAGGGTAACCACGCCGACATCGGGGGTGCCCTGCACCTGGACGGGGGCGACTTCGAGCTGTCGGAATGCGTCTTCACGGACAACCGTGCCCTGGAGAAGGGTGGGGTTGCGTATGTACGCGAGGGCGGTCTATCCATTGCTTCCTCCACTCTGTTCCACAATCATGCACCGGAAGGAAGCAGCTTGTACGCTGGCAGGAACGCAGGACTGGATCTCCGCCGCTGCCTGGTCGCCGGGGGGGTTGGCGGCGGCGCCATCGGTGCCGATGAGGGCGCATCGCTGGGCCTTTCCTGCTGCAATCTCTTCGATAACGAGGGCGGGAACTGGGTCGGCCCGATCGCGCCCCTGGGGGATGTTGACGGGAACATGGAGGCCGATCCCCTCTTCTGCGGCCCCGATGAAGGCGATCTCGGGCTCCACTTCCTGTCGCCCTGTGCTGAGAACAACAACGAGGAGTGCGGACAGATCGGGGCATTCGGAACTGCATGCGGTGCGGGCGCCGTGATCGCGGTGCGGGCGGATGGAGGCGGGCTCTACCCCACGATTCAGGCGGCGGTCGACGCCGCTTTCGACGGCGTTGTCATCGAGCTTGCCCCCGGGGTGTACAGCGGCATCGGCAACCGCGAAGTCCGCGTGCTGGGGAAGCAACTTGAGTTCCGGGGGCAGACCGGCGATCCCGCCGACTGCGTACTTGACTGCTCGAGTGAAGGGAGCCAGCGGCACCGCGCATTCCTGGTGGGGAACACAGACGGAGGAACGGTCACGTTCAGCGGGCTGACCATCCGCAACGGCGCCGTGGGGAGTGTGCTGGATCCGGGCGAGATCGGAGGCGGAGCGGTAAGGTTGCAGGGTGCCGATGCGGAGTTCATCGACTGCGTCTTCGAGGGTAACTCGGGAGTCTTCCCGGGTGGAGACAGGGGACATGGGGGCGCGGTGCTGGGGCAGGGCGCTGCAGTCTCCATCACACGCTGCAGGTTCTCGGAGAATCAGGCCGTTCTTGGAGGAGCCGTTGCCATTGTCGGTGGATCGCTCACCATGGATGATTGTGAGTTCCTGCATAACTATTCGGCAGGAGACGGCGGCGCCATACACCTGGGCAGGGGAGAGGCCGGGATTACCGGATGCGTCTTTGCCGGTAATGAGGCGGCCGGCCGGGGAGGCAGCCTGTACATCCAGCAGGGCAGCGCCTCCGTGATGTACGGCACCTTCTTCCGCAGCAGGGCGCCCGAGGGAAGCGGGGTGTACTCCGAGCTGGGGAGTGCAGTGGAGCTGCGGCACTGCATTATTGCCGGGGGGTACGATGGCGCCGCGGTCGGGGGAAGCGAAGGCACCGACATGGCCCTGGCGTGCTGCAGCATCTTCGGCAACGAGGGAGGCGACTGGGCCGGGCCGATCGAAGACCTGCTGGGTGTTGACGGCAACATCGAGGCCGATCCCCTCTTCTGCGATCCCGACGTGCACGACCTTGGACTTCACTTTCTTTCGCCATGCGCCGAGGTCAACAACCCCGGTTGCGGCAGGATCGGGGCGGCCGGCGTCTCGTGCGGCGCCGGGTCCGTGGTCGTGCTGCACCCGGACGCCAGCGGGCCCTACCCGACAATCCAGGCAGCCGTGGATGCAGCTGTCGACGGCGTGGTCCTCGAACTGGCGCCGGGTGTGTACACCGGGCCGGGAAACCGCGACGTGCGGGTTGTCGGAAAGCAGCTGGAGTTCAGGGGCCAGACCGGAGATCCCGCCGACTGCGTGCTGGACTGCCAGGGGGATGGGGACCGGAGGCACAGGGCCTTCCTTGTGTCAGGCGATGCCGGAGGGCAGGCTGTAGTCTTCAGAGGTCTGACGATCCGGCACGGCGAGGCGGCCCGGCACATCAGCCCGGGTCTGGATGGCGGTGTCGAGACGGGCATCCACGGCGCCGTGGATGACACGGTGGTCGTGGAGGTACGCGGGGGCGGAGCTGTGATGATCCAGGGTGTTCCCGCCGGGTTCTACGATTGCGTCTTCGAGCACAACTCCGGCTTCACCGCGCCGGGCGACAGCCTGGGCAAGGGAGGCGCAGTCCTGGGCCTGAACACCGCGCTCTCTTTCACACGGTGCAGGTTCTCGGGGAACCAGGCTGCAGGCGGAGGGGCGCTGTCGATAATCGGCGGATCGCTTGAGTTGGTGGACTGCGGGTTCGACGCCAACGAGGCAGGGCGTGGGGGGGCGGTCTTTGCCGACGGACCCTCCACCCTGGAGGCCCGTAACTGCACATTCGCCTGGAACAGGGCCGCGCAGGGAGGCGCGCTATGCGGCCCCGATGAGCCGCACCTGGCCGGGTGCACCTTTTTCGGGAACGAAGCCGGGGAGGGCAGCGCCTTCTTCGGGCCCGCGGGTTGTCTTCGGATCTCACAGACGCTGATCGCCGGAGGGTCGGGCGGCGCGGCTGTCGTATGTTCGGACTCTTCCTGTCACGAGATCGGGTGCACCGACATCTTCGGGAATGCCGGCGGGGACTGGACGGGGATCCTGGCGCAGTACCTCGGCCTCGACGGGAACATAGGCATCGACCCTGTACTGTGCGAACCGGATTCCGGCGATTTCCGGTTGAGGACCGATTCGCCGTGCGCGCCTTTCCAGCCTCCAAACTCGCATTGCGGCCTTATCGGAGCCTGGTCTACCGGATGCGAGCCTGATGACGATGATGATCCGGTGGGTTCGAGGGTCCTGCTCTCACGGCCGCAGCCCAATCCGTCGGCCGGGTCGGTGCAGTTCATGTGCGACGTCCTGGTGGCGGATACACCGGTTCCGCTGAGAATGCGCATCCACGATGTCTCCGGTCGTCGTGTCTGGCAGATGAAGACAGAGCTTTCGGCAGGTCGACACACCCTGGAGTGGCACGGTCTGGACTCATCCGGCCGCAGGGTTCCAAGCGGGGTCTACATGGTCAGGATCGAGGCGGGCAGGCTCGAGGTTAGCGACCGGGTCGTCCTTCTGCGCTAACCCGGGACGGGGGTTGAACAGGATGAACACAAGCAGGCCAACAGTTGAGAGCAGGCGCACTGAGCGCCTTGCCCGAGGCGCGTCCCGTGCGGCGTCCGCAGTCCGCCGCGTCGAGTGGCTGATCGCCTCGCTCGTGCTCGCGGGGGTCGTGTTCCTCGGATGCGCCACGATCGGCCGGGATTTCGCCTACAGGCGGGTTGCCGAGATCCAGGTGGACCAGACCACCAAGGGCGAGATACTCGGCAGGTTCGGGCTGCCGTATCGCCGAGGCATAGAAGACGGCGACTCGACGTGGACATACGTCCACTACAAGGTCAGGCTCTTCGGGGAGAAGCTCCGGACCCGGGACCTGTATGTCCGTTTCGACAGGAACGACATCGTGCGGTCGTTCACATACAACTCCAACATGGATGACTGATCCGGCCTTCCCGCCGCGTTACGGCTCCAGCCGGCAGCGGCTTGTACAGATAGGCACAGGGCTCACGAACGGCCCGGTCCAGGGAGGAATCGATGATCAAGGTTGCGCATGGTTCGATTCCGCGCCGGCGGTTTCTCTGCATCCTGGGAGGAGCGGCGGCCGGTGCGGGCGCCCTGTCCCTGCTTCGCCTCCCCGCGGGACGCTTTGCGGGCGTGAAGGATGCGTCCGCATTTACCCCCTCGGAGCACTTTCCGGTGGGGGATGCGCTTGCCCGCGATGTGCTGGCCCGGACCGCGGTCCGGGGCGCCGGGTTCGGCGAGCTTTACTGTGAGTCAAGGACCGTGGTGACGGTCAGGATGTCGGAGGGGGAGATACAGTCCCTGGAACAGGGGATCTTCTCGGGATGCGGCATCCGCGCTGTCGACGGCGACCGCACTGGATACGCCTACGCCGACTCCTTCGAGCGCGGTGCCCTGATGGCGGCGGCATCCGACGCCGCGGCCATCGCCTCGTCGGCCGATCCGGGCGCGGCGGTGGAGAAGTGGCGCAAGGCCACAGCCCCCGTGGTCGTGCGGTTCGAGAGGCCTTTCGACGAGGTCTCTCCGGATGAGCGGGTGGAGTGGCTCAGGATCATCGACAAGGCCGCGCGGTCATATGACCCGGCAGTGCAACAGGTCCAGCTGGAGCACACAGACGAGATGACGCACTTCCTGGTGATGAACTCCGACGGTCTCTGGGCCGTCGACACGCTGCCCCTCAGCCTCGTCCGCATCAACGTGATGGCTTCGAAGAACGGCAGCCGTGGCTCCGGCATGGCCCGCTACAGCCACAGGCTTGGTGCGGAGCAGATGAAGGTGGAGGAGCTTGCAGCCTCGGCCAGGGAAGCGGCCCGCATGGCGGTTGACAACTGCGGCGCAGGAGAGGCCCCGGGAGGCGAGATGCCCGTGGTGCTCGGCGCGGGCGGCGGAGTCATCTTCCACGAGGCGGTCGGACACGGCCTGGAGGGGGACTCGGTGCATCGTGGAACATCGGTGTTCGCGGGGCGTATCGGTGAGCGAGTCGCATCGGAGATTGTCTCCATCGTCGACACCGGCGCGATCCCCGGGCTGCGCGGCTCGTACAACATCGATGACGAGGGGACCCCTCCATCCAGGAACCTGCTCATCGAGAATGGCATCCTGCGTGGATTTCTGACAGACCGGATCACCGCGAAGGCGCTGGGAGCTTCGCTGACCGGCAGTGGCAGGAGGCAGTCGTATCGTTATCCGCCGATGGTGCGGATGAGCAACACCTTCCTCATCCCCGGAACCGACGACCCGGGGCAGGTAGTGCCGGATACCCGCAGGGGTTTGTACGCCCGCACACTCGGCGGGGGACAGGTCGACACAACCACCGGGGACTTCACCTTTGGAGTGCTCGAAGCCTATCTCATCGAGGATGGCAGGATCACGCGCCCTGTTCGCGGCGCGACGCTCGTGGGGAACGGTCCCGAGACGATGCAGCGCGTCGATCGCGTGGGTCCCGACCAGTCCTTCTGGAACGGGACGTGCGGAAAGGGGCAGTGGGTGCCTGTTACCTCGGGCGCTCCGACCCTTCGCGTCAGCGCGATGACTGTTGGCGGGTCGGGGCAGGCGTGATGCGGGATTGTGCCCGGAGGGGGGATCAGTGAACGCAAGAGAGCTCTGTGAAACCGCGCTGCAGGCGCTGCGCGACAATGGCGCCGAAGGTGATGTATACATCGAACAGAGCCGCAGCCTGAGACTCGGCGTACGTAACGGCGTCCTCGAGTCGCTGTCGCGTTCCGATGTGCACGGGATGGCTGTCCGGGCCATGAAGGACGGCCGGCTGGGATTCGTGCACACCGCAAGGCTGGACACGGACAGTATCGCGGAGGCGGCCGGGCAGGCATGCACGCTGTCAGGGTTCGGCTCGAAGCGCGATGACCTGGTGCTTGCCGATCCGTCAGGGCCCGGCGACGGAAGGGACGAGGGTGAACCTCTCGGTCTCTACGACCCGTCGCTGGAGAAGATGACCCTGGATGCGAAGAGGGACTGGATTCTCGAGTCCGAGGCCGCCGGCATGGCGCACGACGCGCGAATCGCCAGGAGCGGAGGAGCTTCGTGGCACGAGAACATGGGAGGCCGCTGGATCGCCAATACCAACGGCCTCTTCCGTCACTTCCGCAGGAGCGGGGTCGGCGGGGGGGTGAATGTCGTTGCCGAAGCCGGGGGTGTGCAGCAGTCTGGCGGGCGCAGATTCGGCGCTGTGGCCGCGGTGGACCTGCCGGATCCCGCGGAACTGGGCCGTGAGGCGGCTGACCGGGCTGTACAACTCCTGGGTGGGACGCCGGTCGCAACCGGCCGCTACCCGGTCGTCTTCTCGCCGGATGCCGGCGGCGGCCTGCTGGCTTATACAGCCCTTGCGCTGAACGGCGAACACATCAGCCGGGGCAGGTCCTGGCTGGCGGAGCGTCTCGCCGGGCCGGAGGAGGTGCGCCTGGGGAGCGATCTCGTCACGATCAGTGACAGCGGTCGTCTTCAGCGCCGTGTCGGTTCGGCCCCCTTTGACGGGGAGGGTGTGGACACGCGCGATCAGGCGCTCGTCCGAAACGGCATCGTGGCCGGACGTCTGTGCGATCTTGCCTCCGCGAGGCGCCTGGGGATCCCGCCCACCGGAAACGCGAGCCGCGGCAGCTACGATTCCGCCCCGGAGATATCGGCGCACAACCTCCATCTCGAACCGGGCACGATGAGCCGCGACGAACTGCTCGCTGGGGTGGAGAAGGGGCTCTGGATCTGGGGCCTTTCCGGGTGGTGGACCGGGATGAACCCCTCGAATCCGCAATTCTCGAGCGCAGCATTCGGCCTGTGGATCGAGAACGGCAGGCCGGTTCGCCCGGTGGCCCGCGTCACAATCGCCGGCACACTCGAGGAGATCCTGGGCGGCGTGGACGCCGTGGCGGATGACCTGACCTGGTACCGTGAGACCAACACCCCGACACTCCGCGTCAGGGAGCTGATGGTGTCCGGAGTCTAAAGGGGCAGGTCCGCCATGCCCTACTCCTTCACCGGCAGGACGTGTATCGCCTTCACGACCAGGAGGACTTCCTCTCCCGGCTTCAGGTTCAGCTCCTCGAGAGACTCCGTGGTCAGCACAGAGGCCATTGTCGCCGGCGCCGTGATGTCGAACTTCACCAGCGACATGACGTCGCCCTTCTTGACCGAGGTGACCTTCGCAGAGAGTGCGTTGCGTGCTCCGTGCTTCATATCGACCTCCCTGCCGGCGCCGGGGCGCGGCTGCGGGGTAGCGGACATCCATCCCTGGACACTTCGCCGGATGATGGCCGACGACCGATGCTTCCTGCAAGGGGCAGATTGCGCTCAACCCGAAGACTGGCCTCGAATGGAGGAGCTGTGAGGCTGATTACCTGTCCCGTAGCGGTCCTGGCTGCCTGATTGCGCGAAGGTTCAGCCTCACCGGCTCTTCCTCCCCAGCCCCTCCGACACGGCTGTCCGCAGATCCCGGCAGGCCTTGGCGACGTCCCCGGCGGCCATGATCGCCGACACGACCGCCACTCCGTCCGCGCCGGCATGGATCACATCCGCGGCATTCCCTCCGTGAACCCCTCCGATCGCGACCAGGGGGAGGGAAGCTGAGGCGCTGCGAAGGGCCGGCAGGGCGTCGATCCCGAGAGGTCCCGGCAGATCCGTCTTGGTCGGGGTAGCGAAGACCATGTTGGCGGCTGCGTAGGCGGCGCCCTCTCGCTCTGCCTCCTTCATTTCCCCCGGGGTGCGGACAGAGACTCCGATCAGTGCATCGGGGCCGAGGATGCGCCGCGCCTCCTCCAGCGGCATGTCGTCCTGGCCGAGATGGACGCCGTCAGCCTTGCAGGCCGCGGCGACATCGACGCGGTCGTTGACGAGGAAGATCGCGCCGGCTGCAGCGCAGATCTCGCGGATAGCGTCTGCCTGGCGTATCAGGGACCTGGTCGAGGCCTCCTTGTCCCGCAGCTGCACGGCACGGACGCCGGCGTTGAGCGCCTGCCTTACCGTTTCGTACACCCCCCGCTCGCCGGCAAGGCCGGGGTCTGTCACGAGGTACAAACGCAGCGAATCGCGCAGGGGTGTAGGAGGGTGTTTCATGGAGTCCATGGGCAGCGATACCTCCTTCATCTCTGCAGGATCTCAACCCGCACACGCTCCCGCAGGTGATCCCCGTCCAGGTTGTACAGGGCGTCCAGGAAGTTCGGGACGAAGCTGCCTGGTCCCCTCGAGGCCTCTGCGGCAATCTCGCCGGCCACCCCGAATGCGGCCAGGGCGGCGGTGGTTGCGATGAACGGATCGGGTACCACGGCGGCGAATGCGGCCACCGCCGTTCCGGCTGCGCACCCTGTTCCGGTGACCGATCCCATCATGGGGTGGCCGTTGTACACCCGTCCGACATGGCGCCCGTCAGTGACGATGTCGACCTCTCCGGTGATGCCAACGACGCGCCCTGTGCCAGCGGCGTACCCGGCCAGGGCTTCCTCCGGGGATCCGCCGGTGTCCATCGAGTCGACTCCGCGCACCTTCCCGCCGGCTCCGGCCAGCGACAGGACCTCGCCTGCATTGCCGCGAAGGATCGGGATCCTCAACTCACGCAACAGCCGCCTGCAGGAGTCGGTTCGCAGTGCGGTGGCGCCTGCACCCACCGGATCCAGGACAACCGGGATCCCCTTCGCCTCGGCCGCGCGTCCGGCGGCCAGCATCGACTCGATCAGGCCGGGATTCAACGTGCCTATGTTGAGGAGCAGTGCTCCTGCGAACACTGCCATTTCCGCAGACTCCTCAATGGCCGGGGCCATCACGGGCGCCGCCCCGAGACACAGCGTCACGTTGGCCGTGAAGTTGGTGACTACGTCGTTCGTGATGTGGTGAACCATGGGCCGCGTCCGGCGCAGGTTGGCGAGGGACTCGGCTACAGTGAGCGGGAAGTCTGCCTGCATGGGTGGTCTCCGGTATCTGGATGGTCCTGTGTTTCATCCGGCCCGCAAGGCCGACGTTGGCATGCCGATCGCAGAATAGCATGCGTGCGACGCGGTGTCGGCATCAGGGATCCCGGACAGCCAGGTCTCAGGCGTGTGCTGAGACCTGCCGGGATCGCGCGCAGTCCAGCGAGGTTGCGCAGGTTGCGCAGCGGGGCCATCTCAGGTGGGGTCACGCCTGCCTTCTTGACACTGCCGCAACGCCGGGATAGAGTACCGCATTGCATAGCAGATAGGCGCACCGGTGCGCCGCCGGACGTCCGGCGGCGGCACAGGGAAAACGGTCAGAAACCGTTGCGGGCCCGCCGCCGTAGTCGGGGGCGGGAACCGCCCGATGCC
>CAZWSC010000116.1:0-32960 GCA_964636385.1 uncultured bacterium
CGGCTGGGGATCATCCTTGGCATTGTGCTACCGCTCACGCAAACACGTGGCAGAAGGCGGATCGCTCAGTAACACGTGGAGTTGCCTGCGGCTACCCCCGCCTCAGCCTCTCCCACATCGCCCGGTAGTGTACGAGATCCGCGCGCCGCGGCACGACGAGGCGATGCGGCGAAATGCCGGTCACGCGCCACCAGAAGAGGGCCATCAGCGCACTCTGCGTGAAGTAAGCCGCGGTCGACGCCATCGCCGCGCCGACGATCCCGAACCGCGGGATCCAGAGGAAGTTCAGCCCCAGGTTGAGCAGGAAGGAGGCGGTCATCGCCACGGTCGGCAGGACCCTGCGGTTGCGGCCCGAGAGATCGCTGGAGAGGAGCTTCGCCACAGTGAGGCTCACGATCCCCGGCAGCAGCACCTGGTACGCACGCAGGGCCGGGAGAAACTCTTCTGAGTAGAAGAGCACGAGGAGAAATCTGCCCAGGGCGAAGAGCACGAGCCCTGCCAGCGTCACCCAGATGAGAGTGTTGCGGCAGACCATTGGTGTGATCTCATCCGCCTGTTCACGCGTGGAAGAGGAAATTCGCGGGAAGAGGGCGATCTGCACCGACGCTGTGATGTGGGTCAGCTTCTCCGCCAGGATCACCGCTATCGAGTAGTAACCCTGCGCTGCGGTCCCGAGCCAGCGCAGGACGAGCACCATGTCGAAGCGGTAGGTGAACTGTGTAAGCACGGCTCCCAGGTGCCCCTTGAGACCGTATGCAAGGGAGTCACGCATGAGTTGCCCTGAAGCCCGCAGGGGAAGCCGGCCCTCAAGCTCCTTCGACGCCTTCAACTGCCTGCGCAGCCATATCAGCGCAGGCACAAGGAAGACGACAGCGCTCACCTGGTAGGCGACGATTACGTACCCGATCCCCCGGCCGGCCAGCAGCAGCCCCGCCGTCACCAGCACGAGCAGGGCCGCCTGCCCGGCCACCATCAGGAGGTTGTACGTCTCGATCCTGTCCATCGCCAGGAAAATCCCCATGAAGAGGAGCCTGGCGGTGATCAAGGGAACGATGATCGCTGACAGCAGGATGAACGGCTCGAATGCCGCTGCCCTTTCCCCCAGCATCGGCCGCACGAGCCAGAGGTAGGTCGGCACCAGCAGGAGGCTCAGGGCGAGGAAGACAAGCAGCGTGTTCGCCACGACCGGCCCGAGGTTGCGCCTGTCGCGTGCGAGGAAGTAGGTGTGCGCCGCATCTATGCCTAAGAGCCCGAATCCGGCCCATAGGCTCGGGAACGTCACCGCGGCCGAGTAGATCCCCTGCCCCTCGGCGCCGAGAGTGCGGGCGATGATCATGCTGATCGGTATGTTGATCAGCGTGATCGTCATCCTCGAGAGGAATGTTCCCGTGCTCTGTCTAAGGAGCCCCACTCGTAGTCCTGTCCCCGGAAACCCCGGTCTGGCCTGGCCCGGACTATCCCCCGAGCTTGGAAGGCCGCCCACAAAAGGCTGGCGGGCTGTGAAGAACCTCCCCCGAACAGGCTACCTGGCTGTGAAAGGCCGCCCCCAGCCGTCGGCGTGAACGCGGCCGATGTCGAAGCGGTCCTGGGGCTCGGGAAGCTCGGCAGGCCTCCCCACCGATATCAGCCCCAAAGGGAAGACCGCATCCGGCAGTTCCAGCAGCCTTCGGATCTCGACCACCCTCTCCTCGCGCGGATGCACCCCCAGCCAGACAGCGCCGAGGCCGAGGGCGTGGGCGGCCAGCAGGATGTTCTGTGTACAGGCCGAGCAGTCCTGCACCCAGTACCCCTCGGCCTGCTGCCTCGCCGTGTCGCCGCAGACCGCGATCGCCGCCTGCGCCTCTGCCAGCATCTTCGCGTAGGGGTGAACCTGCGTGATCTCATCCATAATCCTGCGGTCGCGCACGACCACGAAGGCCCAGGGCTGCCGATTCCGCGCGGAGGGCGCCTGCATCCCCGCCTTCAGAATGGCCAGGATCTCCTGATCCGTCACAGGCTCATCTGTGTACCTGCGCACGCTGCGCCGCGTGCGGATCGCTTCCATCGCATCCATGCCGTCTCCTCCCTGTTACAGGGCCGCGCACGCCGCCCGCAGCCACACCCTCTCTTCCGTCGCGAGCAGCGGGGAAAGGGCGCGCTGCACCCTGCGGTGGTACGCGTTCACCCAGTCCAGCTCCTTGCTGGTCAGAAGCTTCGGTTCGATGAGCCTCCTGTCGATCGGGCAGAGCGTGATCGTCTCGAATCCCAGGAAGCTCCTGCCGTCTTTGCCGAGCTTCGGCTCCTCGCGGACGAGGATCAGGTTCTCGATCCTGATACCGTACTGGCCGTCGACATAGTAGCCGGGCTCGTTGGAGAGGATGTTGCCGGGTTCGAGAGCCGCCTCGGCCCAGCGCGTGCCGATGCTCTGCGGTCCCTCGTGCACTCCGAGATGAGCGCCGACGCCGTGGCCTGTGCCGTGGTTGTAGTCGAGCCCTGCCTCCCACAGCGGCTGTCTCGCCAGGGTGTCGAGCCTGTACCCGGCGATCCCCGAAGGAAAGAGGGCTGATGCGAGAGCGACGTGCCCCTTGAGGACGCGGGTGAACTGCTCCCTCTGCTCCTTCGTCGCCCTGCCGCCCAGGAGCACCGTGCGCGTGATGTCGGTCGTGCCGTCCAGGTACTGCCCGCCCGAGTCGGTGAGGTAGATCCCCTGCGGCTTGAGTGTCAGGTTCGTCTTCCCGGTCACGCGGTAGTGGATCACAGCGCCGTTCCCGGCGTACCCGGAGATCGTATCGAAGCTCGGGCCTACGTAGTTCTCGCCCCCGCTGCGACAGGCCTCCAGCGCCTCGGCCGCCGACAACTCCGTCACCTTGCCGCCCGGAACCTCAGCCTCCAGCCAGCGCAGGAAGCGGACCATCGCGACACCGTCCCGCACGTGCGCCTCCTTCATCCCGGCGATCTCCGCGTCGTTCTTGCGGGCCTTCATTGCTGCGACAGGCGAGCGGTCGGGGAGGATGTCGCACCCGTCCAGAAGCCCGGCGATCCACCTGCTCGCAACCGCGCTGTCCAGCCAGACTCTCGGCCCTTTGACCGCCAGCTCCTGCAGGGCGCCCGCGAACTCGTCGTACGGGCGGACCGCCACATTGCGGCTGAGCTTCTTCTCGAGCGCGGGCGGAATCTTCCCCGGGTGCGCGAAGAGGCTCGCCGATCTCCCGTCCACGATCGCATACGAGATGACGAGCGGGTTGTACGCTATGTCCCGCCCGCGGATGTTGAAGAGCCAGGCTATCGCATCGAGGTTGTTGAGCACGTGTGCCTGCACGCGGCGGCTCTTCATCTCCGCCCTGAGCCGCCTCAGCCTGGAGGAGACCGTCTCCCCGGCGAAACGCACCGGGTGTTCGAGCGCGGGCTCAGTGGAGACTGAAGGACGATCCTTCCACAGCTCGTCCACCAGGTTCTCCTCAGGGTAGGCCATCCGGGCGCCGGACGGATGAAGCGCCTTCTCCAGCTCCGCTGCGCGATCCACGGATAGCAGCCTGGGATCCACGCCGGCAGCCTCCCCCTTCTGCAGCGCGGATGCGAGGTAGTCCTGCAGCTTCGGCACCCCACGGTCGCCCATGCGGAACAGCCTGATCCCGCTCCCGCGAAGCTCCTTCTCCGCCTGCAGGAAGTAGCGGCCGTCGGTCCACAGGCCGGCCCCCTGCAGCGTCACCACGACATCCCCGGCGGACCCGGTGAATCCGCTGAACCAGGCGCGCCGCATCCAGCACTCGGGCAGATACTCGCTCTGATGCGGGTCTGTACTGGGGATCAGGTAGGCGGCAAGCCCCAGCTCGCGCATCCTCGCGCGCAGTGCGTTCAGCTTCTCCTTCGTCTTCATGTCGATCCCTTCCTGTCTGGTCAGTCCTACGGCCCCGTGCGAACCGCGCCATGGTAACACCAACCCGCCGCGGTTACACTGCCCGGGGGATAACCGAACGGAGGCACGGATGAAACTTCTGATCCTGGGCGGAACCATATTCCTGGGCCGCCACATCGTCGAGATCGCACTGGAGCGGGGCCACGAGATCACCCTCTTCACACGCGGCAGACACAATCCGGAGCTTTTCCCAGGCGTCGAACGCCTGCAGGGAGACCGCGACGGGGGGCTGGCTCCACTGCTGGGACGCACCTGGGATGCGGTCATCGATACCTCAGGCTATGTCCCCAGGATCGTCCGCGACTCTGCGCGCCTGCTGTCCGGCGCAGTGGGCCACTACACCTTCATCTCCACGATCTCGGTCTACGGCGACCTGAGCGCGGCGGAGATCAACGAGGCTTCGCCGCTCGCCACTATCGACAATCCGCAGCAGGAAGAGGTCACGGACGAAGCCTACGGCCCGCTCAAGGCGCTCTGCGAAAAGGCGGCAGAAGAGGAGATGCCGGGCCGGACCCTGATCGTGCGGCCGGGCCTGATCGTCGGCGTCCACGACCTCAGCGACCGCTTCACATACTGGCCTCTGCGCATGCATCGCGGCGGGGAAGTGCTGGCCCCGGGGCCGCCGGAACGCCGCGTCCAGATCATCGACGTGCGGGATCTGGCCTCCTGGACCCTGGACATGGCGGAGGGAGGCCGGACCGGCGTCTTCAACGCGACCGGCCCTGAGACGCCGCTGACCTTCGGGGAGCTGCTCCGCACCTGCGGCGAAGTGGCCGGCAGGGATTCGCAGGTCACATGGGTGAACGACAGCTTCCTCAGGGAGCACGAGGTCGGCCCCTGGATCGAGCTGCCCCTGTGGATCCCAGCGATTCCGGAGATGCGGGCCTTCTACGAAGTCCGCTCGGACGCCGCGATCGAGGCCGGGCTGCGATTCCGGCCGCTTGCCGAAACGGCCCGGGAGACCCTCGGCTGGGCCCTCTCCCTGCCTCCGGACCGCAAGGTGAGGGCAGGGATGGACCCGGAGAAGGAGCGCAGGATTCTGGAGGCGTGGAGGCAGGACCGCACATCCTGAGACCAGGCATCTTGACACACTGCAGGGCGCTGGAGAGCTGGCCGGCGAGGACTAAGGATCGCCTCACGGACAGCCGAAGAGGGCAGGAGCGGCCGAATTTTACCCAGGGGGACCAGACCGGCCTGCACGTCCCTGCAGGCCGGTCTGGTCCTTCCGGCACGTCTGAAAGGTCCTGCATTGGAGTTGTACGGCAGAAACAGTCGCCCGCCGGGCATCGGGGGTGAGGCAACGGCTGAGGCCGGACGCAGGGGCGCAATCCTCGCACCAGCTCTCGTCATGCTCCTCATCGCCTGCCTGTCCCTGGCTTCGGCAGCCAACTCCCCCAGCCTGTCCGAACTGGCTCAGGAGGCGGAGCAGAGATGCCGGGAGACTGCAGGATCGCCTCCAGATCGGGAGACTGTCGTTGAGGCTGTCGATACAGCATGCCTGCTGCTCCAGATGGAGGGGATGGATGCGATCCGGCACTTCCGGGGAGGTGACTCGCCATTCATCTTCGGGGGAGCCTACATATGGATCCATGACCTCAGCGGCCTCATGATCGTCCACCCGATCAGGCACGAGCTGGAGGGCCTTAACGTCATCGGGCTCAAGGATGCGAAGGGGCATCGCCTTTTCGCCGAGATGAACGCGGCGGTCCTGGAGTCCGGCAGCGCATGGGTCTCCTACCACTGGCCAAGACCTGGAGATGACAAGGTCTCAGCCAAGCGGTCGTATGTAAGGCTCTGCGAGGTCAACGGACGGATGGTGGTTGTCGGCTGCGGCGTAAACATTGCTCCCGACGATGAAGAAGCCGAGGAGACCCAACCCCGCTGACCCAGGCCGTCCGTACCGCCATCTCTTCCCTCCGTGCCCTTCGCGGTAACTCCTGTCTTCTTCTCCCTTCGCGTCCTTCGTGGTCTTCGTGGTGAGTCCTGTCCTTCGTGGTAACACCTCCCCGTCGTGCCCTATACTCCCTCAGACACACCGAGCAGGAGAGGAAGCCCCGGACATGCCTGACAACCCGACCGCGCGCCACTCGAACCTGGAGATGCGCCCCATAAGCCATCAGCACAAGGACCGGCTGATGGAGATCGCCGCGCAGATATGGAGCGGGCATGACTACCTCCCCATGGTCTTCGACCGATGGGTCGAGGACGCGGAATCCCGTTTCCTGGGGCTCTTCGAGGATGAGCGCCTGGTCGGATGCGGCCGCATGATGCAGTTCGACGAGCGCCGGGTGTGGATGGAGGCCCTCCGCGTGGACCCGGCCGACCAGGGGAAGGGGTGGGGCCGCGAGATCACCCGCCGGATGATCCGGCTGGCCGTCGATTCAGGGTACGAGGAGCTGTGCTTCTCCACCTACTTCCGGAACACAGCGTCGATCAGGATCACTGAGCAGTTCGGTTTCCGCATCATCGCAAGGTACTCCTACCTGGAGATGGATGTGGAGGGGACATCCGCGGATGCCCACATCGGAAGGAACGCCTCCCTGGAGGTGCGCCCGGGGATTCCCGACGTGGACGACTACCTCTGGAACGACTGGCTCTTCGTCCCCGCGGATGCACCGCACAGGGAGAGATACTTCCCATCGGCCGAGACCGTTCGCTTCGGCGACTGCACCATCCTCCTGTGCGAGAACACGAAGTACACACCCGGCACGCTGGACATCGGGTGGGTATCCGGCAGCGATCCCGGGTCGCTCAAGCCCTGCATGGAGTACGCACGGAACCGAGTACGGAAGGAGAGCCGCAGGAAGCTTCAGCTCATGCTTCCCGAGGCCCTCCCGATCGCCCCGTTCCGGGAACTCGGCTTCCGTTCATTCGAAAAGGAGCTGGATGTCTTCCTCTTCCGTGCGCTGGCCAAAGAGCTGCGGCTCTGACAACCGCAGACAGCCCCTGCAGTCACCCAGACAGCCCTACCCCGCAGCCCAGGGATCGTCGTCGAACCTCTGGATCTCGATCAGGTAGCCGTTCGGGTCGCGGAGGAAGGTGTGGTATATCCTGTAGCGCTCGTTTCGCCGCGGGGGATGGTCGAACACGACCCCGCGCTCCTTCAAAGCCTCGTACCAGAGATCCACGTCCTGTGTAACCAGGGTGATAATCACGCTCCTTCTGTCGGGATCCTGGCCCTGTATCTCGCCGACAGGTCTTTCACAGATCCCGACGTATGCCGATGACGCAAGGCGATAGATCCTGCAGCCTCCCTGGTCCAGCGCCAGGTCCAGACCCAGCACCTCCTCGTAGAATGCCGCCGAGCGCTTCATGTCGGTGGTGTACAGGAACGTGATCTGATCCGATACTCCCGGATGAGCCATCTTCGGACCTCCTCTGTGCGCCATCCATGCTCCTCCGGCGCCTCCCGTGACCCTGAGCGCCGCCGTTATCGCACCAGCTTCTTGTACTGCATCCGGTGCGGACGCTCCGCCTCGGCGCCGAGACGGCGCCTGCGCTCGGCCTCGTATCCCTCGAAGTTCCCCTCGAACCAGTGGACCGAGCAGTCCCCCTCGAACGCAAGGATGTGCGTTGCCACCCTGTCCAGGAACCAGCGGTCGTGGCTGATCACGACAGCGCACCCGGCGAACTCCAGCAGCGCATCCTCCAGTGCACGCAGTGTGTCGACATCGAGGTCGTTGGTCGGCTCGTCCAGGAGAAGGAGATTCCCCCCGGACTTCAGCAGCTTCGCCAGGTGTACACGGTTTCGCTCACCGCCGGAGAGGCCGCCCACACGCTTCTGCTGATCCCCGCCTTTGAACCCGAAGCCGGCCACGTAGGCGCGGGACTTGATCTCCCTGCTCCCGACCGGGATGACATCCTTGCCCTCTGTGATCTCCTCCCAGACCGTGTTGTCGGGGTCGAGCTCGTCGCGCACCTGGTCGACATACGAGATGACCGCCGTCTCCCCCAGCCGCAGTTCGCCTCCGTCCGGCTTCTCCTGCCCGACGATCATCCGGAAGAGCGTCGTCTTGCCCGCGCCGTTCGGCCCGATGATCCCGACGATACCTCCGGGTGGGAGGCTGAAGCTCATCCCTTCGAAGAGGAGCCTGTCGCCGAACCCTTTTCGCAGATCTGTAGCCCGCACAACCAGATCGCCGAGTCGTGGGCCGGGCGGGATCACGATCTCCGCCGTCTCCGTGCGCTTCTCCATGTCCTGGCGGAGGAGATCATCGTACGCGGCGAGACGTGCCTTGCTCTTCGCCCTGCGCGCCTGTGGGTTCATCCGCACCCACTCCAGCTCCCGGCGCAGGGTCCGCTGCCGCTTCGACTCCTGCTTCTCCTCGACGCGGAGGCGTTCCTCCTTCTGCTCCAGCCAGGAGGTGTAATTCCCCTCCCAGGGGATGCCGTGCCCGCGGTCGAGTTCCAGGATCCATCCCGCGACATTGTCGAGGAAGTACCTGTCGTGCGTCACAGCGACGATCGTGCCGGGGAAGTCATGGAGGTGACGCTCCAGCCACGCAACCGACTCGGCATCGAGATGGTTGGTCGGCTCGTCCAGCAGCAGCATGTCCGGCTGTTCCAGGAGGACCCGGCACAGGGCCACGCGGCGCCTCTCCCCGCCGGACAGCACGGTCACATCCGCATCCCCGGGCGGGCATCGCAGTGCATCCATCGCGATCTCGATCCTGCGATCCAGCTCCCATCCGTCCACAGCCTCGATCCGCTCCTGCACCTCGCCCTGCTCGGCAAGGAGGCGGTCCATCTCGTCGGGCTCCATCGGCTCGGCGAACCGGGCGCTGATCTGCTCGAACCGGACCAGGAGATCCCGGATCTCGGCCAGCCCCTCCTCGATGTTGCCGCGCACGTGCTTTTCGGGATCGAGCACCGGCTCCTGCGGCAGGAACCCGATGCGGATTCCGTCGGCCGGGCGCGCCTCGCCCAGGTGCCCGGTGTCCTCGCCCGCCATGATCCGCAACAGGCTGGACTTCCCGGAGCCATTGAGGCCGAGGACGCCGATCTTCGCGCCGTGGTAGAACGAGAGCCAGATATCCCTGAGTACCACCTTGTCCGGGGGATGAACCTTGCCCACCCCCTGCATCGTGTAGATGAACTGCTGAGCCACGTCTCCTCCTGGGTTACGCCGGAACTGGTGTGTCAGACTACACGGGGACCTGGTGCTTTGCCACATCTGCCGGTTCACCCGGCGACGACAGCGGCCCGATTCTGGCTACTTTGACCTCTGATGACGCTTTCCTGTCGGTTGACCAACTCAGCGGAGGTCTCACTGTGTTCAAGCTGTCTTCCATTCCCATGCTGATACCGTCGCCATCGCGTCGCAACGCGCGTACGACACGGACCTGGCTCCTGCTGGGCACGGCTGTTGTCACCCTTGCCGGCTGCACGGATAAGCCGTCTGCGCCCCCGTCATCCGCCGGCAGGATGAGGCTGGAGCTCCTCCGCCCCGTACACGGCGACACACTGGCGGGGGAGATCCTCTGCGTGGCCGCGTGGGAGGGCCCGGCTCCACCCCTCGGAGTCTGCTTCCTGGCGGACGGGGTCCCGATCGACACGGTGACAGCCCCGCCGTGGGAGGCGCTGTGGCGGCCGCGCTTTCCCCCACCCGGTGGCACGTCACACACGCTGCGAGCCCAGGCGTGGACCCTGGACGGTGCGCGGATCGAGGCGGCGGAGGTCTCAGTATGGGTTGTGCCCGACTCCGCCCCGTCGGTCACCTTCGACCCTCTCCCGCGCACCATATGGCTGCACCGCGACCAGGCGGAGTGCATCCGGGCCAGGGCCTGTGACCCCGAGGACGGCCCCATCCCAGGGGAGGCCATCGTCTGGACGGGCTCGCACCTCACAGATCGGCTGACGGGCGACTGCCTTCCACTAACCCTGCTTCCCGACTCTGACCAGACCGTAACGGCGTCCGCTCGCGACAGCCGCGGACAGGAGGGGTCGGCCACACTGAGGCTCCGTCCATTCCGTCCTCTCGACCCGGACGAACCGGAACACTGCAGGTTCAACCTGGAAGCTGCGTTACAGGCGCTCGATGCGAACCTGCTGGAGGCACAACTGGCCCCCGGTTTCATCTTCGTGCCGTGCAGATCCGAGGCCGAGAGGGCCGGATGGAGGCTTGCGTGGCAAAGGGATGAGTTCCTGGGCGCCATCCGCGCCTGGACAGGCGGGCAGCCCATGCGCCGCCCGGAGTGGACCTGGGAGCCCGGTCCGATGATGATCTGGACTACTGATGACGGCCGCCAGGCCTGGCAGCAATGCCTGGGCACCAGACTGGCCCTCCGGGACTCGGACAGCCTTCATACGGAACCTGTTCTTCTGGCCAGAGGTGAGGCGGCCCTATGGATGGCTGAAGATGCTCGTGGAAAGTGGCGAATACTGGAGTGGCGGGATCTCCCCTACGATAACGAGACAAGCCTGGCCTCGGTTCTGGCTGCCTCCGCAGGCATGTCGGTACCCGGTCCCGGCCCGGGATGTGCCCGGGCCCCGTCTCCCTGCGCTGCGGGAGGGAGTCCCCGCCCTTGACGGCAGCCTTCTGAATGGCGGATCCTGTCGTCACGCTCATTGCACGCCGCACATCCGACTGATGGAGACGGGCGGATCACGACAGGAGGAGATCATGAGATTCATGCCGGGAACCGCATTGCCGGTTCTGACAGGCCTGGTACTTGTCTGGAGCGCCCTGGCGCCCAGTCACACCATGGCCCAGGGCGGCTCTTCGGAGCAGGCCCAGATCAACTGCGCCGAGATCGCGGCTGCGATCCCGCAGGCCCCCGCTCCGGAGCGTTACGAGCTGGCCATGACGACCATCAAGGGCAACTGTCGGCCCATTCCGGAGGTGGTTCTCTCAGCTCTGACCACAGGCAAGTGGCAGGACGGGCAGAGAGTCGGCACGGAGCAGAGAACCTCCCTGCTGACAGCTGCCGTGTCCGCCAGTTACGCCGAGGCTGAGAGCTTGGCGGTGACGATCCTGGAGAATGGTGTCTGGCCCGATGATTTGGCCCTGGACCTTATGACCGGCGGCCAGATCGTCGGGAGCCTGCAGCCCGTGCTGACGCCATACCGTGTCCGCCTCCTTCTCGATGTCTACGAGCAGATCAGGCATGATCATGTCCGCTCCCAGGTGCTTCGCACCCTCAGGGGTTCCACGGATGATGCTTCGCTCCTGCCTGCCCTGGACTCGTTCTGGGGTACCTCACGCGAGCTCCAGCAGATCGCCGTGACAACGCTGGCGGAGCAGCCGGAGGAAGTGCCGGGCCAGGTACTGGGGCGGCTGATCCGCAATCTTCCGGAGGGACCGCTGCTGAACTGGGCGCTCAGCCTCGCACGTCAGAACCCGAGCAGCCACGTCGCGGCTGCGCGCCGCGACAGGGGGTTGTAGCCCGGACGGGGCATGATGGAGGAGTTCCCCACCCCCCGTTCAGTCTTCGAGCAGCTCCGTTGCCCCGCCGTAGCCGTCATAGGCCCGTCGGAGGCGACAGGCGACCAGATGCGGACTGCCCGCAGGATCGGCAGGGCCCTGGCCGAGGGGGGCGCGGTGGTCATCACCGGCGGCCGCGGAGGCATCATGGAGGCCGCCTGCGAGGGCGCTGCCCTGGCCGGCGGCACAACAGTAGGCATCCTGCCCGGCGCAAACCCGGTGGAATCCCCTCCGAATCCCTTCGTTCAGATCCCGGTCTTCACCGGGATGGGGAACGGCCGGAATGCCATCGTTGTCGGCTCCGCCGGTGCCGTCATCGCGATCGGCGGCGGCTACGGCACCCTCTCCGAGATCGGCCTGGCTCTCAAGGCCGGCAAGCCGGTGATCCTGCTCCGATCCTGGACCATAACCCCTTCGATCCCGATCCCCGGCATGGACGTCCTTCTCCGCACGGCCCTGAACCCGGGGGAGGCGGCCAGGCTTGCCCTGGCCCTTGGCACCGACCAATCGCTTGATATCTGAGGGCTTTCCCGGCATACTGCCGGCTTGTTGTCCTGCCGGGCTGGAACGGTGTGGGCGCGGCCTCTACCTGTGAGGCCGGTCGCAGCTCTCGGAAGACCTGTTCCGACCCGGCGTGCTGTAATCCATTCAATCCAGGCCAGGGCCAGCATGAGCGCGAAGAAATTCTACGTCACGACACCCATCTACTACGTCAATGACGAACCTCACATCGGCCACGCGTACACGACCCTCCTGGCCGACGTCCTGGCCCGCTACCACCGGATGCGTGGAGACCACACGTTCTTCCTCACCGGAACGGACGAGCACGGCCAGAAGATAAAGGACGCCGCCGTCAGGCTGGGGCGCACGCCCCTGGAACACTGCGACCTGATGGCGGAGCGCTTCCGTGATGTCTGGGTGAAGCTGGAGGTTCAGTATGACGACTTCATCCGCACCACGGAGCAGCGCCACCAGGGGGTCGTAACGAGGATCCTGCAGGACCTCCATGACCGTGGCGAGATCTACCAGGACACCTACCAGGGCCTCTACTGCGTTCCCGACGAGCGCTTCTGGACGGAGAAGGACATCGAGGACGGCAAGTGCCCCCAGTGCGGCCGTGCGGTAACCCTCCTCAGCGAGACGAACTACTTCTTCAGAATGAGCAGGTACCAGGACTGGCTCATCCGGCACATCCAGGAAAACCCGGGCTTCATACGCCCTGACTTCCGGCGGAACGAGGTACTCGGCTTCCTGCGAAAGCCGCTCGGCGATCTCTGCATCAGCCGCCCGGCCTCCAGGCTCAACTGGGGCATCCCCCTCCCGTTCGATCCGGACTACGTGACCTACGTCTGGTTCGACGCCCTCATCAACTACTGCAGCGCCGTGGAGGGGCGTCAGGGTCCGGCCGGCGAGTGGTGGCCCGCGACATTCCACCTGATCGGCAAGGACATCCTGACCACGCACGCCGTCTACTGGCCCATCATGCTGAAAGCCGCCGGCATAGAGGTGCCGGCTTCGATACTCGCCCACGGCTGGTGGCTGCAGGACGAGGCCAAGATGGCGAAGTCGGTCGGAAACGTGGTGCGGCCCCTGGATCTTCTGGAGATCTACGGCGTCGACGCCCTCCGCTACTTCCTGATGCGGGACATGGTGGTCGGCCTGGACTCCAGCTTCACCGTTGCGTCCGTGGTGGGCAGGATCAACTCCGACCTGGCGAACGACCTCGGCAACTGCCTCAACAGGGTCGAACGGATGATACAGAAGAACTCAGGGGGACTCGTCCCGGCCACGGGCGATCTCGGCGATGCCGAGAATGACCTGATCCGCCGGGCGGAGAAGACCCTCCAGTCGTACACGGCCGGCATGGAGGCGGTCCGGATCCACCAGGCGATCGAAGACACCCTTGAACTCGTCCGGGGCGTGAACCGCTACCTGGAGATCAAGGCGCCCTGGAAGGCGGTGAAGGAAGGCGGGCCGGAAGCTGTGGCGACAACACTCGCCGTGTCGGCGGAGGCGGTCAGGCTGGCAGCGACGCTCCTGTCGCCGGTAATGCCGGGGAAGTGCGGAGAGACCCTGTACCGGCTCGGGCTGATCGAAGACCAGCGCTCGCTCGTGGGCGGTGCGGCAGATCCGGACTGGCTGCGCTGGGGCGTGCTGGCCCCGGGCACCGCCTTGCGTCCCGGACAGCCGCTGTTCCCGCGGATCGAGACGGAAACCAACTGACCCGGGCGGTGACGCGCCGGACAGACCGGGAGACAGGCTGACCGGGGCCGCTGCGCGCCGGGCATGCCGGGGGAAAACCAAGTGGAACCAACAGGATTATTCGAGGCCGGAAGGCTGAACGCCCTGATCCTCTTCATCATCTTCTGCGGATCAGTCCTATGGTTCATCCAGGCCGCGAAGAAGAACAGGACCCTTTACATACGCAGGATCGCGGGGCTGAACGCAATCGACGAGGCTGTCGGGCGGGCGACCGAGCTGGGCAGGAAGGTGCTGTACGTCCCGGGGATCATGTCGATCGACGAGAACCAGACGATCGCCTCGCTCGCCGTGCTGCAGCACGTCGCGCGGATGACCGCCCGGTACAACACCGAACTGGACGTTCCCAACAAGGATCCGCTCACGTTCGCCGCGACGCGCGAGACGGTGCGCGAGGCGTACATTCAGGAGGGCAGGCCGGATCTGTACAACGAGTCGATGGTCCACTACGTGACCTACGACCAGTTTGCCTACACGGCCTCGGTCTCCGGGATCATGGTGCGGGAGAAGCCCGCGGCGAACTTCCTCATCGGGTCGTTCTACGCCGAGTCCCTCCTCCTGGCCGAGACGGGGCAGTCGGCCGGTGCGATCCAGATTGCGGGCACCGCCGAGATCGCGCAGCTCCCGTTCTTCGTCTGCGCATGCGATTACACATTGATCGGCGAGGAGTTGTACGCCGCTGGCGCTTACCTGTCCAGGGACCCCGCCATGCTGGGCAGCATAAAGGGCCAGGATTACACGAAGGCCCTGGTCGCCGCCTGCATAGTGGTGGGGATGATACTCGCCACCCTCGGATGGACCGGCCTGGCCGACTTCTTCCAGGCAAGATAGAGGAGGATGGGGATGTTCTTCCGGTTGCAGCTGCCGCTTGTCCTGACCTTCGTGGCCGGGATGATCCCGATAGTGGCGTTCTTCTTCACCGACCGCGCCACCCTGGTGAAGTGGCCCGCCAACCAGCTCGAGCGATGGCTCGTCATCGTGGCCGGCTTCGCGCTGCTGCTGGGTGTTGTCAACGTGGTACAGGGGAACATCAGGAAGATCGAACGCCGCGGAAAGGGATGGCAGTATGCGATCTTCCTGCTGCTGGGGCTCTTCGGCTTCGGGAGCATGGGGATCCTGAGCGCCATCGGTGTCGGGCCCTTCCAGGGGATCGGGATGCGCCCGGACGGAGGACACACACCCTTCTCCTGGGGAACGCGCTACTTCTTCGAGCCTCTCCAGGCGACGATGTTCGCCCTCCTGGCCTTCTACGTCGCCTCCGCCGCCTTCAGGGCCTTCCGCGTCCGCAACCTCGAGGCGACCATCCTTCTCTCGGCCGCGGTTCTCGTCATGCTGGGGCGGATTCCCCTGGGCGAGACGCTGCTGGCCTGGCTGCCATGGGCCGGATCTCAAACCTGGCTGGGAGAGTTCACGGAGTGGCTCATGACGAAACCGAATGCCGCGGCGCAGAGGGGGATCATGATAGGGGCGGCACTGGGTGCCGCATCCCTCTCGCTTCGCGTGATCCTGGGCATCGAGAGGTCCTACCTGGGCCTCGAGAAGAGCGAGTAGGGAGGCGCCCATGAGCAACTCAACGGAACCCAGGAGCCTGGGGCGCACACTTTCACAGATCGACCGCCGCTGGATCTTCCTTCTGGTGGGCCTCGGCACGATCATCCCCATCGTCTTCCCGATCGGCTTCCCGGTGAGCGTGACGCCGCCCGTGCGGTCGCTCTTCGATGCCATCGAGGAGATGGGGCCCGACAGTATCGTCATGGTCTCCTTCGACTACGGCCCCACCACGAAGCCGGAGAACGGCCCGATGGCTGCAGCGGTTCTACGCCACTGCTTCAGCCGCGGGGTAAAGGTAGTCGGCCTCGCCCTCTACCCGATCGGCGGCGCGGCGATGGCAAGCGAGGAGATAAGCCGCGTGGCCGCGGAGTTCCCACACCTCGAGTATGGCGTGGATTATGTGAACCTCGGGTACAAGGACGGCGGGCAGGCCCTCATGAAGCAGATGGGGACCGACATCCACGAGGTGTTCCCCACAGACTCGCGGGGCACGCCGCTCAGCCGGCTCCCTCTGATGCAGCGCGTCCGCAACTACGGCCAGATCGACCTCGTCACCAGCTTCGCTACGGGGATCATCGGCGAATGGTGGGCCAACCTGATCAACGCGCAGTTCGGGACCCCGGTGGCCGTCGGGTGCACTGCGGTCTCCGCGCCCAAGTACTACGCCTACCTGGACAGCGGCCAGATGATGGGGCTTCTGGGCGGGCTGAAGGCGGCTTCGGAGTACGAGCAGCTTCTTGTCGACTCATATCCGAACACACACGGGGTCTACACCGATCCGATCATCTTCTCCGCCATGAAGGGGATGGATGTGCAGACCATAAACCACAGCGTGATTATCCTGTTCATCATAATCGGGAACGTCGCCTACTTCGTCGGCCGCTCCCGCGTCGTGAAGTAGAGGAGGGAAACGATGTCGGGCGGTGAACTCATCGGAACCTGGATCGGAGCCCTTCTCACACTCTGCATCCTGAGCTTTCTTTACAGGGACAACCCCTTCTTCCGATTCGCCGAGGCGCTGTTCGCCGGAGTATCACTCGGGTACTACATCGGCCAGACCGCCGACCAGACGATAGGGCCGAACCTGATCAGGCCACTGATCGACGACTTCGGCGGAAACTGGCACCTGCTCTTTGCGGCCCTGATCGGGATCAACCTGTACAACCGGTACATACCCAGGATCGCCTGGCTGGCCCGGTTCTCACTGGCGATATACGTGGGCTACTACGTCGGTATCAACATGGTTCAGAAGCTGCATGGCGAGGTTCTTCCACAGAGCGGGTCGACCATGATGAACCTTCTCGCCCGTACGCCCGACGGGGCGTTGGATGTCGCCGGCATGCTTAACGGCCTCGTGATCTTCCTCGGCGTACTCGCGGTCCTCATCTACTTCTTCTTCTCCGTGGAGCACAAGGGGGCCGTTGGGGGCATCAGTCGCGTCGGGATATGGTACCTGATGATGGGTTTCGGGGCAGCCTTCGGCTACACGGTGATGGGGAGGATCTCGCTTCTGATCGGCAGGATGAACTTCCTGGTCATCGACTGGTTCGGAGGCACTCTGCGGGCGCTGGGAATGGGGGGCTGACCGGGGCTGCTCCCACGCCGGCCGCTTCGCCGAAAACGGAAGGAACGGTGAGAGTTCAGGATAGTCTGCCGACCCCTTCCTGCCGTCAGGCCTCCCTCTCCGCATCCTCGCCGGGCTGAGTCAGCCGCAGACCGGCGTAGACAACCGCGAACACCGCCATCCGCACTGCCTGCGGACCAGCCTGGCCGGCCGCACCCGGCGCAGCATGAGTCCAGAGCGAAGCAGCCATGGCAAGGACCATGACCAGCGCAGCCGCCATGTGCCACAGGCTCGGACGCAGGAATCTGAACAACGCCACGGCTGCGAGGATGATGCTGGCTGTGAGGAAGAGCGGGAAGCGGGTCGCGCCGAGGGACTCCCTTGCTTCCGGGGCCAGCGCCGCGGCGGCAGTCCCACCTGCGTATGCGAAGAGGCCCAGGCAGAGGCCGCGGAACAGGTTCGTCTTCCACGTCATGGGCCGCAGCGTAGCATCACCGTGGCCAGATGCCCAGCCGGGAAATCGCGGCCGTCCGGCCGCGAGCCCGCACGCCCGGCCGCGTGTTCCCGCAGGCCGCAGCAGCCGGCGCGCACCTCACCGCTCCCTTGCCCTGAACGAGGTGAAGCAGAGCCAGAACACAGGCAGTCCCAGGACGGCAAGGGCGATCATCCCCTGTCCCCTGAAGCACTCCCCGTACGCCTGGAGCCACGGTGCGACACCCGAAAGCGCCGCCAGGATGTACACGGCGAGCGGATAGGCCAGCAGATTGCGCCGGAGCAGGTATCTCGCCAGGAGCAGCAGGACGGCGAACTCGAGCCCGGCCCTGCCCAGGGCAAGCACGTACTCGCCCGCGCCTTTTGCAGACAGGGGAACCAGCGCAAGGACGGTCAGCATAGCGGCGGCCGCCACAGCCTTCCGGTGCCGCTCTCGAAGCCTCAGGAGACCGGCTACAGCGGCGGCTGCAGCGGTAAACAGGAGGGTCGAGCGCACAACGTTGTGCACTATGGCAAACCACGGAAGCGTGGCCTCTGCACCCTGGGGCGGAGCAATGCCGGGCGCAAGGCTCGCCTCGGGCCAGATTGCGGGAAGGTGCCACGCAAGGTTGCGAAGCGCCAGGATCGCCACGGCCGCGGTCACAGCGCCCAGCAGGGCGTCGCCGAGTGCCGCTCCCCGAACCTTCGCATCCTTCATCCTCCAGGATTCAGGCCAGAATGCCGTGACGACGGCAATGCTCACAACGGCGAGAAGATACCCGGTCCCTGCGCTCATCGTCATGCCCACCATGGCGCTTGTCAGGAACACCTCCCACGGTACTGAAGTCGAGTATCCCTGGAGGATCCCCGGCCAGGTGTTGAACCCGCCGATCAGGGCTACGGCCCCGAACGGAATGGACAGCAGGAGGATCGGCTTCCAGCGGATCTGCCCCGCGCGGTGGCGCATGAGCAGGGTCCACAGCACGAGCCCGAGGAGACACCCCGGGACGAGGAGCATCAGGATCAGCCTTATTGCGTCAACGGTGCCGGTGGACTCCCTGTAACGGATCCAGTCCTCGGGGATGTGCAGCAGCTCGCCGAAGGATCCTATTCCGTCCCCCTGCACGGAGGCGGCGACCCGATGGCGGGCGGGTCCCGCGCCCCGCGGATCCCCATCGGCGGACTCCCAGGTGAAGGTGTGGTCAACCCGCGATTCCCTGCTCTCCTGCACCGCGGCGCCCGGTTCCATCCCAGAGATATCGATGCCCCGACCCTGAAGGAACCTCTCCGCCAACCGACGGGCTCTGGCCTGCGAAAGGGCCGGGAGCGAGTCCGAATCGGCCAGGCGCCTTGTGGCGGAGAGGATTCGGCCGTCCGCCATGTTCACACGCACAAGGACTTCCCGTGCCTGCAGGGGCTGGTAGTACCTGACCGACCACGCCATGGGCGGTGTGATCCCATCGTACTGATCGCGCAGGCGGTCGAGACCGCCGTTCTCCATCAGGTACTTCGCCCGCATGGGCGGCGCATGAACGGTTCCCACTATCGACACCCGGAACGAATCCGGCTCCTCGCCCAGCACTGTCACAAAGGCGGCGGCCTCCTCCAGCGCCTGCTCGGGACCGATCTGCATCCATGGCCCGGTCCTGATCCCGGGAGACGGAGCGAGGAGGAGAGCTACACACGCCAGGGCGAAGCCCGCTGTTGCCAGGCGCCATCTGTCGGAACCACTTCCGTCCTTCGGGACCCTGGCGGCTGCATGCGGCCGGGAAGGACAGGGCGCCACTTCGGCCGACACCGGGTCCGGCACTCCGGACAGCGCGTCGACTCCCGTCGAGACATCATCCCGGTTCCGCAGCCCTGCCGGATCCTCGAACCTGCCGCGCCGCATGTAGCAGAACACGGCGTATCCTACGGGCAGCAGGATCAGCCCGGCAGCCAGGGCCGCCGAGACCATGTAGTAGGCATTCCCCGACCTGAAGAGCAGGAACGACGAGTAGAGGGCATCAACCGTGTAGTGCCAGACGAGCACGGCAACCACGTTTGTGCGCAGCATTATCAACCCGATGATGATCCCGGCAATCCCCACCTCGATGCCGCGGATGTAGAATGGCTGGTTCGGATAACTGGAGTGCGCGAACCCCCAGATCATCGCGGGAACCACGATCGCCAGCAGCGTGGAACGGGTGTGCTTCTTCAGGAACGGGATAGAGAACATCCGCGAGATGAACTCCTCTGTGACCGCCGGGAAGAAGCCGATGAACAGGATGAAGACCCAGGGCAGCGCCGTGTTGAAGAGGTTGTTGTACGGAACACTTACCGGCGCCCACGCACCGAAGTGCCTGGCCACCGTGTAGAAGACCTCCTGGTAGCAGAAGAAGCAGCAGGTCAGGGCGAGCCCGAGAACAGCTGAGAGCAGAAAGCGCCGCGTGCGAAGGCCGCGCAGGGTGAAGAACCTGCCCAGGGAGAACTTGTCCGGGTACATCTCGCGGTACAGGGGCTCCGCGGCAGCGGTGAGCAGCGCGATCAGGACGCCCGCGGCAAGGGCTCGGGCCAGCTCCATGAAGAGCCCCTGTATGATGAACCCGCCGAACGACCCGGTCGTGTCGTACCTGTAGATCGAAGCGGGGAGCGAGTTGAGCCCCACCAGCAGGGTCAGGACGGCGCCCGCCGCCCCGAACCAGAAGGCGGTCCCCCACCTGACTTCCTTCCCCCGGATCCGCACCAGGAGCACGGCCATCATTGCGGCAAAGGTCAGGATCAGCAGCGCGCTCGCAACGAAGCCTGCAGTCTCGTTGTGCGAACGAAGGCGCTCGTAGCTGCGGGACCACTCCTGCGGGATGTACACGTACTCGTGGTAGGCGCCGGGGCGGGCGCCCTGGATCCTCACTTCGAGCCTGTAGTCTCCACCGTCCCACTCGTGTCCGGTCCGCTTCCAGATGAAGGAGTGATCTGTCCGGTTCGGAAGCCTCTCGGTCCGCAGATCCAGGAACTCGAGATCCGACAGATCGACTCCCATTCGTTCGGCAAGGAACCTCTCCGCAATCCGTCTCGCGGCCGCGGGCCGCAGCCTTGCGCCGGACGCAGACTCCCCGACCAGGTGGCGGAAGGAGGCGATTTCCCCTGTCGTGGCGACCTCAACACGGATCTCCTCCTTCTCCCCGGGCAGGAACCAGCGGTTCCCCCAGCGCCACATGCGGACAGGGCCGGACATCAGGCGGATCGCCTCCTCCGGGCCGAGCGTGCGCTCCAGGAAGACCTTGGAGTGATTGTCGTACTTGAACTGCGTCGCGTGCCTTCGCCCGGCTGTCTCCAGGCCGAGTTCGGCTGCGAAGTCGGATGCGATCTGCGCAGCGCTGCCGCGGTCGACCTCGAACCTGATCGACGCCTCCGGGTTGACGCGTGGATAGAGGTGGAAGCCTGCGGCCAGGGCGGCTGCCGAAACGACCAGGCAGAGCACGAGGAACCGGCGGTCCGAAGGCCTCAGGTTCGATTCGGCGCGATCGGCCGGATCCTGCCAGTCACTCGCCATCGTCAACCTCCGTGGACCGGGGCGATATGCCCGGGGCTCCACCAGGATGCCGTTCGGATGGGGGCGCAGCCTTCACGACTCAGCCGAAGAGCTCCCGCTCCACGAGCGCACAGACGATGTGGCCGGCCAGTATGTGCCCCTCCTGAACGCGCGGGGTGTCGTCCGATTCGATGCCCAGCCAGAGGTCGCACAGTTCGCGGCACCTGCCGCCCGTGCGGCCTGTGAGGCCGATTGTACAGAGGCCCATGCCGCGGGCCGTCTCCAGCGCCTTCACCACATTCGGCGAGTTGCCGCTGGTCGATATCCCGACAGCGACATCCCCCTCCCGCCCCACTCCGGCGAGCTGTCGGGAGAAGACCTCCTCGAAGCCGTAGTCGTTGCCTATGGCGGTAAGGGAGGAGGTGTTGACCGTGAGAGCGAGAGCCGGCAGCGGTCTGCGATCCATGTAGAAACGGCCGGCCAGCTCGCAGACAAGGTGCTGCGCATCCGCGGCGGATCCGCCGTTGCCGAAGAAGATGACCTTGCGGCCTTCGCGCAGCGCCGCGATCCACAGCCCGGCCATCCTGGCCAGGAGATCCGCCTTGTCCCTGAGCGACGCCTGCACCCGGACCGCCTCATCGACGCGGTCTTCTATCTCCCGGTTCGTGATCATGCCTGTTCTGCTCCTTCCGCATCCGTCCAGCCGCCTTCACGGCTCCCGGATCAGCGTCTCTATGGCATCCACAAGGCGGTCCCAGGAGTACTTCCTCTTCTCCTCCCGTATTGCCGCCTCGAATCCCGCCTCGCAGCCGTCGCGATAGTATCGCAGGACGGCATCGGCCAGTTGCTCCGGGTTCTCGGGAGGAACGACGAACCCGGTTCTGCCGTCCAGCACGACTTCGGAGAGCCCGCCAACATTGGTGCATATGACAGGCCGCTCGAACTGGTATGCGATCTGCACAATCCCGCTCTGCGTCGCCGACCTGTACGGAAGAACCACGACATCGGCGGCGGAGAAGTAAGGGGCCACCTCCTCGTCGGGCACGTACTGATCGAAGATGTCCACGGAGTCCTCCAGCCCGAGTTCCCGGACCAGCGCAGCCGTCACGTCCCGCCCCTCGTAGAACTCGCCCAGCACCAGCAGACGCGCCCGCGGCCCGCCGTCCATGCCGGAGCGTATCAGGGGCATGGCCCGGATCAGCAGATCCAGCCCCTTGTAGGCCCGGACAAACCCGAAGAAGAGCAGAACCGGCTCTTCGGGATCCAGCCCCAGCCTGCGACGCGCCTCGGCCTTGGGTATCCTCTCGCCGAAGAGGTTATACACCGGGTGCGGCACCTCCAGGAATCGCGCACCGGGATCCAGGCGCAGAAGATCCTCCCTCACCGCCCCGGACTGGACTATGTACGCGTCGGTGGCATTCATCACGTACCGGGTGAGCTGCATGTCCAGCGGCCGTCGCTCGTGAGGTATCAGGTTGTCTACAACCATGACCGACCTCACCTGCCGCCCCCCGGAGAGCCTTTTCGCGCGCCGCAGGATCGTACCGAAGGCGGGAGCGAAGAAGGGCATCCAGTACTTGAAGACGATGCCGTCCGGCCTGAACTCCGCAATCCGCCTTCCCGCCCGTAACCAGCTCACCGGGCCTATCGAGTCGACGACCGGTTCGGCGGGAAACTTCAGCGGCGACTCGCTCGTGTCGATCTGGCTCTTCCCCGGGAACAACAGCGACGGATACTGGCGCGAGAAGGAGATGAGGCTGACCTCGTGCCTGTGCGAGAGCTCCCGGGCCAGAACGGCCGTGTACTGCGCGATCCCCCCCCGCATGGGATATGCAATGCCGACCATGGAAATCCGCAGCCGCCCGTCCCCGCAGCCGTCCGTGCGTTCCCCCCCGGCGTCATCGGTCATTCGGGCACCGTCCAGGTCTGCAGGCCGCGATCCTCGAAGGCGAAGGGCTCGATGCGCCCGCGGGCCTCCTCGAGAGCCTTCGCGATGATGTGGCGCCGCTCGAACGGGACCATCACCAGGAGGAACCCGCCGCCTCCCGCGCCCAGGATCTTGCCTCCTATGGCCCCGGACCTGCGCGCCTTCGCATACATGGCGTCGATTCTGGGATTCGTGATCTCCGACTGCAGCTTCTTCTTGCACTCCCATGAATCGTGCATGCGCTCCCCGAACTCGCGTATCCGGTCTGTAAGGAGCAGAGTCTTCATCCCGGTGGTCAACAGCTTTATCCCGTCAAGGGCGGAAACGACTTCAGCAATCCCCTTCACGTATCCCCGGGCCTGCCGCTCGACGATCCGCGCCGAAAGCCTTGTCCTGCCCGTGAAGCAGAGGAGCAGGGAGTACTCCAGCTCGTTCAGGGTGCTCGTGCGGAGGCGGAGCGGGTTGACCACCGTGTGGTCCGCGTAGAACTCCATGAAGTTGAAGCCGCCGAAAGTGGCGGCATACTGGTCCTGGCGTCCGCCCGCTATCCTGAGATCGACGCGTTCGATCTGGTATGTCAGCTCCGCCACCTCGTACGGCGTAAGCGGCGTTCGCAGCCACTGGGCCATCACGCCGACCAGCGTCGTCACCATGGTCGAGGAGGAGCCGAGCCCGCTCCCCGGCGGGGCATCAGTGTGAGTGAATATCTCCACCCCCGAGGGAAGACGCTGCCTGGCCTGGAAGTGGTTTACCACTCCCTTGACCAGGTCGAGCTCGCCGTCAGGCTCGATCCGCTCCCCAAGGGGATAGGAGCGGGTGAGGTGGTAGTCCAGGGAGGTAATGGTGAGCCTTCGCTCCTTCACCGGGCGAAGCGAGGCGTATGCGTACTTGTTGATGGTGGACGAGAGGACGACTCCGCCCCTCTCCTCTGTATAAGGGGAGACGTCGGTTCCACCTCCGCAGAAGCTGATCCTCAGCGGAGCCTTGGCCCGCACTATCATGATCTCTCCACTGTTCCGCCGGCGGCCTCTTCCCCGGCCATCCGGCTTCTGATCAGGCGGAACTCCTCCTGCGCCAGTGCAAGGCGTTCGGGAGTTCCGATGTCGCGGAAGAAGAAACGCCCGGCCGCTGCCCTGGCCCTTCCCCCGGCGGCGAGCCCCGGCAGGACTCCTGTCTCGAGGGAGCAGTTGTGTTCTGGAAGCTCCCTGAAGAGCCTGCCGCCGAGCACGTACGCACCGGCGTTGATCCACCCGGGTCCCGCCACTCCCTTCTCCCGGAATCCGGTCACACGCCCTTCCCCATCCAGGGACAGCCCGCCGTAGTCGGAGCAGTCATCCATGTGCACAGCAAGTATCGTCGCACACCGGGATGCCGAACGTCCGTGCTTCGTGTGCTCCGCCAGCAGATCAGTGTACGAGGCCTCCGCGTAGGAGTCGCCGTTCACGACCAGGTTGACCCGGGCGGCGTAACGGCCGGCCAGCGACAGCGCCCCGGCGGTTCCCATCGGCTCCTTCTCCACGCTGTAGAGGAACTCCGGGCCCGAAAACTCACGCTGGACATCCAGAGCCCCATGCCCCAGGCAGAGTACATAGCGGCGGAACCCCTGTCCGGCCAGCAGGCCGATCACGTAGCGCAGGAAGGGAAGCCCGGCAACAGGCAGAACAGCCTTGGGCCGCGCTTCAACACCGGACAGGCGTGATCCCAGGCCGCCGCACAGGACGAAGACCGGAACCGAACGGGGCCTGGGAGTCCCGGCCCCTGGAGTATGGATACCCGGCATGTCGACGGGAGTATCGGACCATCCACGCGCAGTTTCAACCTGCCGTGTGCATCAGGCGCCCCCCAAGCCCCGGGCGATCCAGTCCCCCACCTGCCGCGGATCTGCGTTCCCTCCGCTCAGGATCACGCCGATTCGGCGGCCGGCGACCTCGAGCTTCCCCGCCAGCAGCGCCGCCAGGGGCACCGCCCCACTCGGCTCGACCACGAGCTTCATCCGCAGCCAGATGAAGCGCAGCGCCTCCAGGATCTCCTCCTCTGACACCGTGACTATTCCGGCGACACGATCCCGGATCACCGGGAAGGTGTACTCCCCCAGGAAGCGCGTGCGCAGGCCGTCAGCGATGGTCGGAGGTGACGTATCAAGGACGACGATCCTGTTCTCCCGCAAGGAGCGTGCCGCATCGTCGGCAATGGACGGCTCGACACCGTAGACTGCGGGAATCGATGGACCCGCGCCGGAGGCGGCAGTCGCGGCGAGCGCTGTTCCCGAGAGAAGGCCACCGCCGCCGACAGGCGCCAGGATCATGTCGAGCGGCCCGCAGTCCCTGATCAGCTCGAGAGCAGCGGTCCCCTGCCCGGCGATCACATGCGGGTGGTCATATGGAGGAATCACAGGAACCGACCGCTCTTCGGCAATCGCCCGGCCGACAGATTCTCGCTCCTCCGCCCTGCAGGGAACAACCTCCGCTCCATACCCGATCACCGCATCCCGCTTCAGCGGCATTGCGTCCGCCGGCATTACGACGATCACCGGCACATCCAGGATCCTGCCCGCAAGGGCGAGTGCGCCTGCGTGATTGCCGGATGACCAGGTCAGAACGCCCCGGCTGCGCGCCTGGGGGTCCAGCCGGCTGAGAGAATTGAAGGCGCCCCGGAACTTGAACGCGCCGCACCTCTGGAGGCACTCCGCCTTGAAGAAGACGGATGCGCCGAGGAGATCGTCGGCTGTCCGTGAGGTGAAAGCAGGGGTATGATGGGCCGCGCCCGCGATCGTGGCTGCGGCCTCGAGTACCGAGGATGGATCTGGTGGGTGCATGGTATCCCGACCGGCGACCGGCCTGCGTCAGAACCCGGCCGTCCCTTTCGCGCCTGCCTCCGCCGCCTGATCCCAGATCCTGAGGAACAGCTCCAGCGACCCAGGGGCGAAGCCGGCGTAGTGATTGTTGAAGTAGACGTAGACCGTCTGTCCCCTGTCGAGAAGGGACCTGATGGGAGCGACCCAGGAACGTGTCTCGTCCGACCTGTCGACAAGGATCTCTCCCCAGTCGCTGCTCCTCGTCCCCTCCGCCCTGGCGTGTACGACAGCCTGGTCCATCTTCCTGTGGTTGCCGAGGAACCTGATGTAGGAGAAGTCCGCGGTGACCGGATCCAGGCGCTCCATCAGCTCCGCCACGCCCGGCATCGTGTAGTAGTGTGACAGAACGAGCGCGATCTGCCGGGAACGCAGGAGCTCCAGCAGAGGCTCAGCCACCCAGGCCGGGTTTCGCACCTCCACGGCGCAGGACAGCCCCTCGGGTATGAGAGGGAGAAACTCCTCCAGACGACGCCGAAAGCCATCGCCGGTCGCGTACTCCTTCGGATCGGCGCCCTTCGCAACGTAGGGGAACTGGAACAGGAGCGGACCCCGCTTCGGCCCCAGCACGGACGTGACGTCCAGGAACTGCCCCCACTCGTACTCGCAATCCTCCAGACCACTCTCGTGCGTTATCCCCTTCGGCACCTTCAGAGAGAAGACGAACCCTTCCGGCACCTTGTCCGCCCAGGCCTGCACGGTCTTCCTCGAAGGCATCACATGCCAGGTTGCGTCGATCTCGACGGTGTTGAGCTGCCTGGCGTAGTGCTCGAGGAACTCACCGGGCGACGCATCAGCGGGGTAGAAGCCGCCCTTCCAGTCGCGGCTGCTGAAGGACGACGTCCCCAGGCGCAGGGAACCGGGCAACCGCGATATGTCCAGCTGAAGCATCGGGCACTCTCCTGACATGCTGGGTGTATCCCCATCGGGGACAGGTATCAGGGGAGCCTACCCTTCACCCCGCAGGCTGTCCAGACCGCACAGAGGAATCATCCACCGTGGCCGGTTTCGACACGGTCATGTGGCCCCCGATGCAGATGAGCCGGGGACCTGAGCGATCTTATCTCAAACGCACGATCCTGTTGTGGACCGATCCCGATTCGTACGTCATGCGGCCGAAGTAGACCGACGCCGGAACCGCTCTTCCCTGCTCGTCCGTGCCGTCCCAATGAAACGGGACGGCGGAGGCCAGGAACGACTGCGCGCCACTCGCGGGGTTCGGGAAGATGCTGAGGAAGCGGCTGTGTTCAGCGCCGTCGTCGGAAACCACAACATCGCTCGTATCGAATCCGCGGATGACAAGGCCATGGTGGGAGCCGCTCGCTATCGTGATGAACCCCGCGTTCTGGGCCGGAACATTGCACTGGCCGTGCTCGTTCCCGCCCCAGGCCACGACTGTGCCGTCGGACTTGAGCCCCAGGGTGTGGCGGTCTCCGCCCGAGACCGCGACGATGTCAACCATGTCGAACGGACCGATTACCTGACGCCCCCAGCTCACCACAGCTCCGTCGCTGCAGATACCCGAAACAGGCAGTAGGGCCGCTGCCAGCGAAACAGCCACCCACACGAAGCGAAATCGTCTCGAGATCATCTCCGCCTCCTCTCTGGCGCAGGCGCCTGGCGACGCCGGCACAAGACCGGGCGACTTGCGATCCAAACTGGCAGTCTCCTCATCCCCATCCCGGCTGTTGCGGGCCAGCGGAATCAGTGAGTCCCTTGAAGGGGTGAGAGTATAGCAGCACGTTGCTGCGGAGTCGAGGGACTGATCCGGACTGGTCTGGAGGCTGTGGCTGCATCCACCGTGTTGCCTTCACCCGGATCCGTGGACATACTGCCACAGAGACTGCCGTCAGCCGGGGCTCTCCAGCTCTCCAGGGAGGTAGGTAGATGACTGTGCACACCTGCAGGGAAGGGGCCAGGTTATCCTGGCTGACTCCAGCCACGACACTCCTGCTTCTCGCCGCAACCGTGTTCATCGCGGCTTGCGATCTCGAAGAAGGGAATCCGGACACCGGCAGCGATCTACAGGCAGGGCTCGAGGTGGTCCTGGCAACTCCTGAAGGGGAGCGACGGGAACTCTACTCCATCGACGTCACCTTCAGCGAACCGATGGTCCGCATGGGTGAGCGCGGGAGCGGGGGCGGCAGGGGACCGATCCGTATCGAGCCTAAGCTGAACGGCTCTTTCACATGGATCGGGACCCGGACCGTCAGCTTCCTCCTCGATTCACCCCCTCCCACGGGAACGAGGATAACCTGCACTCTCCCGAAGGGGCTGAAGGCGCTCAGCGGTCGGCAACTCGAAAGCGATCACACCTGGTCCATCCTCTACCGACCGGCAAGGCTCCTCGCATCGATCCCGGAGATCCAGCCCGAGTCGGAGGACCAGCGTCCCCGGCCTGCACACCGGCGCGGCTGGACTGCACAACCGGGACGCGCACATCACCTCCCGGATGACCCGATTCTCCTGGCCTTCGACCGGCCGGTGGCAGGCAAGGCCCTGGATGGGATAGCAGCGCACCATCGCGACGGCACCGTGTCGCTCCACAGGGTACCGGTCCTTACCGAGCATCTGCGGGCCCTGCGAGGGCAGAACCGTGGGGTGGATTCCCTGAACGTGCTCGCGTTGCGCCCCGACTCTCCCTTCCGGCGGGGAGAGAGCTACAGCCTCGTCCTCACACCGTCGCTCATGTTCGAGGCCGGCACGGTCGGGCTGGCCGACTCGCTCGTCATCCCGTTCCGGACAACCGGTCTACCCGGTGTGAGCAGCGCTTCGGCGTTCGACGGGGGAATACGAGTCTCCCTCGACAGCCCTGTAGATCCGGACACATTCCTTGCCCACCTGGAGATCGAGCCCCGGCCTGACAGGCTGACAGCTCGGGCATGGTCCATGGACGGGGGTTACAACGTCAGCGTGTTCGGCAGCTTCCCTCCGGGGCAGGAGGTTGATCTGACGGTTCAAGCAGGGCTCCCGGATCTGACCGGCCAGACGACAGAACGCGCCTTCACCGCGAAGGTCAGATCGCCACATGCCGACGCAGTTCTGAGGACCGAGCCATCAGGGGGGGTCATCATACCCGGACAGGAGGAGTACCTGCGGCTGACCGCGCGGAATGCAGGACCTGTGCGGATCAGGTGGGTCTGGATCACGGCGGATGAAGTGCCACTCTACGAACTTGCAGACCATTGGGGAGGCCCCGTCCGGATCTCCCGGGAGCGCTTTCGAAAGGGGCAGGAACCGGCAGAGGGGGCAGAGCGCGGGATGCCCTGGGAATCCCGCTGGCAGACCGAGCCGGACTGGTTCGACGCATCGCTGAACCCGGACTCGCTCGTCCGATGGGAACGGCATCTTGACCGCTTCGAACCGCGTCCCGGGGATGCACATCTCCTGCTGTTCGAAGCGACGGCTCCAGGAACCGTGGAGAAATCGTCGTCCTGGCAGCCGGATACCCTGCTGGTGTCGACCAGCATCCAGACTACGACCCTGGGCATATCCAGCCGCCAGGGACCGGACAGGAGCCTCATCTGGGTCACCGACCTCGTGTCAGGTTCACCGGTGCCGGATGCAGCGGTCACCCTCTGGAACATGCAGCGCAGTGATGACGGGCCGCCCGGCGAGCCGGTGTGGTCAGGGACAACCGACTCGGATGGCATCGCGTGGACGATCGGAGCTTCCGAGGTGCAGGGTCGCGGCTTCCTCCGGATGGTCCTGGCGGAGTCCCGGGGCAGGGTGGCCTGGCTGCGGCTCTCGGAGCACTACGAAGATGCGGACAGGAACAGGGCGCTTCCCAACACGGCATTCCTGAAGACAGACCGCCCGATCTATCGTCCAGGCGAGACGATCCACTGGAAGGGGGTCGTGCGACACAGCGACCGTGAAGGCCTGACACCGGTGGACGCATCGGGGCTGTCCGTTGTGCTCAGGCACTGGCGTCACCCGGAGATGAGACTGCCGGTCCGAGAGACGCCCGGAGGAAATCCCTTTGGGGAGATCGAGCTTCCTGAGGAGGTCCCGACCGGCCTCTATTCGCTGTCTCTGGAGATCCCCACTGAAGGCCGCCAGAACCAGGACGGGCAGGCAACAAGGCCGGCACGGACACTCCCCGGCACCTGGGTCCTGGTCGAGGCATTCAGGCCGCCGCGTTTCCAGGCCCAGGTGAGCACTGAGACGCCGCTGGTCGTGAGCGGCGATGAGGCGCGAGTCGCGGGCAGTTTCGCCTACTTCTCGGGCCCGCCACTGTCGGGGCAGCCGGTGGTCTGGCGCACAATGCGCACAGAGTCACCATGGTCTCCCCCTGGCTGGGAAGAGTTCCGTTTCCGCGAGGACCTTGCACAGCGCACGTGGGAACCCAGCACGCAGGAAGGCCCGGGTCCGATGCTCAGCGGAGAATCCCGGCTGGACGTCGGCGGCCGCCTCGACCTGAAGCTTCCGCTGACCCTTCCGCCACAGGCCGGCGACTCCGAGGTGATGGTGGAGATCGGTGCGAGGGATCTCGCCGACCAGTCTGCCTACGACCGCACATCGATCAGGCTTGTACACGGCCCCCACCGCCCCGGTGTACGCAGCAGGATCCCAGAGGCAGGTTCGGAAGGTAAGGGCGTCTGGGACTGGGTCGTGGTCGACACCGAGGGCAAGCCAGTGGATGGGTTGCCGGTCACACTGGAGCTCTTCAGGCGGGACTGGAAGACCGCACGCGTCCTGCGTGTGGGCGGGACATTCGACTACGAGACTTCTGTGAAGGACACGCTCCTGGCCACTGTTCACACCGCCAGCGGGCCGGGACAACAGGCCCAGGCATTCCCGGTACCCGAACCCGGCTACTACTTCATGCGCGCAGGGATCCGCCAGCCGGACGGTTTGCTTCTCTCCGCCGCCGTGGGGCGTTCGTTCGGTGGGCCTGCACCATCGCAGGCCCTGCGGAGGGGAATCACACACCTGACCGTCGAACTGGACAGGGAGTCGGCCGAACCGGGCGATACAGTGCACGCCGTATTCTCCACGCCGCCCGGGGGGGCGGAGGGTCTGGTCCTCCTGGAGAGCGGCGGAGTTGTCAGCGCATCCAGGATGTCGCTGACCGGAACGCCGTCGGTGCCGGTGCCGCTCATGGACACAACCCCGCCAGATGCATCGGTCGCCGTGCTCCTTGCCGGATCGGGCCAAACCCCGATGCACCCGCCGGAAGGACCAAGGCGGTCTCTGCCGTTCTTTGCCCGCGGCTCCAACACCGTCCGGATCTCCAGGGAGATGTGGCGCGCGATGGTCGAAGTCCGGCCTGAGAGCGAAGTGGTCGGTCCCGGTGGGGAGATCGAGATCGAGGTACGCCTGACCACGCCTGGCGGCGAACCGATCTCCGGGGAAATCGCCCTCGCGATCGTCGACGAGGCGGTCCTGGCACTCACCAGGGAGCAGGTCAAGGACCCGCTCGATACGCTGTTCCGGTATCGAGGACCGGGCACGGTGTATGACGACATCCGTTACCAGCTTCAGCTCTCCCCGCCCCGCGACAAGGGTGAAGGCTCGCCGGGTGGAGGAGGAGAGGACGATCCCAGGGGGATGCCGTTCACCCGGGCCGACTTCAACCCCACCGCGTACTGGAACCCGGCGTTGGTCGCCGGGCGGGACGGGACGGCACGCGTGAGGGTGCGACTGCCCGACACGCTGACCAGGTACCGCATACGCGCCACTGCAGTGTGTGATGGAGAGCGTCATGGTGTCGGTGAGGCGGTGTTCAGGACTGATCAGCCGATTGTTGTGGAGCCCGCGGTCCCTCGTTTCGTGAGACTCGGCGACGAATGGATCCTCGGCGCAGTGGTTGAGAACCACACCGGGGAGGAAATGCGCATCGAGGTGCGATGCGAAGTCGAGGGAGCCGAGTTGCACGGGCGGGACCGGTGGAGGGGGAAGGTGCGGGCCGGCAGCACGGCGCGGGCGGACTTCCGGATCCGCTCTACCCAGGAGGGCGAAGTCAGCTTCGTCCTGCAGGCTGACGCCGGTGGCGATGTCCAGGGGGACAGGGTGCAGGGCTCCCTGGTCTGCTTCGATCCGGTGGAGACGATACCCGAGATCACGTTCGGCCGTGCCTATCCTGTCGCGGAAGAGGTCCTGGCCCTTGATGCCGATCTCCTGAGCGAGGCAGGAGAGCTGGAGGTGCGGATCGCAGCCAGCCTTCTTTCGGGGCTGTCAGGACCGGTTGACTACCTGGTCGACTATCCTCACCCGTGCCTGGAACAGCGCTGTTCCAGGCTCCTGGCCCTGCTGGCCCGCCGGGAGCTGGCTGACAGAATGCCGGCCGGAGGCCCCGGCCCGGCCGAGACCGACAGCCTCATGAAGGCAGGCATCGCGGACCTGCCGGCGCACAGCAGGCGGGGCAGTCTGAGCCTCTGGCCGGGGTGGTCCGGCGGGCACCCGTATCTGGACGGGTTTGTGTTGTACACGCTGTCGCGCCTGATGAAGGCCGGTGTGGAGGTTCCGGGAGACTTCTACGGGGATGTGTGGCAGATTGTGAACTCGCATCTGGAAGCTGCAGTACGCGCCCCCCGCAACATCAGCTTCGACACGGAGGCCTTCCTCACATACGTGCTGACGGCATCACCCCCGGGTGGAGGGGTAACGGAGGAGCAGATCCGGAAGGCCGTCACCGACATCCACCTGGAGCGCCTGGATGCAAGGCGCGACCGCATGAGCGCGGCCGGGAGGATCTGTCTCGTACTCGCAATGGGTGAGCTGGGGAGACGCAGACCTGAGTCGCGTGGCGTGTCACCGCGGCGAATGGAGTTCATCTTCGACGAGGCGGCGCAGGGGATCGACCGCACGGCCCGGCTGGCATCGATGCCGGCGGGCGGGGCTGACTGGCCCTGGCGATCCTCGATGCAGGACCGCCTGCGTACAACCTCTCTGGGCGTGCTCTTCCTGAGCGAGAACTTCCCGATGCATCCCCTGCTCCCCTCAATGGTCAACTGGCTGCTGGAACAGCGGCAGAGAGGCCGGTGGCGGAACACACACGAGAACGCATGGGCCCTGGAGGCTGTCAGGTCCTACGTGGAGCGTGCCGAGGATCTGATCCTGCCCATGCAGGGGCGCCTGACACCGGGGCTTTCCGCAAGCCGGGGGTTCCGGTTCACGGAAGAGGATCTGTCCCCCGTGAGCATGCGGTTCACAGTGGAGGAGCTGGCCGCTATCCGCAGGCGGGATCCGGACTCCCGCGAGGTGCCCCTGAGGATCGAATCGGTGGGGCTGAACGCGCTCTACTACGACTTGCGCCTTGAGCGCCATTACCGCGCGCTCGAGCGGGGGCCGCTTGAGGAGGGGCTTATCGTGTTCCGCCAGTACGTGCAGGCCGCAACCGGCAGGCCGACCGAGAGGCTTGATCGTGGAGAGCCGCTGCTCGTACACCTCGCCGTGGTTGTCCCCTGGGACGCCGAGTATCTCATCCTGGAGGATCATCTGCCGGCTGGAGTTGAGGCACTCAACATTCGCCTTCTCACAACCAGCCGCCTTCAGGCGCGCTC
>CAZWSC010000117.1:0-38956 GCA_964636385.1 uncultured bacterium
CGAAGATCCCGGGCGGGGTCGGGAGCAGAGGGGCCCCCCCCGCCGCTGCCGCTACCGCCGCCGGCGCGCTTCCCGACAGATCGATCACACCAGCGGCATGCAGTCCCACGCAGACCGCCGCCAGAACGCCACTCTGCAGACACCACTTGACCCCGGGCCCCAGGCTGCCCAGGTCATCCAGGCGCCCGAGGATGAAAGCCGCAGTCAGGGCCGGAAGGATGATCCACGACCCGGCCGGATCCGGCGCCGTGATGAACACTGTAACAAGCCCGCCGGCAACCGCCGCGATCCATGCCGCCCCCCCTGCCCTGGAAACGGTTCGCCTGTGATGGCGCTCATCGCCCGGGAGATCAAGCCACGAGGAACCGGCGAGGATCCGCCGCCACAGCGGTGCAGCGCAGAGGCTCAGGAGAAGGGAGAGGAGGAAGACCGCCATTACGCCGGCCCTCATCGCGGCATCAGAGGGAGACCGGACGGACGCCCGCGCCGTTCTCCGCGACCGCAGCGGGAGTCGCATCCGCACAAGCCGCCCGCGCGTGCTCCAGAGTCAGACGCAGAAGCTCATCGAGTCCGGCCTCCGGAGTGTAACCGATCGCCCGGCGGATCTTCCCCAGGTCCGGCACCCGCCTTCTGACATCCTCGAAGTGAGGTCCGAAGATCCCGCTGTAGGGCTGGAAGCGGATGGGCGAACCTGTCCCGGTGAGCCTGACGATCCTCCGGGCCAGGCCCAGGATGCTCGTTTCCTCGTCGCATCCGATGTTGTAGATCTCCCCCGAAGTGGATGGCTCATCCGCAAGCTGCAGAACACCCCTGACAACATCCCGGACATATGAGAAACACCGGCTCTGTCCGCCATCCCCGAACACCGTCAGCGGTTCCCCGGCCAGGGCCTGGGTCACGAAGGTCGGCAGGACCATTCCGTACGCCGCCCGCTGCCTGGGGCCGCAGGTGTTGAAGCATCGCACGATCGTGACAGGAAGACCGCTTCGGCGATGTTCTCCAAGGGCCAGGAACTCCCCCACTGCCTTGCCGGCAGCATACGACCATCTCGGGACGGTACTTGCACCCAGCAGGAGGTCGCCGTCCTCAACCAGTGGAATGTCCTCCGACTTCCCGTACACCTCGGAGCTTGAGAAGAGTATGACCCGGGGCGGTCTCCTGCCGGACCGCGCCAGGTCGACGAGGTTCTGGACCCCCTCGACATTGTTCCGCAGGCATTCGGCCGTCCGGCTGGTGACCAGTTCGACTCCCACGGATGCGGCAAGGTGGTAGACGGCGGAGCAACCGTCCATCATCCGCCCGAAGAGACCGGCATCCAGGACCGAACCGGCCGCAAACTCCAGGCGGCCCGACAGCCGCGCCTGATCGAGGTTCCCCTCCAGACCTGAGGACAGATTGTCCAGCACCCGGACCGTCTCTCCACGCCTGATGAGAGCCTCGACCAGGTGGGATCCGATGAAGCCTGCGCCGCCTGTGACCAGGATGGGTTCCTTCAGGATGACACTCCTCTCTCCTGTTCGGGCGCCGGACAGGGAGAGTTCCCGATGCGGTGGTCTCCCTCAACCAGCGGTCTGAGGCACAGAGCCAAAACTAACGGCACAACCCTATGCAGGTCAATCTGCTTCACCTGGCTGCCGATCGGGCAGGAACCTGTAGTTCCGCCTGTAGTACTCCAGGAACTCCCCGCTCTTCAGGGGACGCCACCATTCCGGCCGGCTCCTGTACCACTCCACTGTCTCCCGCAGGCCCTCTTCGAACGAATGCCTGCATCTCCACCCCGTCACCCGGGTGAGCTTCTCTGAGGTCAGTGCGTAGCGCCTGTCGTGACCTGGCCTGTCGACGACGTGGGCGAGCAGCGAGGCCGGCTTGCCGGTCAGCCGCAGGAGGCTGTCGGCTATGGTGAGCACATCCCTTTCGTTCCCGGCGCCGATGTTGAACACCTCCCCTTCGATCCCGTCGGTCTCGAGTATGGCGAAGAGGGCCCCCGCGTGGTCCATCACGTGGATCCAGTCCCGGGTGTTCCTGCCGGATCCGTAGATCGGCAGCTTCTCGTCCTCCAGGGCATTCGTGACGAAGAGCGGGATCAGCTTCTCGGGGTACTGATAAGGGCCGTAGTTGTTGGCGCAACGTGTGATCACGACGGGCAGCCCGTAGGTGGCCCAGTACGAGAAGGCAAGCCTGTCCCCCCCGGCCTTCGATGCCGCATAGGGGTTCCGGGGCATGAGCGGCGACTCCTCGGTTGCAGGATCGCCCATGATCTCGCCGTAAACCTCGTCCGTGGAGATCTGCACGAAGAGCGAGACCGGATGCCTGCGGATCGCCTCGAGAAGCGTGTACACCCCGAAGACGTCTGTTCGCACGAATGAGGAGGGATCGCCGATAGACCGGTCGACATGCGTCTCGGCGGCGAAGTTGATGACGAAGTCGAATCCCTCGGCCAGCAGCGGTTCGACCACCTCAGAATCCGCAATGTCGCCCTGCACGAAGCGGAAACCCCCATGCCCGCGGACAGGATCGAGGTTGGCGGGATTGCCGGCATAGGTGAGCTTGTCCAGCACCGTGACGGACGCCTCAGGATACCTCCGCACCAGATCGTGGACGAAGTTGCACCCGATGAACCCGGCCCCCCCTGTGACCAGGTACCTGCCGTCCTCAAGAGGCCGCTGCGAGGTTCCCATCTCAGCCGTCCTTTCTGGACCAGTCGTAGGGAACCTCCCCGCCGTGCGGGTCGACCCGGTACTCGTCCGGTTCACCGTAGTTGTAGGGTTCGGTCACCAGGTTGAGCAGGATACCGGTCTCCGTGCCCATCCCCTTCATCCCGTGAAGCACGCCACTCGGAATCGTCACCACTATGGGGTTGCGCTCTCCCATGAAGAACTCGTTGATCTCCCCTTCAGTGGGGGATCCCGCCCTGCGGTCGTAAAGCACGGTCTTGATCATCCCCTTGATTACACAGAAGTGGTCCGTCTGCAGCTTGTGCCAGTGCCACCCCTTCACCACTCCCGGGTAGACCGCCGTGATGTACGTCTGGCCGAACTGCCGGAAGAAGGGATCGTCCCGCCTGATGATCTCCATCAGCCATCCCCGCTCATCCGGGATCACCCTGAGTTGCTTGACGATGACACCATCGATCAAGAGGACACCCCCTGTCGCGCCTTCTTCCGTCCGCTTCTCTGCGCGGCGGCCCGCTTCTTCCCGGCGGCCTTCGGGCTTCTGCCCGACTCGCTGGCGTTCCCTCCCGACGAGGCTTCAGAATTGGCCCTTTCGGGAATACCGCGCCCTCTTCCCACCCCCTCGTGGCGGAACCCCGCCGCCTTCATCGCCTCGGGCTCGTAGATGTTGCGGCAGTCAACGACTGCAGGGGTCCTCATCACGCGCTTCAGCTTGCTCATGTCGAGCATGCGGAACTCGTTCCACTCCGTGGTTATGACAAGAACGTCCGCGCCCCTGGCGGCATCATAGGAGTCGCTTGCGAAGAAGACCCCCCTCAGCATGGCCGCCGCGGCTTCCATCGCCACCGGGTCGAAGACACGGACCTCGATGCCACGCCTCTTCAGCATCCTGGCCAGCTCAATGCCCACCGAATCCCTGACGTCGTCGGTCTGGGGCTTGAAGCTGAGCCCAAGGACAGCGGCAGTCCTGCCTCGCATCCGGCCGCCAAGGACCTGCTCGATCTTGTCCATCATCCGCAGCCTCTGCCTGCGGTTCACGTCGATGGTGGCATCGACGATCCTGCTGGGCATCCTGGCCGCGCGCGCGAAGCTGGCCAGAGCCATCGTGTCCTTCGGGAAGCAGGAGCCGCCATAGCCGGGACCCGCATGCAGGAACTTCGGGCCGATCCTGCGGTCGAGTCCCATCCCTTTCGCCACAGTCTTCACATCCGCACCGAGGACCTCGCACAGGTTCGCCATCTCGTTGATGAAGGAGATCTTCGTTGCGAGGAAGGCGTTCGACGCGTACTTGATCAGCTCGGCGGTCTGCACGGTCGTGCGGATCATCGGCGTTTCGCTCAGGTAAAGGGGGCGGTATATCTCCGCAAGGATCTGCTCCGCCTTCTTCGACCATGTGCCGATCACCACCCGGTCGGGGCGCATGAAATCCTCGACCGCCGAGCCCTCGCGAAGGAACTCGGGGTTGCTGGCCACATCGAAGGGCATGTTCTTCCTCTTGAGCAGTCCCTCGATCGTGCGCAAAACCTTGAGCCCGGTTCCCACGGGAACCGTGCTCTTCTGCACCACGAGCTTGTAACCGTTCATGTTCTCGGCGACAGTCCGGGCCGCCGAGAAGACCTGCGACAGGTCAGCCTCGCCGTTCTTCCCGGTGGGTGTACCGACCGCGATGAAGATGACCCGGCTGGACTTGATGGCCGAAGGCAGGTCGGAGGTGAAGGACAGCCGTCCCTCACGAACGTTGCGCTCCACGACCTCTCCCAGCGAGAACTCGTAGAACGGGAGCTTTCCCTCCTTCAGCTTCTCGACCTTCTTCTCGTCCAGATCCACACATACAACACGGTTGCCGAAGTCCGCCAGACAGGCTCCGGTAACCAGGCCGACGTAGCCGGTCCCAAGCATCGCAATCTTCTGCATCGAATCCTCCAGGTCCAGAAGCCCGGATCAGTCGTAGAAACTGAACAGCCCAGGCAGGGTTCGGATAACTCGCGCCATTCTATCTGCGTTGGCGGCAATGGTCAACCGGTGCCATGGTCAACGCCCCAGGGGTGTCAGAGCTCCTGTCCTGGCGAGCATGCCCCCAGCCGTCCGATGATCCCGTCCACTGCGGCTATGGGATCGTCGGCACGCGTCACCGGCCGTCCCACAACGATCCAGTCGGCACCGCCCCTGAGCGCCGCTTCGGGGGATCCGACCGCCACCTGGTCCTGCCGGGCCTGATCCGGCAGGCGGATGCCGGGGCAGACCAGCGCGGGGCCGGCCCCGAGGGCGCGGCGTAGCGCCGGCGCCGCCGGAGCAGGCGCGATCAGGCCAAACAGACCGGCCTCAACTGCGCACTTCGCGGACTCGACCACGTCGTCCCACGGCCTCTGCGGATCGGCGGGAGGAAGGCTTGTGAGGCGTGTCACACCGAGCAGGCCGGGAGCAGACAGGCCTGCCCCGGCCAGGCGCCCGATCTCCGCGACGCAGGCTCGAAGGGCCTCGGGCCCGGCCGGGATGTGCAGCGTCGTCAGATGCACCGGCATGCGTGAGAGGCTTCGAAGAGCGGAGGCCATCGTGTTCGGAATGTCGTGCAGCTTCAGATCCAGGAAGACCCGCTTCCCTCGCCTCTCAAGCTCGGTCAGAAGCGGCCGTCCCTCGGCGTAGAAGAGCTCCATGCCGACCTTGTACCATGAGACGCTCGCGCCCAGCCGGTCGACAAGCGCAATGGCCTCGCCTGCGCCCTGGAAATCGAGCGCAACGATGAGCCTCTCTGCATGAACCGACGGCCTCGCAGGACCGGCCGCGCACGTGGCAGCATTGCCGCAGTCTTCGCTCACATTCCCCCCCTGTATGTTCCTATGATCTCATCCACCGAGGATAACCCCTCATCCCCGAGGAACCGCCTGATCCCCTCGATAATGCCGATGGCGGCCGCCGGATTGCGGAACCCCGCCGTCCCCACCTGCACTGCCCGCGCACCCACCACGAGGAACTCCAGCGCGTCCCCGGCGGTTGTGATCCCCCCCGACCCGACAACCGGTATCGACACGGCGGACACGGCTTCATGCACCTTGGCAAGGGCAAGCGGGCGAATGGCGGGCCCGGAAACTCCTCCCCTCCCGGCGGCGATTCGGCTGTGTCGCGTCCGCGGATCGACGCAGAGACCCACGAAGGTGTTCACAGCCGTGATCCCATCCGCGCCGGCATCCTCGCAGGCCCTGGCGACAACACCTATGTGCGTCACGTTGGGACTCAGCTTCGCCAGGACCGGCAACTTCGTTGCACCGCGTACGCGCGAAACGACCTCTGCCGCAGCCTCCGGAATCTGGCAGAACTCGATACCCCCTTCCTTCACATTCGGGCAGGAGATGTTGACCTCCAGGGCGGCCACGCCGGGAACGCCGTCCAGGATCGAGGCGAGACGTTCATACTCCTCGCTCCTCCGTCCGCCGATCGATACGACGATCCTGCATCCGAGCCCTGCCAGGGAGGGGAGTTTCTCCGCAAGGAAGCAGTCGATGCCGACATTCTGCAGCCCGATCGAGTTGATCAGACCCGATGGAGTCTCGTGGAGCCGGGGGGGCGGATTACCCGAGCGCGGTTCAAGGGTGACGGTCTTCGTGACCAGAGCCCCCAGACGTGCAGCGCCAGTGAGGTCAGGTGCCTCGAGCCCGTAGCCGAATGTGCCCGATGCGCTCAGCACCGGGTTCGGCAGGGCCAGCGGTCCGAGCCGGACGGCAAGAGAGGGGGTCACGCTCATTCGTGGATCCCCTCCCACTCCACAAGCCCGGCTTCCACGACCGGGCCTTCCCTGCAGGCCAGGATGTAGCGGCCGAAGTCATCCCCGGCATCCGCTTCGGATCGCCGAACCGGAACGGCGCACCCGGCGCAGATCCCGAATCCGCATCCGAAGTGCGTCTCCAGGGAGAGCTGGCATGGAACCGACGACGCAAGCGACCAGCTGTCCAGGGCGGCCAGCATGGCGTTGGGGCCGCAGGAGTAGAGGGCGATCGCGGAGAGGTCGAGTTCTCCGGATTGTACAAGCCGGTCCAGAAGCCCGATCACCGTGCCGGAGGAACCCATGGAGCCATCCTCGGTGGCCACACGGATCGGGTACACGCTGTTCACTTCCAGGATCGCCTGGGCGCCGCATCTGACACCGTACAGGATCAGGCCTTCGGGAATCGTCCGGCTCAGCAGGTCGTCCAGCATCAACAGAGGGGCCAGACCGCGGCCGCCTGCCACGAGCACGGGCTTCCTGCCGGGCACTGGGGTGAAGGGACGGCCCAGCGGACCAAGAACCGACAGCTTCGAGCCTGCCGTCATCGCAGCAAGCGCGGCAGTGCGGCAACCGACAACCCCGCAGACTATCTCCAGCTCGGTGTGATCCGCTGCGGGCCGGCAGGCAGACAGGCTGAATGGGCGCCGCAGGCCGAAGAGGTCATCGGGCGGACACTGCAGCTGCACGAACTGCCCCGGCAGCGCAGGCCCCCATGGCCCGTCCGTGCGCAGCCGGAGCAGGCGAATCTCCGGGGTCAGCCTGCGGTTCAGGACAATCCCGGCAGAAACCTCTGCGGCAGGTGCGCAGTTCACTACGGCTGCCTCCGCCCGCCCGCAGCCGAACGCGCGGAATCGGCATCGGCAGGCCCGATGGCCGCAGAGTCCGCGGGAGCGCCGCCATCCGTCACGGGCGATACCCGCACCTCCGGGAGCGCTTCCTCATCCGGCCCGGGCGCGGTGACGGGAACCGGCTCAGGCTCTGGTTCCGGATCAGGCTCAGGTTCAGGCTCCACCAGAAGACCCCTCAGCCCCGTGGTATCAGCCTCCTCCAGAATCAGCAGGTCGAGCGCGCCACGCGCCTGCGAAGACTCCGGGTATCGGGCGATAAGGCTTCGGAACTCCTCCAGAGCCTCGTCCCGTTCGCCCTCCATCCGGTTCAGCCGTATCCATGCCGCGCCGTATGCCGCACGCGGGGCGGTCCTTGATGAGGGAAACTCGTCGATGATCTCCCGATAGGTTATGAGCGCATCCCCGGCCTTGTCCTGCGAGAAGAGATACAGCTCTGCGATGCGAAGCATGGCATCGGCCTGGATATCCTCGCTGGTGGCGGAGTCCCCGACAGCCTGCACGGAGAGGCTCTCCAGCTGCTGCAGGTTCCTGGCCCTGGATATCGCCTGCTCCCTGAAAACGCTGCGTCCCGAGAGGCGGCTTGTCTGCTCGTAGGCGGACCGGGCAGCCGCGAGGGAATCCATGTACACCTCGTATGTGTAACCAACCTGGAACTGCGCCTCCGCGGCCAGTGCCGAGAACGAGAAGTTCTCCACAACCTCCCTGAGCGACTCCAGCGCCTGCTCGTGCTCACCCATGCTGTTGTACACCCTGGCCAGGCGGATCCTGGCCTGTGCGGGCCATTCCTCCCGCGTCCGCCCGGGCTCCATGTCATCGGGGATCAGCCTGTGCAGGATGCGCACCGCCTCTTCGGAGCGGTCCAGACGGACCAGCGCATCGGACATCTTCATCTGCGCTTCACGGTAGACCTCGTCCCTTCTCGCGGTCCTGGTCAGTTCCTGATACGCCATGTGCGCGCTGTCCGCCCTGCCGTCGTCGAAGTAGAGGTCCCCGATCCTCATCAGTCCCTCTTCGGCCCGCTCGCTCCCGGGATACTGCCCGATCAGATCACGGAACCGGCGCACCGCCTCGTTCTTATCCCTCCGTATCTCGGCCGCCCGGGCAAGTGTGAAAAGGATGTCGTCCCTGTGCCTGAAGTCCGGGTCCCGGTCGAGAGCCCGGTTGAACGCGGCCTCCATCTGCTCGAAGTCCTGCCTCTCGTAGTGGCAGAGCCCGCTCATGTAGTGGGCCCTGGTTGCGAGCCGGGTGTCGGGATAGTTCGTGATGAGCTCCCTGAACCTCCTAAGGGCCTGCTCATACTCGCGTTTGCCGTAGTAGCTCGCACCCATGAGGTAGATGGCGTCGTCGACCCAGCGGCTGCCCCCGTGAAAGGTCAGCACCTTGCTGCACTGCTCGATCGCCTGATCGTACCGGCGCACGGCCTCCGGAGGGAGCATATCCGAGTCGGACTCCCGCACCAGCTTCTCCGCCTGGGCGTAGTAGCGTTTGGCGAAGTAGAAGGTGTTGTAGTAGGCGCACCCGGCCGAGGCGGCCATGAGGAGGGCCGCCAGAAACCAGACCCGGCGGGTCCATATCGCGCCGGCACCGGAGGTCAGCACAGCATGGGTCCCCTTCCCTGCGACGATCCTGATGATGAGCCGGACGGCGTGACCGCGGCATGGGTCACGGTTCCGTCAGCGACCGTGAGCAGCACCTTCCCCTTCAGGGTCCAGGACTGGAACGGGCAGTTACGCCCCAGGGAGGCGAAGTGCGCCGACTCCACGGTCCAGTCCCAGTTCAGATCGATTACGGTAAGATCTGCCGGCCTGCCGATCTCGAGACGGCCGCCGGCAAGGCCGAGGACCCGTCTCGGCGCGACGGACATCCGGTCCACGAGGGTGGACAGGGGCATTCCGGACTGCTCGACGAGCACCTTGTGGCAGACCCCGAAGGAGGTCTCGAGCCCGATCACACCAAACGGGGCCTGGTCCAGTTCCACATCCTTCAGGACGGGGGCGTGCGGCGCGTGGTCGGTGGCTATGCATTCGATCGTACCGTCGAGCACAGCCTCACGCACCGCTTCCACATCCCCGGGGCCCCTCAGCGGCGGGTTCATCTTGAAGGAACTGTCGTATCCACGGAGGTATTCGTCTGTGAGACAGAGGTAGTGGGGGGCGGTCTCAGCAGTCACCGGGAGACCACTCTCCCTTGCCCTGCGCAGGAGCTGGACACTCCCCCGCGTGCTTACGTGGCAGAGATGCAGCCGGCATCCTGTCAGCTCCGCAAGCGCCAGGTCGCGCGCAACCCCGATCTCTTCGGACGCGGCCGGAATACCCCGCAGACCCAGGATCGAAGACCAGTACCCCTCATGCATCACGCCCCTGCCCCGCAGATCCAGGTCCTCGCAGTGCGAAAGAACGGGCAGGTCGCACATCCGGGCGTACTCCATCGCGCGGCGGCAGACCTCGCTGTTGCTCACGGGAAGGCCGTCGTCGGATACGGCCACCGCTCCCGCTTCCTTCAACTCGGCCATCTCCGCAAGGTGCTTCCCTTCCAGGTTCATCGTCATGGCGGCCACCGGATGGATCCTTGTGCCGCACGCCTCGCGTGCCCTTGAGTGCACGAAATCGATCACGGCCCTGGTGTCGATCCGGATCTTCGTGTTCGGCATGCACGCAACCCCGGTGAAGCCCCCGCGGGCCGCGGCAAGCGCCCCGGTCCGGATCGTCTCGGACTCCTCGCCTCCGGGCTCCCTCAGGTGTACATGCATATCGAAGAGCCCGGGGAGAACGGCCGAACCGGAGAGGTCCGCCGTCAGATCCGCGTTTCCCGTGAGATTGGGGGCGATCTCCTTGAGGATACCGCCCTCGATCCGCAGGTCACAACTACCCCGGTCCTCAGCCCCGGGGTCCGCCGGAACCAGATTGCGCAGGAGAATCGTGCGCGCCCTGCGCCAACGCTCGGAAAGCTCGCTCGCGCCGTTAGCCATCCTTGTCAGACCTCCTCAAGACCCGGCGAGGTTCTCCGGTTCGCCTGGCCGGTTGTAAGCGACTAAGCTACTGCGACACCCCTGTGGCGCTGCCGGTTTCGGATCCGCCCCGGATAAGGAAGAGCACGGCCATCCTCACGGCCACGCCGTTCAGCACCTGGGCCAGGATCACGGAATCGGGCCCGTCCGCCACATCCGAGCTGATCTCCACGCCCCTGTTCATGGGTCCGGGATGCATGACGATCGGGCGCCCGCTGCGCCTCAGCACATCACTGTCGATGCCGAAGCTGCGGGCATATTCCCGGAGAGACGGGATGAACCCGCTCTGCATCCGCTCGAGCTGCAGGCGCAGAATCATGACGACATCCGCGCCATCCAGGCCTTCCTGCAGGCTGGTGGTCACCCGCACGCCGGTCCGCTCGATATCGGCGGGAAGCAGGGTCCCCGGCCCGACCAGGGTTACCCGCGCACCGACCTTGGAAAGCGCCCAGATATTGGACCGGGCGACCCTGCTGTGGGCGATGTCGCCCACGATTGCCACCTTCAGCCCTTCCAGATCCGGAAAACGCTCACGGATCGTGTACAGATCGAGCAGGGCCTGGGTGGGGTGTTCGTGGAAGCCGTCCCCGGCGTTGATCACACTCGCATCAATCCTGCGGGACAGGAACTGGGCCGCTCCCGAGGAGGAGTGGCGCAGCACCACCATGTCCACCTTCATCGCCTCGATGTTACGCACGGTGTCGACCAGTGTCTCGCCCTTGGAGACCGACGAGCCAGTGGAGGAGAAGGAGACCGTATCTGCGGAGAGACGCTTGGCGGCCAGCTCGAAGCTGAAGCGCGTCCTGGTGGACGGCTCGTAGAAGGCGTTGCAGATCGTCACCCCGCGAAGGCTGGGCACCTTCCTGATCGGCCGCTCCAGCACCTCCCGGAATCCCCGGGCGGTATCCAGGATGTGCAGGATCTCCTCACGCGAAAGGTCTTCCAGGCCCAGGAGATCCTTCCGGCGGAAAATCATGCGCTCTCCCCTCCTTTCGCGTCTCCTGCGGGACGGTCAGCCTCGTCGGTCATCTCATCGATGCTTACTCCGTCGACACCGTCGTCTTCGCGCAGCCTCACCTTCACGAGCTCGCGCCTGGACGTCGGAACATTCTTCCCCACGAAGTCCGCGCGTATCGGGAGTTCGCGGTGGCCGCGATCCACCAGCACGGCGAGCTGGATGGCGCGGGGGCGGCCGAAGTCCATGACAGCGTCCATGGCGGCCCTGATGGTACGGCCGGTGTACAGCACGTCGTCCACAAGGACTATAACCTTGTTGTCCAGGCTGAAGGGGATCTCCGTTGTGCGGACGACAGGCTGCTGGGCCACCTTCTGCAGATCATCCCTGTACAGCGTGATATCCAGGGCGCCAAGGGGCGGCTCGAGCCCCTCGAACTCCCTGATGTTCTTCTGGATCCTCCGGGCGAGGGGAAGCCCGCGGCGGCGGATCCCGATTACACAGACATCCTCGACACCGTGATTCCGCTCCACGATCTCGTGCGAGATGCGGACTATGGCGCGGCGCATCTCCTCTTCGTTGATGATGTAGGCCTTCTGCTTCAAGACGTGCTACCTCCCTCAGGTGCTCTCTCCTCAGACGACACACCGCTCCCTGCGGACGCCGGGCGGGAGAGTTCATCCATGGGCAACCTGCATGTATCCCGGGGACACTCGCGGCCTGATCCGCGCTCGCCGGACGGTGGGAACAGGAGGGGATGCGGGAGCGCGGCGCCGGATGCAATCCGGCCTGTCACTCCCTGACGATCTGATTTCATGGCGGGCTCCTTGTCGGGCTCGCGGGACCGACTTAAAGGCCTGGCCCGGGTTGCGAACCGGGCACAAAAAGCATATCCGGAGGCAGACCCTAGCATGCAGGGGATGGGGGAGCCAGAGCTATTCGCCCGGGTGTATGCCCTTTCTTCCCACCTGCTCACGGGGCTGCAGCGTGTCCAGAACCCGCAGGCCGCGGTAGGCATCCACGTGGACCCGGAGAAACTCCTCCACCAGCCTGTCCAGGTCCCTGCACCAGGCGGGAGACCTGTACCATCCGTCCGGCGTGTCCGACAGCCTCCCGTTGCCTGACTGCGTTCCCGGCAGCTGCGGACGGGCGGGACCTGAGGCCATACGGCGCAGTCTCCGCAGCTCCCGCTCCCCCAGACGGATGCCGCCGGCCTCTCCGGCCGAACACCCCGGGCAGACTATTGCCCCCTCGGACGGAATGAACAACCAGGATACCGGCCTACCGCCTTGCGGACGATCGGAAGACACGGTGGCGGCACGCCTGCACCGGCTGCAGGCGGCCAGCCCCGGGGAGTATCCCAGGAACGTGGCGATGCGCAGCTGCAGCCCGCGGAACAGCTCATGCAGCGAATCCGGACGTTCGGTCTCGAGAACCCGGAATCCCCTCAGCACCAGGCTGAAGAACCCGTCATCGGGTGTCTCCTCCAGGAGCACACGGTCCAGAAACTCCGCCAGGGCGGCAGCCCATTTGTACCGACGGGAGTCAGTCACCAGCCCGCGAAACTCCTGTTCGAGATTCCCCGACTTCAGAAACTGCAGGTCCCTCCCCGGCCGGAAATACAGGACGTAGCTTGAGAGGTTGAACAGCTCCAGGCTGGACCCGAACGGGCTCTTCGGATCCCTCGCCCCCTTCGCGATCACGCTGATCTTGCCCAGTTCACGTGTAAGCAGGACGGCCACTCGGCTTGTCTCGCCGTAGCGGATGTTCCGGATGACGATCCCCTCGCAGTGCACGATCCGGGAGTTCACGGCTGGGTTGCCTCTGCCGCGGGAGCAATCTCCGCCCTGAGCCAGAGGATCCTGCGGTCGGTCCTTCGGATGACCTCCAGCGTCACGCCAGGCAGACGCAGGTCATCACCCTCCTCGGGAATGCGGCCGACGGAGTCCAGGAAGAGCCCCGCCACCGTCTCGTACTCACCTTCCGGAAGCAGGTCGCCGAACCGTTCGTTGAACTCCTCGACTGTGCACGTTCCGTCCACCCGGTAGGCATCCCCTCCGATGGCCAGGATCCTGTCACGAACCACCTCGTGTTCGCCCACGAGATCTCCAACCAGAACCTCGATCAGGTCCTCGACCGTGACGAGCCCCGCCATCCCGCCGAACTCATCCACAACCAGTGCGGCCGGTATCGGTGAGCCGCACAGCTCACCCAGCAGGTTGAAGCCGCTCATGGTTTCAGGAACGATCCTGGCCGGGCGGACGAACTTCCCGAGAGGCAGATCCGGCGCCTCCGGATGGATCAGGTCCAGGATCCGCACAACCCCGAGGGGTTCGTCGACCGACTCGCCGTAGACAGGGTAGATGGTGTGCGGGAAGCGGCGGGCCGTTCTGATCGCCTCCCGGACAGTGGTCCTCCCCTCCAGCGCGACCACCTGGGAGCGGGGGATCATGATCTCCTCCAGGGTCTGTGAGATCAGATCCTCAACGCCCTCTCTCACCGCAGCCGCACCGGGCACCGCCCCGACCGCCCCCTCCTCGGCCCCGGCGGGACCGGCCCCGGGAACCCGGCCGCGGTCGGGCAGTGCTGCAATCCAGGCAACCCACATCACGAAGCCATGGAGCGGTGCCAGGACCCACCTGCTGTAGCCAGGCCGCCAGCCGGCCCGGCCCGCATGCCTTCCCCACCAGATGGCCGCAAGCGCGGGTATCGCGCCGGCCGGCAACAGGACAAGGCTCCACGAGGGTCGTGGCACCGGGAGAAGATCCCTTCCGCCCTGAACCCACACCAGAAGGAGGAGACCGAGCTGAAGCCAGGCCGCAAACCTGACCTCGAGATCCGGGCCGGAGAGTGGACCCTGGAATGCACCCGGCCGAACCCCTTCGCGCGTCTGCTGTCTCCCCGCACGTGCCGATTCAGCGCCCCGGGCACTGAGATACAGCATCCAGAGGCTGAGAACCCAGGCGCCGACCGAGAGGGCGAACTCGAGAGAGATCATGCCTGCCCCCTGTCCCCCGGTTCATCCGCCTTCCCGGGAGAAGGATCTGCGATGTACCTGAAGATGTCCCCTAGCGTGACCAGGCCCTGGGTACGCCCCATCGCATCCCCGACGATCCCGACATGAGCCCTGTTGCGGCGGAAATCCTCCAGGAGTTGTGCAGCCGACTGCCCGCGCGGGACCCTGAGCCACCGCCGCAGGTAACTCCGCACCGGCGCATCCCGGGAGTCCTCCAGCGCGAGCGGCACGAGGTCTTTCGCATGAACGACGCCCAGAATCCGGTCCGGCGACCCATCCGCAATCACTGGAAGGCGGCTGCGGCGCGTCTCCGCCATCCGCATCAGCGCCTGGCCTGCCGGCAGCGATCCGTCCACAAAGGCGATCTGGTCGCGGGATGTCATGATCGACTCCAGGGGAAGACTGGTCAGCCCGAGGATCCTGTTGAGCAGAACCTCGGCCTCGGGGGGAAGCGTTCCCGCATGCCGGCCCGATTCCCCATCCCTCCGGAGGTCACCACCTGCCGGGTCCCATGACCGTTCCGGCCGGGTCTGCCTGCCGCCTGAAACGGCTGGTGTGCCCGGCGCGGATCCGGCAGCCTCTCCGAACCTCATCCCCTCTGCGATCCTCCTGCCGGCAATGACTGGATCCCTGGCGGAAGCCCGGTCGCGCCGGCGTGCTGCCAGCAGGTGGACAGCCTCGACCCAGGCTACTCCCAGCAGGAAGACTCCGGCGGCGGCCCCGCCATCCATTCCGGCCCTGCCGCCGCCCTGCCCGGCAACAACGGCCGCGAACACTCCCCACAGGGAGATGCAGACGAGATGCAGGGCCGTCCTGGCGAGGGTCAGGCCAGTGGTCGAGGCGCCTGAGTGTCTGTAATCGACGAACGCGCTCACGAACGGCGCCGCCAGTGCGGGGAAGAGCAGGATCAGCCAGGGGTTCATACTGCGCCTCCGCGACGCGGTGTGCCGGCGGCGGAAACTCGAACCGGGTTCCCGAGCAGTGAAGGGCCAATCCCGGTGCGGGCAGCCCAGGCCCTGAGGGCACGTTCCCTCCTGCGCATGATCCGTGTATCCTCCGGCCGGTGATGATCATGCCCGAGGAGATGAAGCAGGCCGTGCACCACAAGCCTGACCAGTTCCTCTCCCGCTGTGACTCCTGCTTCCCGGGCCTGCAGCCTGCACTGCGGAATGGAGACAATCACCTCGCCCAGTGTCGAGAAGTCCTCCTCTTCCGCATCCGCGGGCAGAGGGGGCGCATCGTCGGCCGGAAACGCCAGAACATCCGTGGTGCGGTCGATCCCCCGCCACTCGCGATTCAGCCTGCGGACCAGCCGGTCCCCTGCCAGCACCAGCCCTGCCCCACTTGAGCCGGGAGCCTTCTCCAGATCGAGGCAACCCCGCACCAGGCAGCGCAGCAGCACGCGATCTGCTCCCACGTCACGGGTACGCACGCTGATCGGGACCGGGCGGGAACGTCCCCCTGTCATGACCTTCCCCCTTCTCCCCCTGGGCATCCTGCACGCCCTCGTGAACGAGGCCCTTGATCCGACTCACGCCGACCTGGTCCCACGGCAGCAGGATCAGCCCGGGGACGAAGAGTAGAAGCAGCGCCGGAACATGCTGCAGGTGAAGGGGAGGGAGATTCCGCGGCACCTGCATCTCGCACGGCCCTGAGATTCCTGGGTCTTCGCCCGGGTGTTGCTGATGGCTGCCTCAGCGGCCGGGGTCCCCGCCCGGCTGCCTGCTCTTCCTGTCAAAGGCCACGATGATCTCCTTCACCAGCTGATGACGCACAACGTCGCGCTCGGTGAAGCGGCAGAACCTGATCCCCTCCACGCCCTCGAGGATACCCTGTATGCGGATCAGGCCGGAGCTCTCGGGATCATTGAGGTCGATCTGGGTCACATCCCCCGTTACCACGGCGCGGCTGCCGGGACCAAGCCTTGTCAGGAACATCTTCATCTGGGCCAGGGTGGTGTTCTGAGCCTCGTCGAGTATGACGAATGCCCGGGACAGTGTACGGCCCCTCATGTAGGCCAGCGGGGCCACCTCAATGACACCCAGCTGAATCAGCCTCTGAAGCTTCTCGTAGTGGACCATCTCCTGAAGGGCGTCATAGAGGGGACGAAGGTAAGGGTCCACCTTCTCCTGGAAGTCACCGGGGAGAAACCCCAGGCGTTCCCCCGCCTCGACAGCGGGTCTGGTCAGGACCAGGCGTTCCACCCTCTTCTCGCGGAACATCCGCAGCGCCATCGCAACCGCAAGGTACGTCTTCCCCGTGCCTGCCGGTCCGATTCCGAAAACGATGTCGTGTGCAAGCAGCGCCTCGACGTACTGACCCTGCCCGGCGGTTCGCACCTTGACGACCTTCTTGTCGCCGAAGTGGACAAGGCCATCAGGGATCGGACCCTGCACCCCGCCTTCCCGGCCCCCGCCCTCCTCAGCGGCGGAGAAAAGGTAGCTCAGATCGTCCCCGGTGATCTCGTGCCCTGCGCGCACCCTCTCCATCATTCTCCGAAGGCAGACGACGGCCAGTGATACCGCGCCTCGGGGCCCGCGTACGTGGATGCGCTCTCCACGCAATCCGACGGTAACTCCGAAGCGCTGCTCCACTGCGCGCAGATTCCCGTCTGCCTGACCCAGGAGGGACAGGGCATCCAGCTCTTCCAGGTCCAACGTCTCCTGGATCGACGGTTCGTTCACTCGCTCCTCCGTCTGCAGTCTTTCCCGCCCGCTCGGGCTCAATCCCTGCCCGGTATACGAAGACGGCTGCCTGCGCGAAGGGGGGCGTCCTCGCTGCCTATCAGCCCCTTGTTCGCCTCGTAGATCTCGCGCCATCTGAGCGGGTCACCGTACACCGTGGCGGCAATTGTCCGCAGCGTATCGTTCTCCCTGACCACGTAGGAGGTGATCACCTTCTGCCTGAGCCTCAGTTCACGGAGTTCCAGGCTCAGTTCACGCGTCCGGGTGGACACCTCAACGGTTTCCCGCCTGATCCTGTTCCCTTCGGTCGTAAGGGAATCCAGCCTCCCGCGGAGGGACTCCGTCTCGGCCTTCAGATCATCCAGGATTGCCCGCATCCGGCTGCAGTACCTGTCAACGTCGGACTGGGACAGGGCCAGCATCTCTTCGACAGTGTGAAACTCGCCCTGCGAGGGATCCTTCAGCTCCGGACGCGGGCCCTGGGAGCAGGATCCGACAAGGAGAAGAACCGTCGGAACCAGAATTGGAAACGGCAACCCCGGGCGCCCCTTCATCTCGCCCCCCCTTCGCTTTCCCCGTCCTGCTCGTCGAGCACTCGACTCAGCTCCTCCATCTCCTCCTCCATCTGGGCCAGCCGCGTCTTCGCCTGCCGCAGACCGTCATCCGAGCGCTGCACCTCCGCCTCCTTCCTCTCGAACTCCTCCAGGATCTGGTCGCGCTCCGACTGTGCCAGCTCCAGCTGCATCGGGATAACCGGACAGGGCCTGACCCCCGCACAGCCGCCCAGTATCAAGGCTGCAATGGCGGCCCCAAGACAGATGCCGAACCAGGATCTCATGTTGCATCCTCCTTCTGCTGGTGATGATAGCGTCAGAGCCACCCAGAGGGCCCATCTTCACTCAGAGACGGACTTCAGTCACGACATACGTTCCGCCCGAACTCTTGTCCCGCGTTATGCGTATAAGGCCGTTCTCCGCTGCGTCCTCCAGAAGCTCGCTGAATGTGCGGTATCCGAATGCACTCTCCGTGAAAGAGGGCTTCTTCCGCTTGATGGTGTCCTTGATCATCGAGCTCCAGAGGATCTCCTTGTTCTCCCGCAGCAGCGCCTCTATCGCGTCCAGCAGGAGATCGAAAGCCTGCTGCTTCTTGGAGGCCGGCTTTCCGCCGTCCCTCTTCTCGACACGGCTTCCACCCGCACTGACCAGATCCTCGTAGAACAGGAACTCGTCGCAGTTGTCCGCCAGGAGGGTCGAGGTGGCGTCCTTCAGCCCGATTCCGATGACCCTTTTGTTGTTCTCCTTCAGCTTGGAGACCAGGGGGGAGAAGTCGCTGTCCCCGGAGACTATGACAAAGGTGTCGAGATGCTCCTTGGTGTAACAGAGATCGAGCGCGTCCACCACCAGTCGGATATCAGCCGAGTTCTTGCCGGTCTGGGATCTCTTGGGAATCTCGATCAGCTCGATCGCCGCTTCGTGGAGATCCGCACGGAAGTCCTGATAGCGGGTCCAGTCGGCGTAGGCCCTCTTCGCTATGATCCGCCCCTTCTCCAGCAGACGCTCCAGGATCCTGTTGACGTCGAACGCCTTGCTCTTCTTGCCCTTCAGCCCAAGGGCCACGTTCTCGAAATCCATGAAGAGGGCTATCCGGGCCTCTTCGTCAGTTGTGTTCATTCTCATCTCCAGACGGCCGGATGCCCGGCCGCAGTTCGAGGTGCAGGTCCCTGAGATCCACCGGCTCCACCGGCGCCGGAGCACCGTCAACGAGTGAGGCGGCGCTCGTGGTTTTCGGGAATGCAATCGTATCGCGAAGGGAGGTCCGCCCCGCAAGAAGCATTACGATCCGGTCCAGCCCCAGTGCAATCCCGCCATGGGGTGGCGCTCCGTACTGAAACGCCTTCAGCAGGAAGCCGAACCGGCGTTCGGCCTCCCCGGCCGGCATCCCCACGACCTTCATGATCCGCTCCTGCACATCGCGGCGGTGGATCCTCACGCTGCCCGACCCCAGTTCGAAGCCGTTCAGCACAAGATCGTACAGCCTGCCGCGCACCGCCTCCGGCTGTGTCTCGAGGAGTTCGAGGTCCTCCTCCATGGGCATCGTGAACATGTGGTGCGCGGGCGAGAGACGACCACTCTCCTGATCCTTCTCGAAGAGGGGGAACTCCACAACCCAGAGGAAACGCCACTTCGCGGCCTCATCCGGATGGTCGGAGAGCCACGCCTTCCCGAGACGGGAGCGGACAGCCCCGAGTGAGCGGCACGCGGTCTCCCAGGAGTCGGCTACCATGAGGATCAGGTCGCCATCCTCCGCTCCGCTCATGCGGATCAGCCCGTCATGCACGGCCGGTGGCAGGAACTTCGCCACACCCGTCTCCAGCGCGCAGGAGGAGACCTTCGCCCTTGCCAGCCCCTTCGCCCCGTACCGCTTTGCGAGCTCCTCAAGTGCATCCTGATCCCTGCGGGACAGCGATCCGCCGCCCGGCACCCGCAGCAGTTTGACAACCCCACCGGACTCCAGCGTCGATTCGAAGACCTGGAAGCCACAGCCCCTGACCGCCCCGGAGACATCGAGCATCGGGAAGTCGAACCGCAGGTCCGGCTTGTCCGTGCCGTACATGTCCATCGCATCGCGGTAGAGGATGCGGGGAAAACGCTCCTCCAGTTCCACTCCCAGAACCTCGCGGAAGCACTCCCGCATCAGGCCCTCGATCAACCCGTAGATGTCGTCCTCTCCCACGAAGGACATCTCGAGATCTATCTGCGTGTGCTCCGGCTGCCTGTCCGCGCGGAGGTCCTCGTCCCGCAGACAGCGGGCAAGCTGGTAGTAGCGGTCGAACCCCGAAACCATGAGGATCTGCTTGTACAGCTGCGGGGACTGCGGAAGGGCGTAGAAGTGGCCCGGGTGGATCCGGCTGGGCACCAGGTAGTCCCTGGCTCCCTCGGGAGTGGGCCGCACGAGCATCGGAGTCTCGACCTCCCAAAAGCCCTCGCCGTCCAGGTAGGAGCGCACCACCCGGGAGAGACGGTGCCGCATTCCCAGAACCTGCATGAGTTCGGGCCTGCGCAGGTCGACGTACCGGTACTCGAGTCGCAGATCCTCCCCGGCCGTAGGCGATTCGGTGAGCACGAACGGAGGTGTCCTGGAATCGTTGAGCACCAGGAGTGAGGAAGCCTCCACCTCGATCTCGCCGGTGGGCATGCCCGGGTTGACCATGTCGTCCGGTCTCCTCCGGACGACCCCGTCGACAGCCACCACGTACTCGCTGTGAAGCTCCCTGGCGATGACGCTGCTGTCCCCGTCCCCACCGTCGCCCGGGCGGAATACCACCTGCGCGACTCCCGCCCTGTCGCGGAGATCCAGGAATATGACCCCTCCGTGGTCGCGGATCCTGTGAACCCACCCGGCAAGCCGGACTGTGTCTCCCACATGGTCTGACCGCAGTTCCCCGCAGCGAATCGTACGTCTCCAGTCCGACAGGTGCTCGAGTTTCATGCGCGTTATGTCCCCCCCCTGGTCTGTCCCCTCTGACGACGGCCTGCCTGCCGGGATTCCCACCATGTCCGCAGCCACGCCCCGGCCAGCGCGCCGATGCTGTCGGCCGCCCAGTCCGCAGCGCAGGACACACGGCCCGGCACAGACGACTGGATCCACTCGTCCATCCCCCCGAAGAGAGCTGCGCCGACGAACGCCAGACCCGCAGCAGGTCCGGCGGCGAACCCGCTGAGCCTCAGCGCCCCTGCGGCCAACCAGCTCAGAAGCGCATATTCCACGAAATGCGCCACCTTGTCCAGATGCGGGACGCCCGGCCCCGCCTGCAGGTTTGGACGGGTGGAGATGAAGATGATCGCAATTGCCACGGCAAGGGTCAGGATCCATGCCATCAGACGCCTTCCCGCGGGCACAAGGACGGCCTCCCCCGTTGGCCTGCCGCCTGGAGTCTCAGTCGGGATGCCTTCGATGGATTTCGTGTCGCGAGCAGGTTCGATCGGATTGGTCATGGCCCCTGTTGCCGGCTTCGGCTGCCCTGATAAGGACTGTTGAGCGTAGGTGGGATGAATCGGTTCCGGGAGGCCCGTCAGGGCTGAGTACGGCGCCCGCGGCGCCGGTCGAGCCCGTAGCGCTCCACCTTGTTCTTCAGGCCCTTCCTGGAGAGGCCGAGGTCACGCGCAGCCCTGCTTCTGTTCCAGTCGGTTCTCTCGAGCGCTTCCAGCACAAGGCTGCGTTCATACCTCTCGAGGCGCTCCTTGAAGGCCCCGTCGGGGCCGGCCTCCCGTGACAGTGATGACTCAAGCACGGCAGCCGGGAGCAGATCCGCGCCGATAACATCCCCGTCTTCGGCAAGGGTCACCGCGCGGCGGATTGCCTTCTCCAGTTCGCGGACGTTTCCGGGCCAGGTGTGGTCGGCAAGCGCCCTGTGAAAGGCCGAAGCCACAGAACCTATACGCCTGCCGATCTCGGCGGCGCATTTCTCCAGGAAGAACTCGGCGAGGAGGGGCACATCATCCGGACGCTCCCTCAGGGGGGGGACCACGATCGAGATGTCGTTCAGGCGGTAGTAGAGGTCCTTCAGGAAGTGCCCGTCAGCCACCTCCTGCAGCAGCTCGGGCGAGCTGGTTGCGCAGACGACGCGGACATCCAGCCCGCGGTAGGTTGTCGCGCCAACGGGACGGATCTCTCCGGAGTCCAGCATGTGCAGGAAGCGCCTCTGCATGCCGAGCCCGGCCTTGTCGATCTCGTCCAGGAATATCGTTCCGCCGTTGGCCTCCTCGAGGAGACCTGTGCGGTCCTGGATCGCCCCGGTGAAGGCACCCCTGCAATGACCGAAGAGCTCGCTCTCCAGCAGGGAGTCGGGAAGCGCTGCGCAGTCGACCGTCACGAAGGGCCCGCTCCTGCGCTCGCTGATCCGGTGCAGGGCCTGCGCAAGGAGCTTCTTGCCGGTTCCCGTCTCCCCCTGCAGCAGAACCGTGAGATCGCTCTGCGCAACCTTCCGGATCAGCTCGAGAATCGAGAGCATCCGGGCGTTCTGGGTGACCACGTCGGCCAGCCAGATCCCGTTCGCCACGGACGGCCCGGGGGGTTGTACGGGGTCGTCTGCCGGGCGAAGCCGGGCTGCTGCAACCGAGATCAGAACCATCGCATAGTCGAGATCCTGCCTGGTGTACGGCGGCTTTCCCGCATCCCTGCGCTCCAGGTAGAAGAGGTGCTCCCTGCCCTGGATGTGAACCGGGATGGAGAGTGCGCACACAGCGACTCCGTTGTCCTCTTCACCGGCGGGGGGTTCGATGACGCCACAGTGATCCACGGCCGCGAGGCCCAGGGCCGCCGGTGCGAAGGACCGCCTTCCGCGCAGTCGACCCATGGAAACCGTGGAAAGCGCCTCCAGGGAGTCTCCATCGATGCGGGCGAGGACCGCCCCTTCGGCCTCGAGCGCCTGTGCCAGAAGGCTGACCACGCTGCGCAGCTTCTCTCCGGGACCCATCTCGCAGGTGAGGATATCCTCGAGACGATGATGGACGCTCTCTCCGGACAGCCGGACCGCCTGCCTGTCTTCGTCCGCCTTGCGGATCCTCTCATCCAGGCGCCTCAGCCCCCTGTCGAGGGCCGGCACAACCGACCACTCGGGAATCATCCGGCTCCGTACATCGCGCAGCAGTTCCCTGGCCTCTTCGATGCGGCCAAGCTCCAGCATGGTGTCGGCGCATCGTATCTGAAGCAGCGCTGCGTTGCGCGGACAACCCATACGCTTCCACAGATCCAGGGACCGGGAATAGTGCGAGAGGGCGGCCTCGGCATTCCTGCGGCAGGACAGATCCAGCCGGCCCCGCAGCCTGAACAGCCTGGCAAGCGCCGGCATCTCGTTCCCGCGCTGATATCTGTTCAAAAGGGTGGCAACAAGCCTGTCGGCCTCCGCCACATCGCCCGCACGCACCGCGATCTCAAGCCTCAGAAGATCGATCTGCCCCTCGAGATGGCGGTTGTTGGCCTCACGGGCCAGATCCAGTGCACGGCTGCAGGAATCCCCGGCAGCAGCGAAATCCTGGGCCTCCAGTTCGGTCTCCGCCTGCAGGATCTCAACCTCCGCCATGAGATCGCCGCGGGATGCCATGCGCTGCACCCTTCGGCGGACTTCCCCGAGATGCCCTGCGATACCTGCACTGTGGCCGGCTGCCTGCGCAAGGTTGATCCTCTCGAGCTCAAGCTGGCACGCGGTTCGCTCGGGCAACACGGTGCCGTTCGAACCGGCCAGCGCAGCCATCTGCTCCCGTGCAGTCTCGAACTCGCCTGCCATGCGCGCGATCCTGATCAGGGCAAGCCTTGCGCTGGCGGCGCGCGACGGGTTGCTCAGCTCTATCGCGGAGTTGAGCGCCGTCTGAAGGCGACCACGGGCCTCATCGATGCGTCCCACCCTGGCCAGGACGATCCCCATGTTGAGGAGTATCGCGCCCTGGTCCTGGAACTCGCCTTCGGTCGCCCGCAGGTAGTAGGCCGCCTGATAGTGTTCGAGCGCCCGCTCCCACTCACAGTCATGCCTGTGCAACGTGCCGAGATTTGTGTAGCTCAGGGCAAGATTCGCAACGTCGCCTCTCGAGCGGAAGTGCTCCAGACCCGCGCGGAAGCGGACACGGGCCTCCCCGGGATCGCCAAGGCGGAATGCGATGGTGCCGAGAAGGTTCTCGACGAAGCCGGGCTCGGGGGCATCGAGGCCCCGCAGGAGGGCGGAGGCAAGCTGCCCCTCGGCCTGCGCTTCGGAGAGCCGGCCTGCTTCGAACAGCGCCTTGCCCAGGATCAGGCGGCAACGGCCTGACTCCACCCGTTCGTCATCTCCTGCCACGTCCGCGGCGGGGGCGGCCGCCAGAAGAGGGCGAAGGAACGCGATGGCATCCCCGAATCTGCCGAGCCTCTCCATGCAGTACGCAATGCGTCTCCCCACGCGGAGGTCGCCATTGAAGACCGGAAGCTTCCAGAGCGATTCGAAGGTGCGAAGGGCCTGGCCGTGGTCTCCGGCGCGGGCATATAGATCCCCCGTTTCCAGTGAAGCCACTGAAGCCTTCCCGGCCAGGGCTCCTCCGGAATCCGGTTGATCTCCGCGCATCGCACCAGACGCCAGGTCTCGTTCGATGCCGGGAGATTTTCCTCCCTGATGCTCCATCTTCATCCTTCCGGTAAGGATGCTTCGCCCGCAGTCAGCCTCAGTGCCGGATCATCCAGATGACGCGCAGAACCGCGATCCAGAAGCCCGACAGCTCGTTCTTCTTAAGCTCGCCCTCCGGGTAGAACTCAGGCACTCCGGCGGCCTTACCCTGCCTGCCCTCTCCGGTCACGTAGATCCCGAACTCGTCGGGCTCGCTTCCGTCCGAATCACCGCTTTCGTACGTGCGGCCATCCCCGTCCCCGAAGTGCGGGGAATCGTCGCCGGAGCCGGCCGTGCTTACACCCGGATGAGGAGGCAGGACAAGAGAGACTGTGATCACCGCCAGGATGAGGAGCAGTCTTGAGGTGCGGATACAGCTGCACATGATACCCTCCAACTTCTCTGCCACCGTATGTTATCGGCAGCGGAGCGTATCCAACCTTTCATAACAGTAGAAGGAATGGGGTGAAGGTGTCAATGTGCCAGATCCTCTGGTGTTCGCTGAACGCGCTGCCCTTGCCGTCATCGACCGGTCGGGGTTCAGATGGGGCAGGCCGGGTCTCGCCGGAGTGCGGCCTTGAGAGCCGGCCCTTCGTCGTGTTATCCTGTTACTGATTGCATTCAGACAAGTTGGTGTAGTCCGTCCGGATCCGTTCCGGCTGAGATACCATCTCTGTAATCCAATGTCCCGAAATGGGACACGGAGTAGCGACAACATTGAAACGGATTCCGATCAGCTATTACGACCTCTTGCGGGATGTCCTGTCACGTGCGGCCCTGAATGGGAAGGAGAAAGCCCTCCTCGACCGCGCCCTCCAGGAGGGCCAGCCGGGCGAGCTGGAGCGAACCGCCCGCGCCCTGGTGGACTCACTGGTCGATCGCGGGGCTCTCATGATCCTGGACCAGTCCCGGGAGGGGGATTTTGAGTGGCTGAGGCTCAGGGATCCGCAGCAGCGTCTCCGGATCAGAATCCGCCTGCCGATACGCCGCTACGCCCCGGAGACACGCACTATCCAGCTTCCTCTCGAGCACTCCGCCCGCTCCACCTTCCGCCATCATGAGGTTCAGGGCCTGCTTGGCATTCAGGGCAACCTGGTCAGCCATGACCGGGTCATGACGCCCAGGGATCTCGTACAGCGCCTGGAACGGGCAATGAAGGAGCTGGTCCCGACCGGTTCGGCCGTCTTTCACGTACTGGAGATGCCCCCGGGAGACGACTGGACCGCAGCGCCGAACTGGAACGGCCTGCCCGCCAGACCTGAGCAGCTGGAGGCACTCGGCCGCCAGAGGGATCACCTGATCCTCTATCCGGATCTGGGCCGCGACGGTTCGCTTCTCTTCATGGGCCTTGGAGATGAGACGACCGGATGGCGTGGAGTACTGGCGCTCCGTCATCCCGACAGGGAGCACTTCTCCCGGGAGAGGCTGGCCCTCGCTGTCATGGTGGCGCAGCACTTCCAGAATCTGCTCTCCACCTGCATCCGTCTTCAGGGCCTGATCTTCTACGACTTCCTCACGGGAATATACAACCGTTCGTACTTCGAGGAACAGCTGGAGCGCGAGATCGCCGTTGCGGACAGGCGCGGACAGTCGCTTGGCCTGCTCATCATCGATATCGACGACTTCAAGGCCTTCAACACACGTTACGGGTATGAAGGCGGAGACCGCGTGCTGGCGACAGTGGCCTGCGTGCTCAAGAGCGCACTTCGTCACACCGACACACTTGCCCGTCACGGCGGAGAGGAGTTCGCAGCCATACTCTCCCCTCCTGTGCCCCGGGAAGAGGCGCGAATGATCTCGCAACGGCTGTGGGAGGCCGTGGCCAACGAGCCCCTGACGATGCGCAGCCTTGACGGCAGGACCGTGGCCGAGCGGATCACCATTTCGATCGGCGGCGTTCTCTATCCGGAAGGCGCACGGAACAGCCGCGAGCTCTGGAACGCGGCCAACCGTCTTCTCCTGGAAGCCAAGGAGAGAGGCAAGAACCAGGTGCGCTTCTGGGGAGATGCGTGAGCCTGAAGGGCCGGGCCTTCACACAGCCCCCCCGACATGGACACGGATCCTGCCCGGATTCTCACCGGCAAACCTGCCGATCACCGACGCCGTGAGGCCCCGCTCCGTGAAGGCGCGCAGTGCACCGGCTGCCTCTGTCTCGGAAAGAGCCGCCATCAGCCCGCCGGAGGTCTGCGGATCGTAGAGCAGGTCGGCCAGGTCAGCGGGCACGGATCTGTCGATCTCAACCAGCTTCTCCCGGTAGCTGCGATTCCTGCGCAGCCCTCCCGGGATCAGGCCGGCCGCGGCATACTCCCGCGCCGAGGGGAGAAGCGGTACTGCAGCCGCATCCAGCAGCAGGCCGGTATCAGAGTCTTCGACCATCTCGCACGCGTGTCCCAGCAGGCCGAACCCCGTCACATCGGTGCAGGCATGCACATCGAACTCCTTCAGGACCTCGGCAGCAGCACGATTCAGGGCGCACATCGACTCCACAGCTGCGGCTGCCACATCAGGAGGCGCCTTGCCCGCCTTCACGGCCGTGTTGACGACGCCGGTTCCGATCGGCTTCGTCAGAAGCAGCCTGTCACCGGCCCGGGCGCCGCGATTGGTCATGACCCTGTCCGGATGCACGACCCCGGTCACGGACATCCCGTACTTGAGCTCGGGGTCGGCCACCGTGTGCCCGCCCGCCAGTACCGCGCCGGCTTCCTTCAGAACGTCGATCCCTCCGCGCAGAATCTCCCTCAGAACGGAGATCTCCATCGTCCCGGAGGGAAAACCGACGATGTTGAGGGCGCAGAGCGGGCGCCCCCCCATCGCATAGACGTCGCTCAGGGCGTTCGCGGCCGCAATCCTCCCGAACAGATATGGGTCGTCGACTATCGGCGTGAAGAAGTCGACGGTCTGTATAAGGGCGAGATCCCCGCTGAGCCGGTAGACACCGGCGTCGTCAGCAGTCTCCAGCCCGACAAGGAGGTTCGGATCCGCAGGCAGGTCCAGTCCGGAGAGCGCACAGGCCAGGTCCCCCGGCCCCAGTTTCGACGCTCACCCCGCACCGGACACGGTCTGGGTGAGCCTCTTCTTCTTCGGGAGCTCGGGAAGCCCTTCCATCTGTTCCTCCTTCCATGAGGCAGGCGCCGCTAGGCGTCGATCCTGCGTATCAGAATCTCCCCCACCGGATCCAGTGCAACCGCAAGACTGTCTCCGTCCGACACCTCGCGGGCGAGGATCATCTTCGCCAGGCGGTTCTGGATCTCGCGCTGGACCGCGCGCCGGAGCGGGCGCGCGCCATACTCGGGATCATACCCCAGCTCGAGCAGCCTCTCCTCAGCCTCAGGCGAGACTGTCAGGCTGATCCTGCGGGATTCCAGTGATGCATTGAGCCGGCCGATCTGCAGCCCGACGATCCGGCGAAGCTGCTCACGGGAGAGCGATGTGAAGATCACGATCTCGTCCAGGCGGTTCAGGAACTCCGGACGGAAGTGCGCGCGCAGAATCTGCTGAACGCGCGCCCGCAACTCTGCGGAGGGCTCTCCCTCCACCCTCCCTATCTCCATGGTTCCCAGGTTGGAGGTCATGATGATCACGGTGTTGCCGAAGTGGACAACCCTTCCCTGCCCGTCGGTCAGGCGGCCGTCGTCAAGGATCTGGAGGAAGATGTTGAACACCTCGGGATGCGCCTTCTCGATCTCGTCAAGCAGGATCACGGAGTATGGCCTGCGCCGGACTGCCTCGGTCAGGGCGCCTCCCTCCTCGTACCCCACGTATCCGGGGGGTGCGCCGATCATGCGGGCGATCGAGTGCCGCTCGGAATACTCGGACATGTCGAGGCGCACCATTGCGTTTTCATCGTCGAAGAGGAACTCAGCCAGTGCACGTGCGAGCTCCGTCTTGCCCACCCCCGTCGGGCCCAGGAAGAGGAATGAACCGAGCGGCCGCCCTTCCGGCGCAAGACCCGCCCTGGCCCGCCTCACCGCTTCTGCAACTGCAATCTTGGCCTGATCCTGGCCCACCACGCGCATCGACAGGCGCTCTTCCATCTGCAGGAGCTTTTCCATCTCGGTCTCGAGCATCCGGCTGACCGGGATCCCGGTCCACCGCGAGACGACCTCGGCGATGTCCTCTGCGTCCACCTCTTCCTTGAGCATGCGCAGATCGGCCTGGTGCTCCTCGAGGCGCAGTTCGGCCTCCTTCAGCCTTTGCTGCTCAGCAGGGATCTGGCCGTAACGGATGCGCGCCATGCGCTCGAGGTTCCCCTCTCTCTCCGCGGCTTCGATCTCGGTATTCAGCCTCTCCAGCGCAAGCCGGGCTTCCCGGATATCCCCCACCAGCTCCTTTTCGCGGTCCCAGTGCAGGGTCAGCCGCTTCTTCTCTTCATTCGCCCCGGCGATCTCCTTCTCGACGGCGCGGAGCCTCTCCGAATCCGACTTCTCGCTCTTCAGGGCCTCGCGCTCGACCTCCAGACGCATGAGGTTCCTGGACAGTGTGTCGATCTCCTGCGGTTTCGAGTCCATCTCCATCCGGAGGGAGGAGGCAGCCTCATCCATCAGGTCGATCGCCTTGTCGGGCAGGAAGCGGTCGGCGATGTACCGATCCGACAGACGGGCGGCGGCCGTCAGGGCGCGGTCCTGGATCCTGACCCCGTGATGGACTTCGTAGCGTTCCTTGAGCCCGCGCAGGATCGCGATTGTGTCCTCCACGGAAGGTTCGCCCACGAGGACTGGCTGGAAGCGCCGCTCCAGGGCGGCATCCTTCTCGATGTGTTTTCTGTACTCGTCCAGGGTTGTCGCCCCCACGCACCGAAGTTCTCCCCGGGCGAGGGCAGGCTTGAGGAGATTCGATGCATCGACAGCCCCCTCCGCCGCTCCTGCGCCGACGAGGGTGTGCAGCTCATCGATGAAGAGGATCACCCCGCCCTGGGCTTCGTGGATCTCCCTCAGCAGAGCCTTCAGACGGTCCTCGAACTCACCACGGTACTTTGCCCCCGCCACGAGGGCGCCGAGATCGAGTGCAAGCAGGCGCTTGGTCTTCAGCCCCTCGGGCACATCTCCGGCCGTGATCCTTCTGGCGAGCCCCTCAACGATGGCGGTCTTGCCGACCCCCGGATCGCCGATCAGGACAGGGTTGTTCTTGCGCCTTCGCGAAAGCACCTGCGTGGTGCGGCGGATCTCACGGTCCCTGCCTATCACAGGATCGAGTTCGCCCTTGCGCGCGGCCTCTGTTAGATCCCTGCAGTACTTCTGAAGGGTCCGGAACTTCTCCTCCGGACTCGGGTCCTGCACCCGTGCGCCACCCCTCACATCTCCCAGGGCCCGCAGGATCGCCTCGTGGTTGATCCCGGCCTCCCGCAGGATTTCGCCGGCTCTGCCCATGCCGTCGCCGCCGGTCATCGCAAGCAGCAGGTGCTCCGTGGAGAGGTATTCGTCCTTCAGTCGTTCCGCCTCCCGCTCGGCTGCGTCGAAGAGTCGCGGCACCTCGGCGGAGGCGGTGAGTTGCGCATCGCCGCTGACCCGGGGCAGCCGGTCGAGTTCCCGGCGCACGGCATCAAGGACCCTGCCCGGGGAAGCCTCGAGCCTGGCCAGTATCGGAACGGTCGTTCCCTCCCTCTGCTCCAGCAGGGCCTTCAGGATGTGCAGTGCCGTAAGCTGCGGATGCCCCGCTTCCCTCGCGGCGCGCTGGGCCGCCTGAACAGCCTCTCCTGTCTTGATGGTGAACCGGTCCGGATTCATCCCTCCTCCGTTGAACGATTGCCCCGGCCGTCCTGTGGATTACCGGATTCTGGCCATCCGTTCCACTCTCCTGAGTGTCTTTCCCTCGTTGGTCCGCACCTCAACCTTGTAGAAGTAGACCCCGTTCGAAACCTGGTCGCCGTCGTTGTCGCGGCCGTCCCATTCGACGCAGTTGTCGTTCACATTGGCGGGACCCTCAGCCGACCAGATCCTCCTTCCGCTCAGGGTGAAGATCTGCAACCTTGCCGAGGACATGGTGCGGCTCAGGCGGTAGCAGATGCGAGTCTTCTCCTCGAACGGATTGGGGAAGTTATACACCTCAAGGAGCAGGTCCTGCTCCATCATCCCCCGGAACGACGCAGAACGTACGGCATACTCCCCATCCACCCGTCTGACGCGAAGATCAAGCCTGTGGGCGCCGTCGGTCAGGATGTGCGGAAGGATCCCCATGACCTCCCATTGTCGCGGTCCCCCGGATGTCAGCTCAATCAGTGGAATCGGCTCATCCCCGAGCCACAGGCCGATTTCCTCCGCCTGAAGGTCGACAGGCGAAGTCAGGGCGACAACAACGGTGTCGGACGCCTCCAGCGCCTCCTGCGGACGGATGGCCCTGTGGATTCCGTCGCGGATGGACCAGAACCCGGCATCCAGCCGGACAGGCAGATAGGTCGACCTGACCCGCCCCGTCCCGTCCACAGCCCTGATCTCGTACTCGTAGTCCTCGACCGGGGGCATCAGGATGGTCGAATAGTCCAGCCGAAGCCGCCTGTCGCTGCCCGGGAAGTCCGGGTCCGGAATCAGGGAGTAGAGCGAGTCGGGAACTGCCAGGCCGTCGCGGAAAAGCGAACCATCGAGCGACACTTCGTCCCGGATCCTGGCCGAGATGTGCAGCGTGTCGGTGGCGGCAGCAGCCTCCACCCACATTCCCCCGGTCCACGACTCCCCGTTGACCAGAACCTCGATACGCGGCGGCGCCATTTCCAGCGTCATGGTCGGATCGCCGAGCAGCGGGTAGGTCGCCACGGGTCCCCACAGGTTCGGGCTGGAACCTCCCTCCACGAGCTTGTACTTGCCTGCCGTGACAATCTCCCCGAGCAACCAGCGGGAACGCCCATCCGCATCCGTCGGCGGATTGACGAACCACTCGTGGAACAGGGCCAGGTTCAGGCGGTGATTGTCGCTGACCCACTCATAAGCCGTGGAGGCAAGCGCGGCTATCGCCCCCGCGCCGCCTTCGAGGAACAGCAGCTTCTCGGAAATGCAGTCCCTGCGCGGGTCTCCCCGCTCGTCGTGACCGGAAAACTCCGCGAGATGACAGCTGAAGCCCAGGAAGAAAAAGGGGCGGGAGGAGTTCTCGAGAAGGCGCGTGTCCTGACGCACAACCGGATCGTCGGAGAAGATGTACTCGTGGCTTATGAGGTAACGGTTGGCATGCCCCTGGTAGCTCACGAAGAGATGTCCCATGTTCATCGTGCTTAGAAGCACCGGCGAAAGGGTGAAGTAGCCGTAGTCGAAGTTCTCCCTGTAGGGGGCCGGGCTTCTGTAGCAGGGGGCTGCGTACTCGCAGTCACTGAAGTCGCACCGCCAGTCACGGCACTCACTGCTGCCCAGGGAATCGTACCTGGCGCACCTTCCCAGACAGGCGACCGTGTCCATGTAGGCGGCGGTGTAGAACGAGTCGACGCGCATCCCGGTGAAACCCGCGGCTTCGCGTATCAGGTACCGGGCCTCCCGCGATGCCCAGCGGAAGACCGAGTCACCGGATCTGCGGGGGTTCCCCCGGGGGTCTCCCTTCCAGGCGTAGTTCGCGGCAGAACTCCCCGTGTCGCCCGAATACTCGTCATCGGCAATCAGAAGCCCACGACTGCGCCAGGTGTCGGTGTCCCGGAATCGCTCGTACTCCAGAATCTTCGACACCATGGTCTCCACCTCGCTGACCGTCCCCGCAGGGATCCGGCCGATGTGCATGTCCGGATGGAAATCCAACTGTTCACCCGTGCCGACCAGGTTATCGACGAACCAGTGATCGCTGGATACCAGCTCCGGACCCTGCCCGGAATGTGCCAGGGAAAAGACGGTCTGGGTCGGCACAAGGTTCGGCCCGCTCACATCCAGAACCCCGCCGAAGTCGTTGCTCGCATCCCCGACCAGAAGCAGGAACGAAGGGGGCGACACCCGCGTTCCGAACAGGTAACGAAGGTAGCTGCGGATCGCCTCGGGCCACTGCCGCCCGCCGTTGAACTGGTCATAAACATCAAGGACGGAGACAGTACGAACGAACAGACCCTGACTCCGGCGTGCCTGTGCCAGGGGCTCGATGGCGTCGGAAAAACCGGGATGGCAGATGATCAGAAGATCCTCGCGCGGACCCTGGGGAATGCCGAGATCCACCCCCGATACCGGCTGAATCTCCACTGGAATCGACGCCCGGTCGGGAGCAAGCGCCATCAGAGTCCGGGTCCGTCCCGAGTCACCCAGATCAAGCTGAACGCGCAGCACACCACCACCGAACTGCGCCGGAGTGTGAGTCAGCCTGGCGGGACCGCTCTCGTGGCCGGCCATGGTCGAGTCGGTGACATCGAACAGGAGTGGAGCCGCCGCGCCGAAGCCGGAAAGCCGGTACTCCCTGACCCCCGCCGACCCGTTGGTGCTCCACGCCAGGTATCGGTTCATGGCATTGAAGGAGCGGCGGTAGGTCCACCTCATCCAGTCAACGGCCGCACCGTAACCATCCGGCGCCATCTCCATCTCGAAGCTGTTACCGCTCTGCGAGACATTCAGCGGCGCCAGTTCTTCAACACCATACGTGCGAAGCTCTCTCCTCATAAGGGGCACGGTCACCTGACCCGGAAGATCAACGTAACCGCCGCCGCCGGGAGCAACGCGCATGGTCACCCTGGCCTGGAAGTTCCCGGGCGGCCTCGTGACCCCCTGGAGGCTCACATCGAGGCGCAGCAGATCCTGCACTCCGGGCAGGTCGAAGGTCACCTGGTGCCTCCCCGCATCCCGCCCGAACCAGCAGAAGTGATCCACCGTGATCGACTCAATCCCCAGGTGGAGGAAGCTGGGACCGTGCAGATCATCCGTCGCCGCATTTTTCATGTAGACCCCATCACCCTCGAGATGGTCCGTCCACACGAAGCTGGTTTCAGGTGTCAGGCCGTCCTGATCCAGGTACGATCCCCGCTCCCCCATCCGCGCTCCGCCCTCAGGCCGCAGAAACAGCATGTATGAGTTGCGGCGTCCGTACCGCTTCTGCGCAGCCCCCATCCTGTACCTGTCCCACGAAGTCAGGCCAAAGAAGTAGAAGGAGTCACCGGGGCCGAAAACCCCGTCCCGGTTCACATCGTCAACGAACATGGGAACAGGAGCCTCACGGAAGGGATCCTCCTGATCGGTCTCCACAAACCACCGCTCCACAAGCGCCATCTCGGCAACCGCAGGCTGAAAGACGTCCCAACCTGCATCAACAAGATCCTGATACCTGACACGGTGAATGTCGGAACGCTCCACATCGATCCGCATGCCGGCTTCAACCGCAATCCCCTTGCCGGGAACCCGCGCATCCCAACGCCGGGGGTAACGGGCCCACGACCCGGCATCCCCATGGTTCAGAATCGACCGCTCATACATCCTATCCCAGCTGCCGTGATCAGGACCCGGCACCGCCATCTGAACGGACGGAATCCCGCCCCACGAACCCTTCAGACCCGGATCCCCCCTCCCGGCAGGCACGAAACTCACCTCGATCTCCATCCGCGTCGCAACGCGTATCCCCGAAGATGCCGGATCCCACCGGTACGGCAGAATCTCCAAGGGAATCACACGCTGGTGCCTCATCCAGGCCACAGGGCCGGGGGCAGCCCACACGGGAGGATAGGCAGACGAGTAGGCCGCCGGGTCACGGATGATCTCAACCTCATGAACAGGGAATCCGTCTTCGCCGACATCGATCCGGGGCGTGGGAACAGGACGGGGGGGGCCGGATGGTATGAGCTGCTCCGAGATGATCCGCACGGTGAACCGGGCTTCAGCATCAGGAGGGAGGGCCAGGCGGACCCCGGTCCGCGGTAACTCCGGAACCCCGGGCTCGGAAACGGTATCCCAGCCGGGAAGATGAACAGACACCTCACCCCCCGGACCAGACGCGATGATCCCGGGGATCGGAGACGAGACATCCAGAAGCACGCCGTCCGAATCCGAGTGCACAATCCTGACCGGCGCGCCAATAACAGGGGTTGCAGAGATGCCTGCCAGGATCAAAAGGACACAGAACAGGCGCCGCATCATCTTCCCGCCTCCGGGTTGAAGGTATGGGGACAAGCCGAACAGAACGACTGTGTATGAACTGCGATACCCGGCAGTTCGTTCCGGCCAGTCACATCTTCTCCAGTGTTGGACGCGCCGGCTCCGGTCCTGACTGAGCCTATCTCCTGCATCCTGGACACTCCCCCTGGATCATTGCCAGAATCGACAGTCCCCCAATCAGTTGCAAAGCTCGCAGAATGGTCTGATAGTGACACGGGCCCGCCCGACTGTCAAGGAACCGGCCGGACGAGTCGACGGGAGCATGGACCGACGTGCAGTTCCTCGAACTTTGACGCCCTCATACCAGGTGTGCTACCTTCCATCCTCGTCATGCAGACACGGCTTTCGCTTTACTGGGAGTTTGCGCGCCCCTTTACGTTGATAGCGCCGGCCCTCGGGATGATCTCCGGGGGGGTAACCGCCATGGGGGCGGGCGAACCGATTTCCCTCACCCGGGATGTCATCCTGAACATCCTTCTCGGCACTCTCATGGCTGCAGCGCTGAATGGGGCATCCAACGGAATCAACCAGATCTACGATCTCGTTGCAGACAGGATGAACAAGCCGGGTCGTCCGATCCCCTCGGGGCGTATGAGCATTCGCGAGGCTGCGTGGGTATCCGTGGCAATGTACGTCATCGCCGGCATTCTGGCCGCACTGGTGAACTGGCAGTGTTTCGTCCTGGCAATGGTGGCCGCCGTTGCCACGGTTGCCTACTCCGTTCCCCCGTTCCGCACGAAGCGCCACGGCGTAGCCGCCAATGTCACGATAGCAATCCCACGGGGAGTGCTGTTGAGGGTGGCGGGCTGGTCCGCCGTTCGCCCGAACGTCTTCACGACGGATCCGGGCGGGCATTCCGGCGAGGCCTGGTTCGTGGGCGCAATCTTCGGCGTGTTCCTGCTTGGCGCGGCTACCACCAAGGACTTCGCGGACATGAAGGGGGATGCCGCGGACGGGTGTGAGACACTCCCGATCCGGTACGGCCCGAGGATTGCAGCGTGGATGATATCCCCGTTCTTCATCCTGCCTTTCCTGCTGATTCCCCTCGGTGCGCACCAGGGGTGGCTCACCGGACTGCCTGTTCTACTCCACATACTCGGGTTCGGACTCGCGCTCTGGGGAGCGTACACTGTTTACCTTGTCCTCAGGGATCCCGAGGAACTGGCCCGAACTGAAAACCACCCCTCCTGGCGGCAGATGTACATGATGATTTTCGCCCTGCAGATCGGTTTCATGGTCTCCTATACAGCCAAGTACTGGTTCAACTGAGACGCAGCCGTGCGCATGTCCGGACCAGTCTCCATGGAAGCCGCCCTGGAGAGAGCGACCGCCGGCCTGCGGGTCTGGATCTGGCTGGCGCTCTCTGCCGCAGGCGGCGGTGCGGCCATATTCCTGCGGCTTCCGATTCTGGTTCCGGTGATCCAGGCAGCCCTGGTGTGGCCGGTGCTGTGGATCGACCTTCGCAGGGGCAGGCCGGGCACCGCCGTGGGACACATGCTGGCGTGGGCCCTTATGGCGTCGATCGTCGTGATCGAGATCTCGATCCACGCTCCTGAGGCGGCGGCGGAGGGAATCCTTGCAGGAAGCTCGTACAGGGACGAGATGTTCCGCTTCATCCGCACAGGCCGTGGGCCCGAAGGCGAACCATCGGAGTTCATCCAACAGCACTTCCTGCACTATGCGCTGACTCTCGTTGCGTCGCTCATGACGGTGGGGTTTGCCGGGCTTGCCCTGGGATGCGTTCTGCTCAACTACATGAATTTCTACGTGGGAACACTGGTGCTGGAGGGGGCGCGTCCCGTGCTGGGGACCCTGTTCGGCTGGCCGGTGTGGTCGATCCTGCGCGTCATCGGATTCGTCTGTGGATCGATCGCGGCAGCCGATTTCCTCCTGGCACGCATCCTGAGACGCGCACCATGGAATCCGGAGAATGTGCGCAGGCTCTTCCTCTGGAGCATCGGCCTGTTCCTGGCCGACATCGTGCTGAAGGCCGTGCTCGCGGAACACTGGAGGGGCGTGCTTGAACGCGCGCTCCTCCCTTGAACCCGGCATCCCTCCCTACTCCGGAGCCTCCAGCCTGGCCTGCATCACAACATCCCAGTTGATCTCGACAGGGAACTCATCCCGCCGCGAATCAAGAAGGATCTGAAGCAGCGAATCGGCGCGGGTCTCGATGATCTCCCGCCTGATGTCCCTGAAGACCTCTTCGTACGGCTGCGTACCTTCGGGCACGATTTCCTGGACCCTTGCCACGGTAAACGACTGACCAACCGGTATCGGCTCGGACACGCCGCCCGGAGGAAGACTGAAGAGCACATCGTCGAGCATTGGCGACGAACCGTAGGCCATCAACGGGGTGCCTCTACCGCCAATGATCTCGATCGAATCATCTTCCGGGGAAAGGCGGGCCCTGATCTGTTCCACCGACATGCCCTGCCTCATGAGTTGCGCGGCCTTCGCCGCATTTTCACGGGAAGAGGATCCCATCGCAACGAACCGGCGTTGTTCGGGCATGTAGTACTGATCCAGATTCGCTTCGTACGTCGCGCGCACCTCATCATCGGATGGTATCGCCCTGGATCTCACCTCCGTCCTGTAGAACACCCGGGTGCGGATCTCCTTCTCGCGCTCCCCGACCTCACGGACAACCTCAGGATCCCGGTCGAGCCCCTGTGCCATGGCGTCGCGCGGCTGCAGCCAGATGAGGGCAATCTCCCGGAGCACCTTCTCCACATCACGATTGTCCTCGAACCTGGGCCAGCCGATTGCCGGAAGTGTCATCAGCTGGTCAATCACGTGCACCGGGTGTATGACCCCGTCCGGTACGTTCATCGTTGCGAGTACGCGATCGCTGTCGGCCTCCGGAATGGGGTTCGATGTCCACGGGACCCTGCTGACGGCCTCGGAGAGATCATCATCGTCGGAAGAATCCGGTTCTCCGTATCGCTTCAGCGTGGAAGTCCGGTCACGGAGGAAGGCCGTCATCCACGTTACCTCCACGGGATCCACGGTGTACCCGTACTTCCGCAGCAGATTCTCCTCGAACTCCGTACGTGCCTCACGTACCGCGACGGCGCTGAGCTCCGCCTCCAACCTGACCCGCTCCACATCCAGCGCCCCCCTGGCCGGGTTTGGTTTCTCGTCCATAACCTTGAAGATCTGGTACCCCTGGCTCCAGGGATACGGCCCTCCCAGCCCGTCCTTCGGAAGGCTGAAGACCTTGTCCCGGACACCCAGCGGGAGGTCATAGTAATCCAGCCATCCCAGGTCTCCTCCGCTTTCACGGCTCCTTTCATCCTGGCTCTGACCGCGAGCCACCGCGGCAAAGGCGGCACCCTGCTTGAGGCGGCTGATTATCCCCTCGGCGGCCTCCTGATCGTGGACGAAGATGTATCCCAGCCTGAGGCGGCGGCCGAGCCGTTCATACGCGCTTTCCAGGTCCTGGCGGGAGGCATCGAAAGCCTCTCGGAACTCTTTCCTGTGGAGGGCCTCTATCATTGCCCGCTCGCGATGATCCGCCAACCTCTGAGCGGAAGCGGGCGGCAACTCCTGGACTTCGGCGGCGGCCAGCACCTCGAGAAGGGCCTGATCGATGTAGGCCGGCACGAAGGCCCGAAGACTGCTCGTATCGGCGGGCACCCCCTCCTCTACGGTGTGCTCCCAGAACGCCTTCTCGAACTCGTCCAGGTGGAAGGGGACCCCCCCAACCGTCACGGCGACAGATCTGCCCTTTGGTTCCTGCTCCGCGCATCCTCCCACAAACCCTGTCCCGGCCAGGGCAATCACCAGGGCCAGTGAGATGGTTCTGCAGGCCGACGGAAGCACCCGGAGTGAACCGCGGGTGGAGAACTGCGGGGACGGCCGCGCGACGACCGTGAGCGGCGGCGTGATTCGATCCGGACTACACTCCGGGCGGGAGTCAGTGATCTGCATCTCTCTACTCCTGTCTGATCAGGGTTGCCATCCCATGAATTCGGTCCGCATGATACCCTCTCCGAGGTTGCCCTGACAAGTGGCGCCAGACCATGCGGAGTGCAGATAGAGCCGCAACAGGCCGTTAACCAGTCTGAGGCATGGAAGGTCCATGCCCCCATCGAGAGAGGTCCGATCAGGATTCCGTCACTTGGAAAAGAACAGCACAGACAGCCTCACGATCTTCTTCCCCGCCTACAACGACTGGGGAACGATCGCATCCATGGTCACCCTGGCGCACTGCGTGGCCAGGGAGCTGACCGAGGACTTCGAGATCGTCGTGGTAAACGACGCCAGCCCCGATCACACTGCCCGGATCCTGGAGGAGCTGGAACGCCTCTACCCCGGCACGTTCCGCACGGTGACGCATGAGCGCAACAGGGGCTATGGTGGAGCGCTTCGCAGCGGCTTCGAGACCTCACGCAAGAGATTCATCTTCTACACCGACGGGGATGCCCAGTACGACGTCAGGGAGCTTCGCCTGCTCTGGGAAAAGCGGGCTGACGCCGACCTCGTCAACGGCTACAAGATCCGCCGGTCCGATCCCTGGTATCGTGCCGTCGTGGGCCGGATCTACCATCACTTCACGCGCGCCATCTTCCGGCTCCGGGTCCGTGACGTGGACTGCGATTTCCGCCTGATCCGGCGTGAGCCCTTCCGGAAGATCGAGCTGACCGTGGACTCAGGCCTGATCTGCGTGGAGATGATGGCGCGAATGGCACAGGCTCGATTCCGTGTCGAAGAAGTTCCTGTCCGGCACTATCATCGCATGCACGGGAGATCACAGTTCTTCAACATCCCCCGCGTGGCCAGGGTGGCCTGGGGGATGTTCGGGCTGTGGTGGAGAATCTTCGTCCAGGCACCCCGGCCCGTCGCCAGGGA
>CAZWSC010000118.1:0-9437 GCA_964636385.1 uncultured bacterium
AGACCCGGAAGCAGGCCAGTCCCCTGTGCCAATCAGGAAGTCACCACAGTTGATGACCGTGGGGTCGCCGGACAGACCTGTCCATTCAATGCCGAAGACAGCGGCGCGCAACTCAGGACTTGAGCCCTCAGGAAACACCGCCACCACCATCCAGGAGAACGTGTTTTCGAGAGGCCCCCCGGAAACATCGATCCTGGTCACGAAATCCTCGCAGGCATCCGGAAGCTCGGCACTCTGCTCATCACCGCAGAATGTGAGCCCTTCCGGACTCCCGTGAATCACCAGCGCGCCACCCGCGTTCGCTGCGGCCATCGCCGATCCAGCCACGAGGAGCAGAGCTGCTGCAATCAGTAAAGCATTCTTCATTTCTTCTCAACCTCCTTGGATAAACCAAAGACTGTTGCTACATCAGTTGTTGTTTCACAGAATCGGTTCTCTCCGTGCCAAGAACCATTCTATCCATCCACCCGTCTACCCTTGAGGATTCCCATTACACGGAACTTAGGACATCAACAAAACTCTTACGTTACAGAGACCAGCCCGGCAATGCCGGGCAGGTTGAATCAGTTGTCCAGCGTGCAGCTGTATGCACGGTTATAGGCCACACCAAATGGAACCAGGTCACTGACAGCGACAGCGCCATCGTTATCCAGGTCCATGCAGATAGGATTGGTGGTGACCCCGTTGAACGCACCACCGAACGCCACGAGCGCGGCCGTACCGACCGTGTTGAGCGGAGCATTATCGGTGGCCGAGCCATTGGCCGGGCTCTTCACGAAGTTGAAGGTCCGGATGATGATGCCGTTGGCCCTTACGACAGCCGCATTGGGCACGTTGTGGACACAGCCGGCAGCCGCGAGGGTCAACTGGGCAACTCCGCTGGCATTCGTGAGCACGCCGTTCTCGAATGATGTGCAGATCTCGATGTTGCTGTGGAAATCAACCTCGACAATCGCGCCTTCGATCGGATTGTTCGCAGAGTTCCGGACCGTGACCGTGATTACCGAGGCAGGAAGAGGCGTGGGAAAGTTCCCATCGGGACAAACCATCACACCATTGTTCTGGTCCGGCGTGACTTCGCAGTTGCTTGGATCTGGAACGCTTGCCATCGCGACACTGGAACACAGTGCAAGCACGAATAGCGCGGAAAGTAGCTTCTTCATCTGAATAGACCTCCTATTGACCGATGTTGCTGCGAGATGAGAACACTTGGGTCGACGATTCCCCTGACTAGATGTTACGGTCCAAACCGGGACTCGCGAAGCGATTCGGCCTCTTACAGACAGCCACTCCGCTCATCCTCCACCTCTGGCTTGCACGAGTACAATTCTACCAACAACCCAATGATCGGTCAATCGTTTTGTTCTGCTCCTTCCGGTGTCCCTGAGAGATCAGCGTTGAACATAAACGATATGGGAGCACATTGGCACCTAACCAGTTAGCAGCTGTCACTCTTGGGCCTTGCATCCGTAACTCACTACTGGACTGTACGATCTCGAAAGAAGGGGATGGCCATCCGGTGGAACTGCCTGTGCCTGAGAGTACAGGCGCCGGACCAGATACCCGCTCCGACGCCTGTATCCTATTGGGCGAAACAGGATTTGAACCTGTGACCCCCTGCTTGTAAGGCAGGTGCTCTAACCAGCTGAGCTATTCGCCCTGTCTCTGACAACCTGACCGCTGGAGTCCGGTGGTCCCCTACCGGCCGGGACCCGTAGTCAGGACCACCCTGCATCTCCATGAGTTCAAGACCCAATCTCCTCGCCCGGTCCGGCTCTTTCGCCTCCTCCGTCGTCGCCCGAGGAGCCTGCCACCAGTCCCATGGGAATCAGCACAGCATAGCCGGCCAGAAGGAGAACAGGAGCAACTGTGATGTCGCCGGCAGCCAGAAAGCCGAATCCGGCCAGGCTTGCGAGAATGCCCGATCCCAGGAGAAGCCAGTTCCTCCGCCCAAGAACCAGCACCTGAGACGAGACGGCAGATCGACCCAGCGCCTTGACCGGGCGCCGTGTCCTTTCCTGCCGGGAACCGGCTCCAGGCCTAGGGCGCCCTCCTGTCTTGCGATCGGCCATATCAGAAACCCTCATCCGGCGACATGTCCTGAGCAGGACACGGCAGCGAATCGCATGGAACACCCTCACCAAGGAAGTGACCGCCAAGCAGCACGCAGTTCATCCAGGTGTGCATCTCGCACCGATCCGCCAGACAGCACCCTCCCCGAAGCGCATGATCCCCGCAAGGCCTTGATTCGCATGTGGCAGCAGGACCAAGGAAGACGCTCTCGTAGTGATCGCACTCCAGCTCGCTGACGATGAAGCAACCGTCCGGGGTGCAGCACACCCCCCGAACATGACGCTCACCCGGCATGGGAGTGTGGCCATCCTGATCGAAACCGATCCGGCCATATCCGGTGATCGGCTCTTCTATGGGCGGGATGTCCAAGGCGAATGTTCCGGCGTGCCTGTAGACCGGGTGAGGGGTGACTTCGAAGTATCCGGGACCATCTGACATCACTGCAAACCAATGGATCGGATTGAGCTCATCGGTTCTGAGAGCATCTTCAAGGAAAGGCACGGCGATGCCACCCCCGGATGCCGGCCACTCCATCCCTGGAATGACGACGGAGCCTTCGTTGCAGGCACCCACGCTGATCACCCTGACGTTGGAGGTGTACCTTATCCCGAGAGTTGCGACCCTGAGCTGAACCGGAACGTCGGGCGAAAACACCGCATAGCAGCCAACCAGGTAAGGCTTGCCATCCCCCGGCAGGCGGGTTACCGCCTGATCCGGAGACTCCAGCGAAAGAGAGCCGCACATCCGGTAATCTCCCAACTCGTAAGGGCCCTCAACATGCAGGAGCAGAACCCCCCCTGAGTTGATCGCCGGATTGTCCACGGACTCCGCGGCATCAAAGCCCGCCGATGCGGGTGCGTCGAAGAGGACACAGGCGCAGCACAGTACAGCCACGGCGATCATGAGACCCGGGAGTTGTGCAGCGAGCAACGAGTTCATTCGATCAATGCATCCCATTCCCGAATTATCCTCCGTTTCACGACAGTACCTACCCGGATCGACCTCGCGCCCTCCGAACTTCCCGACGAGCCCTGTTGTGTTCGGCCAGCGTTCTGGAGAATACATGGGATCCATCCCCCCTGGCCACGAAGAACAGCGCATCGAATCCAGGTTCCGGCCGAAGTGCGGCAAGGAGGCTTGCCCTCCCGGGACAGCAAATCGGACCGGGCGGAAGGCCGACATTCCTGTAAGTGTTGTATGGAGACTCAACATGCAGATCCGAGTAGAGCAATCTCCCGGGCTCCCGGCCCAGAGCGAACAGAACGGTTGGATCAGCCTCCAGACGCATCCCCCTGCGGATCCGATTCCAGAACACCGCGGATATCAGCGGTCGCTCGCGGTCGAGCACGGCCTCAGCTTCTATGATGGACGCAAGGGTCCACAGCTCGTTGCGTGTGAGCCCAAGCTCCTCTGCCCCGGCCTTCAGTGAATCCCGCCAGAAGGTCAGCCCCGCCCGGACCATCGGCTCAAGCAGGTGCCCCGCAGCCAGCCCCCTGGGAAGCCAGTAGGTCTCAGGCAGGATGTACCCTTCCAGGCCCGGCCCGGGTACTCCCAGGGATTCCAGCCAGGCCTCGTCCTGCGCAATCGCCTGCAGATCTTCCAGCGGTACCCACGCCGAATCCGCCAGAACCGGCAGGACATGATCCACTCGCCGGCCCTCAGCAACCGTAATCCTGAACCGCCCGATGGAGCCGGTCCTCAGGCGTTCTATCAGGCCGCTAACCCTTTCCCCCCGATGATGGAGATAGAATCCCGGCGTCAGGTTCCTGTCCCATCCGTGGATCCGGCCGTGGAGTCTCAGGGCCCAGGAGGATCGCATCCAGCCCATGGTCTCCAGGCGTCGCGCCACCAGCGTCAGGTTGTCACCTGGATCTATGTGGAGGCGCGACCTCTCCCGCGATGAGGGAACGGGGATCGTGGCATCCATCTCCCGCTCCCAGATCCACACACCGGCGGCTGCGGACAGGATGGCCAGCCCCAGGAGTACTCCAGCGCCGGCGAGCATGCCCCGGACGCCGCTCATCGCTGTTCCTCAGCATCCCGGAACGGGCATCCGGCGGCCAGGAACTCGCGGAGGATGATCTGTGCGGCGAGCCGGTCGCGGACTCCCTTTTCCGAACGCACACGCCTGGGAGCCTCCCGGATGAGGCCGGCTGCCTCTTCGGTCGTGAACCGCTCGTCCTGGTACGCGACAGGTACCCCGAACGTCCCGGTGATCCATTGGCCCAGGCGACGGACTGTGGCTGCGAGATCCCCGGGGCGGCCACTCGTGTGAAACGGCAGACCTATGACAACACCGGTAAAGGGCTCCTCCTCGTACAGAGCCTGGATGTGCTTCCTTATCGATCTGCCGTGTGCGGCCTCGAAGGTCGGCAGGCCCAGGGCTATCCGGCGATCGGGATCGCTCCGCGCGAGGCCGGTGCGGCGCAGTCCCACATCGAGCGCCAGGACACAACCCGGGCGGGAGTTGCTCTGTTCGGGTGTGGGACCCGGCGGAACTGAAGGAGAGTGGAGTGACACGAGATCGGAGCAGACAGCAGGCTACGGCCTCGAGCCGTTGCCCCCGCGTCTGTTCTTGACCAGATGGACGACCGTTCCCCGGCCGGGAACGACCTCGAACTCCACCAGGTCCATCATGGCCCGCATAATGAAGATGCCCCTGCCCCTGGACTTGAGCAGATCCTCGGGACGGGTCGGATCAGAGTTGAGGACCGAGGCGACATCAAACCCCGGTCCATGGTCGGCGACCCAGACATCCAGGGCTTCGTCCCCGAGGTAAAAGCGGAAAACGACCGTCTTGGACTGGTCATGCTGGTGGCCGTGCTGGATCGCATTCGTCCCGGCCTCGATCACGGAGGTGGCAAGCTCAATGGTGGCCTCCTCGTCGAAGCTCATCTGCCCGGCAATGGCGGTGACAAGGCCATCCAGTACGGCCAGAAGCTCCATCCGGCTGGGAATCGACAGCCCGATGTACTGGCCTGCATCCACGCCATCGCAGGTGCAATCCGGATCCGTCGCCATAACGCGCTCCTCGCCGGGCTCAGCCCTCGAAGCTTTTCAGGGCCGACTCCTCGTCATCGTAGCTCTCGAAGACTGTGTTCAGACGGGTGACCATGAAGATCGACGAGATCCTCTTCGAGACCCGCATGAGCCTGACCATTCCGCCGTTGTTGGACACGGTGACGTGGCTGGAGATCAGGATCCCGAGACCGGTGGAGTTGACCCAGGAGACATCCGCAAGATCAATGATGATCTTCTTGTACCCCTGGTTGAGGGTCGAAAGAATGGTCTCGCGGACGGCGTCCGCATCGGGGCCGCCCATCAACTGGCCGGACAGGCGAAGAATCGCGACATCGCCCTTCACTTCCTGCGTCATCTTCATCGTGCCGAATCCTCCATGGTCAGATCGCTCAGTAGCCGGTTCATGTCACCGGGCACAGGCGCCTCGAAGCGCATCAGAGCCCCGTCCGCCGGGTGACGGAAAGCCAGATGGTACGCATGGAGCGCCTGCCGGTTCAACCGCCGCAACCAGTATTCCAGACGGGAACGCTTCTCCGCCGGAGATCGGTCCAGCCACTCCCTCGTTCCACCATACACCGGGTCACCAAAAACCGGATGCCCGATGTGCCTGCAATGCACGCGAACCTGATGGGTGCGGCCGGTCCACAATACTATCTCCAGAAGCGAGACAGTACCAAAACGCCTGAGGATGCGCCACCGTGTTCGCGCCTGCCTGCCGTCGCGCCGGACCGCCATCCGCCTGCGATCCCGACTGGATCGCCCGATCGGAGCGTCGATCTCCCCGCCGAGTCCCTCGGGATCGCCCCAGACCAGCGCAACGTACCGCCTCGACACCTCGCGTGACTGCATGCTGCGGATCAGGGACTGGTAGGCGAGATCGGTCCGCGCTACGAGGAGCAGCCCGGATGTGTCCCGGTCAAGCCGATGCACTATCCCGGGCCTCTCGGGCGATCCCGGCGGACGCCAGTCCGGCCATCGGTGCAGAAGCGCATGCGCGAGTGTCGGGCGTGGCGGACCGGCGCCGGGATGCACCTGCAGGCCGGCCGGCTTGATGACAACAGCCAGATCCGTGTCTTCATGGAGAACCGCGAGGGGGATCGCTTCAGGCTTCAGGACTGCTTCAGGAGCAGGCGGCTGTTCGACCTCCACGTACTGGTCCGGCGAGAGGATTCGCCCGGGACGCGGGACCTCGCCGTCCACCTTCACGAGCCCATCCCGGATCCAGGACTGCACCCTGGTCCTCGAGTGCACGGGATACTGGCCGGCCAGCCACCTGTCGAGGCGCTTCCCTGAGTCTTCCGGCCCCGTCCGGAAGACCTGCGGAGGAGTCATCGACTCTCCCCGGGTGCCCTGATCAGGCCCATCAGGAGGAGGAGAACACCAACCGTAACTCCGATGTCGGCCACGTTGAAGATGGGCCAGCGGGTCGCACCCAAGCCGATGTCAAGGAAGTCAATGACCTTTCCCAGCCAGAGACGGTCGATCAGATTGCCGATCGCACCTCCGAGAACGAGCCCGAAGGCCGCCTGCATCCTGAGAGCCCGGTACCGGCCGCTCATGACGAGGGCAAGTATCAGCAGCATGGAGAGAAGGGAGACGCCAACGAAGAACCAGCGGCTTCCCTGGAAGAGGCTGAAGGCGGCGCCCGGGTTCTGTATGTACGTCAGACGGACGTAGTCGCCGAGAACTGCAATCGACGGTCCACCCAGTGTCATACTGTGGTAGACCATAAGCTTGGTAATGACATCCACAATCAGTGTCGCCACTGCTGCGGCGTAGAACACCCTGCTGAGACGCCGGTCGCTCAACTGCCGGACTTCTCCAGCCTGTCCTGGCAGCCCGTGCAGAACCGGGCGTACGGGATCACCTCGAGACGCTTCTTCGGGATTGGCTTGCCACACTCCTCGCAGTCGCCGTACGAACCATCCTCGAGACGCTTGAACGCTGCCCGGATCAGGTTCACGGTGCGCGACTCCGAGGAAGCCAGCATCAGGTCTCTCTCCCTCTCCATTGCGTCCGTGCCTATGTCCGCCATGTGGATGGAGTAGGCGGAGAGATCCCCGCTGGACTCCTTCAGTGACTCACGGCGCAACGACCGGCCGAGGGCGCCCCCCTGGCTTGCCAGCCTGGCCAACTCCTCCTCGAGGCGCTTCGCGAAGTACTCTCTGTCCTTCTTCTTCAAGGGCGTCGCGCTCCATGTTTGAGTCAGTTCAACGATTCCAGAACCCTTGCTATGAGACGGGTGAGTCGCGGCTCCGCCTCGGCCGCCGTCCCGAGGATCCTGGCGATGTCCACGGGCTCCAGGGCATCCGGCAGGCCCATGTCCGTGACGACGGACAGGGCCAGCACCTTCATGCCACCGTGCACGGCCGCCAGGTTCTCAGGTACCAGGGACATCCCCACGACATCAGCCCCCAGCATCCGGAGGAACCTGTACTCCGCGGCCGTCTCGAGGTTCGGCCCCGCCACGGCAACGAAGACACCCTTGCGCAAAGGGATCTGCTCTTCAAGAGCGATGCGTTCGGTCAGATCCACAAGACCCCGGTCGTATGGCTCGGACATGTCCGGGAACCTTGGGCCGAGGCGATCGTCGTTCGGGCCGATCAGTGGGTTGTCGCCCATAAGGTTGATGTGGTCAGCCGTTATGAAGATGTCGCCCCTTCGCAGCTGGCCGTTCATGCCGCCGACAGCGTTGGAGACTACCAGAAGGTCGGCACCCAGGGCCCGTAGAACGCGCACGGGGAAGGCAACCTGCTTCATCGTGTAGCCCTCGTAGTAGTGCACGCGCCCGTTCATGATCGCACAGGGCTTCCCGCCGATTTCACCGAAGGTCAACTCCCCGGCATGCCCCTCCACGGTGGAGACCGGGAAGTGGGGAATCTCCCCATAAGGAACCCTGGCTTCGATCTGGATCCTGCCCGTCATGCTGCCAAGCCCCGTGCCCAGGATGAGGCCGGCGGACAGAGGCTCTGGGTAGATTGCGCGGATATGGTCCGCCGCCTCCTGAATCTGTTCAAAGTAGCCGTCGTGCATGAGCCTCCCAGGTTGTCTGGCCGTTCATCCCTCCCGGCGCCGTATCTGCAGCGAGTCCGGTGATCGGGCCGTTACTCCTGCTCCTGACGTATCCGATCCTCCTCTTCGGATGCGGATATCTCGAAGAACCCCTCCCGGCGCTGACGCAGCGGGAAGAATGCCTTGGCATCCTGCCGGGAGAGCTCAGGATCTCCTTCGGGCTCCCCCTCTTCGTGTTCCGCCTTCGCGTCCAGGGGGAGCCGGGCCTGACGGCCTCTGAGCAGTCGCCCCAATCCACGAGGGACCGACCTGTTTTCGGGGTGTCCATTTCCAGCTTCATCATCCGAGCCGGTCGATATCGGATCGAGACGCTGCTCGATCCAGTCGTGCCTGTCATTGACTGCACGCCCGTCCGGACGGGGAACCTCGTCCTCCAGGGAATGCCGGCCTGGATCATCCGCCATCGACGTGTCCTCCGGAGAAGCCTCGCCTGCGGCCTGGACAACGACGCGGGATTCATTCAGCAGAGCTTCAACCTGGCGCCGCATGGCCTCGACCTCATCCGGATCCTGGGCGTGTTCTGCCACAACACCGATCTGCGACTGGATGAGGGTCAGGAAGCGGCGCAGGAATGCCTCGCGCTTACCCCGCAGCGCCTCTATCTCCCGGATGAGCCCCTGAAGCCTTTCGCGGGCACCTTCCAGAATCCGCTCGGCGCGGATGCTTGCGTCCTGCAGGACCCTCTGCGCTTCCCGCTCGGACGCCGACCTCGACTCGCTGGCGATCCGGTCCGCAGTGACCAGGGCGTTACGCAACCCCTTCTCAAGCTCGCCATACTCGACGAGTCGGTCGTCCTGATGGCGCATCCGCTCGGCCATCATGGCGTTTTCCTGAAGCACCTTCTCGTACTCGGCCGCGACGAGTTCAAGAAAGATGCGGACCTCGTCCGGATCCGCTCCTCTCATGGTCTTCTTAAAGGTCTGCTTCCTGATGTCGAGTGGAGAAATCCTCACGGCGTGCACCTCCCGCGAACACGATGGCGCTCCCTGCCTCTTCATGGATCGGCGCGGCCGTCCGCAAACCCTGCCGTCCCTGGTGCTCCTGTCGTCGAATGCCGCCGGCGGGTCCTCGGTTTCCCTCCGCCAGTATTCTCGAGTCCAGATACTATACGGGGAGCGCGGCAAGCCGGAAGCAAAAACCTTCTGGACCCAAAACTGCATCTTTAGTGGGCCCGGAACTTGCGTGTGCCGGCAGTCTCAGGAGCAGGGCTCAGGCAGATAGCACGCACCCTCGGTGTCTCCCATTCGACAGTCATGCGGCACATAGGCAGG